>MTPG01000102.1 GCA_002010915.1 Desulfarculaceae bacterium JdFR-97 | reverse complement strand
AGTACCCCACTATCTGACCGACGAGGTGATGGAGGGCATGTTCCGCATAGTGGAGAAGTACAAAGAAAACATCCGAACCGACGTCATCTTCCGCGGGATCCATTGGTAGTCCATAGGCCCTCGGGCCCGCAAAGCTCCTCCTCTCCTACCGCGTTCCCCACCCGGGACAGAACAGAAGGAATATAGTCCGCACTTGAGGTGCAGGTAGCGCACGCGCACCTGTTGGTATAAATATTCGGTCGGTCTGATCCCATCACTTCCCAATATTTCCGGGCATCGCTGCACGTGGCCGCTGCAGGCACGCATCCACGAGTTCATCAATATATGCGATGCCGGCACACATCACAGTATCCGCTCCACCCCAGTAGATTTTCACTGTTCCGTCCGCTTCAGGGACCGCACCGCAGCAAAACACCACGTTGGGCACATAGCCCGAACGTTCCCACGGAGCCTCCGGCTCGAGGATCCAATTATCCGCCACCGCCACGATTCTCCCCGGATCATCGAGGTCGTGCAGGGCGGCGCCGAGCCGGTAGACAGCGCCGCTCATTGTCTGGAAGACGCCATGAAAGATATGCAGCCAACCCCGGTCCGTAGCAAACGGCGTGGCGCCGGGCCCGATCTTGAGTTCGTCCCAATGGTAAGGCATAGGCGCCATCAGCCGTCGCGATTCACCCCAATGGATGAGGTCGGAAGAGTAGGAGATCCAGATGGACCATGGGTTGATGCCGGTGTGCGGTCGGTCCAGACGGGCGTAGCGGCCGTCAAAGCGCTGTGGAAAGAGAACGATGTTACGATAATCCGCCTGGGTGATCAAGGCGATGCGCTCGATATGTTGGAAATCCTCCGTCCTGGCAAGTGCGATGCGCACGCCGTGCGCCGAATAGGCGCTGTAGGTGATGTAGTAGGCCCCATTGATCCGGCAGATGCGGGGATCCTCCACTCCAAATGCCTCGTATTGGGCGAACACCCCGTCAACAGCGGGCGCCAGCCACGGATCAGGCCGGACCATGAAATTGAATCCGTCCCCGCTTTCCGCCATGCCGATGATCGAACGGCCGTTACGCAAATGGGCACGAAACAGCATCACGTAGCGGTCGTTATGCCGCGTCACGGCCCCATTGTGCACAGTGGCCACCGGGTAGGGTACATCATCCGGCGTCAGGATCGGATTGTGTTCGTGACGGCGGACGAGTCTATGGCCAGCCATACTCGTCCTCCAGCCGCTCGATGTCATCCTCACCGAAATACTCCCCCCGCTGCACCTCGATGAATACCATGTCCTCTTCGCCCACATTGGCGATGCGATGGACGGCGCNCCGCGGAATGTGGATGGAATCCCCGGCGGCCAGGCGATGCTTCTTGTCTCCCACCCGCGCCACGGCCGCGCCCCGCACGAGGTGCCAGTGCTCGGATCGGCGCCGGTGCCGGTGCANCGACAGGCGCTTGCCGGGATGCAGGGTAATGCGCCTGACCTTGTGGTCCGGCCGGTCGGAGAGCACTTGGTAGTAGCCCCACGGCCGCACGTTTTCCTGTCCGGCTATGACCTTCTCGTAGACGGCGATATAGTCCTCCACCATGCGTTCGGCAGAAAAACGCGTCTCCGCCTCTCGACGGCACCTTGCCCGCGAGATCTCCGGAACCCGCCCGAGGGCGCGCACGGCCTCCTCCACGGTGTGGACGATAAATCCTGTTTCCCCGTCCCTGATCAGCTCCGGCATGGAGCCCTTGGCAAAGGCCACCACCGGTGCGCCGCAGGCCATGGCCTCCACAACGGAGAGGCCGAACGGCTCGGCGAAGGCGATGGGGTGCAACAGGGCATGGGCACCGCCGAGCAGGCGGTTACGTTCCTCGGGACCGGCTGTGCCCAGATAGCGGACCGTTTGGCCGTCCACATGCGGTTCGACCTCGCTTGCGAAGTAAGATTTATCTTGAACAGGGCCAGCCATGACCAGGGGCATGCCCACCGCCTGAGCGATGGCGATCGCATCGGCCGCGCCCTTGTCCGGGTGTATGCGTCCGAAGAACAGCAGATAACTCCCGGATCCAGGCTGAAAGGTGAACTGCGCGAGGTCAATGCCATGATAGACAGTGGCGGCATAATCGAGCCGCTCGCTCCGGTCAGCGTCACTAATGGACACGTAGGCGCTGCTGCCATTGTATCGCTCGTATGCCGGCAGGATGGCCGGAGAGGAAAAGCCGTGAATCGTCGTCACCATCGGGGTGGAAATCAGGCCCGTATAGCTCAGCGGCAAGAAATCGAAGTGGTTGTGGATGATATGGAAATCATCCGCGTGTTCGAACACTTCCGCGATATGCATGCATTCCCACACCTTGGGATCCAACGACTTGTCTTCTTCGCAGGGACGCGGGCAGACGGCGCGCAGGCGTGCAGTGGTGCGTGAATCGCCGGTGGCAAACAGGGTGACATCATGTCCCCTCGCAGCCAGGCCGTCGGCGAGCAAGGCGACCACCTGTTCCCAGGGACCATAATGTTTCGGCGGTGTGCGCCAGGCAATGGGCGAAATCAATGCAATTCTCATTTCAGACATCCATGGGATGGATCGTTCAGAAGGCAGGCGAGCAATTTCTGAAGGCTTGCGCTGGCGAGGGCAATACAGGTATCAGCGGCGCCGTAGTACAGCCGAATTTCATCTCCGTCCAGGATCCATCCGCAGGGGAAGACGACGTTGGGGGTGTCGCCCGTCCGTTCATAGGGGAATTGGGGGCCGAATACCCAGTGGTCGAGACGGCGGATCACGCGGCTTGGATCATCAAGATCGAGCAAGGCCAGGCCCAGGCGATACACATCTCCCGCCCCCATGCGGCGCACGCCGTGATAGAGGAGCAACCAGCCTTTGGGCGTCGCCAGGGGCGGCGCGGCGATGCCGATCTTGGAGGCATCCCAGAAACCCGGCCCCCGGGCCGGCAGCAGCAGCCGGTGCCCGCCCCAGCAACGCAGGTCGGGAGAAAAAGAAATCCAGATGTGCGCGAGGACGCCCGGCATAGCTGAAACGGGACGATGTAGCATGCAATAGCGTCCGCCGATGCGCTGGGAAAAGAGCGCGGCGTCCTTGTTCTCCGGCGGCAGCACCGGGCCCAACCGTTGGAAGGAACGAAAATCCCGAGTCGTGGCGAGGGACACGAGCGGCCCGCATTCGGAATAGGCCGTGTAGGCGATCACCCATTCTGTCCGCTCCTCGATCCAGGTAATGCGGGCATCCTCCACGCCCCAGGCTTCCTCGGGATGGGCTACTAAGCCGGGCGACAAGGCTGGGGCGGCGTCTACCCGCCAGTCTCCGACGCCGTCGCGGCTGCGGGCGCAGGCCAGATGGGAACGGCCGCAAAGGTCCTCGACCCGCATGAGCAGCAGGGTTTCGCCGTCCACCTGGACGACGCCGGGATTGAACACGGCGTTGGCTGCATAGGGCAGCGCCCGCACCTTCAGGATAGGATTGTCTGGGTGGCGGTGGAACAGATCCATCGTGCTGGCCATCATTCGAACTCCATGGGCAGTTCAGGCGCTCTGCCCGTTCGCTTCGCGTCGCGGGCGAGTTGGTAGGCCTCGTTGTACTGTTCGGCAACCACGTCCCATGACACCACTTCATCCAGGTAGCGCCGGAGGTTACCGCCAAGCTTCATGCGCAGCGCCTCGGAGCAGGCCAGACGGATGACCTTCTCCTTCAGCATCTTTTTCGTGGTGAACATGAGCCCGCCTTCGCTTTCCAGTGTCTGGGAGGTCAACCCCTCCATTGGCGCCGTGGTGATATAGGGCTTGTTCAGGGCGATGATGCGCGCCAGGGTGCCGGATTGGGTCTCATCCTGGGAAGGCAGCACGATGAAGTCGCAGACGGCCATCATCTTGTAGTAGATGTCTCCCCGCGGCACAAACTCATAGTAATGCGCCAATCCCTCGCGCTCCAGACGTTTCACCTCGCTTTTATATTTCTCGTAGTGCGGCCGGTCATGGGGATCACGTATGGTGCCGGCCGCCAGCAGATCCCACTCCTCGCCGGTGCGACGCTTGATTTCCAGGGCGATTTCCCGCCACATGGAGACCAGGATATCCCAGCGCTTGTTCGATTGGATCCAGCCGACCAGCCCCACGAGGTGCGGGCCGAGGTGGCGTGCCCGGTCCAGACCGAGTTCGGCGCGCAATTCCGGCACCTTTTCCACCGGCCAGTACCGGTCGGGACGGGCGCCGTGCGGCACGATCATGATGTTGCGCGGCATTATCCAGCCGAAGCCGTCGAAGGTCCAATGGAGCCGCCATTTCTGGTAGGCGCACTTGAACAACACCACATCGGCGAGCTTGCACAGCTGGTAGATGAAATTGGCCTCCGCGTGGCGCAAACGGCCATGCACTGTGTGCGGCTCGACCACGATGGGATAGTCCTGTATGGCCCCGAGCAGGGCCAGAAAGCCGGCGTTGTTGTCGCCAGCGCCGCGCTCGTCGTGATATTCATAGAGGCCGTATTCGTGCTCGATGTGAACGGCAGAGGGATCGATCTCCTCGATCTTTTTCGCCACTGGCCTCCACCAGTCACGCCGCGCCATGTCAATCAGGGGAAATACGCCGTCACCGCCGCCGTCTGTATGGCTGATCACCAGCACATCGCGTCCAGGATTATGTTTTTGGATGAACTCACGCGCTTCTTCGGCGAAGGTGGCTATACCGCACAGTCTCGGCGGCCAGCTAGAAATGATAACGATTGGCTTCATTGTTTATCGCCCCCTTGTGATCTTAATCTCATGATTTGGCAGCCTTAACCGCAGGGACGGTGTTCTGCTCTTCCTCGATGCTCAGGTACGCCAGCATGTAGCTGGTCAGGCTCTCCGCGCCCTGATTCAGGTTGACCCCACCCGGGTTCAAGCCGTCGTGGCAACCTTGGGATCTGAAGTCAAAGAGGGCGACGCCTGCATCGTTGTCCCCAAAGAACCAGTAGAACGCCTTGCGCATCAGCCTGACAAAGGAGGCGTCCCCCGTGGCCGCGAACGCCTCGCGCAACATGCGCACGGTGGATGCCGCTTCAATGGGTTGCTGATCAAAATGGGCCTTTTCCCCGCCTTTGGGATACCATCCATGGCAACCCACGAAAGAAAAGTGACCGCCGGTGAAAGTGGCCTCAATGAGAAAACGGCAGGCATCGATGGCCGTTTCGCGATACGCCTTGCTCCTCAGCGTCTTAGAAGCGATAAAGAGAGCATGGGGCAATACAGCATTGTCGTAGGTCAACCGATCTTCAAACCATGGCCAATCCGATGTGGCGCATTGTCGATACGCCTGCATGAGGCAATCCGCGGCCTTGCCCATTTCCCGGCGCATGCTCACATCATCGGGAGATCCCTTGAGATAATCCGCAAGACCGAAAATTTCGTAGGCCCGGCCGCGTAGGCTGAAGTCGTCCGCTCCAGTGATGGCGTGCAGGAGTGCCTCCTGGGCAAGTTTGGCCAGCGACGGCCTTGGGGAGTAGGCGATAAGCGCACCGAGGGCACAGATCGCCCTCGCGGTGGCGTCGTCGGACTGGACGGGTGCGAGAAAGCACCGCTCATACGACATGAAATTGTGAAAACCGCCGTCCGGCTTCCGGGCATGCAGGAGAAAGGCAAAATAGATTTCCATCAGCTTGAGCGACTCCTGATCCTGATGCTGGTGATGACAACGGACCATAACCTCCAAGGCGCGGGAGTTGTCGTCGGTGCAGTAGCCGTGGACGCGGTCCGGGATGGTATGTCGGGCATGCTGGAAGATGCCGGTGTCGTCCGACATGCGCAGGAAGTGGTCCAGCCGAAGTTCGGGAAGCTCTTTGACGGTCACTCGCTTCCTGGGCGTGGCTTCCATATCCAGGGCCGCTGCCGGCGCCGCCGGCACGGCCAAACGTCGGTATAGCTGCCAGTATGCCTCGCCGGTCCTGGTCCAGGTCATGGTGCGACCGAACTCGAAGGCGCGCCCGCGCATGGCATTGCATGCCGCTGGATCATCGATCAGGCCGATCAACGCCGCGACGATGGCCTCGTGGTCTCGGAATGGAACGAGTATGCCGCGTCCGCCGTCCAGCAATTCCTCGGCATGCCAGTAGGGGGTCGAGATGACCGCTTTGCCCATTCCAACGGCGAAGGCAAGTGTGCCGCTTGTGAGCTGTTCCTTGTGTAAATAAGGCGTCAAATAATAGTTGGCCGCGTTCAGGAATCGATGCAATTCATCATCAGTCACGAATCGGTTAATGAACACAACATGGCGTTCAAGCCCAAGATCGTGCACCAGTCCCTGCAGGGAGATGCGGTACTCCTCGCCATCGTTGCGCTTCACCTCTGGATGCGTGGCCCCAAGCACGACATAGAGGATGGACGGCTCCCGCTTCACGACCTCGGGAAGTGAGCGTATGGCCCACTCGATACCCTTGTTGCGTCCAATCAGGCCGAAGGTGAGGATGAGCTTTTGGTCTGCGAATCCGAGGCCCCGCTGATATGGTCCAGGGTCCTCAAAGGGTAGATCGGGGATGCCATGCGGGATCATCTCGATCTTGTCCGCGGGCACACCGTAGATCTCACGCAGCATGGACATGCCACGCAGGCTCATGACCACCACTTTGCTGGAGACGTCGGCAATACGGATCAATGCGTCGTGATATGGTGTGTCCGGTTTTTCCAATACCGTGTGGAAGGTGGTAACCACCGGCACAGAAAGATTCTCAAGGAGCTCACAGATGTAGCTCCCCGCCTTGCCGCCGAACAGGCCATACTCATGTTGCAGGCTTACGAGGTTGACGCCGCTGTAATTGATATGGTCGGCAGCGGTCAGCAGGTAATCCCTCTTTTGGTCCCTGCGGATGGTGAGTTTGACTTCATCACCGTAGCTGAAGTGATCAGCCGCTTCCATGGCAATGACCTCCGCAGCCAATTCGCCCGAGGACGCTTTTGCGGTATGGGCGATCAAATCCGATGTAAATGTGGCAATGCCGCATTGCCGCGGCACAAAAGAGGAGATGAAGGCGACTTTTGGGGACTTCAATCTCTGGTTACTCATGGTCTCACTCCGCCGGGCATGCTGGTGATCACATCCAGTTCCACCACAATGTCCACGGGCAGGCCCGGAACAACCACCGCATCGCGCCTTTTAGGACCGGTGATCAAGGTNAGCTTTTCCCGGATCTCCTTACACCAACACGAGAAAACTTCGATCTTCAGTGTCAATTTAATGACCTTTCATCTAGTAATATACCACTGGTCCATGATTAAACACAACAACANATGTTATAATATCTGCAGATAAATATCAAGATACTCAAGTTTCATACCTTTATAATGATGTGAATTGTTCTAGTACAAAGGGATAAAGAAATGGATATAATCTTGGAGTTTTTTTCTCAATTGAAGGAATTGATTTATTGTTTCGAGGGATTTTCTTAAAAAAAGAATTCCAGATAGGTATCTATCCACAGAAATAACGGTGACGAATAAGAAGGTTTTGATCAAAAGGGGCTCATTAAGGAGGGATATTTTCGAGACTTTTTGAATAAGGTTGAATCAGTCAACGTCTCCCAAGGAATCCTCGGAAGACTATTAGGCTATGGAGTGGTGGAGGCGGCGGGAATCGAACCCGCGTCCGGAGACCTTCAGCCAAGGCATCTACATACTTAGCTCCTGTATTGGTTCTCGCCCTCCTCAGCTCCCAGGAGCAGGATCCTCGGAGGGCCAGCTCACGTAGGAATTCGCCTCCTCCCCCATGAGCCAAGGGATTCGGCTAGCCCGCTGTCCGACGCCCCGATCAGCCCCGCGGGCTGAGCTGATGGAACGTGGCCTTACGCGGCCAAAGCGTAGTCGTAATTGTCGGCGACTATATTTAACCCCACCCTTTTTTACGAGGAGGCAGGAACCTCGGTATGCAACCTTGACCTCAATTGTCCCCGTCGAACCCTTTTCGCCCCCTTTAGACAACCAGTTCTATTTAAATATAACACTCAAATCGCCTGATATCAAATTCTTTTTTCACCTTCCACATCTGTTTTTCGGCCTTGCTCCCGGGACTGCTCAATCTCCCCAACAGCCGGGCCCCCAGGGATGACCACAGCAGCTTTGAAGCCTACTAAGAGGAAGCCTCTCCTCCTCAGGGAAAACCATGATGCAGATTCCTGAAAGAGAAGGCAGGACCTGCTCCTCCTTTCAGGCCCTCCCTCAGGTGTGCCTCATCTCCCTTCAGAGTATCCCTTCATTTCCAAGGATGCTTCCCCTTCTTCTTGAGGTGGCCCGGGGGATAGCTCTTTACCACCTCTTCATGGAATATGTAAGGCCGGTCCGTATCCATTTCCAGGATCACGTAGTGGTCCCAGTCCACGCGGATGGTCACCGGAAGCCGAGGGGCCCTCTTCCATGTTCCTCCCTGCAGGTAGAAGTAGATTCCGCAGTCCACATCAAAATAGACAAAGGATTCCGGGTAGTATCGATATACATGTTTGGCCCGATATCCATGGGCAGGAGCCCAGGGAGGAGGCCCTCCACCTGGGCGATAGGGACAGACCACCCTGGGTCCGCACCCCGACAGGAGAAACAGGGAGATCAAGAAGGCACCCAAGACTCCTCCCATCCATGCTTTCCTCTCTCTTTTCATGCCCATCTCCTTTCTCATGGGATCATCTCCCCCGGTCTTCCCTTCCCTGTTCGGAGAAAAGGGCTTCGGCCACCTCGCTCAGACGATTCAACCCTTTGACTTCATAGGGGAGCCAAGGCACCTCGTTCATCGGAATATGGGAGTATCTCTCTTTCAAGAAGCTCCCATAGACCCGCTGCTGATCTGCTTTCTCCTCGAGAAACTCCGAACTCCCCCTCAGGATCACCCCATTGAGGATCAGCCTCTGAATCCGGAGGCCATAGTGTTTCAATTCCCTTTCGATCCGCTCCAGTTGCCGCACCGCAAGCCCTTCGGGGATCAGGACCAGGCAGATCTCCACCTCCTCCTGGAGAAAGAGAATGTCCTGTTGAGAGAGGATCTCCCACTGACGCAGTATCTCCAAAAGGGGGCGTCTGGTCCGCTCCCCCAGCCTAAGCCTGGAATAGATCCGCGGAGCAGGGCGAAGATGTTCTCGAAGCATCGATGGGGTGCGGAGAAGCCCCAACGTCTGGCCCATAGGGGCCGTATCCCAAAGGATTCGATCGTAAGTCCCGCGGCGGCAAAGCTCCCGAATGTGATCCACCATGAACTCCTCGGCCAACCCCGGGAGAACGGACGTAATAAACGATGTGAATTCCTCATAATCGATGTCCACAAATGCGGAGAAGACCTCGTAGACCTCGGGACCGAACTTTCGCCGCCACATCCTTTTGATCTCCTCCATCCCCAACTCCCAGAGCCAGAGGTTCTCTCCGACGGCGAGAGGACCTTCCGGAGTGCCTCCAAGCTCAAAGATGTCCGCCAGGGAAGGCGTGGGATCCGTGGAGATGACGAGGGTCCGCTCTCCCTTTCGGGAAAAATGAACGGCAGATGCCGCCGCACAGGTGGTCTTCCCCACCCCTCCTTTCCCGCCAAAGAGGATGATCCGCTTGGTGAACATGTCCCACATCATATCTTGATGAGAAGGCCCCCTGCAACATTCCTAAAAGGAGCTCCAGCGCTTTATACCATCATGTTTCCACTCCGCGGCCCCATCTCGTCCCGCCTGTCCTTGAAACGCCTTGGCTTGGCATCCACACAAACGCGCATTACAATGAGGGCGCTTCATCTTGCTTTTCAACACGGCCTCGGGTGAGGTCCGGGGCAGGCCATCTTCATCCCATGCGACTCTTCTACAGCGACATCTACAGAGTCCCCCTCCCCCAAGGTCATGCCTTTCCCATGGAAAAATACACCCTCCTCAGGAAACGGGTCATGGAGTCCCACCTCTTCGACCCTACGGATCTTCGTCTTCCCCGCGCCGCATCGGATGAGGAACTCGGGCTGGTTCACACCTCGGACTACTTGAGGCGCGTCACCAATGGTCTCCTCACCAAGAAGGAGATCCTCCGCCTTGGGCTCCCGTGGTCCTCCGCCCTGGTGACCCGCGCCCGCTCCTCATGCGGGGGAACCATCGAGGCCGCCAAGACGGCCCTGAGGGAGGGGATTGCCGTCAACTTAGCCGGTGGAACGCACCATGCCTTCCACGACCATGGTGAGGGCTACTGCCTGTTCAATGACTGCGCCGTGGCCGCACGACTTCTCCAAGAGGAAGGTTTAGTCACGCGGGTTTTGATCATCGACTGCGACGCTCACCAGGGAAACGGCACCGCGGCCATATTCCAAAACGACCCCTCTGTCTTTACCTTCTCCATTCACGGGGCCAAGAACTTCCCCCTTCGGAAGGAATCGAGCGATCTGGATATCCCCTTGGACGACGGGACCAGGGATGAGGCTTACCTGAAGGCCTTGGAGGAGGGCCTTGTACAGGCCCTGGAACGTGCAGAGGCGGATCTGGTATTTTACATCGCAGGGGCGGATCCCCACGAGGGGGACCGGTTGGGAAGGCTTTCCTTAAGTATGGAGGGGCTTGCCCGGAGGGACGATCTCGTCCTTTCCCTTTGCGGGAGGCGCAGGGGGCTCCCCGTAGCCGTGACCATGGGCGGAGGATATGGGAGGCGGTTAGAGGATACAGTGGCGATTCACTTCCAGACCGTCTGCATCTCCCGGGCCTTCCAGGAGGCCCTCTAGGTGCCCGAAAGGCACTCCCTATTCAAGCCCTCTGATATTCTGTCCATTTTCCGCCTTTGGCGGACTCCATGCTAGTACGTCCCGCGCCGTACCCCGGTGAGGGAAAGCTATTCTATATGCTTATTCATTTAGTTCCGCAGGAGTTCATTTGACGTTTACTTCAGGAGGATGTTCCTTGCGCTCACCGGCGATATTTTTCGGCTCGCTCTAGGGTGTCCCGCCTATATTTGNGGCGGGATTCGGATTTCCGGAATCGGCCTGACGGCCGCAAAGCCCGGAAAACCGCCCTTTTNCAATGACGGATCGAGGCTTCCGCCGCCTCCTGGATACGCATCAGGGCCCGCCGGACCCCCTCGGTGGGGATGGCATAGCTTCCCTGGGAGATGCGTATCATCCACGAGCCACCCTCTCTTTGGATCTCCACCCAGAAGTTCTGGGTCAGGCTCTCCTCAGAGACCACGACCCGGACCATGCCCTTGTTCCGATCGGGGTCAAAGAGGATCTCTTTGAAGGATAGGATGATCCCATCCCGTTCGTCCTCTGGATGAAAGTGTCGGGGATCAAATCCCTCGACGCGCAGATGAAGCATGGGCACATCCTCCGTGAGGGGAACTTCCATGTGTCGTTGTTTGAGGAATCGAAGCTCCCAGAAGGCATCCAGTCCTTTGGCCGTCCATTTGCGTTCATACTTGGTGTCGAAAGAGGGAGGAATCCGCCGGAGTTCCATATGGAAGCCCGTTCCTTTCGCCTGCAAGGCAATCCATCTGGCATAGGGCTCATGATCTGTGACGATGTGGAGCTCCCCTCTCTCCACGAGTCGGTTGTTGACGGTCTGGAGGAAGGATTGGGAAAAGAGCCGGTGTTTGACCTGCTTGGCCTTGGGCCAAGGAAGCGGGAAGAGACTGTAGACCCGATGGACGGAAGATGGAGGGAGAAACCGCTCAAAGGCCGTTTTGGCGTCCAGGTGAAGGATCCTCACATTGAAGGCTCCCCGGGCCTCGATCCTTCCCAATGTCTTGATCACGCCTTTCCAATCGATCTCGATGCCGAGGAAGTCACGATCCGGAGAGGCCGCAGCCCTCCGAGTCAGGTACTCCCCGTTGCCGAATCCGATCTCCACCTCGACGGGAGCAACCCTTCCGAATCGCTCTTTGAGGTTCAACGGCCGCTCCGCATGGAACCAGGGGATCCAGAACCGCCAGGAGACAGGACTTCGCCTTCTATGCACGCCTTGGGCTCCTCGGGTTGGGGGATGGTTCAGGACACAGAAGTTATCATATCTCAACCTCGTCTATCTGGTTGATTTCGTCCGTCTCGTCTATTTGGTCTTGGTTGGGTAGGAGAGGCTTCAGCCTCCCAAACGAGGGGCGANTTTAGTCGCCCCTCCCGAATAAAGGCATTGATCCTCGCCGAGAATAAAAACGAAATGGACGAAACGGACCAAAAGGACCAGATAGACCAGAGGGGGCAGTGTAAGGCAGATTAGCATGGAGTCGCCAAAGGTTGAAGTCGAGCAAAATCAGAAGACAGACGAAACGAACGAAATGGACGATACAGACGAGATCCATGCTGAGCACACAGGCAACGCCTCCAAGACCTGCCGTTACTTCGGCATCTCCCGTGACACCTTCTATCGATGGAAGAGGGCTTATGCTGAACGGGGGGAGCAAGGGCTCATCAACAGCAAGCCCTGCCCTCACAACCCCAGATTGTGCACACCAGCGCATATCGAGGAGAAGATCATCTATCTGAGAAACCACTACCATTTCGGCCAGTTGAGGATCTCCTGGTATCTGGAGCGCTACCACAGCATAAAGATCTCTCAGGCCGGTGTCTACTGTGTGCTGAGGCGCCACGGCCTGAATCGCCTTCCCCGCAACGCCAAAGGGTCCAAGTGACGGCGAATAACCCCTCAGCGGCAAGAGGGTAAGGGGATTCGGGCCGTCACAGCCGAAGTTGGAGTGCTCACACAGAGAGAAGCTACAATGAAAACAAACAATGACAGGCGAAATTGTAGTACTCATAAGAAGGCGGGGGTGGAGGGACGTCTTTTGGGCCTACGGGCCTTTCCTTCAGCAAATCCGAGGCAGCTGAGCACCGCTTAGCATGTCCAAGAGACGGCACCCACCGTATGGTGTCCTTAAGACAACTTTACGCGTAGGGCCATCCGTCACATGGCCTATCTTAGCAGCGTTTCTGCCTAGGGGATGACGCTGAAGGGCCTCCAGAACCGCTTCCTCGCTCTCAGGTGAGACCACGGCCACCAGTCTGCCCTCACAGGCCGCATAAAGGGGGTCAAGGCCGAGCAGCTCGCACGCTGCCCTTATCCCGTCGGATATGGGGATCGCCGTTTCCTCGACCTCGATGCCCACGCCGCTTTGGATGGCGATCTCGTTCAATGTGGTGGCAAGACCACCCCTTGTGGGATCCCTGAGGCACCTGATCTGCCCTTTTGTGGCCAGTATCTCCTGGACCAGGCCGTTCAAGAGTGCGCAGTCGCTGACCAGTGGCAAGGAGAACTCGAGGCCTTCCCGAACGCTCAGCACCGCTAGCCCATGTTCGCCAATTGTCCCGCTGACGAGCACAGCGTCCCCAGGTCTGGCATTGGCGCCGGAGAGGTTCAAGCCCTCCCTCACCAGGCCAACACCTGTCGTATTGATAAAGAGGCCGTCAGCCTTGCCTCTCTCCACGACCTTGGTGTCACCCGCGACCACGGCTACACCTGCCTTGCGAGCGGTGTCGGCCATGGACGAGATCACACGTTCCAGGTCTTCCAATGGAAGCCCTTCCTCCAGGATGAAGCCTGCTGTAATCATCAGGGGCTCTGCCCCTACCATGGCCAGGTCGTTGATGGTGCCGCATACCGCCAGCTTACCAATGTCGCCCCCAGGGAAAAAGATGGGGCTCACCACATAGCTGTCTGTGGTCACTGCGAGTCTCGCATTGGGATCCAATGCAAAGGACCAGATGGCGGAGTCATCCATAAGTCTCAAGNGGGGACTGTGAAGATGCTTGAGAAACACATCCCTTACCAGCTCGTATGTAAGCCTTCCGCCGCTTCCATGTGCCAGCATGACTTTGTCAGAAGACATCGGACGTGCTCCACAGGGCATGTGGGAAGGCACCGCATCCCTGAAATATGCCTGCTTTGAAATGTAAACACGTGATCCAAGGATCCATGTTCACAAAGGACCCTCCTGCTTGGGGAGCCAGAGGGCCCTGTCCCCGTATAGAGCCTCTTTCAGGTTCCAAAAGAGCTAGGGCTAAAAGGCCTTTGGGCTCAGTGCATACCGATGGTAGGCAGCGCAGCTGCCCTCTCCTGAAACCATGCATGGTCCCACAGGCCTTTCGGGCGTGCAGCTCTTGTTGAAGAGGGGGCATTGGGGGGGCTCCATCACCCCCCTTAGCACCTCGCCACAGCGGCAGCCTCTGGGTTCCTCACCGTCCGAGCCAACCTTAAGCGGAAAGCGCACTGCCGCATCAAAGGCCTGGAATTCCTCCCGAAATGCAAGCCCGCTTTCTTCCAACCATCCGAGCCCCCTCCAATGGGCCTCCACCACATGGAAAACCTTCTTCATAAAGTGCCTGGCCTTGGGGTTGCCCTCAGCCCGCACGGAGCGTCTGTAGGCGTTCACAACCGAAGGCTTTCCACATTTGACCAACTCCAAAAGGGCGAGTATGGCCTTAAGGATGTCCGCTGGCTCAAATCCAGCCACTGCACAGGGGATCCGGTATTTAGCGGGCATGAACTCCCATGCACGTGTCCCGACAACCGTGGTCACATGGCCCGGCCCCAGGATCCCATGGAGCTTTACCTCTCGTGCGCTCAGGATCGCATCCATGGCCGGTGGCGTGAGTTTGAGGAGGCTCAGGACCGAGAAATTGCTCAAACCCTCCTCATGAGCCTTCAAAACAGAGGCAGCGATGGTGGGGGCCGTGGTCTCGAAGCCCACTGCCAAGAAGACTACCTGGCGGCCAGGGTGGGCCCTTGCTAGGGAGACGGCATCCAGACAGCTGTATACCACCCTTACATCCGCGCCCTCTGCCCTGGCCTCCTGCAGGGAGCCCTTGGTGCCAGGGACTCGCATCATGTCCCCGAAGGTGGCTAGGACGATTCCGTCCTGGCTGGCCAAGGCCAGGGCCCGGTCCAGGTCAACTTGGGAGGTCACGCACACCGGGCATCCAGGGCCTGACAGCATCTTGATCTGTGCTGGCATGAGGGCCCGCAAGCCGAACTTGAGGATAGCGTGGGTGTGTCCCCCGCAAAACTCCATAAAACTCACCGGTCCGCATGCAAGCTGGCGGATCCGATCCAGCAGCACATTAATAACTTGTGGGTCCCTGAATGAATCCACATAGGGAATCACAGCTTTGGCCCCTGAGCATTAAGGTTCCTCAACCACTCCAAGGTCTCTTTGGCTTCTTCCCTGTCCAACACGCTGATGGCAAAGCCAGCATGGACCATCACGTAATCCCCGACCCGTGCCTCAAGGGTCAGCATCAGGCTCACGTGGCGTTTGACGCCACCGATGACCACCTGAGCCTCCTGGCCCCAGATGTGTGTGATCTCCGCAGGAACGGCAAGACACATCTCAAACGCTCCCCCTCTCATCTTGTCTCTTTGCCGCAGCGATGGCGGCTTGTCCCAGGGAAAGGCCTCCGTCGTTGCAGGGAACCTGGGAATGCATAAGCACCTCGAAGCCCCGCCCCTCAAGGCGATTGGAAGTGTATCGGAAAAGGATTCGGTTCTGGAAGCAGCCCCCAGAAAGCGCAACCGTNTTCAGCCCCANNTTTGAGCGTATCCTCTCACACATCTCGGCCACCATGGAAGCGATGGTAGCGTGAAAGCGGCCACTCACAATGGCAGGGCTTGTGCCCCTGATGAGATCATCCACCAGGGCTCTGAACATTTCCTGTAATTGGATGATGTACACATCTCCTCTTTGCTGCAAGGAGAAGGGGTACGCATCATCCTGTTCTGGGCCGTGTAGATGCGCAGCCGCACTCTCGAGTTCCATGGCGGGTTGTCCTTCAAAGCTTGCCTCGAGGCACACCCCGGAAAGGGCGCTCACCGCATCGAAAAGCCTTCCACAGGAGGAAGTCCAAGGGNTGTTTAATTTTCGTCCCACCATTCGCTCGATAGCTCCACGCTCTTCTTCTGATACAGCAGCCAAAGTGGGCAGGTCCGGGACCTGCTTCAACAGCACGAGACAATACGCCAGGGCCAGCCGAAGGGGCTTGCGGATGGCCGTCTCTCCCCCGGGGAGGGGCAGATACTGAAGGTGCCCAACCCTCCGAAATCCTTTATAATCGGCCACCAAAAACTCCCCTCCCCAGATGTTGCCGTCGGGACCATAACCGGTTCCGTCAAGGGCCACTCCTAGAACGGGTCCACGGAGGGGCGGCCAGTCGTTGTCCGCCATGCAGGCGGCCACATGGGCGTGATGGTGCTGGATCTCGTAGAGAGGCAGGCCCTTCTTTTGTGCAAGCTGGCGTCCCCATTGGCTGGAAAGATAATCAGGATGGCAATCGCAGGCCACTGCTTCGGGACGGCATCGAAACAGGCGCTCATATGTCCTTAACGTGGACTGGAAGTGCTCCAGGGTCTCCAGATTTTCCAAGTCCCCTATGTGGGGACTCAAAAAGGCCTGCTCATGCCTCGTCAGACAAAAGGTGTTCTTGAGGTGCGCACCACAGGCCAGCACCTTTCCCAAGGACCAGCTAAACCGGATGGGGTATGGTGCGTGCCCCCGCGCCCTTCTCACGGGTTGAGCCCGACCAGGTATGGGAACAAACCAGACGCTGTCGTCGCAACGTGACAAGATCCTCCTGTCGTGTAAGAGAAAGGCATCCGCAATTCCCCAAAGACGGCTCAGGGCCTCCTCGTTGTCCTTGGCGATGGGCTCCTCCGCACGGTTCCCGCTCGTCATGACCAAGGGTCTTTGCGCTTCCCCGAGCAGTAGGTGGTGCAAGGGGGTATAGGGAAGCATTACGCCGAGCCAGGCCCGCCCAGGGGCCACCTCTGGTGCCAGGCTTGAGCTGGGTAGCCATTCCAGCAGAACGATGGGCGCCGAAGGAGACTCAAGGAGCCCCTGCTCTTCCGCCGTCACCCTGCAATGTCTCCTCACCTCCTCCGTGGAGCCCATCATGACGGCAAAAGGCTTATGGGACCTGTGTTTCCTCTGGCGCAGCCTCTTGACAGTCTCTGGATTTGTGGCGTCGCACGCAAGCTGAAATCCCCCCAGGCCCTTGAGAGCCAGGATGCCGCCGGCCCTCAGAAGCCTGCCAGCCTCGCGGAGAATCTCGCGGTCTCCGGAAATCTGGGAGATCGTCTTTTGAAAGCCACTGTCTTCAGCGGGTGGCGCCACCCACTGGAGACTTGGGCCACATGTGGGGCAGGCATTGGGCTGGGCATGGAAGCGGCGGTTGGTTGGATCGTCGTATTCGGCCTCACACGCCGGGCACATGCGGAATTCCCGCATGGTGGTACGAGGGCGGTCATAGGGGATGTCCTCTATGATGGTGAAACGGGGGCCGCAGTTGGTGCAATTGGTGAAGGGGTAACGATACCGGCGGTCTTGGGGATCAAGGATCTCCCTGACACACATAGGACAGCTAGCAATATCCGGCGACACAACAGCGATTGCTTCCCCATGTTGCACGCTATGACGTATCTCAAACGCCTCGTAGCCTACGGGCTCCAGAGGCACGGCATCCAGGGTTTCGATGAAAGACTGCGGGGGCTTTTCGCGTTGGATGCGGTGTAGAAATCGATCCAGGGCTTCTGTGTGCCCTTCCACATCCATGAGAACACCTTCCATGGTGTTGCTCACCCACCCCCCAAGGCCTAGCTCCTTGGCCACCCGGTAAATGAAGGGACGAAAGCCCACACCCTGGACTATACCTTGGATGGTGATTTGCAATCTTTGAAGGTTCCCCCTCTCCGATCCCCTTTTCACTGGAGGAGGAATGAGGGGTCTGCGGCTCTCTATCACGGGCCTCACCACCTCCTACAAGAGGGTGCTTGACTCCGTGCTTGTGATGGGAAGCGGTTCCGCTTTGCTGGTGGGATCCAGGGGCCGCATTTAAGTTCCATGGCTTGATTCCTAGGGGAGTCGAACATCTTGGATGTCTCTCAACACCAGGCGGACGACCTCTTCTACTGCCTGTTGCACCTCGGGTGAAAGCCCCATACCGGCCCCGAAATGCTTTCCTTCCACCCCGTAAACGATGAGGGTGGAAGGAAGTCTGTCAAATAAGCCCGCCAGCTTGATGGCCTGAGCTAACCCAAAAGCATGTGTGGAGTGGCCAAAATGTTCGATCGGAATAGGCTGCTTAAATGGGTCCAGCCGAAGGATGGTCCCCGGTTTGGACCCTGACCTGACTGCGTCGATGACGATCACAAGATCCACATCCTTCCAAGTTTCCATCAAGGCGATGCTATCCATGTTTTGTTCGATGATCCTCACATCAGGAGGGATTCGTTCCTTGAGGCGCTTGGCGACGACGCTTCCAACCCCGTCATCGCTGAAAAAAGGATTGCCCAAGCCTATGATCAGCCTTTTGGCTTGTGGATCTGTTTCCGTTTCCTTCATCGCCATTGGACACGAAGTTTGAGAAAATGGGTTGCACAGGAGATGCAAGGATCGTAATTGCGAATGAGCTGTTCGCAGCGCCAGGTGACTTGTTCCAAAGGTAAATCCAACACCGTTGGCACAAAGGCACGAAGGTCATCCTCCATGCGTCTTAGGTTCTGGGACGTGGGGGGAATGATCTGGGCCTCTTGGACCAGACCCTCATCGTCCAGACGATAGCGGTGGTATAGGATGCCCCGTGGGGCTTCGGTGATATGACATCCTTCACCGCTTTTGGGGGAAACGCTTACACAGCTTGGTTCGGGGCGCTCGTACGTCTCGATGATGTGTAAGGCCTCTTCAAATGCATGGACCATCTCGATGGATCTTGCAATGATGCTGGTGAAGGGGTTCATGCTGGGAAATCGGATGTCACAGTGTCGCAAGG
>MTPG01000043.1 GCA_002010915.1 Desulfarculaceae bacterium JdFR-97 | reverse complement strand
TGTTTTTCGGTGAGGTCCCTCACCATGGCCGCCTCCAAGTTTATGGCATAAATATTTATGCCATATGTTATTATCATGCGGCGGTTGCGGTTGTCAAGGGGGGTTTTTTGAGAAAAGCGTATCCTCTGAGAAATTCTCTAAGCCCTAAACTTTGGTCTGTGGAGGTTGGCTGCCACTGGCACTTCAGAAAAGAAGCCATTTGCCGCTGGTTGGGAGACCTGCTCTACTGCAGCTTCGGCGCAGACACCGCGCAGAACGACACGGGAAAATGGCAGGAGAGCCGATTTTGATCCGCCGAAGGCGTGGCCGAAGGGGGGGCCAAGGACGGCTTTGTTTCACCGTGGGGGACATTGTTTCTGAATCAACTTCTTGCCCTTGAAAAATTGACCCCTCCGAGCCGAACCGCAAAGGACGACTACGGGCCACCCTACTGCCGGAGGCACGCCCATCTGCGTCTCCGTGACTCAGAAAACCGGAGATTATCACTTTTGGCCGAAAAGCCGAATGAAATCAGGCATGTTATTTTTTGAGTCTACACTACAAAGTGGAATTGATAAGGTCCCTATGCTGAGGTGGAGGAAGGTCCAAGGCCTTAAAGAGGCTCAGTTGCTCCTCAGTCGCCTTGACCAACCCCAGGATCGTGCGACCCCCAGCCTCAGCCTCCACGCTCCTCTGGATAGAGAGCCTCTCCAGCACACGCCCTGGGCTGCCCTTAATACCAGCCCTGCGAAGCCGGCTCCGCATCAGCCTCTCGATCTGAAGGGCCATCACACACAAAAAGATATAGGGTTATCGAGCGTGTCCCGTTTTCCGTTGAAATTTTCTGAGATAGCTTCCTCCCTTTTGCCATTAGGCAGCCTCGGTGTTAAGGTTTAAGTGCCTTTGAATGGCCTGCCCCAAGATGGGAAGATGTCTGTATCCTTTGATCCTCCTCATTCTGGGCTCTATCTCAAGAAGAGCTGTGGCAAGCCAATTCCGCCAAGGGCGGAACTTCTGAGAGGAATTCTCTGTCAACCCCGGCTGATTTTGTCTCCATTTCTCCGGAATAAAATGTCCCCTGATCAACGGTTTTTCCTCTGGTTGAGATGCTGGTCACCTCCTTTCTGGTCTTAGTTGGTTGAGGGCTCTATGGGTTTTGGGGCAGAGCCCAAAAGACCGGCCTTTTTCTTCTCCTTAAGCGCCTCAATGCCACCCTCTTAATAGGCACGCTTGATACGGTAAAATGTGTCCCTGCTGTAGCCCATCACCCTGCAGGCCTCAGAGACGTTCCTCAGATAAGCCGCCAACTCTAGCAAACCCATCTTGTTCCTGATAAGCTTTTGTTCGGTAGTCATGGCTTCCTCCTTTCTTGGTCTTTTATCCATCCCAGAAAGGATAGCCGTGACTACCACCATTGAAAACCCCTGGGTCCTACCCCAGTGTCAGATTTGGTCGTAGCTAGCCCACAATTAGACAAGAAACCACATCAAAGCTTCCCACAGGCGAGGGATCACATGACCTTTTACATTGAACCTACGGGGTACGAAAAGACAGCGCTGTCAGATTTGCAAGGTGCCTGGCAAAATCTTCGTGACGAAGTGGTCAAAACTCGACCATTTCCAGAGTGGGAGAGGATTCTGTTTCATATCGATGAAGCGATGAGTTGGGAAAGTGTCCGGAATTTGGAACAGATGCGAAACAAATTGCTCCTGATTCAAAACATCGCTGCTCAATCTGAGGTCCCTGATAAAGTGGCCGAATGGATAAAAATTGTCAGACAAGATCTCGATGAGGTTTTCGTTGCCCTCGAAGAAGGAAAAGCGGATTGGTAACACCGACCGGGACGTGGCTCTGAATAAATTTTTCGTCCGTTAGGAAATGGAAGAAGTAGTGTCCCGAGCTGCTATACAGTCCTTACCCATTTCGCCTCAAGGCAAAAATGGGTAATTTTTCTCAGGGGCGGATGGCGTATGCGTGGAGGCCCTGCTGCGCAGGATCACGTGAGACGGCACATCCTATTATCTCGCTGACAAGCAATTTTGGGATATCTAACGGTATCAAGGAATAACGATTGTTATAAGCTCAATAGGCAAGCCTCCCCTCCCCTGGCTTGAGAAGGCCTCCCGGTGGGTCGTTCATCCTCAACGAACCCCTTATCTACTCTGGACCAGTCAAGCATATGATGATTAAGGACGCTTCTAAAGACATGGGGGGGCACCTCAACTGTTCATGAACAATGACCGCATCTCATTCTACCCCCGTCTTTAACATTGCTATTTCCATTAAAACGTACGGTCTCATTTCTGGAATCCACCGTGGCCAGGTGATAGTGGCGTTATGGTGACAAGGTGGGTATGTATTGACATAGAGGGATAAACGATCTATTTTTGAACTAAAACTAACCATAAATGGTTCAAAGGAGTCGAAAAGCATGAAGTCTATAACGATTCACGGGCTTGATGGGCCGCTGGATAAACGTATCAGGGAAAAGGCTCGGCAGATGGGGCTTAGCCTGAATAAGACAATAAAGAAGCTTCTAGCCGAATCCGTAGGACTTCAGGAACCAGAGCCGAGAGATCATCGTGAGGAGTTCCTTGACCTATTCGGTATATGGACAAAAGAGGAGGCTGAGGACTTTCACAAAAATATTCGTGAGATCAGGAAGCTTGATCCTGAGGACTGGACATGAAAAAGATCCTTCTCGATACCAATGCTTATGTTTCATACCTGGGTGGAGACCATGCAGTACTTGATGCCCTTGCAGAGGCAGAGATCGTCTATTTTTCCATTTTCGTTCTTGGTGAACTATACGCTGGTTTCAGGAGGGGGAGCCGTGAGATTGAAAATTACAGGATATTGCGCAAGTTTATTCAAAAGCCATCAGTGACTGTTTTGGAGGCTGGCAACGAGACCGCAGAAATATTCGGTAAGGTCAAGAATGATCTGAAGGTTGCGGGTACTCCTTTGCCCATCAACGATGTATGGATAGCGGCCCATGCTGTGGAGACAGGCTCAGTTATTGTTACTTATGATGCCCATTTCTTGAAAATTCCAGGAATTCGCGTGTGGCATGGACTCAGCAGCTACGAAAGAGGTGACCCTCATCCAGGTGAACCGCGCTGAGGGAGGAAGGGCCTCTCCACCCATGGGCCGGCAGAGCCATGGGGCAAAGGGTGGCAAAAGACTGCCGATGCTGCAGCCGCACTCCAAGAAGAGGCGGGGGTCCAAGTGGAAAAGACCCCATCTCAACTCAAAGCGGAAAAGAGTAACCTCTGGTTACGATAATTTTACCCATTCCACCTCAAGGCAGAAATGGGTAATTTATTGGGTTCATCCGGTAATTGAGTATATGGGCTCATGTATGAACATAATTCTGAGGAAGAAGAAGTCCAGGTCACGGTATCCGTAGGCCCGGTCAAGTCTCAAATCTCCTGTAAGAGTTGGATGGCCTTTTCATTAGCAAACCTCCTGAATCGCTTCTGTCTCGGTCCTGGGCTCTTCTATCCCCAGCTCCCTTCTCAGGGCATCAAGCCGCGCAATCTCCACCGCACTGAAACTCACCTTCTTCCACCTCCTGGAGGTCCTCTCTACTAATTTCGTCGTCCTCACATGCCTCCGGTGCCTGAAGGGAACCCTCAGGTGGGCCAAGGTGGCCTCAAGGTCATCCTCAAGGCACTTGACCAGCAAAGGATACAGATCCCGATACCTCGCGATGAACCCCTGGGCCAGCTCCTTCCCCTGCTCCCATCCCGCTGCATCCCTTATCGCTAAAAGCTCACCCTTAAGCTCCACCCACACCTCAGGAGGACCTTCGAAGAGAGATTGCGCATCTTATGAACCCAACACCTTATCCTCAAACTCTGTCCAAACACCGCCTCTACGGCCTTGATAAGACCAGGGGGCCTATCACTGGTAATAGTGGTCGACAACCTCAGACCCCTCTTCACCAGGTCCCGCAGAAACTCAAGCCAATCCCTAAAACCCTCCTTACTCCCCAAGGCCATCCCCAACAGCACCTTCCTCCCATCCCTGGTTATCCCCCAGGCAACAAGCACAGCCTCCTTCACCCCCCAGCGGGATCTCAGGGTCTCGTAGATCGCATCCAGAAAGAGATACTCCATCTCAAACCCGGATAGATCCCTCCTCTGAAAGGCCTCATACTCCTCCCATAAAACCTCGGACAGCCTGCTGGCCATACTGCGGCTCAGAACCCTGTCCCCAGTGGCCTCCTCCAGGGGCTCATAGCCGTTGCGCCAGCCCTTCCTGCCCCCTCGCCTTTGCGCCTCTTATAGTGCCCCCTGCCCAAAAACTCAGTCACTTCCTCCTCCAGGGCCTCCTGCAAAATCAACTCTGCCGCCTTCCTGAAAAACGTGCTCAAAAGCGGTTGCCCCTCCTTAACTCCCCCCAAGATCTCACCCAGCTCCTTGCGAATCCTCTCGCTTGGTGGTACCCTCCCCATGGCCTGGGTCCCTCCTTCCTCTGGAGTTTAACTCTCAGCTTAAAACCTCATCCTAACCCAGGCCACCCCCTTTTTACAGGAATTTTAGGACATCACCATTTCTCTCCCTTTTTGCATGATCAACCCCCTTCGCTCTCTGTCGGTATTTTCGCCCTTGCTGAGCACAGGACCTCTTTTCAGGGCCCCCAAGTTGCAGCCACAACATCCTGCGGTCAGGTCTTGCTTGACCCACAAGGCGAAATTGCCTATAGTTCGACTCCAAAAAAGGGACTTCTTATCACCCCCAATTGGAGGTAAGAAATGGCCAGAAGGAGCAATACAAAATTTCTGGTGCTAGGATTTGCTTTCCTGACAGCTTCCCTCATGTTCTACGCAACAGGTAGCCTTGCTCAGAATATCAAGTTCGAAAATCTCACAATAAATGAAACTGCCAGAGGCGTCGTAGTAAAAGGAACCGTTGTAGGAACGAACCTAAATCCCAAAGGACAGATAGTAGAGTCGGACGATGTAGAGATTATCGCCGACATAAAGGAAAATTCATCTTCGAGATACCCTGTCCTCCCAGATGGAATGACCATATTAACTCCACAAGGTGCAGAGACAAACTACTGGAAAAACGGGAAACCATTAACAAAAGCGGAATTTGAAGGAAAGGGAATAATAAAATATAAAATTGCAAGTTTTCCCTTGAGGAAAGCGTCTGTCTGGTCCACCTATGGAGGACTGGGAGTATGGAAAAAGAGAGCGCCGTCGACCGTTAGAAAAAGCTTTGAAGGTATCATACCATCAGAATATACAGGAAAGACCCTCAGGATAAGGGCCACACTAAAACACACATGGGGAGGACCTTACGCAAACTGGCCTGCATTCAGCTTCCATCATGATATAGGCTATGAAGGTGTGTTGTCTGGATCTAAGACTCGAACATATTCGAGCAATCGAACGCAAAAGATGGCTACCAGGACAAGGGCAACACCCAGCAAGGGCTACGAGGAACTGCTACGAGAGTATGCCAAGTGCAGAGAAAGAATCCACTGGTCTAAGGTGAGAATAAACGAGTGGAAGCGCGAAAAGGAAGAGATAGATAGAAGTATTATGACTCCATGGACACATACTTACCAGCAGATATCCGAGGACATTGAAACACTAAAAATTCTGTACAGGGGAGGAGCGAATTACGAACTAGTGCAAGAAACTATGGACCCACTTAGAAAAAGCAAGCGCCTCGTACAGAACATAAGGAAAGAAGAAGAGGAACTGAGAGCAGAAGAGTATAAATGCAACAAGATCAAAGAGCAAATAGACAGGACAAGGGGGAGGTAAACCCAATGAAGAAGCACATATATCTGACGACAATATTATCCATTCTCCTGCTCTCTGGAGCCTTATCCATAGCCTACAGTTTCAAGACAAACCTGAACAAAGTGAGAAAGTTGATCTCAGAAAAGCAGATAGAGTTAGAGATGGTTAAAAAAGGAGAAAAGGGTATCAATGGATATGCTTTATATGGATTTAACGTACCAAAAGAGCTACTCACCGGAGATCCGGTCGTGGATCAGATATTTGACTCAAATAGCAGAATAACTGTCTTGCAAGAACAGTTGAAGGTCCTGAGAATTTTAGAGAAAGCAATAGAAACCGAAGAAGCGAACTTAGGTCAAGGATCCTACGGAAATATAAAGAAGAGATTGACTCTTGTCCCTTGCGCTCAAGCCCGTCACAGGTGTTACTCGGGAGGAGGAAATCTCACCTTCTCGTGGGGGTGCTTAGAGATAGACCCCTTTGGGCAGGTACGGGTCATCCTAAGAGGGATAAAGGGAAGAACTGCAACGGAGACCCATCCGCCTTATCGCCTTCAGGTATTTTATTTGGGAGTAAAACCATCAGTGGTGATTGGCGACCCTTTCTATACAGACAACGAGGGAAATTTCGACGGGATTGTAGGAAGGATCTCTGCCTCAGGAAAGGGGCCTTTCGTCATCAACTCCAGTGGCACAGATGGAAACTGCAAGACCTTTAACACAGGGGCCCGACAGCAGTTTATAACTGAACCCTACGAATTTAACGCAGCAAAGCAGAGGTGGAAGCAGAAGAGCTTTACCTTTAACCATCCTACGATCAAAGGGTACAGGCTGGATTGGTGCCGTCTTTGGGCGACGGATTGTGGTAAAGGGGCAGCGGACGCTTTTTGTCGCCTGAGAGGATACGCCAGGGCTGAATCCTGGGAAATGGACCCTGACATCGGCCTTCGCTCACCCACCTATGTCATAGACAGCGGGCAAATATGTAACCAATGGTTCTGCGATGGGTTCAAGTATATCACTTGCACTAGTTCTTCGGCACAAAGGGAAGAGATCTCAACTATGGGCCCAATGGAGTGGGACACTGATCGGATGGGTCAAGATTACTCCAACTTCGACCTACCAAAAGCAAATCCTGCACTGTGCCGGGATGCCTGCGCGCGGGATCCCAAATGCAAAGCTTGGACCTACGTGAAACCCAACACTATCCAAGGGGCCAAACCGCGCTGCTGGCTCAAATACGCCGTCCCCAGACCAAGACACAGCACTTGCTGCGTTTCAGGGGTGAAACATTAGACACTCTCCAAGGCCATGGTTGAAGAGACCCACCCTTTGGTCTACAACGTGCTTTGCTATTGGATGTCTGGGGAATTTGGAATAATAAAAATCGAGACCAATATCTCAAAATCAAAAAAAGGAAGATGTCTTTAATTTTGGGCTAGCTACGACCAAATCTGACACTGGGGTAGGCCCAGGGGTTTTCATTGGAAATAGGGTTGGAAATTTTCCATATAAAAAATCAGGGGACTAGGCGATTCGCCTAGCCCCCTGCCCTCGTTGGTAGCGGGGGATGGATTTGAACCATCGACCTTCGGGTTATGAGCCCGACGAGCTACCGAACTGCTCCACCCCGCGTCATTTGTTGTATTTTAGGAAAGATCCCGGAGGGTGTCAAGCATCCTTCCCTGGATCTCCCCCGGAGACCTCGATGGGGCCTGCGATTCCCAACCTGTATTAGACNGGGCAAGGCGTAAGCCGTGAGGGACGGTGCAGTGCTGAAGGGGCTTATGCCTTTTGCTGTGTCTGCCAAGCGCGGATATGCTGTTGTCTTGGAGCAGAATCCAGACTTGTGCTGGACATCTTCTGCAAGCCATGGAGATGCATGACAGTTCATTTCTCAGCTTCTTTGGTCTATAATTCAGATAAACATTGTAGAGAATTGTTTCGAAGCCCTCATTGGCGGATCCCATCTCAAAGCCGATCAGTTTGAGGGCGAAAAAGAAGATGAACCTCTCAGGAGAAGGCGTGACAGAACAATCAAGGAGCAAGCTGATGAAGGATGCCTTTCCGCGTCGGATTCGCCTGATAAAGGCAAGCGGACAATCTACCTCCTCTCTTCCGGCCTATTTGGAGAGAGAGGGTTGGGAGATAGAGCCGCCCACAGTGGGGAAGCGCTATTTCCTGCTTCAGGACACAGGTCGCATTTTTCGAACAGGACTGATCACCAAAGTCCACAAAGACGGGTTCGACACTGAAAATTCCCGGTACCGTATCGAGGTCTTACACTCATCCAGAGAAAGGCTCCTGGAGGGCATGGACGATACAGTGGACCTGACATGTATCCCACGCAAGGTTACGATCCGATGTCTCGACGGATCCACCATCCATGGAAAGGTCAATCTCAAACATGAAAACCGAGTGTCGGATGTCTTCATCAAAGGAGATGAACCATTTGTCGTCATCTTCGACGCAGCGGTAAAAGGGGCCCTCGGAAAGATCCTGGTCTTGAACAAAAATGCCATCGCTTGGGTCTCTGTGGAAGAATGAAAACTTGGGGGCTTTTTTGAAATGCACCTGTGAGCCGGGGCAATCCAAGGAGCCCGGTGTCCGGATTCGATCGATCCCTATGCCAAAATAATGACACTCTTCTCTGCCGTCCTTTTCCTTCAGAAACCTCTCACCAGCCACACTCTAAAGACCGCAGTTTATATCTTTGGATAAAAATACATCTATTTAAGCCTGTTAGACTTTTATATCTAATCTATTACTTGATTTTTGTCTCTTTTTCTCTTTCTGAGATGATCACCCAAGACCCTTGGTCGGAAACAATCCAAAAAGAGAAGTCAAGCCCTGGGGGGTCCCTCCGATGAAAGAGGATAGGAAGAAACAATCATTATAGATGGCCGAGGTACAATTCTTGCTCTAAATTTTTCTGAAACTCTTGGGGGAGAGGGCAGCCATGAAGGAAAAGCGCGGGCACGTTCTGGACAGCCAGCCGTCGAGACGGACGCAAGTGGTCTCAATCCGGACGAACCTTCTGGAGCTTGTGAGCGTCATCGACGAAGTGGTGGGAGACGGCGATGAGAGTCTGGTGGCACAAACCGTTCTCCATCTGNTGGAAACGGGCCGGTTGCGTCTCTTGAGGCCGGCCAAGGAAACCGCCAGTTCTTTGCTCCATTGATTTGGGGGACAATTGAACACGGCATCTCTTCTCCGGAGCTCTGNAACAGAAGAGGGATGTTCATGTCCAAGAGATCAAAGGTTCGACGAAAGGTGGTATTAGATGTTCGTCTTTAGAAGAATCCTCCGTCTGGCAGGTTGGACTACCTGAGTATTCCCAAGAAAACCCCATTTTAAGGGGCGGAACGTGAATCCCCTTGGGGCACCCGGAAGATGAAAGGAGGAAGGGCTTATGTATCTTGTATGTATTGAGTGCTATTCTCTGGTGTCCGAATTCCCCCCCAAAAGGGACCGAAGTATCGTTCCCGTTCTATGTCCCCAATGCAAGGAAAAGGGACTATGGATGAAAAAATCCTGCTCGTCACCTCACGCCCAAGCGCCTGACCTCGTCATTGACACTCTCCAGGCACAATAGCACCTCGGCATCTTCGAAGACCACTTTGGAGATCCCCCTCGGCCTCCTGCCCCGCCCTTGTTTTCCGCCTCTTCTCTCTGGATCATTGCAATAAATCGGACGATCCTTTACATTAGTTGACAGTGGCTCCACGATAGCCTACTGTCCTCCATGAGGTGATGGAGGATGAAAAAAACCACGATCTGCTGTCTCAAGGAAAAAGGGAGCCCACAGGGGCGAGCTAGAGGAAGAACCCTCGCGTTCATGCTTGTCTCACTATTTGTCGTACAGCTTTGCCCAAAGTTTTCCTCAACAGCCCAAGCGCAAGACGACCCCTATACCCGCCGCACTCTCCATGGCCTGCCGGGTGTTCACGTCTACGTGGAGGAATTGAGTCCCGAGGTCGAAAAGAAAGGGCTGACCAGGACCGATCTCCAGAAGGAAATCGAAGAGCTCATATCCAATGCCGGGATCCACACCATGACCCGGGAAGAGATGTTTCGCTCAAGCGGAAAGCCCTACCTTTATGTCCAGCTCCATATCACTGTCCTTCGGACCGAGATCACACGGTACCTCTTTACCATAAGGATCGAGCTCAATCAGGAAGTCTCCCTCACAAGACAACCCTACATTCTTCTTCCCGCGGCCACCTGGTCGACTGGAGGAAGCGGCATAGACTTCGATCTGAAGAACATCCGAGCCATCGTCCGCGAGAAGGTCAAGGACTTCATTCGGGCCTATCTCTCGGTCAACCCCGAGCTTCAAAGGCCGGAAGCTCCACCCAAGCCCCAGAGCGATTCCTGAGCTCCTCCTCTCAGCTCTCCTTTTTGAGACGGCGCGTCACAGCTTTGGCAGCGAGGATGCCGCTTGCCGACGCCTGGAGGAGGCCCCGGGTCAGCCCCGCCCCGTCGCCTACGGCAAAGAGGTTCTCGACCTCGGTCTCCAGCTCCGAGGAAAGATGAATCCGGTTGGAATAGAACTTCACTTCGACCCCGTAGAGGAGGGTATGCCTCGAATGAACTCCCGGTGCCAACTCATCCAATACCCGGAGCATCTCGATGATGCTCACCAGGTGACGGTAAGGAAACACATAGCTCAGGTCTCCAGGAGTGGCCTCGGGCAGGGTGGGCTTGGTGAGACATCGCTCGAGACGTTGGCGGGTGGATCTCCGCCCCATCAGGAGGTCGCCCAGCCTCTGGACGATCACTCCTCCTCCCAAGAGATTGGCGAGTCGGGCGATGTACATCCCATAGGCGATGGGATCGTCGAATGGTTCGGTGAACGTGCTGCTTACCAGGATGGCGAAATTCGTATTGTCGCTGCGTTTCTTCGCATAGCTGTGGCCGTTGACCGTCACGGCGCCGTCGTGCCTTTCGGTGACCACTTCCCCGTAGGGATTCATACAGAAGGTCCGCACCCTATCGTCGAAGGTCTTGGAGAAGTAGATGAACTTGGATTCGTGGGTAAGGTCCGTCAGGTCCTTGAGCACAGAGGCCGGAAGCTCTATGCGGACCCCGATGTCCACCGGATTGGTCTTCGTCTTCAGGCCAAGGGCTTCGGCCTGTTGTTTCATCCACGTGGCGCCTGATCGGCCGGGGGCCACGATCACAAACCGGCTCTTAAGGATCGAGCCGTCGGCCAATTGCAAGCCCCGAATACGACCCCCCTCCGCGACCAGCGCTTGGACCGGGCATTGANTTCGGATCTCCACCCGATCTCTCAGGGACTCCAGCATCCTTTCCAATACGGCCTTGCAGTTCTCCGTCCCGATGTGCCGGATTCGGGTGGAAATGAACTCCAGTCCGACTCGCTTGGCCCGATAGGCCAGATTCTCNAATGCAGGCGTGAGTTCTCCGAAGATCCGATCCGGAGCTCCGTGGCGGACATAGATCTGATCCGCCTCCTGTAAGAGGCTCTCGAGGGAAGCTCGATCCAAAAAATCCCCAAGGTGTCCTCCTACCTCGGCGGAGAGGGTGAGCTTCCCGTCACTGAAGGCCCCCGCACCTCCCAGGCCGCAAAGCACATCCTTTTTGTCCCTTTCTGAAAGGTCCTTTCCCTTCTCCAAGAGGACGACGTCTCGAATCCCCATTTCATCAAGGGTCAACGCTGCAAAGAGTCCTGCGGGGCCTCCTCCGACAATAGCCACCTGATACTCCATGGCCCTTCTGTCCCTTCTTGAATATCCTTACTTCAAAGAAGCTGGTTTTCTGACGCTACGCCGCATCTACAACTAACTTTCATCCAAACCACTACCGACTGTCAATGAGGAACCAAACACAACCCTCTCATCCTGAATGCCAGAGCAAGAAAAAAGGCTTCGGACCTTGTGCCGAAGCCCCTGATCTTGACCCCATGATCGGGCCTCATTATAGCCAGGCCAAATCGGCCCTCTTCTCCATCTTGTTTAGTTTGAGGATCCGCTTGGCATTCCCCCCCAGCCACTTCCGCTTGACCTCCTCTTTGAGAGGCAGCGCCAGGACCTCCTGGGTCTCCGGGTCGATGATCTCCGCCACAAGGACCCCCTGGGCGCAGAAGTGCAGTCCGGGAGCCTCTCCACACTCGGCGGCGATATCAGCGGCCACATCGGCCAGCCCATAGAAGTTGCGGGCCGTGATTCCCCAGGTTCTCTCGATGCGCTCTCGTTCCTGATCGCTCAAGGCCTCCCCCGCCAGGAAACCCTTGTTGAACGAGAGCTGATGGGGCTCCACTTGCAAGTACTCCCGCACGGCCTCCTTGAAAAACCGCGTTGCCGAAGGCGTGGAAAACAGCACCGTTGGTTGGAAACTCCCTTACGAGCATCATGATCTTCTCGATACCGGTGCTTACGATGGGTGCAGGGATCACAGTGATGCCAATATGTTCGGCACCGGAGCATTCGGACAGCCCTCCAACAAAGAGGGTCAAGTTGGCCGGATTAATGAAGACGTTATCGGGGCGAAGACCGCCCGTCCAGGCATGCCGGGCGAAGAGTTCGTTCCGCATCTTCCCTCCACCTCACCATTTACCCACAACCCTTCTCAGGTGCCTTCTCCAATGGTCCAATGAACCCCGATGCTGCCGATCTTTGCTCATAAACTCCCACACCGAACTTGTATCCGGCTTTCTTTGGGGACGACAACTCCCCCGACAATCTTATTTGCTGTTGTCCCTCCAAGACTTCGATTTGTTCATACAATATTCCCCATCCATCTATGTTTGCGATGCAGCATGGGGTAACCATCATCCAACCTTCTTCACACTACCAAAAGACCTTTTAGATCAACTTCCGGTTGAACTTTTTTGACGAAACCTAGCAAGGTTCCACACCTCCGTCAGGCGATATCAGTATGTTCTTGCGGAAGATTCCGGCCAATTCCCGGATACCATCCATATCCTCGGTGAGAAGACCTCTACATGTCTTGCTAAGGCACAGGACCCCATGCTAGTCTCCGGCGATGGCAAGGAAGTACCCAGCAGTGCCAATGTTTCATTGACAACGGTAGATCAGGAGGGACGACATGGCGTCATCGAGAGAGGTGGTGGTCATCGATGCGGTCCGAAGCGCCATCGGCAAATCCGGCCGCAAGGGAATGGAAAAGGGTGGACAACTCTGCCAGGCCTCGGCCCAGGAGCTTCTCGCCGCAGTGATTCGGGGGCTCCTGGATCGGGTCCACGCCAGGGCCCCCGCATTTGACGAGCGGGAGATCGAGGAGTGCATCGTCGGGTGCCTCAGCCAGATCGGAGAGCAGGGGGGCAACATCGCCCGCTTCGCCGCGCTCCTTGCGGGGGTCCCCAAGGAGGTGGCCTGCAGCACGGTGAACCAATACTGCAACTCCGGACTGAAGACCATCAACTACGCCACTCGGGCCCTGAAGGCCGGGGACGGAGAGATCATGCTCTGCGCCGGGGTGGAGCTCATGTCGCACTACGGTATGGGTTCGGATGTGCGTATAGCCTTTGAGGCCAACTATCCGGTACGCTTTACATCACGGGTGGAGGAGATCGGCATGCACGTCCCGCAGGGTCTTTGTGCTGAGATGATCTCCGAGGATGAGGGACACACCCGGGAGGAGCTGGACCGTTTCGGGATGTGGAGCATGCAGAAGGCGGTGGAGGCCGAGCGCAAGGGCTGGTTCGCGGACCATATCATCCCCTTCGAGTTCGAGTGGGATGGAGTCCGAAGGAGGGTGGAAAAGGACGAAACCCTGCGTCCCAAAGCCGTGGACGACCCGGAGGGATACTGGGAGGACCTGAAGAATCTGAAGCCTCCGTTCAAGCCGGACGGAGGGAGAGTCACCGCCGGCAACTCCTCCCAGATAGTGGACGGGGCAGCAGCCGCTCTTCTGATGACAGCCGACAAGGCGGAGAAACTGGGCCTGGAGCCACTCTGTCGGATCATCGGGACAGCATCGGCCGGCGGGGAACCTGTTCCCATGCTCCTGGCACCCATCCCGGCTGCGGAGAAGGCCTTGGCCAGGGCCGGGAAGACCATGGACGATATGGACATCATTGAACCCAACGAGGCATTCGCCTCCCCATGCCTGGCCTTCGCCAACCATTTCGGGTACGCCTACGACGACCCCCGCGTGAACCCCACTGGAGGAGCCATCGCCATCGGACATCCCATCGGGGCCTCGGGCGTCCTCTACTTCGGAGAGATGGTCCATCACCTCAAGCGGACCGGCGGCAGGGCCGGAATCCAGTTGATGTGCGGGGGGGGCGGAATTGGTATCGCCACGGTGGTGGAGGCCGTCTGACAGTTCCTGACAGCTCCGGGCTCCCCCTCCCCTTGAGACCGCCTTTGAGGGAGCCTGGAGCCCCTCTTTTCCTCGGCTCATTTTTAGAGGGCCAAAGAGGAAAAAACGGGCCTCGTTAAGACTAAAAAGGATAAATCGCCACCTGTGCTCCCAGACCACCCTCCCCGCCCTTCCCTTACATCTTCTCAAAACCACCGTCATCTGGGGCCGACCCTGAGACCCATGGATAGGTTAAAGGATGAACCGGAACTCCAGGTTGCAAAAGGCCTGGAGGTCTCCAATTTAGTCATATAAGCAGCGCGGGAAACTTATAATTTTCCTTTTTCCACTGCCTTCAGGCCTTATGCTGCGATCTCAAAGTCACTGCTTAAAATGCAAGGAGGAAACCTTTATCTCTATGCAAACCGATAAGATGAGGAGTATTCCCTTCCATGAATTGTGTGTCCATGCCTGGACGCCGCATCCTAATCGCTGGGCAAAACGTAGCAAAGTTCGGAGGGGGGTTCGATTTTATACACAAATAACTTGTTGAAAATTCTGTAAAATTTATTAAAAGTCGCTATCTAGTTATTTTTTTATACCGTCTTTCCCTATTCTAAGATCGACAGATTGACATTCTCCTCATATTTCTCTTTTGGTTTGTCTCTCTAGCCTTTTGAAATCGCATAGGATATGCAATGTCTCCACATGAGATGAAATGCGGAAGTTCCAATTGGCATAATTATTGTTATATCAGGTTTAAGTGAAGGACAAATGATAAAGAGAAGCTAATGATAGATATTACGCAATGTGAGTGACAGTTCAGAATTTCTGACGTAGCTGAAGACCGCGATGAAACATAATACCGATAGATTATTAAGTTATTGAAATTTAACAATTAGACATTAGAGTTGACGGATTTTGTGTTTCGTTAATTTTCCAGGTCAATAAATTCGACTGGCTATAAATAACAAGCATTTATGGGGTTATGTCGGTAGGTCTGCAGTTAAATGTTTATCATTTTTATCTGGCATGTGATTAATCGACATTACCATATATTGGCGTTGTGTAGGATAGTAAATCAAAAACTAGTTTCAAATCGCCCACATAGCGATAAACCCCTTAAACCTTACTGAAGAGTGAGAACAGCTGTACTAACTGGCAGTACTTGAAAGGAGGAAGGAAATGGGTGGTCTTATGTTGTTTTATGTGGGAGCAGTTCTTTTTTGCAACGGACTNTGGATCCTGGGTCATATCGAGGATAGAGAGCTGGCCGTAATAGATTTCTTTGTTGGCGGGTTAGGTCTGTTCGTTGCGGCACATGCTGCTCTAACCGGTGATCCATGGTTTGGAGCCCAGATACTGTTGTTTGCATTCACCTATATTTGGATTTCTCTCAATAGGTACCTAGGAGTAGATGGCCGGGGCCTAGGTTGGTTCTGTCTTTTTGTGGCAGCTTCAGCGATGCCTTGGGGGGTGTGGCTCCTGTTCAAGTCTGCTGGACAACTCTGGCCGACCTGGCTTGCGCTAAATTGGATAGCGTGGGCCATCTTGTGGTTCATGTTTTTTCTACTTCTGTCCCTCAAAAAGGAAAAAATCGCCAGACTTACTGGCTGGGTCACCCTCTTGGAGGGGATTAGCACTGGATGGATCCCCGGATGGCTCCTGCTCACTGGAGTCATGAAGTGAAGAAGCTAACTATATGGGAATGGTCTTTGAAAGAAGGACAAGGCGGAAGGTCCTAATGTGTGGAGGGAGGTGATAACGTGTGATAATTCCCATAGGTCCAATAGGTGGGAAGGGATGAAGTTTTTCATCGCCATTAACCAGAGGGCTAAAATAAGGAGGTAAATAAAATGGGAAGTATTGGTAGTACCAGTAGACCCACTGAGGGTCTGTTAGTGGGGTTGATCCAATTTCCTGTTCCGGTTGTGAATTCTCGGAAGGATATTGAAGCCAACGTGGAAAAAATTTGCCAGGGCACAGCCAGCACAAAAGCCGGTTATCCCGGCATGGACCTTATTGTCTGGCCCGAATATAGCACCCAAGGCTTGAATGTGAAGAAGTGGCTGACCGAGGAATTTCTGTGCGACATACCCGGTCCGGAAACCGAAGCCTACGCCAAAGCTTGTAAAGATAATGACATCTGGGGCGTTTTTTCCATCATGGAGCGAAACGAAGACCCCAACAAAAACCCCTTCAATTCGGCGATTATCATAAACAACAAAGGGGAGATCGTACTGAAATACCACAAGCTGAATCCCTGGGTCCCGATCGAACCTTGGTATCCAGGGGATCTTGGCCAACCAGTGGTAGAAGGCCCAGGAGGAAGCGTACTCTCTATATGTATCTGTCATGACGGGATGTTCCCAGAGCAGGCTCGGGAGGCGGCCTACAAGGGCTGCAACGTCTATATCCGCATCTCCGGATACAGCACCCAGGTCAATGAACAGTGGATTCTGACCAACCGCTCCAATGCCTGGCATAACTTGATGTACACAATCTCAGTCAACTTGGCCGGTTATGATGGCGTCTTTTACTACTTTGGAGAGGGCCAGATCTGTAACTTCGATGGCACCACGCTGGTTATGGGACACCGGAACCCATGGGAGATCGTAACCGGCGAGATATTCCCTAAAATGGCTGATCAAGCTCGGACAGATTGGGCCCTGGAGAACAACATTTTTAATGTGGGCAGCCGGGGCTACGTGGCCTTACCAGGCGGCGAAAAGGAATGTCCTTATACTTGGGTCAAGGACTTTGCTGCTGGCAAGTATAGACTGCCTTGGGAAGACAAGATAAAGATTAAAGATGGGTCTTACTATGGCTACCCCACTACAGGTGGTCGATTCGGGAAATAGTCTCCTCAAAATTTTCAATATGGTAACAGGGATGGGGAGGCGGACTTGCTCACAAAGCAAACCGTCCCCCATTACCCACCACCTCTCACTTTGTAGAAAGTTGCCATCGAACTGGTCTCTTCAAATACCTTAAATTCACTTCTTCAGTCGTNTGGATCTGATGATCTCAATCTTGTCTGATAATCCTTTAAACATTTTTCAGAACAAAAGTCCAATTCTCGAGAATCATCGATTGTTAGTTCTAGGTTGACAAACCGGCCGTTCATTCCTGGTTCAACCCTGAACCGTAGCCCACATTGGTCGCAGATCTTTACATGCCGTTGAATGAAAATAGACAAGCATGCTTCGGAGCAAACGAATACAGTTTCTTGTTCCAAAATAGAACGATAAATAAGCCGTCCACAGATTTCACAGATTTTTTCCTTCTTGCTTTGAAATAGGTTTTGCCCGCAAGCTGGACAAAATTGCTGGGGTTTTTCATAAAACACCCGGCCGCAATTTGGACAGGCCCGTTTAAGTCCTTCGCCGCAATTTGGACAGACGACTTTATCCTTATTCCCATCCTTGAGTTCCAATACGTAATGTTTGGATCCCTTTGGATCTAGGGTGCCCTTCCTAGAAAGAAAACAGCAGACCGGATTTGGACAATAAGCATACTTTTTTTTCTGAATCTTTGTTGAGCTCACTAGCAATCTCCCAAAAAGCTTACACAGGTTCTAGCTTGACATTCCCACTTCTTTAGTGTTTTTCCACTCTCATGTCAGCTTTAGGACTCAGGCCGTATCGTTTGATTTTGCTGTACAGTGTGGCCCGATGGATGCCCAAACGACGGGCGACTTCGTGTTTGTTCCAATGGCATTCTTGAAGCGTNGACCAGATCAACTGCCGTTCATGATCCATCAATGAGGTACCCTTTCCGAATGATTCGCCNTGGACATCAAGTGATAAGATGTCCTCATGAATCATCTCTCCTTTGGTCAAAATGACGGCCCTAGCCACCGTGTTCTCCAATTCCCGGATGTTGCCTGGCCAATTGTAATTTGTTAGCAAGTCCATCGCCCTGTTGGAAATCCTGTGAATGTTTTTGTTCTCGATCCGGCTATATTTTCTCAAGAAATGTTCCACCAGGAGGGGGATATCTTCCTTTCTTTCCCGGAGTGGAGGGATAAATATATTGATAACATTCAGGCGATAATAAAGGTCCTCTCGGAAGCGGCCTGCAGCCACCTCTTTGGCAAGATTCTTATTGGTGGCAGCAAGTATCCTCATATCTACCTGTATGGTTCTCTCTCCACCAACTCTCTCAAAACATCTTTCCTCTAAGACCCGTAGGAGCATCACCTGTATCTCATGAGATAGGCCCCCAATTTCATCCAAAAAAAGCGTTCCTTTATGGGCTTTTTCGAATCGGCCGATCTTTCTATAAATTGCTCCAGTGAAGGACCCTCTCTCGTGGCCGAACAACTCCGATGCCACCAAGGACTGCGCATATGANCCACAATGAGCAACGATGAATGGTTTGTCTCGTCGTCGACTCTGGTGATGGATAGCCCGAGCCACCAGCTCCTTTCCCGTTCCGTTCTCACCTGTGATTAGGATTGTGGCCCTAGAGTCTGCTATATCCCGGATCATTTTATGAATAAATTGCATTTTCGCGCTCTTTCCCACAATGTCCGTCATAGCGATCACCCCCAATGTCCCTTCTAGCCTAAGTCCCAAGACCTTAATGCTTAGAGGGCTTAGAGGCTCAGGCTAGAAAGAGGTAACCTATGTCAGGGGAAACTGAGGAACATCGTAAAATCTATGGGCCGAGCTGTCCATAATATCTACTCCTTTTGAGCAAAGATACGCACCCGAAGCTAAATTCCACTAGGCTTCATGAACCCCTAAAACAGTTTGGAAATCCCGCATCTCATAAGAAAAGAACTCTTAGAACTTGTCCCCATATGAAAAACGATGCCTGTAACGGCCTATCTATGGACATATCTCTACAGAAGACGCTTTTTTTGTTCCGCTTGCGCTTCATCAAATTCCTTAGACATTGCTAAACCTCTTTGCATGTCTTGTTCCCAATGGTCAGCTTTCCGGAAATGAGCAAGAGAAATAAGTTTTTTGACTTTAGTNGAGCAACAATGGGGGCAGGAAATGATTTCCTCTTGATTAGTAACAATGATTTCAAAATTTTTAGAGCAATTTTGGCATTCATATTCATAGATAGGCATCACAACCCTCTCTCATTTTTCATTGGGAGCTTCAAAAATAATATAATACCCTAACTGCAATTTTACAATAAATGTGCAAATTTAATAGTCTTAAATTGACTAACATATTGAATATATATGGAATAAGTGAGCGGTGCTTGATTGTACTCTTAAGCTTCTACCTTGACAGGTGAATTGATTGGTAACAAAGTAACAAAGTCAAGGAGGAGCGGAGATGGATGCAGCGACGAAACTTGCCAAACAGAGGCTCAGCCTTCTGGAACTTGCGGAGGCAT
>MTPG01000095.1 GCA_002010915.1 Desulfarculaceae bacterium JdFR-97 | reverse complement strand
TGGTTCAAAAATAGTGCCCTTATGTCGGGAATTTGGCAACCTCGAAGAAGCTCGCGATTTCACAACTACCTCAAAAAAACCCTGTTTCTGGATGGGCACTATAGTTAGAAAATAGCCTTTCCCTCACCGAGGAAGCGAAGAGCGTGGAGCATGGAGCACGGAGTTTTGAGACCGTAACCGTGCATTAGGTCTTTGCCCTGTAGCCGCAGGCTTTAGCCTGTGTATTGAAAAAGGGAATGTAGAAGATAGCTGTACGCTCATTTTCATGCCTCAAGGGTGCCCCGCCCAAGCGGGGCATGACAATTATGTTGACCTAGATTGAGCTATTTTAGCTCAGTTACTTTGGGGGCTTCGCCCCCCAAGCCCCCAAGGACAGTGGGTAAACTCCTTAGGGGCCTCCACCATGAGCCATAACCAACTGGGTGGCGTCCATGTTGCCAAGAATGCCTTTGACTTTTATCGTTTAATCTAAACGGTGCGTTTTCAACGCACCGTTTAGATTGACTATCATATTAAGGAATATGATAATTTGAGTGAGTAATCAGTCGGTTTCAGAGTTATCTTTATGTCTAAGCGATCCATCACAAAATATAGGTAGAGAATCTTGAGTTAAAGGTTCAGGGATAGCAGGGTTCTTCAAAGTCAACGTCACTGTATGGCCATATTCGGGGGGCTTTCAATGACGCGTAAGGAAGCCATATTAAAAGCGGCAATCCAATTGTTTGCGCAAAGGGGATTCCATGCCACATCGACCTCTGAGGTCGCTAAGCGGGCAGGAGTGGCCGAGGGGACGATCTTTCATTATTTCAAGACAAAAGAAGGAATTCTCATGTACCTCTTTGAGGAGATCATGGACTCATACACAGAAGGGATCGAAAACATCTTGAAAAAGGCGACCAGCGGCATGGAGGCGATCGAGGAATTGATCCGATTCCACTTTCGCTTCGGCGAACAAAGATCACAGGAATTGAAGGTCGTGATGCGAGACTTTCCCTCCAATCTCATCGAGTTTGGTTCGCCATTCAGGGAAAAGGTGACAGAGCGTCTCTCTCGTATCATGGACGTCACCAAGGAATGCATTGAACGAGGCCTGAAGGACGGCTCCATTCGGGATCTATCCCCGGAGGAAACCTCATTCATCATTCAGGGAATACTCATCGGGGTGAGTCGCCTCAAACTGATGGGCCCCCTGAGGGTCCCTAACTTGTCATCCCAGGTGATCGATCTTTGCCGCAGAGGCCTTGCCAAACCAAACTAAATTTGAACACCAGGAGATACCCAATGATGAAAAAGGAGCTTGCTCATATTGCTCTAACTATTTTTGGCATCTTCACCCTGGCGGTGCACGGTAACGCGCAAGAACTCACAGAGGAGTTCTTGGCTGAATTGAAGGTCTTACCCCTTCGGAGCGCCCTGGCAAGGGGTATCCAGAAGAATCTGGAGTTGCAGATACAGGAATTGAACATACCCATCAGCCGGCAAGAAGTGACCGCTACTGAGGCAGAATTTGACCCGGCGGTGGATGCCTCATTTTTCTCCCTGGAGCAAAAAAGTCCTACTGGATCTTCTTTTTCCACTGAAGAAACATTCAATCTATCCCGGGAAACAGGTGGGGATATTGGTATCCGAAAGAAGTTCACCTTTGGCCTTCAATCTCGGCTTTCCTTTGAAGTGTCGCGTTCCATGAACAACTCTGCGACAGATGCGCTTCGTCCTCAATATCATAATTTCCTCATCCTGAACCTGACTCAACCTCTGCTTCGCGACTTCGGGACCAAGGTCAACACAGCAAACCTACGTATCTCAAAGAATCAGGTAAATCAAACCGTTTATAATTATATGGAGAGGGCTCAGAGGATCGCTTCAGAGATTGAGCTTGCATATTACGAGTTGGCAGAGGCCCTGGAGGTGCTCCGCTATCGGATCGAATCGAGGGAGCTTGCCCGGGAGCTTCTTCGCGGAAACCGTGAAAAATTCGAACGAGGCTTGGTCCCCATTACAGAGGTGCAGCAGGCAGAAACTGCCGTAGCGGCCCGGGATGAACAGGTCGTATTCGCTAGGCAACAGGTTGAGATGGTCTCCAATCGATTGAAAGATTTTCTGGAGATCCGACCGGGTGATCCACTTTACGGAGAGCTCTTCGCAACAGAGAAGATCCCCGGGGTAGACCAGTCATTTCCCGACCTGGAAAAGGCACTCGCTGTTGCATTGGAGAAACGCCCAGACCTTGAACGACAGCGTATCGACATCGCCAATCGGGACATCCGCCTTGAGTTTTGTCGCAACCAGAGACTTCCAAGGATCGATCTCGAAGCCACCCTCGGCGTCAACGGACTTTCCGGCGGAGATCGACTAATCACTTTCGGAGGTACAACGGCTTCCAGCCCTCTTGTAGGGGATTACCTCGATTCCCTCTCGAGAATGGCCGAGCATGATGGCTATGAGTGGTTCGTGGGGCTCCGCTTCTCCTATCCATTGGGCAACCGGGCTGCCAAAGCCCGCTTCCGGCGTGCTGACTGGGAAAAACGCCAGGCCATTTACCGACTCAAGCGTCTGGAAGGAAAAGTCGAAACAGAGGTCAAAAACGCCCTGGTGGCCGTGGTGCGAAGTGCAGAGCGTGTAAGGGTCGCCGAGCGCTTTGAAAGGCTTGCCGAAAAGACCCTCGAGCAGGAAATGGAACGCCTCAAGGAAGGACTCTCTGATACATTCCATATCCTCGATCTACAGGACGACCTCATCGAGGCGTGCATCCGCAAGACAACAGCCTTAGTGGACTTCCATCAGGGGCTAGCGAGTCTCTACCGTGCCATGGGGACCAATCTTGAGCGATTCCGTATTATAGCGGAGATCAATATGAAGGAGATCACCCATGCCGAATAGTCAGACTCGTTCAGTCCGCCATCTCTTGGCCGCCTTTCTTTTCTTTCTCCTCTTTTTGTCGGGTTGCGAAAAAAAGAATGAAGAGATCAAAAAAGCGGATCCTGCTGTACCTGTCATCACCGCAGAGGCCACCACGCGCCGGGTGGAATATACCCTGACTCAAGTGGGTACATTAAAGGCGAGTCAGGAAGTGACGATTCGCTCGGAAATTGAGGGTAGAATCATCAACATACGCTTTACAGAGGGAAGGGAAGTAAAGAGAGGCCAGATACTGGTTCGCCTCAATGCCTCGAAGATTCAGGCAGAGGTCCGAAATCTGGAGGCCCGAATCGAGCAGCTTCAGATACGACTGGCCAATAAAAAACGCACTCTAGAGCGAAACCGTCCCCTGGTCGAGCGCGATCTGGTATCCAGGCAGCAGTTCGACAACATCCAGACGGAGATCAAAGAAATCAAGGCGGAGATCGCTCAGGCCCGGGCCAACCTGGGCCGTCAGAAAGAGCGTCTTTACGATACAGTCATTCGGGCTCCTTTCGATGGTGTGGCAGGTGCACGTAACATTTCGCCCGGCGACTATTTGAGAGTGGGAGACCCGGTTCTGACCGTGGTGGACCTGGACCCTTTGGCGATCACCTTTCAGGTCCCCGAAAAATTCAAGCCAAAGATCTTTATGGGCCAGGAATGCCTCTTGAGGGTAGATGCTTTCCCGAACCGAATGTTCAAAGGAACCATCTCCTTCATTTCGCCACAGGTAGATGTCAACACACGCACCTTTCTGGTCAAAGCCCGGGTGGACAACGGCCAGCACCTCCTGAATCCAGGTATGTTCGCCCGGGTGGAGGTGATCACCGAGGTCCACGAAAACGCCCTCACCGTCCCGTGGGAAAGTGTCATCCAGACCGAGGAGGAGACGTATATTTACATCATTGAGGACGGGGATGTGGCCCGTAAGGTCCATGCCCGTCTTGGAAAGGTCACTCATGAATGGGCAGAGGTCCTCGGTTCAGGCCTATATCCTGGGGCAGAAGTGGTTCTGGAGGGCAAATACGCGCTCAAGGACGGGATGAAGGTGGCTGTACAGAAAGGGCCAAAAGGGGAAAAAGCCGAGAGGCATTAGGAGGGATATCTCCATGTTTTTGCCTGACTTTTCCATCAAGCGCCCTGTTGCGGCCACCATGATGGTCGTAGCCTTGGTCGTCTTCGGCCTGATCGGCCTCGGTCGCCTCGGCATATCCTTATACCCTGACGTGGACTTTCCCATGGTGACGGTTACAACCACCTGGCAGAACGCCCGTCCCGAGGAGGTGGACAATGAAATCACAGATGAGTTGGAAGACGCTGTAGCAGGTGTCAGCGGCATTAAACATATTACCTCACAGAGCATGCAGGGGGTCTCACGGATCACCATCGAATTTGAACTCACAAAAAACCTGGATGTAGCGGCCCAGGAGGTGAGGGACAAGGTCTCAGCCCGGCTCCGTCGACTCCCTGATGACGCCGATGTCCCTGTGATCGACAAGCTCGACGTCAATGCCCAGCCCATCATCTGGCTCGCCATAACTGGGCAATATGCCATTGAAGAACTGACCAAGATCGCCGACGAACAGATCCGCCCCCTCCTTCAGAAGATCCAGGGGGTCGGGGAGGTGCGTCTGGGAGGAGGCCGCGAAAAAGAGATCCAGATCTGGCTCTACCGCGAGCGACTGGCAGCATACAATATCGGTGAGAATGAGGTGATAAACGCCATTCGCCAGCAGCACGTTGAGATACCTGGCGGTAAGATCGAATCCAGGGATAAGGAGTTTCTCATCCGCACCATGGGGGAGTTTGAGGACCCTGAGACATTCAATGACCTGATCGTGGCCTATCGGGACGGGACCCCCATACGGCTCCGCCTGCTTGGATATGCGCAAGCGGGCCGTAAAGAAAGTATGGCCGTGGCGAGGTATACGACCAAGGAGGGTGTGCAGAAGGCCGTGGCCCTGGGGGTTGCGCCCCGCTCCGGGGCAAATGAGGTGGCCATTGCCAGGCAGGTGAAAAAGGCACTGCCCGAGATCCGCAAGATGCTCCCAGAAGGGGTGCAAATCCAGATCGCCGCGGATTCAACCAGATTTATCGAGGACTCCATCAATGAAATCAAGTTCCAGCTCCTGCTTGGGGCTATCATGGCCGCTTTGGTGATCTTCCTCTTCCTGCAGAACACCCGCACCACCCTCATCAGTGCTGTGGCCATCCCCACCTCGATCATCGCCACCTTCGCCTGCATCTACGCCTTGGGGTTCACCCTGAACAACATGACCATGTTGGCTCTGGTTACGGCCGTGGGGCTCGTAATCGACGACGCCATCGTCATGGTGGAGAACATCTTCCGCCATCGTTCCTCTCTGGGCAAGGGACCCAAGCAGGCGGCCTTCGAGGGGTCCTCTGAGGTCGCCTTCGCCGTGGTCGCTGCCACCTTGGCCCTCGCTGGTGTCTTCATCCCTGTGGCCTTCATGGGGGGGATGGTGGGGCGTTTCTTCTTTCAATTCGCGATCACTATGGCCTTTGCCGTTGCTTGCTCCCTCTTTGTGGCTCTCACCGTGGTCCCCATGCTCTCATCCCGTTTTCTGACCCTGGGCGGTGGAGAGGAAAAAATTTTTAAACTCTTCAACCGGATGATGGATTGGGCTTCCGGTCTTTACCGGAGAACGCTTCGTTGGTTTCTTAGGCGCCGTTTTGTGGTAGTGGTCATCGCCCTGGCCGCCCTTGGTTTAGGTGGATGGATCTTCACCCTCCTCGGCAAGGAGTTCATCACAGCCGAAGATCAGGCACGGTTCCTGATTCGAGTGGAAGCTCCACTCGCCTACTCCATCGACAAGATGGACGAGATTATGCGCCGGTTGGAGAAAAGGCTCCGTGAGATTCCAGAGGTCGACCACTTCTTTTCCATCGCAGGCGCAGGGGGAGGGGCTGTGGAATCCAACAAGGGGATCGCCTTTGTGACCCTCGTTCCCAAGAATGAACGGATGCGCTCCCAGCGGGAGATCCAGTCGGAAGTGCGAAGAATTCTCCGCCAAATTCCGGACATACGGGGCGGCGCCACGGATATCTCGCCGCTGGGGGGTGGAGCACGCAACGAAGATATTCAGTTCGTCATTCAAGGTCCGGATATTGCCGAGATCGACAGATATTCGCGCGAGATCATGGATCGTTTGGAAAAGACCCCGGGCTACGTTGGGATCACCCGCGATCTGGAGATCGGAAAGCCTGAAGTGCGGGTAAAAATCGACCGGGAAAAGGCAGCAGATGCGGGAGTCAGCGTCCGGAGCATTGCCTCCGCGGTGGGGGCGCTCCTTGGTGGTATCGATGTTGCCGATTACAAGGAAGGAGGAAAAAGTTATAACGTCCGCCTGCGACTTGTAGAGGCCCAACGCACCCTGCCCGATGATGTGCAGCGCATATGGATCCGTTCAAATAATGGCAAATTGGTGGATATAACGAATTTTATCGACCTTGAAACGGGTGTAGGTCCAAACGTCATCAACCGGATGGACCGTCAACGCTCCGCCACAATCTACGCCAATCTGGATGGAAAGCTCCTTGGCGATGCCATGCCCGAGTTGCAGCGCATGGCCAACGAGATCCTTCCCGATGGTTACTCCACCAAGTTCACAGGTAGGGCGGAGGCCTTCTCCGAGACCCTCAATTATATCGCCTTTGCCTTCATCCTGGCCATTGTTTTCACATACATGGTGCTGGCCGCACAGTTTGAAAGCTTCACCCAGCCATTCGCCATCATGATGGGACTCCCCCTGTCGTTTGTCGGGGCCTTTGGACTGCTCTTTGTACTCGGAAATACCTTCAATCTCTTCTCCATGATCGCCCTGGTGCTTCTTGTGGGTCTGGTGACTAAAAACGGGATCCTCCTAATCGACCTGACCAACCAACTTCGCTCTAAAGGGATGAGCACTCAGGCGGCCCTAGTGGAGGCCGGGGCCACACGACTTCGCCCCATCCTAATGACCGCGGTCTCCACCATCGCTGGTGTAATCCCGGTCGCCCTGGGAATTGGTGTTGGGAGCGAGAGCCGCCAGCCCATGGCCGTGGCCATATCCGGGGGGATGATCTCTTCCACCTTCCTGACCCTTCTCGTGGTCCCGATTATTTACTCCTACCTGGATCAATTTGCCCATTGGAATTTATTTGAAAAGTTCAAGAGGAGAATCATGGCGCGGGAGGAACCCCCACGCAAAGAAAGGCATGCTTAAGGATCCAATGGGCGAGAAAGATCGCTCTTGGGTCATCATCAACCTCCGCCAGAATCTGGAGGATCGTGAAGTGGGAATGTGAAGCCGGCGCAGTGAACAAGGAGTGCGATTTTAATGGTCCCAATAGATAGAAAGAAAGGGAAAAAGAAGATGAATCTGACCGTTTGGATAATGTTCTTTCTGGCAGGCGCTTTAACCATTATCGCATATATGAAGGGTCCCCATCTACCAATGGAGGGACTCAAGGCAGGTGGAAAACTCTTTTGGGATATTCTACCCGCTCTAATCCTTGCCTTTATCGCGGCGGGTATGATCAGCAAGGTGCTTCCGCGGGAGCTTATGACCCGATGGTTAGGCGAAGAATCCGGGCTGCGTGGCCTGATTATAGGCACTTTAGCTGGTTCCCTAACACCAGGTGGGCCTTTCGTTCAGTTTCCCATAGTGGCTGCTTTGCTCAAAGCGGGGGCCGGAGTGGCCCCGCTCATGGCCTACATCAGCGCATGGTCTCTTTTGGGCATTAATCGTTTCCTGATCTATGAGGTGCCCCTCCTGGGCTGGAGGCTTGCCCTGTGCAGAATGGCCGCCAGTATGATCTTTCCGATTCTCATCGGGCTCCTTACTCGAGCCCTTTGGGTCCGACTGTGACAGATGATTATGGCGCAGGGCTCATGGCCTCCGCAACCACGGGATATGGCGATTGCGTTGTAGTCGCAGGCTTCAGCCTGCGAATTAAGAAGGGCAACTGAAAATAGCTGCGCGGCCATTTCCATGGCTCTAGAGTGTCACAGAGGGGCATGGGAGTTATGGTCGACTTTTATGAAAAGGGGATGAAACCATGATAGAGGAAATTTACAATGATCTTTATAAAATTGAGCTGCCCTTGCAAGGAAATCCGCTAAAGTCTATTAACTGCTATTTGATAAAAGGATCGGAGCGTTTTTTGCTGATTGACACCGGGATGAACCGGAAGGAGTGCCTGGAAGAAATAAATAGAGATCTAAGACAGCTCAACGTTGATTTAAATAAAACAGACTTTTTTATTACTCATCTTCATGCAGACCATATCGGCCAGGTCTCTGAACTGGCTACCGGAACATCAAAAATATATTTCAATAAGAAAGAAGCGGAGTTTGTAAAAAAGGGAGATTTCTGGACACTGGCATATCCAGCCGCTTTGGCAAATGGATTCACAGAAGAAGAGCTCACCAGGATTCTAAATGATCACCCAGGCCGCCGCTACGGACTCAAAGGTAAGATTGATTTTTCCTTATGCTCAGATGGGGATGAGATAATAATCAGCGAGTATTCTCTTACCTGTATCGAGACACCAGGCCACTCACCAGGGCACCACTGCCTTTACGATGCAGACAAGGATATCCTATTTTCCGGAGATCATTTATTGGGCGATATCACACCGAATATCTCGGCCTTCGGATTTTTAAATGAAAATCCATTAAAGGACTATCTGGCGAGCCTGAACAAAACATATGTGCTGGATGTAGCCCTCGTATTGCCAGGGCACCGAGAGCTTTTTAATGATCATAAAGGTAGGATTGACGAAATCAAAAAGCACCACCAAATGAGACTAAATGAAGTTCTCACTATTCTTGAGGGTCAAGAAGGACTTACGGCTTACGAAATTGCCTCAAGAATGAGTTGGGATATTAGTAACAATAGTTGGGTTGATTTTCCGCTTGTACAAAAATGGTTTGCCACCGCAGAAGCTTTGGCTCATTTAATCTATCTTGAAGATCAAGGGGCAGTAATAAAGCAAATGATAGGAAAACAGTGGCATTATTCTCTTCTGTCTGGTGGGCCTGTCAATATGAAATCATGATCGTTAAAGAACTTGACGATTGGCTATAGGAAACTGTAGGGTCACATGACCACAGCCCTTGGGCCTGCTCTCCACAGCCACCAGGATGGGCACCTTGCTTCTGGCCCCCCGGCCCCGTTTTCGAGACTTCTTCCTACCCCCTATATAGGTGTCATCAAGCTCTATGATCCCTCTGAGGGTATAGCGAGTGTCGCGATCCTCCATGGCCCTTCTGATCTTATGACACCAGCTCCATGCCGTGGGATAGGAGATACCCAGATCCCTCTGAAGCTGACGGGCAGAGGAGCCCCGCCGGGGCGGGGTGCGGTTGGCCACCAGAAAGATAGCCCAGAACCAATCCCCAAGGGGCTTTCGGGTCTTGTGGAAGATGGTGTTGGCGGTCACCGAGGTCTGATGATTGCACCGTTTGCACTGGTATTTCCTTCGGGAGCTGATCAGATAGGCCTGATCGTGGCCACAGCGAGGGCATCGGAATTCCGCCTCAGGCGGACCACTTGTGACGGATGAGATACCGCAGACAGTCCCGCTCGGTGCGAAAGCGTCTGCGAAATTGACGAGGACTCATGGGTTTATACATGGACCACCTCCAGAAAATCCCTGATATGCGGTCCATATATATTACAACTTAAGTGAGAAATATCAATAGGTTAGCCATGTTGTCGGCTGACCTAAATTGATATCCTTATTTCTGAAATGTCCTAGGGTACAATACAATATACTTGATAATGTGACGTCAGATTATATAATATGACTTAATGTTCACTAACATTTGGGGTGAATTTGATCAGGCAATGCATCGGGAGGCCACGCGATGGAAAACGAGAAACTTCCCAGGCGCGAAAGGGAGAAACTCAGGCAAAGGCGAGAGATGCTTGCGGCCGCCCTTGAGCTCTTCTCGGAAAAGGGTTACCACCACGTCTCAATGCACGAGATCGCCGAGAAAGCCGAGTTCGCCGTCGGTACGGTCTACAAATTTTTTAAAAACAAAGAGGACCTGTACAAAACCTTGGTCCTGGAGCAGGCCAACAGGTTCCATGAGGCCCTCACGAATGCCTTAGAAGAGGTAGATGACGAGATCGAAACACTGCGGAATTACGTAAAGGCCAAAGGCAGGGTATTTATGGACAACGTTTCCATCATCCGCCTCTATTTTGCTGAAACCCGAGGGGCCAGCTTCAACATCAAGTCAGGTCTTGATAGGGAGATTCGGCAACGACACGACCAGTTCATGAATACACTCGCCTCGGTCTTTGAAAAAGGGATAAAAAGGAAAAGGTTTGAGAAGATCGCAGAGCCTTACCACCTGGCTGTTGCCCTTGACAGTATTTCCAACGCCTTTCTCTTTCTCTGGCTCGAGGCCCCTGATCAGCACCCCTATCCTGATGATCCGGACGTCATCCTGAATATCCTCTTCAGGGCGCTGGTTGTTCAATGATCGGCAGCGGCAACTTGAGAATTTAATTGGACTGTGACCACTGATGGAGGGACTCTCATGCTAGTCGATAAGAACATCTATTACCCTCTGAAATTATGGAATTTAGTGTTTGCTGGCCTGCTGGGCAGCCTTCTAACATTTGGTTGCGAGAGACAGGGACAATCTCCTCCACCTGTTACTGTCCCCATAGTCGCCACGGTTACGGTCCAATCCCAGAACGTCCTGCTTACCACTGAATTGCCAGGACGGACCTCGCCCTATCGAATCGCGGAGATTCGGCCTCAAGTCAGTGGCCTGATACAGAAACGCTTATTTAGGGAAGGTTCCGACGTCAAGGCTGGCCAGCTTCTCTATCAGATCGATCCCGCTCCCTTTCAGGCGGCGCTTGACCAAGCAAAAGCGACACTTGCAGTCGCCCGAAAAGATGCCGAGCGGGCACGAGCAGCGCTTGCGGCCAGCCTCGCCAACGTAACCCGGCAGAAGGCCACGCTTGCATTAGCCCGCAAGAACCGTAAGCGCTTCGAGGAGGCATACAAGGACAGGGCTGTCTCGGCCACCCAGCGTGACCAAGCGGCAACCGAGGTCGAGGTGGCCGAGGCGACCCTGCGGGCCTACCAAGCCCAAGTGGAGAGCGACCGCAAGGCGATTGCGGCTGCACAAGCGGCCATCCAACAGGCCGAAGCAGCATTGGAGACGGCCCGCATAAATTTGGGCTATACAAAGATCACAGCACCGATCTCAGGCCGTATCGGCAAATCCAACGTAACAGAGGGTGCCATAGTGACGGCCTATCAGCCCACGCCTCTTGCCACCATTCAGCAACTGGACCCCATTTACGTGGATGTGCCCCAATCCACCACCGAATTGCTGCGCCTCAAGCGCCGCTTGGAAAAGGGGGCCCTTTACCACAACGGGGCGGAACAGAACAAGGTAAAACTCATCATGGAAGACGGTACGCAATATCCATTGGAAGGCACTTTGCAGTTTCGTGACGTGTCAGTGGATCCGACCACCGGATCCGTGATTCTAAGGATGGTCTTTCCAAATCCGGATCATATTCTCCTCCCGGGGATGTTCGTTCGGGCGATGGTCCAAGAGGGCATAAACCCAAAGGCCATTCTGGTTCCACAGCAGGCCGTCACCCGCGACCGCAAGGGGAATCCCTTCGCCCTGATCGTCAATGCCGATGGCCGGGTTGAGGTTCGGATGCTCACGCTGGATCGGGCCATCGGCGACAAGTGGCTGGTATCCTCAGGGCTTGCCCCGGGTGACGAGGTGATCGTTGAGGGTATGCAGAGGGTGCGGCCGGGCATGCGGGTTGGGATTGTTCCGTTTAATGAGGGTGAAACTATGCGTGGGTCTCAATCCCCACCCCAGGTGCATAAGGTCGGAGGTGCCTGATGTTGTCGAGGTTCTTTCTGGACCGTCCGGTATTTGCCTGGGTGATCGCAATCGTGATGATGGCGGGCGGGGCCCTTGCCATCTACAACCTGCCCATATCCCAGTATCCACCCCTGGCACCTCCCTCCATCTATATTACGGCCATGTACCCTGGGGCCTCTGCCGAGACCGTTGAGGCCACGGTGACCCAGATTATAGAACAGAAGATGACGGGGCTTGATAGGCTGTGGTACCTGTCGGCCACCAGCGATTCGTCCGGGATGTCCCGTATCGAGCTGACCTTCGCCCCAGGGACGGATCCTGATCTTGCCTGGGCAAAGGTCCAGAACAAGCTGCAGCTCGCTATGGCGAGCCTGCCGGAGGTGGTACAGCGCACAGGGGTCAAAGTGGGAAAGGCCACGAGAAACTACCTCCTGATCGTGGGCCTGATATCCGAAGACGGAAGCATGAGCGGCGAGGACCTCAGGGACTATGCTTACTCAAACCTTGAGAAGGTCCTGGCAAGGCTGCCGGGTGTGGGGGAAGTGGAAATCTTCGGGTATCAATATGCCATGCGGATATGGCTCGACCCTAATAAGCTCACGAACTATCACCTGACCGTGGAAGACGTCATCATGGCGCTTCGGATGTACAACGTTGAGGTATCGGCCGGACAGTTCGGCGGTGCACCGGCCGTGAAGGGCCAGCGCATGAACGCCTCCATCATCGTACAGCACCTGCTCCAGACGCCGGAGGAGTTCGCCGCTATCCCCCTGCGAGTCAATCCGGACGGCTCCATCGTTCGAATCAGGGATGTGGCACGTACAGAGCTGGGGACCGAGTTCTACGACGTCCAGGGGCTGTACAACGGCAAGCCGGCTGCTGCTATGGCCATCCGGATGATGGCCGGGGCCAATGCCCTGGATACGGCCGATCGGATCAAAATGAAGCTCCAGGAGATGAGCAGGTATTTTCCACCGGGCATGAAGGTCGTCTATCCCTATGACACCACCCCTTTTACCCGGGTGGCAATCGAGGAGGTGGTCAAGACCCTCTTTGAGGCGATCTTCCTGGTCTTCATCATCATGTATGTCTTCCTTGGGACCTTTCGTGCCACCCTGATCCCCACCATTGCTGTGCCGGTGGTGATCCTGGGGACCTTCGCGGTGCTGGGGATCCTGGGCTACTCCATCAACATGCTCACCATGTTCGCGATGATCCTGGCCATCGGACTCCTTGTGGATGACGCCATCGTGGTGGTGGAGAACGTGGAGAGGATCATGGCCGAGGAGGGGCTTCCCCCCAAGGAAGCCACGGCCAAGTCCATGGACCAGATCACAAGCGCCCTGATCGGGATCGGGCTTGTGCTTTCGGCGGTGTTCGGCCCCATGGCCTTCTTTCCGGGCTCCACCGGCATCCTCTATCGCCAGTTCTCCGCAACCCTCATTGCGGCCATGCTGCTTTCAGTGGTTGTTGCCCTCATTCTGACTCCGGTGCTTTGCGCTTCTCTCCTCAAGCCGGTGCCGGCCGGCCACTCATCGGCAGATAGTGCCGTCTTCTTCCTTCGCCCCTTTTTCAGGCTGTTTAACCGCTTGTTTTTCGGGGGAAGGGACCTATATATAAGACTGGTCGGATACACCTTCCCCAGAAAGTTCCGCTTCATCTTTCTATACCTTTTGATCGTTGGGGCCTTGGGCTGGTTGTTCCTGCGGATGCCCACCTCCTATCTGCCAGACGAGGACCAGGGGATCCTGCTTGTGCAGGCAACACTTCCCTCGGGCTCGACCCTGGAGCAGACTCAAAAGGTCATGGACGAGATCAAGGATTATTTTCTGGAGAAGGAGAGGGATGCCGTGGAGTCCTTCATGTCGGTTGCTGGTATAAGCCTTGCCGGCAGGGGACAGAACGTGGGCATGGGATTTGCCAAGCTCAAGGACTGGAAGCTTCGCAAGAGAAAGGACCTCAAGGTCTGGGCCGTACAAGAGAGGGCAATGAGGGCATTTTCCCAGATCCGCAGCGCCATGGTCTTTGCCTTCCCGCCACCTCCTGTCATTGAGCTGGGGAATGCCACTGGGTTTGATTTCGAGTTGCTGGACTTCGGCGGGCTGGGTCACGAAAGACTCATGGCAGCAAGAAACCAGCTTCTGGGTATGGCCATGCAGGATCCGCGACTCATAAGGGTTAGGCCGAACGGCATGGAGGATGTGCCGGAATACCGGATCGAGGTGGATTGGGAAAAGGCGGGTGCCCTAGGGGTACCCATCTCATCCATCCACAACACAATTTCTGCCTCTGTGGGCAGTGCGTATGTCAACGATTTTATCCAAGCAGGGAGGGTTAAGCGGGTGTACGTACAGTTCGATGCTCCATACCGTATGCTTCCTGAGGACCTCGAAAAGATTTACGTGCGCAATGTGGACGGTAAGATGGTTCCCTTTTCCTCCTTTGCATCCGGACACTGGAGCTACGGGTCGCCGAAACTGGAACGTTATAACGGCTTTCCCTCCATAAACATCTGGGGCGAGCCGGCGCCTGGAAGGAGCACAGGCGAGGCCATGGCCGCCATGGAGGAGCTCGCCTCCAAGCTACCGCAGGGTATAGGCTTCGACTGGACAGGGCTTTCCTATCAGGAACGGATGGCCACGTCCCAGGCACCCTTGCTCTATGCATTTTCCATTTTCGTGATCCTCCTGGTTCTGGCAGCACTGTATGAGAGCTGGCCCATTCCCGTATCGATCCTGTTGTGCCTGCCCCTTGGTGTTATAGGTGGAGTGATTGCCTCTAGCACGCGAGGGTTGCCAAATGATGTCTATTTCCAGATAGGGTTGTTGACCACACTCGGCCTGACCACAAAGAACGCCATCCTCATCGTCCAGTTCGCCAAGGCCAGGGTGGAACAAGGGATGGGGCTCATTGAGGCCACTCTGGAAGGGGCCAGGTTGAGGCTACGTCCCATCGTCATGACTTCGATGGCCTTTGGTTTTGGGGTTCTGCCGCTGACCTTTGCCACAGGCGCCGGAGGGGGTGCGCAAAAGGCCATAGGCACCTGCGTGTTGGGGGGGATGATAGCCTCTACATTCTTGGCCACAGTATTCGCGCCATTCTTTTACGTGTTGATCTACAGGGCATTCGGTAAATCCAGGGGAAAAGAAAAGGCCGAAAATACCCACACAAAACCATGAGGTGATCAGAGATATGAAGAGGCAGTGGTTCTTTTTGTTAGTTGGAATCGCTGTGTTCCTGGACGCTTGCACATTGGCCCCGAAATACAAGCAGCCCAAAGCCCCAATACCGGCTGAGTGGCCACAGGGGCCGGCCTACAAAGAGGGCGGGGTCCGTGAGGCGGGCCCAATTGCAACCAAGATCAAGTGGAGTGAATTTTTTACGGACCCAAAGTTGCAAAAGGTCATCGAGATGGCCTTAAACAACAACCGGGATTTGCGTCTTGCCGCCTTGAACGTGGAGAGGGCGCGTGCCCTGTACGGTGTGCAAAGGGCCGAGCTTTTTCCGTTGGTCAGTGCCGTTAGCAGCGGCAGCAAACAACGTGTGCCCGCCGATCTGTCCGCGACCGGGAAATCTATGATTGTGGAACAGTACAGCGTGAATCTGGGGATCACCTCCTGGGAGATCGACTTCTTCGGCCGGATCCGCAGCCTGAAGGAGAAGGCCCTTCACGAATACCTGGCCACGGAACAGGCCCGGCGCAGTGCCCAGATCTCGCTTATGTCCGAGGTCGCAAGGGCCTATTTCACCCTTGCCGCGGATCGGGAAAACCTCAAACTTGCCCGTTCCACCCTCGAGACCCAGCAGGACACCTACCACCTCATCAAGCGGATGTATGAACTGGGGCTTGCAAGCGAACTGGATCTGCGACGGGCGCAGACCCAGGTGGAAGCGGCCAGGCAGGATGTATTCCGCTTCACTCAACTGGTGGCAAAGGACCAAAACGCATTGAACCTGCTGGCGGGCTCCCCGGTGCCGGAAGAACTCCTGCCCCCTGATCTGGAAAGCGTTGATCCCCCCAAAGACATCTCCCCGGGCCTTTCTTCGGATGTGCTACTGCACCGGCCTGATATTGCAGCAGCTGAACATCAGCTAAAGGCGGCTTATGCAAACATAGGCGCAGCACGGGCCGCCTTTTTCCCCCGAATCTCCTTGACCACATCGGTAGGGACCATGAGCCTTGAGCTTACGGACCTATTCAGTGCCGGCTCCAGGATCTGGAACTTTGCACCGCAGATCGTGATACCCATCTTCGATGCCCGTACATGGGCCGCATACAGGGTCAGCAAGACCTTGCAAAAAATAGCCCTCACACAGTACGAAAAGGCCATCCAGACGGCCTTCCGAGAGGTTGCCGATACCCTGGCCGTGAAGGGCACGGTGGACGAACAACTATCCGCACAGCGATCCCTGGTCAATGCCCTGGCGGAGACCTACCACCTCTCCAGACAGCGTTATACAAATGGGATTGACAGCTATCTGAGCGTCCTGGATGCGCAAAGGGCCCTTTACGCCGCACAGAAGGGACTCATCTCCCTCCGGCTGGCCAAGCTCGCCAACCACGTCAGACTTTACGCGGTATTAGGGGGAGGGGGGTGACCAACCTAGTGCACACCAAGGCGGATTATAACAGGAGGCACCGAATGGCGACGTACATCTTGTGCGGTTTTCCAATCATGATGGATTGGTGGCGTTCAAAAATTGTTGCATGACGTGAGAGCCACCAAGAACACGTTAATCCAGAAGTTTCTATGAATGTCCGGTTTCTCCATCCAGAATTGCTCCCATCTGCAGCTGTCATACCACTTGATCATGATTATCTTGGCAATCTCGGTGGCTGTAAAGTCATTCCATCCAGAAGCAATCTTCTTGAGCAAGTGTCCCATCTCCCTGAAGGCCCTCTTCAATCAAGGGAATAAGCTTGGGGGCTATGATTCCCATTTTCAGCCAGATCTCAATATATGCGAAGATCTTCCTTGCAAGGCCCTCCAGGTATCTCAAAGCATGCCTACAGCCCCTTGTGAGGAATTTCTCTGTCCAACCATCCAGTCACCTTTGGCTGCTTGGATGCTCCCCGCTGAGCTGCTCATAGATCCACTCGTGATAGCTCCTGAGGGCCTCCTCAAGGACGGCCTCCATGAGGTGCCCTTTGAGCTCAAGCAGCCAGTAGACTATCTCTCTGAGAGTTGTCTCACCGGTTGCAAGACTGAACCGAAGTACGATATGTATTTCTTGCTCCAGTCCGGTCTCTCTCTCCTTTTGTTTAGTGGTTTGAGCCGAAATATAGAAAGAGACCGTGCTTTTTTCAATCCATCAAACTTTGCCACAACTTTTGAACGCTACTCAACTGCGGCCGCTACAGGAGTTACTGAGTAATCTTCAACATATTTTTAAGGGGCCTGCATGATAAAAAAGGCATTTCCTGTTTTAGGGTTATCCATTTTCGCTTCCATGCTTGGAGTTGGCATTGTGGCGCCCTTGTTGCCTCTTTATGCCGAGAAAATGGGGGCTACAGGAATCTGGATAGGTATGATTTTTGCGGGGTTCTCTATCTCGCGAACCGTGGTGATGCCAATTGCCGGAAAAATCTCCGATCGCAAAGGTCGCAAGCTGTTCCTGGGCATAGGGCTCTTTTTGTATGCCATCGTTTCTCTCGGTTATATATGGGCCGGGGATGTCTTCCAGCTTACCCTTGTGCGCTTCGTCCAAGGGGTTGCCGCTGGCATGGTCATCCCTATCGCCCAGGCCTATGTAGGTGATTTATCACCAAAGGAGGAGGAGGGAAAGTGGCAAGGATATTTTAATGCCGCCTTTTTTAGCGGATTCGGTTTTGGTCCCCTTATGGGTGGGGCCTTAACGGATCATTTTGGAATGAACCTTGCCTTTATCAGTATGGGTGCGCTCAACATATTGGGCTTCATCCTGGTAATCTTTCTTCTGCCTGAACCTGAAACAAAGATGACAAAAGGCCCCATAACGCCCTCTTTCAGAAAAATGGGTACCAGCAACGTTATCAAGGGATTACTGGGGTTTCGATTAGCCTTTTCTATTGGTCGGGGTACCTTTGCAGGTTTTCTTCCCATCTTTGCAGGCATGTACATCAGTCTCACGGCAACCAAGATAGGAATATTGATAGCTGCGAACATTCTGGTGATGTCTCTACTACAGCCCCTTGGGGGTGCCTTGGCCGACAAGCTCAACCGGAATGTTCTGGTCGTTACTGGCAGCATTGCCAATATAGCATTTCTGGCACTGATCCCATCGGGGAAGAGCTTCCTGGATCTACTGGGTATATGCTTGCTGGGCAGCCTCGGAGGAAGCATTTCTATGCCTGCAGCCTCTGCTATGATCGTCGAGGAAGGAAGAAGGTTTGGCATGGGGTCAACAATGGCCCTATTTGGGATGGTATTCAGCATGGGAATGGGAATAGGTCCTCTGTTAGGAGGGACGATTGTAGACGTATTGAACATCGGAGCAGTATTTTATTTTGGCGCCTTCATGGGGATGCTAGGTACAGCCATTTTGCTATTCTACGTAGGTAATCGATAGTCATGTAAAAGCCGTAGGAACTATGGTGGGGGACAAAGAGGGTTATGAAAGGACGAATGAACGTTAATTGGGGGGATGGAAAATGAAAAGTAAGATAGCCGAAGCGCTCAACCTAAGATATTCTCCTGTAGCCATAATATGGACCGACGAGAAACCGGAAAAGGCTAAACAGTTCAAACAGGGTAAGTGGGGCTGTATCATGTGGATGCTGGCCAGCGCAGCTAAAGGAAAAACAGCGGTCTTTAGTAAAGATACCTATGGCTGTTGGGGTGGCGGGGTTGGTTTGGGGTTTGGAAACCAGTACCTTGCATTTCCCGGAGGTATTGAATGCTTTTATTATTTCCTTTCAACGGGCAATGAGCAATGGGATAGAGGAAAAGAGGTTGTAAAACAAATAGAAAAGTTCGTTACAAAGAGGTTCTTGGAAGATTTTCTACATGGAGAAGGCTACCTGAAATCACCCGAATTGGTGAAAGAATTTGTTGAAGCCATGCCGATCATGGAGATTCCTTCAAAATATGTGGCGTTTAAACCCCTCAATGCGGTGGCACCAGAGAAAGAACGGCCCGAGATCGTTATTTTCCTGGCAACTCCGGAACAGCTCTCAGCCCTTGTCATCCTTGCAAACTATGGGAGAGAGGGCAATGAAAATGTAACCATTCCCTATGCTGCCGGATGTCAGACCATCGGCATCTTTGCTTATAAAGAGGCACGATCTGAAAATCCTCGCGCAGTCGTGGGTCTTACAGACATATCCGCAAGGGAGAACATAAGAAAGCAGCTCAAGAAAGATCTCTTTTCTTTTGCGGTTCCCTGGAAGATGTTTCAGGAGATGGAGGACAATGTGGAAGGAAGTTTTTTGGAGAGACGGACCTGGAGGGTCCTCTCCGGAGAAAATAGGACATAACAGACATTTCAACAATGTTTGAGCTCGCTGCCATATTTGTGGGATCTTTTGCGCTGGCCCTTTCCGGTGCCCTGATGCCGGGGCCTCTTTTGACCGTGACAGTCGCTGAATCGGCCCGCAGCGGTTTCAAGGCCGGGCCTCTTCTCATCACAGGTCATGCCGCCTTGGAGCTCTTATTGGTGACTGCCGTTGTCCAGGGATTGGGACCTTTTTTCAAAGCCCCTGTGGTCATGGGCATTATAGCTGTTGTGGGTGGTGGGATGTTGCTGTGGATGGGAGTTGATATGGTAAGGAGTCCAGGCAGACTCTCCTTGAATGGGCAGGGCTCAGAGAATCCGTCCAAACGAACACCCCATCCTGTCCTGATTGGAGTCCTGGCAAGCCTTTCCAACCCTTACTGGACCCTCTGGTGGGCCACTATTGGTCTTGGATACCTCGCAGCTACAATGAAATATGGTTTCAAGGGGGTTGTTATATTTTTCATGGGACATATCGCGGCCGACTATGCCTGGTATTCACTTATCTCTCTGGGAATCGGCCGCGGCAAGAGATTTCTTAATGACCGAAGCTACCGGATTATGATCCGGATCTGTGGGCTTTTTCTCATAGGTTTTGGAGGATGGTTTCTCTTATCTGCCAGGGGGTATTTGGTCAGGGTGAATTTTTAAAGGAAGTATTCGTGTAGGGGCCCTATAGCATCTTTAAATCTCTTGCAGTTTGTGATAAGGAAACGTGGGGGGATTTTTTGAACGATCATTTTGTGATTTTAGCCCTATTATTGCAAAAAACACGCAAAAGACTGCATTGAAGCTCATTTTTCAAAAGCTGAGAATGAATTCTCAGCGCTATTTCACAACGGCAGGGCTGGATAAGTCGACAGATTTTGGAATTTAGTCATGGGAAAGAAGAAAAAAAGGAAAAAGAGAGGGCGCGCTTTCAGAGAGCTGCCACTTGCGGTTCTGGAAAAAAAGGCGAGAGAAAGCCTGGCCGCGGGAAAATACAGGCAGGCCAGGGATTACTTCAAGGAGCTTTGCAGGCATGACAGGGAGAGGTATCTCTCGGAACTTATCAAGGCTCACGAAGGAGTTGCCCTCCAGATGATAAAAGAGGGCCGGGTAAATGATGCAAGGGCCGTGCTGGATCATATAAACAGACTTAACGGTGTGGCAAAGAAAAGCCGTGTCGAACTTATTCTCTCTATGTAAAGAAGGCGACTTTGCCGGCGCGGCTTTGGCGGCCTTGCAATATCTTGGAAGAGGGGAAAGAGATCTGGGCGTGGAGGAAAAATTCATAATATACGACGCTCTTATACTTTCCTTTGAAAACCTCGATTCCGCGGCATCTATCGCATCTTCGATCAGGAAGGAAGCGATTGCAATCCAGTCCGCCTTGAAGCTTCTATGTGACGAGAAATATAATGAAGTCCTTTCCGCATTGAGGCCTGTGGGACTACATTCCTCTTTTTCCCATTGGAAATTGTTCATTAGGCTTATCAATTTAACTCAGCAAAATTATTATCCCAGATTATGCGTTAACGACTTAATTTTCTAAACAAAAGTGCCTCCGAATGTAGTAATAATGGGGTATTGCGAAAACCCATGGGAACTACAAAGGAGG
>MTPG01000096.1 GCA_002010915.1 Desulfarculaceae bacterium JdFR-97 | reverse complement strand
AGGTGATTGTATGGAGCCCATAGTGGGTCTTTTGGAGAGGGTCAAGTTGGCCCGGAAGCAGTCTCACAAGGCCCTGTCACTATTTCCCCTCCTCATCCCGAAGGCCCCGCCGCCCGACTACCTCACCCTGGATCGGGCACTGGAGACGGGGGCTGTTGAGCTCACAGAGGTGGACAAGGGGGGATCCGTCCCTCGGATAAGACTTGTCAACCGCTCGGGGCATAAGGTCCTGGTCGTGGACGGAGAGGAGCTTGTGGGCGCCAAGCAGAACCGTATCGTGAATGCCACCTTCCTCATCGGGGCCCATTGTGAGGTGATCCTCCCTGTGAGCTGCGTGGAGGCGCAGCGCTGGTCCTGGAGGAGCCACACCTTCTCCCACGGAAAAGCGGCCATGCCCGTGTACCTGAGAAAAGGCGCACACTGCCACCGTTAGCAAAAACCTCTCCCGGGGGGTGGGCTTCCGCTCGGACCAGTCTATGATCTGGGACGAGATGGACGGTCTCGTCCGAACGGCCAAAGTGCAGGCCTCCGCCGCGCCATGTTGGATGTGTATGGGCAAATGTCCGGGGGGCTCGAGGCGTATCTGAGGGTCTTTCGCCTTGAGTGGACTGCCAGGTGGGGGCCGTCTTTGCCCTGGACGTGCAGGTGGTGGGCCTGGAGGCCTTCTACCACCAAGCCGCATTCGGCTCCTTCTTGTACAACATCCTCAACAGCCACGCCCTGGACGCCATGCTGGGACAGGGGTTGTCCAAAAGGCCCTCCCGACTGGAGGCCAAGGGGTTTCTGGAAGGCATCAAGCAGGCCAAAGTGCATCTCTTTCCCTCCCTAGGTTTGGGTGAAAGCATCCGGATGGAGGGAAGGGGGATTGTAGGTGCACGACTCGTTGTGGACCAAAGGGGGCTTCACCGTGTGGCCTTCAGTGCAATATTTGAGGGAAGAGGCGAAGGGAGATCTTCCATGGAACGCTTTTCCTAGAGGAAGATGTGCATTGGTGCATGAATTGTTGAATTGACGGCCCTTCAAGGGGGCTGATATAATTGGCGGAAATTTTAACTGCTGTTCCTTTCTTCCTCGGGTCTTCTGGATGGACGGCCCTTTCAAAAAGTTGCCCTTCATGAGGGGTGAGCGGCTTGCGAGGCAATGGAATCTTTTTGACCCCAAGGGGACCATTGTCAGTAGTTACGCGTATCGGGTCAGGGCTCTTATATCCCCCTGCAGGAGGAGACTCCTTGGCAAGGATAGAGCGCTTCGAGGAAATGGAGGCGTGGATAAAGGCGCGGGATTTGGCCAGGGAGGTCTACCAGATCACCTCTGTAGGTGGATTTGCAAGGGACTTTGGACTCAGAGACCAGAAACAGACTTTTTTTAGAGACCTATTCTTCGATCAGCATGGGACCCCTCTTTTGAGGATTCTCACGGACCGGGGCACGGAGTTTTGTGGCAGGGCTGACCGTCATGAATAATTATGAGTACCACGACTTCATCTGACATCTATGGTATTAGTTCACGCTTCAATGATGAGGCGGTCGTGGTATGACACACGCACAACGGGACATTCGGAGGAAGCTTCGAGCTCTGAGGCACGCCGAGCACACAGGCAACGTCTTCGAGACTTGCCGCTATTTTGGGATCTCCCGTGACACCTTCTGTCGATGGAAGAGGGCCTATGCTGAACGTGGTGAGCAAGGGCTCATCAACAGCAAACCCTGCCTTGAGAACTCCCCATTGCGCACACCACCGCATATCGAAGAGAAGATCATCTATCTGAGGAAGCACTACCATTTGGGCCAGCTGAGGATCTCCTGGTATCTGGAGCGCTATCACGGAATCAAGATCTCTCAGGCCGGTGTCTACCATGTGCTGAGACGCCACGGCCTGAATCGCCTTCCACGCAATGCCAAAAGACGGGCGGTTCTAACCAAACGATATGCCAAACAGATCCCCGGACATCACGTCCAGGTGGATGTCAAGTTTCTCAATCTCCAAACTTCCAGCGGCAAGAGGGTAAGGCGGTTTCAATACACCGCGGTGGATGATGCCACCCGGATCCGGGCCATCAAGATCTACAGACGTCACACACAACTCAATGCCAGCCGTTTCATAGACTACGTGATTGCCAAATTCCCCTTTCGTATCCACACCATCCGCACCGATAACGGCCATGAGTTCCAGGGCAAGTTCCACTGGCATGGTAAGGATCTGGGGATTCGCCATGTCTATATCAAGCCTCGAAGCCCTCGGCTAAACGGCAAGGTCGAACGCTCCCATGGAACGGACGAGGGGGAGTTCTATCAGCTTTTGACCTACACGGATGATATGGATCTCAACGAAAAATTGGCCCAATGGGAGGACTTCTACAATTTCCACAGGCCTCACCAGGCACTACAAGGAAAAGCCGCTTACGAAATACTCAGAGAAAAACTACAATGAAGACAATCAATGAAAGCCAAAGTTGGAGTACTTATAAGAAGTTCAGGTATTCAGATTCAGGTATAAAACGAAGCCTTTGTTTGCCTATGAGGTAATTTGATATGCATTGTTTTGAGGAAATCCCAATTTCAGATCAACTCTTAAGTATCATAAAAGGATCATCAATACCTTTATCAACAAGGGAATTGGGCATAAGGCTCCGTATGCATGGAGTTAAAATTTCAGAGTATGAGATTACCGGTCAGCTTCGAGAGTTATTCCGGGAAGGGCAAGTGATCTATCAAAGAGGGCGTTGGCATTACCGTCATGATGGTACCACCTCTCGACACGGAGAGGCAGCATTGTCTATCCCCTCACCAGTCCATTACCCACCGCTGTCACCTGAGCTTATTCGTATCTTAGGCTGGGAAAAACAAGCACCCATAGACCTGCCCCGTGAAAGCGTGACGGAGAAAGTGCTGGAAGCGACTCCATCGGAATCTCCCGTTGAAAAACCAATGGCTCGATCAAGTCGGTGGGATAACTTTAGGAAACTCTTAGTCTACTACCGACAATGCATTGTCAATGAGGAGGGAGCGGAAGCTTCTGCATATCACAAACAGTATTTAGAGAAATTTCTATTCTTCCGCGGTATAGGCCCTTGGTATCCGAAACCAAAATTAACCTGGCGGACCACCATACTTTTAGGGCCTCACATGGCCGAGTTCCTTAAGAATTTAGATGGGCATTCGGAAGGCTACGCCTTAGTGCTTGGATACCCTTTGCAAGGTATCTATCTTGAAAAGGAGGGACAGCCTGATGTAGGAATTGTTAGTCCTATCTTCTTTTACTATGTTCAACACCGTATATCAGCAGGCGCTTTGATCATCGAATGCGAAGATCCTCAGCCTGATATCAACTTGAAATGGCTAGAACATGCCTTTGGTAGAAATCCACAAAGGCAGCGCAGTTTTCTATCAGCTTGTGGGTTCCTAAATCGTTGGCAGCCAAATGACGAAATTCCAACTCTGGAAAAAGGCGAACGCAGTCCTGGATTAGACAACTTGGCAGCGACCATCAGCTCCTATATGCCTGAACGTGTAATTGAACCCTTACATCTCGAATCGGTACCGGACACACCACTACCGGACAGGTTTCCGACAGGTATCTACAACCGTGCTGTTCTTATGTTAGCTCGGCGCACTAAATATACCAAAACTCTTCTCAAAGAGCTTGAGGCTATAGAAAAAACTCCGGATGAGGAGCTTGATAGAACTGCTTTGCGATACATTTTCGCACGTAAGGACGAGGCGGATAAGCCTGAAGAGAATGAAGAGCTTTTGCATGAAAGATTGGTGGCTGACACAGTACTGCTAAATCCCGATCAAAGACGCGCTGTTGCAGCCCTTCTTGAGCGCAACATTTCAGTAATTACAGGACCGCCTGGTACGGGGAAAAGTCAGGTTGTATCTGCGGCCATGGGCAACGCACGCCTGAGGGGGCAGAGTGTCCTTTTTGCAAGTCGAAATCATAAAGCCATCGACGCAGTCTTTAACCGATTTACCGATGCTAAACAGCGCTCTTTAATGGTCCGTACCAACTCAAAAGATGATCCTAACCTCAATTATACCTTCAGGAGCGCTATCCGAGAGCTTTTGGCATTGCCACACGATCCTATTGCGAATCAACGGCTGGTCAGGATTAAGGAAGAAATAAACTCACTGTTAGAGAATAGGGGCAGCATAGCTAGGTATGCAAGATCAGTTGCCGAAATTGCCACCCTATTGGGCGAGAAGGAAGAGCAATTAGCCTATTTGGCCAAAGCGATACCTGAGGCTACAAAGGCCTTTATTAATGAGAATCCCGAAGCCTTTCCAGTTAAGACTGTAAAGAGGCTTATAAAAGTAATACGTGCTATAGATTTAAGTGAGCAAAGGTCCAATTTAGTCCGTACAATTTCAGGCGTTTTTAAAGCTATTCACACATTTCCCTGGTATCTTATCGCTAGAGGTAAACTTCGTCGAATTCCGGGCTATCCCTCCCTTCCAATTCTTGGGACTCCATCAGCTCTTAGAAAGTTGATCCGCTATCTTCAAATGATAGAAAAATCTTTAGAAGTTGCCGAGCTTCGGCTTAGTTGCCTGCCACTCGAATCAAAGGCTAAAGAAATGCCTAAGTTAGAAGAATTAAGTGATACCATAAGTCAACTTTCTTCCCGAATAGCTAAATTGGCGACTCAGGCCATCTCTCTCGATCTCGATAGTCGTTGTGGACTGCCCCCCGGTGTTAACCGTGAAGAACTGGATGGTCTTCAGGCTGCTATGCATTCCATGCAAACAGGCTTAGAAACAGGCCTCATTGAGAAAGAAACACTTCGCTTACTTAGGAGTCTCGCCCCTCTAATACTTGATCATTTTCCATGTTGGGCAGTAACTAACCTTTCAGTGGGTTCACGCATTCCCTTCGTACCAGGTCTTTTTGATTTGGCAATAGTGGATGAAGCAAGTCAGTCCGATATCCCCTCCGCCATTCCCATCCTTTTTAGAGCACGGCGATTAGGTGTTGTAGGGGATCCTTTCCAGCTTACCCATTGCTCCAAGCTTTCCATCACAAAGGACACGATGCTTCGCCGCAAAGCTGGCCTTAGCAGAATAGAAGATGTTCGTTTTGCCTATACGGAAAGTTCTCTTTACAATCTCGTGAGTCGTATCAATGGCGTTGAATCAGTTTTTCTAAGTGAAACTTATCGTAGTGTCTCAGACATCGCTAATTACTCAAATCAAACCTTTTATAGTGGCCGCCTGCGTGTGGCGACTAACCAAAAACACTTGCTAGTCCCCCGTGGCATGAAACCAGGGATTCATTGGACAGACGTCAAAGGGGGGATCCAAAGTGGCGGTGGTAGTGGCTGTTACTGTCCTGAGGAAGTGGAAAAGGTCGTCGCCTTGGTAAAGGTTATTCTTGTAGATAGCGGTTTCCAAGGAACATTAGGGATCGTGACCCCATTTCGCCAGCAAGCTAATCGCTTGCAAGATGCCATATTTCAGGGTGATATAGACTACGAATTACTAGAGCGAGCTGGCGTCCATGTGGACACGGCACATGGCTTTCAAGGAGACGAGAGAGATGTAATTATACTTAGCCTGTGTGCTGGTCCGGACATGCCTATTGGTTCTCGTTCTTTTCTTAGAGAGACGGGAAATCTCTTCAATGTAGCTGCCAGTCGGGCCCGTGCCGTACTCCACATCGTTGGAAACCGCGATTGGGCTCGCGCTTGCGGGATTAAGCACGTTCAGAATCTCGCAGCACCAACAAAGCTTTTGAGACCAGAGCCTAAACCAAGCCTTTGGTATCCCCACGAATCACCTTGGGAGAAGATACTTTTTGACGCTTTGATCAAAGAAGGACTAGAGCCCAAACCACAGTTTCCCGTGCTAAACCGCCGCCTGGACTTAGCATTAATAGAAAGAACTGACGAAACTGTGAAGATAGATATTGAGGTAGATGGGGACTGTCACAGGAACCCAGATGGCTCTCGTAAGATCGACGACATCTGGCGTGATATGCAGCTCCAGGCCATGGGGTGGAAAGTGATGCGGTTTTGGGTTTACCAGCTAAGAGAAGATTTGGATGGCTGCGTAAAGAAAATAATGGAGGTATACAGCGGTAATGGAAGACAAGAATAGTGGCTATGACCAGCCTAATTCCAAGCCTGATAAGACTAAAGGTGTTCCTCCGGGCAGCGCTCTTGACCGGTCATTTCCTTCCCCTTTGATCTTAGGGGGATTAATCTTGCTTGTCGTCATTTTAACCATTTTGTTTGGTTGGAAGATTGTGAACCTAGAGCACGAACGAGCGGTATTGGAAGCTGAGCGAAGAGCGTTAGAACGGGATAAAACTCAATTTGAGAAGGACAAAAAGGCACTTGCTGAGATCTTAAGAGCACTGCCCTCGCTTCAAGCAAAGCAACAAGAACTAACCAATACCATAGCGAATCTTGAAGGTAAGGTGAGTGTGTTACGGACGAAACTGGATTCTCTCCAGATTCAGGTAGAAAGTGCTCAAAAAAAGCTCGAAGAGGCAAAGGCCACCCGCACCGAGGCACTTAGTGCTGTGCAAGTGGCAAGGCGAGAGTATGCGAGTTTGCTAAATCAAATAAACCAAGCTCGATCAGAATCCTCGGCGCTTAAACAAAATGTGGCCGCCCTTCAGGCAACTAAGAATGCTCTGCAGAATGATCAAAATACTTTGCAACAGCAGATTGCAAGATTGAAGGCTGATATCAGTGGGTTGGAGCAACAAAAAGAAAATAAGAAACGGATGCTAGAGCAGATGGCAAAAGATAAGGGTGAACTGCAGTCTCTTTCTAAGCGTTTCACTCGAATTGCCAATAATCTTGAGTCCTCACGCAAAAAGATTGATCAGACCGTGAAAGCGCTGAATACTCCCAACGGTCCGATTGATAGACTCTCCAAAGCTATTGACGTGACCACAGAGCAATCCGCCGTCCTTTCAGACCAGGCCAACAAGCTTTCACAACAGGTTGGAAAGGTCGCTGACGCAGTTGAAACTTTACAGAATACAAGTCGGACAGCCAACAGGACGTCCCAGGATGTCTTGTCCGTTGGAGGCACCCTGAAAACCATTGTAGCACAACTTCAGAGTACGACCGGAAACTTACAGGGCCAGCTCAATTCCTTTGAGAACTCAATCAATTCACTCGACAGGAACATATCGGGTTTGGACAGCAAGATAAATGCCCTCGATGATCACAATAGAGAAATTGCCAACCTTCTGTCAGAGCTAAAACAGAATTCTGGAAGCCTGAAACAGATAAACACCGATTTCACCACAAAGATAAATAATCTGGATAGCGGAATGACAGAGCTTGCTAATGTGGTGGCTGAGATTAAGACCATGAAAAATAGCCTAGACAATCTCAGTAATGATCTTTCCTCTGAAGTGAAAAAATTAAGCGCTTTCATTGGTGATGCAAGAAACAGGTTGCTTAGTGAGAAAGATGGTCTAGTACAGACAATCGATAAGCTCAAAAAAATGCTTTCCCAGCTTAATGATCAGCTTGTGAAACTGGATAGATCCTTTGAAAATATTAAACAGAGAGCCATGACAGATACGAAGGCTGAGGAGACGAGAAAATGAATCTATCGCCGAGGTATTTTAAGTGAATCATACAATTTATTATTGAGAGGTTTAAATATGGATACCTTAAGCCCTATCATACCCTCATTGGTTTTCTGGATTTTGGCCACAGGCTTAGCAGTAATTGTTTTGATCGTAATGTTCGGGCTCTATGTATACCAACGCCAACGATTGAAAGCCGTAGTGAAGGATGCCAATAATGTAGCAAACCTTGCAGCTCAATGTGATCTGCTCGAAGCTAAAAAAGACGAACTTATCCAGTGGATGAATGAACAAAAGGCTGAGCTAGATCGTTTAACTGCTGAAAGAGAGGAGCAAGAGCGGCTGAGGGCTGAACTGAATCGCTTGGAACAGGAGTGCGCATCTAAGGAACAAGATAATCAGAGCCTACGCAACGAGGTAGGCGAACTGGAAAATCAGCGCTATTTACTTGCCCGGACACTTGAGAAGCTGGAAAAGGAGATCGAAGATTTAGAAAGTAAGAAAGCTGAGATAGGCAATATTAAAGCCAGTTTGGTCGACTTGAAGAAGAAACTTCAAGATGTTTCCAGGGAATTGGACCAAAAAAGGAGGGAACATCAAGACGTATTGCGTTCGGTTAATGAACACTATATTAAGCTGGAAGAGCTCACAAAGCAAAAAATCTTTCTAGAAAAATCAATAGCTGATCTAATAAAAGAAAGCCAAAAGGTAAGCGATGAAGCTGAACGAGCAAGGAAGGAGGCAAAAGAAACCAAAGAAGATCTGAAAAAGATTTCTGAACAATGTAGGAGAGCGGAGGATGAGTTACAGAGGAAAAGGGACGAGCTGGCTAAACTAGAAATTCAACTGAGAGCTTACCAGGCCGAAATATATAGCTTGAAAGGAGAAATTGATCGCACGAAAGTGCGTGAAGCCGAGGATTCCTTGAGGCCTTATGCTGACCTTTTGGAGGTGCAACCTGATTGCTTATCTAAGAAAACGTTTCCTGCAGGTCCGATGGCGATAAACGACGAAATCCAGGCCCTCCAGGCTTTTAAGGACCGTTTACGCGAGGAGAATCTGAATTTCTCGGAACGTGTCATCTATGCCTTTCATACTTGTTTGAAATGCCATCACATAAATCCACTGACTGTACTGGCGGGGGTCTCAGGTACGGGCAAGACACTCCTTCCAATATACTACGCTAGAATGATGGGTATGCACTGTCTGGTCCTGTCCGTCCAGCCGCGTTGGGACTCACCTCAAGACATGTTCGGTTTTTATAACTATCTTGAAGGAAAGTATAAGGCCACAGAACTCTCCCGCGCACTTATACGAATGGACCCGTACAATTACAACAAAGGTACATTCCCAATGCTTGATGCTGACTGGACACGAGATAGGATACTTCTTGTTCTTTTGGATGAGATGAATTTAGCACGAACTGAGTACTACTTTAGCGATTTTCTCTCTAAGTTAGAGCTGCGGCGGTTGGTGAAGAAGCCCGAAAATAAGACAGATCGCCAACAGGCTGAAATTACCCTTGATACTGGGACAGAAAAGGCAGTCAATTTCCAGATCTGGGTTGGATATAATGTTCTTTTTGTTGGGACGATGAATGAGGATGAAACGACGCAGACCTTATCTGACAAGGTGTTAGACCGGGCGAACGTGCTACGCTTCGGTAAGCCAGATAACAAGACCAAGCCTTTCCAAATTAATATCCAAGAGCAGGAATGGCCTAAAGAATATTTATCTTATGACCAATGGAAAAGCTGGATCAAAGAAGACGTCGGGCATGCGTCTTGGTCTGAGCTTACAACTAGGTGGACTAACCGCCTGAACGAGGCGCTTGATCGTGTAGGAAGGCCGTTTGGTTACCGTGTGCAACAGGCAATAGCCACTTACATAGCCAATTATCCCCTCGTTGAAGAAAACGAAAGATATAAGCTGGCATTTGCTGATCAGGTGGAACAGAAAATTATACCAAAGCTGCGCGGCATGGATTTGGGCGATAACGCCGCAAATATTTGCTTAGATGAGGTGGAGTCCGTAATTGCCGACCTGGGTGACCAGCAACTCGCTGAAGCCTTTCGAGATGCTCGTAATCAAAGTCAGGCTCTCGGCATGTTTCAGTGGCGGGGCGTTACACGTCCTGTGGAGGATAATCGCTAAATGTTACAGGAAATTGAGGCCCAAATTCACTTCTGGCCGTGGTCCGTGGGCATCAGGGAGGAAACCAGAGATCTCTTGTCTAGTTCAGTAAGTTTTCCATTCTATGGTAGCCCTGTTTTGTCTATTTCGACAGGGGTGTCTGTTTATCTTCCGCAGCGTAACGAACGGTTCACTCGGTTTGGGCCACCATTCCGAACTCCCGGAGGTGAATATCAGCTCTATGAGACACCTCATGGGATCCTTACTTCGCGCGAGAAGGATCGGGAGTTCACCGGCGATGTTGTCGGCATACAGGCCCTAGATGGAAGAATTTTTGTTCGTATTGCAGCCGAGGGAGCTCGGTCACGCTATTCGTCAGCTTCGGATGGTGAAATCAATGAGAGCAAACTCGCACGGACAGTTCTTGCTTGGTCTCAGGTTTTCGACGATCTCATAGAAGTTTCCCAAAAAAAATGGAAAAGGGAGAATAGATTCCCCTGGGTGGCCATTCTTGATTTTATCGCTAACCTGAAATTGGATATCAGTGAGCCGCGCATGGCCCTCATTGTGCATATCGCCGAGACCATGCGTCGACAACTAACTATGATCGTAAATGGTGCTCGTAAGATTCTTGTGCGGGAAAGGCTGATGCTTCCAGCTGGGATAATCACTGAGACGGATAAAGCCTGTCTATATTGGTATGTGCGTCAGCCGGGGAGGACTATGGCTGAGAAGGCAGCCGCAAATCGCCAATCTCTTCTTGGTGTCTCCAGAAAAGAGACATACAATACTTTAGAGAATAGAGTACTTAAGGACTTTCTTTTACGTTGCAGCCAAGAATCAAAACGTTACTTGAAGGCAGAAGTTGGTAATAATCCAGCACTTAAGGATTCAGAGCGAGCTATTAAGGTTCGCTCTTTTGGAAATCTCTGTTCCAACCTAATACAGGCTCCCTTCATGGGGGAAGTTGATAAACCGCCTTCTTGTGTCCAACCAAATTATGCCTTACAAAACGATTTCCGATACAGACAGGTCTGGCAACTGTATAAGCGCCTTCTCAGACGAGAAGATGAGGAGGACCGAATGTGGGACTGGCAATCCCGAACTTGGGCTGATGTAGCTAGACTCCTTGTAGGAGCAGCGCTTTTTCAACTATTTCAGTATTCACGGGAAGAGCCATTAGGAAAAGTGGTGGTCGAGGAACTTCTGAAATCAGATATGCAGCTACTAAGAGAACAGCACTTGGGCTGCCGGATGCAAGCTGGCTCTGAACCAGGACCCTTTCTGATAAGGCATCGCTCGAAGGATTTTTCAATGGCCGCTGTACTTGAGATTATCCATTCCGATTTGGCTCATGAACATGTAATTACTCAAAATCTGGGAAGGGTGGGTGGACACCTTTATCTCGTTATGACCCCTTTGAATGGAGATAGAAGAAAGGTGGTGGTCGTTTGGGCCATTCACACAGCCGCATCAGAAATTCGTCCCCCGTGGGAGGAGATCGCAAGTTCGGCAGAACGAGCTCTTAAGCAACATGCTTTAGGCCTCGGGGAGAGAATTCCAGACTTTCCTGAACTTCACGGTTTCGTGGTGGCGAGTGATCTCGAGGAAAAAGGAGAGACTTTCTATAATGGCCCTCATGGGCAGCTTTGGCTTGTGCGGGTACCGGCAGATCAACGTCATTGGAAAGATGCTGTAGAAGGACTGGCACTTGTGATAGACGATGTCTTGGAGAAGACACTTTGAAACGGGTATTTGGTTGCGCAGCATTCGGTCTTAGAGACTGCATTTGGCAGCCAGAGGAAGGCTGTACACGGAAGGATTTCTATCTGGCCGATGTGGTACTTCCTCAAACCCACTTTGGAAGGATGTTGACAGGGAGGGAAGCTAAGGAGGAAAGAATTCACACTGGCCTTTATTGGCCTCCAGAAGCGCGCGTGCAGGCTGGAGAATTTCTTAGACGGGTTCCAGTCCCATATGCATGGCGAGCCTTAGTTGAAGCTGGAGATCGGATGGTACGCTGGAAAGTTGGGGATGGAGTATCTTTTCCACTTTCCCACATTATCAGTTGTCATATAAAGGATATCCTTGAAAAACAAATGACTAACTTTTCAAAAGACCAAGATTCCATTGTGGTAGCCATTCCCGATAATTTAGATGAATATGGTCAGGAATTACTTATCAAAGAGCTTTATAAGAAATTATGTCTTCGCAAGAAGGAAGAAAAGGAGCAAGAACAGGTCATATTGATTTGGAGGCCTATAGCAGCAGCCTTGGCCTGGCTTGATAAGGTGGAAGGAGATTTTATTCCATCAAGGATGGGACCAAATGATCACATTCACGTGATCTACCTTGGTCCAGATGCATTTGAGTTTACCACATTCAGATTAAGAGAAAGGAAGGACAAAAAGGGACTCAAATATATTGTTCCTGTCCGTGAGCGCCCGACTTCATTGCCGAACCTATCCGGAATGGATTGGGCGGGTAGGGTAATTGAGGAAACATTCGACTGGCCCGACGAAGGAGAGTTCTGGCAAGTTTTTACCAGATTCCCGGAGGTTTGGGCAGCCATCGCGGATCTGTCTTGGAGTAAAAAGGAATTCCCTCGTGCTTGGAGCATTGGGAATGGATGGGCCTTCTGGGATCCTCCCCACGATTTATACAAAAGAGCATTATGTGTGCCCGCTGGCCCTTGTCTTACCCTAAAGGAAATTTGCCGAGATTCCTGTCCTGTGCGTTTACAAAGGAACTCGAAGGTTAAGGAAAGCATCAACGAGTTCCTAAAAAAAGAGGTGAGGAAGCTTTTTAAGAAGTATCAGGGAGGACGTCTCTACGGTATGATCCTTTGCGGACCGCTGATGCCCAATGGTATTCCTCCATGGTTAGAAACGGAACTTGAAACACTTGCCGCCCGCGGACTAAGGTTGGATGACCCATTAGATGAGCCTGAGCTCGGTCGGCTATGGATCTCACCTCATAGTGAAGAAGCCGTAGCCGAGGGTGCAGCTATCTATGGCAAAAGGCTGATTAAGGGAATCCCAACCTATCTTGATACTATGCCTCAATTATCTATACTTGCTCAGCATTTGGGCCGTTATAAGTGGATTCCTCTTGTAGAAGAAAAAGAGGTCGCGGGAGGGCAAACTTATGAAAACCGAATAGAACGCAGATTCCAGCTTACTCAGGGTTCCAGAAAATTAAATGTATATCTTCTTAAAGGCTGGTCAGGGAATTCTTCTTCAATCTCTGAAGACCCAGACGACTTTACAGTTGTACGAAGCAATGAGCTTAGTCCCTGCGATGCAAGACTTGTGAGAGAGGTTGTTAAAAGATGTGGGTCTTTAGAAAATGTGAAAAGGTTGGCTTTTTTCCGGTCGGAAAGCGCCGCTTCTAAATATGGCCTAGCATTTGCAAAAGCTTTTTATAGCACGGGGAAGGAAGAACATGAGAGTGAATCACATGAAAGTCAGATTGAATCTATGAACCAACCATTTAGAAAGGCCGTTTTCCATTTCCCGTCCTCGCCAGAAAGAAATATGCCACTGGATATTGTAGTGCGAATGAAACCCGCGAGTGGACTGGCTCAAATTGAAATCAAACCCGAAGACCCAACTTTTTTGAGAGGACGACAAGTCTTCTTAGACTATTCGACAATGAAAGGGGCCTCCAGACTACCAAGCCAGCAACGCGGCTGGCCTCCGATAAGAGAAATTCCAGTTGATCCTGAAGATACCGTGTTGCACGAATGGGGCAGCGTAATAACTCGTTTCGAAAAAGCTGGGATTCATGATACTGCTTACACCATGATAATAAATCAAGTGAAAGAAATGCTCACAAGAAAAACACCGGTACATATAGCCGGAACTGATATCTATACCCATGTAATAGACCAAAATGGGCAACCATGTACAGAATATGGAAGGGAATGTATTAGGCGGCTTTCCTCAAAATTTGGCAAGGATTTCATTGGCCTGGTTGAAAAAAACAGAATGAATGATACCCTAAAACAAAAGCTTCTCGTCCGAGCTACATGGATGTATGCATCAGCCCCGACTCCAATAGTAGAGTATGCCCGAGAGGTCATAGCCCAAGATTCCGGTCAACAAATTTGGAATTGGGCTGTGGAGGCAGCCAGCAGGGCATTTACAAACGTGGAGGATTTTCAACTCCTATTCGGTGTTATTGCTAACCGTGCCTTACGAAGGGATTTACCTCGTCCATTTCCGATTCAGTCGGCTCGGGCTGTTTGCAGAGTACTCATGTTTAGGCGAAACGGTTACCTCGGGCTTAACCCTGAGATGGCCGAGATTTTTGCCCGAAAAGCATTAGAAAGCTTAAGTGAACAAAAATCAAAACAGAACTATAAAAAGCTTTTTTTTCAACTCATTCTACTACTTTTTTACCTCCTTAGGTATCGTAAGGCTGAACCAAGGTGTTTCGATCCACACAAAAAGGAAAGCATAGTCATCTTTGAAGAAGCAATAAAATATATGAAAGATGCTGAAGGTCACCTCCACAAAAAAGGAGAATTCCAGAATGCCTCTAGGGTCAAAGAAGTCGTGAAAGGTTTTAGCCGCTACATATACTATGAGGGTGGCGAGGATGTGGTCACTATAATTGGTGATCTCGCTGGTGATCTGTTCTGACGCTGACACTTCCAACAGATAGCGGAATGGGGCACCATGCAACCCAAACTCCCCATCAAGAAGACGGGACATCCTATGACCTCGCTGTCAAGTAGTTTTAATATACCTAATGATATCGTGGAATAACGATTATTCTGGGGCCAATGGGCAGACCTCCCCTTCTGTTTTGAGAGGGTTTTTCGGCGAGTCTCTCACCTTCAACGAACCCCTCATCTGATCGTTACGTTGTTCTGAATCAACTTTTCGCTTATTCAGAAAGGGGCGTCTCTCCGGAACCAGACAGAGGCATGAGGCAAACGATGGCAGAGGGCTGCTGATGCTGCGGGCACCCTCTTTACCCATTTCACCTCAAGGCAAAAATGGGTAATTTTTTGGCCAGGGGGGAGTGTGGCATATGCATGGAGGATCTGCTCTCGAGGATCTGATGTGTGAAGAGATCCCCCATTCGCCCACCTGCAGTCCCGTATACTTACCCATTTGAGCTCAAGGGAAAAATGGGTAAGTAGGAGCGGCCTCCGGTCGGGATGGATCGCGACCACGGGAATGCCCCTAACTGTTCGAGTGCAACGTCGGTTCTGAAGGAGTTTTTCGTCCCAACCTGGTTTCCCGAAACCCGCTTACCCCTCTTCCTTTTGCCCCCTATCCGTGCTACCTCCTTCCCCACCGATGGTTCCTCCTTTCCATGTCCTCTCAATAGGTTGTCCTATTCCAGGAGAAGCCATCCCTAATTTCAGCGAACCCTCATACACACTCGAGGAAAAACGTCTTTTGGATGCTATGTTGCGGGCTGTGCCGAAATAGAAAAAGGCGATGTAGATTCCTTGGAAGGAGATAGAGCAAGATTTGATATAATGATCAAAGTCTCAAAAAAGATTTTAGAAAACCCCCAGCTTCGACTTCGGACTGGAATGTAAGGAGGTTTTTCATGAGTCTGATGGATCGGATCGAAGTCAACACCAAGGTCATGACAGGGAAACCCGTGATCCGGGGGACCCGAATTCCCGTTGAGCTGATCCTCAGAAAATTGAGTGAAGGGGCCAGCGAAGCCGAGCTTCTTGAGGCCTACCCGAGGCTTAGGCCGGAAGACATCCGGGCTGCAATCCCATACGCAGCCGACCTCCTCGCACAAGAGGAGATCATTTTTGTGGAGTCCTGACAGGAGGGCCTGGGGAGTCATGCGCTTTGTGGCCGATGAGTGCTATGATTACGAGGTGGTTCGAGCATTGCGCGATGCCGGATATGATGTTGTGGCTGTTCGAATGGGACGTCGGTGCTGAGTCAACTTTTGGCCTGATGAGAAAAGAGTGTCTCTTCGGGACCGGAGGCATGCGACAAAGGTAACAAAAGTCCTCTGATACTGCCTGATACTAGGGACATACTTTTTACCCATTTCGCCTCAAGGGAAAAATGGGTAAACCGGAACCATCGGTTCTGCATGAACTTTTCGTCTGGTCCGAAGGGCAAGTCCGGACGCACTAATCATGTCTTCGCTATCACGCGCGGGTATAGATAGATGGTGGCAAGACGGTGTTGCTCTGGGTTTACACTGCAGGGGGAGGTGTGATCATAACTCCGTGGCGCTAGAGAGGTCCGGCATGGAGACACCTCGGTGCCCATTCGATCCCCTGGTTCGCTCCAGCGAGGTAGAAGCGGCGGTCATGCGGGGAAGCAGGCGGAAGTACTACCGCTTTCGCGGAGCCCGTTATTACGGAGGAATAGCCACCGCGGATGCCGTGGGGTGTTGTTTCCTCTGTGCCTACTGCTGGAACTATCGAAGAAACAGCGATCCTGCGGCATCGGACGGTCTCTTTCTCTCCCCTGCGCAGGCATCGGCGCGCCTTTTGAAGATCATGCGGCAACGTAGCTTCAACAAGGTGAGGATCACCGGTGCCGAGCCCATACTTGGGACCTCTTCCTTCTACCACTTGCTCCAGGTGATCGATGCGGTGGCCTCCAGGTGGCAGATGGTGGATTTCATAGTGGAGACCAACGGGCTTGTCCTCGGTCACGAGCCCGGACTGGTGGAGCAGCTTGCGGCACGAAGAAGGATCTTTGTCAGGGTCTCGCTCAAGGGGTGGGACGAGGGGAGTTTCGAGAGGATAACAGGGGCAAGGGGCGAATTTTTCAGGGTTCCCATCATGGCGCTTAGGAGGCTTCTCGATGCAGGCGTTTCGGCCTGGCCGGCTGTGATGTACGAGGTCTTCGGAGCCGGGGGCATAGAGAGGCTCTGCAGTGCACTTCGGCAGGAGCGCATAGCGCCCGAGGAGCTCGAGGTTGAATACCTCGAATGCTACCCTGCGGTCCTGGAGAATATGAAGAAGCGGCAAGTGGAGTTGAAAGCGGAGCCCCGTTTATTTGAGCCCTCTTAAGAAGTCCTCCAGGCACAAGACCCTCTCTATCACCACGGAGACGCCCCCCTGCCCCACCCTCCTGACCAGGCCCTCAAAGAGGCAGATCCGCTCGGAAAGCACTGTCCTGGCGTAGAGNTCCTGCTGTTTNGGGAAGAGCACGAGGTCTATCAGCCCCCATTCATCCTCGGCNGTGATGAACATCACCCTCACCCCGCTCCTTGTGGGAGGCGTGTGAACCAGGATCAGGCGCCCGGCCACCTTCACCCGCGTCCCGTCTCTCTTGTGGCGAAGCCCTCTGCTTGTGGCAAATCCCTTGCTGTTCAGATCCTCCCTGAAAGGCCTCAGCGGATGGGATCTGACATTGACGGTCAGGTGCTTCTCTTCGAGTTGCGCAAGCCTAAGCTGCTTCGTGTTCATAGCCCTCGAGATCCTTCAGCGCCCCTATCTCCCAGAGCGCCTTGAAGAGCCGGTCCGCAACCCTCACCCTCTCCCTAAAATCCTGAACCGACCTGAATAGACCGCCCTTTCGTCTCTGTATCACGATCCTCTGCGCCATCTTCGGCCCAATTCCCCTTACAGCACAGAGGCCGACCCTTATCCCCCTGCCCTCCATGGTGTAGTTGTAGCAGCTGTGGTTCACATGGGGCGGATAGACCGGGAAACGACGCCCTGCTTCGTTGAGTATGACGCTTTTGGGATAGGAACCGACCTGTCCTGCATTGAGAAGTCCCAGGTAGAACTCCAGGGGATAATGGGCCTTGAGATAGGCGGACTGATAGGTGATATAGGCAAAGGATGCAGCATGTGCCTTGCAGAACCCATAGGCCGCAAAGGCCGAAACCTGCCTGAAGGCCTCTTCTGCAAGCTCTCTGCCAAGGCCCTTTTCAAGGCACCTTCTGATGAACTCCTCTTTCAGCTTTTCCATCCCTTCCTGGCCCCTGTCGTGGGTCATCGAGCGCCTGAAGACATCGGCCCAGTCGAGGCCTGAGCCGGTCAGCTCCGAGACCACCCTGAGCACCTGCTCTTGGTAGATGAGCACCCCATAGGTCTCCTCGAGGATCGGCTTAAGCCTGGGATGAAGGTAACAGATGGGCTCCTTTCCGTGTTTTCGCCTCACAAAGGGATCTATCATCTCGGCCTGCATCGGCCCGGGCCTGAAAAGCGAGATCTCGGCGATTATATCGGAGAACCTCTCGGGCCGAACCCTCGCCANGAGTTGCCTCTGACCGGGGGACTCCACCTGAAAGACCCCTACGGTCTCGGTGGATCTCAGAAGCTTGTAGGTCTTGGGGTCATCCAGGGGGATGCGATCCAGATCGAGTTCGATTCCCTGCTCCTCTATGTAGCCGAGGGTCTTTGCTATGGCCGTGTGCATCCTGAGGCCCAACACGTCGAACTTCGGAAGCCCTAACACCTCCACATCGTCCTTGTCGTATTGGGAAAGCGGATAGCCNCTTGGAGAGGGCTCGAGGGGCACCAGCTCGGCAAGCGCTTTGGAGACGATCATGCCGCCGAGGTGGGTGGACAGTTGCCTGGGAAGACCGTCCAGTCTTGAGGCAATATGGAGTANCTCCCTCTCCTCTGCCAGGGGGCTTCCCCTCAACTCCGGCANCTCCCGAAGGGCCTGGGGGATCCTGGAGGGAAGCAGGTGGTAGGGGATGCACTCGGTCAGCTCCTTGATCCGGCCGTAGTCCATGCCGAGGGTGCGGGCCACCTCCCTTATGGCGCTGCGCGCCCTGAATGTGGGGATGGTGGAGACCAGTGCGGCCTGCCCGTCAAAACGCTTGAGGCCGAACCTTATGACCTCCTCGCGGCGCTCGGAGTCAAAGTCCACATCTATGTCGGGCGGATCGAACCTCGCCTCGTTGAGGAATCGCTCGAAGAGAAGGTCGTGCTCGATGGGGTCAGGGCCGTCCAACAGCAGATGCACAACCACCGAAGACGCTGCTGAGCCCCTCACACTGCACCTTATCCCCTGAGCCTTCGCCCACTCGACTATCTCGTGTACGACCAGGAAATAGCTCGAAAACCCCCTCGATGTTATCAGTTCGAGTTCCCTCCACAGCCGTCTGAGCAGCTCAGCTTTGAGGGGCCGGCCATATACACGGGGAAGCCGCCTTATGCACAGCTTGATCAGGGCCTCTCTTGCNTNCTCGAAGATCCCCGGCGGGTGAACCCTGTAAAGCGGAAGTCGAAACTCGATGCGCTCCACGACCTCTTCCGTTGTCTCAAGGACCTCCTCGGGAAGCACCCTCCTCATCTCCCCTTCGCCCTTGAGGTAGAACTCCTCGGTGGGGACGGGACATATCCTGCGGTGGTGGATTACCTGCTGGATGCCCACAAGCGCTGTGTGAATCCTGTGGTCTTCCCTGCTGAGGAAGGTCACGGAGTTTGTGCCGACGGCCTTCACGCCCAGGCGCTTTGAAATGTCCATCAACTCACGGACCATTCCCACATCGCCCCGAAGGCCGTGGTTTTGGACCTCCACGAACAGATCCTCCCCGAANGCGTCCCGCAGTTCGCCCAAGAACTCCATGGCCCTTCTCCTCTGCCCGGAGNGGAGGAGGTGCCATATCCTGCCGTCTCTGCCCCCGGTGAGACAGATCAGGCCCCGAGGGCTTTCCAGGATCACATCGAGGGGAAACAGGCCGTCATGACGAAGATGAGCCAGGCTGATCAGCCGGCAGAGGCCCCTGTAGCCGTCTTCAGTNCTGACGAGGAGCACNAGGATGGTGCCGTCGGAAAGCGNGGCCTCGATTCCCAGGACCGNCTTCAGGCGGGCCTTCTCTGCAAGACACTGGAACTTCACTGCTCCATAGAGCCCTGCACGGTCGGTGAGTGCAACACCCCTCATCCCCAGGGCCTTCACCCGATCGACGAGCTGCTTCGGGGTGAAGGTGCCGAAGAGAAAAGAGAATCCACTCCTCACGTGAAGGTGAAAGAACATCATCAGCCTTCGGTTGGGGATTTAGGGTTGCAGTCAGGTGACTGCTTCTCAGGATCGCCTTATTAGGCCGATGTAGACCCCAAGGACTTGGGGCAGCTCCGGTGGCTGGAAGACCATCGGCCTGTAGGCGGAGTTCTCGGGGTGAAGCTCTATCCCTCCATCGGCCCTTTTCTTGATGCGTTTCAGGGTGACCTCGCCGCCCACCAGCGCGGCCACGATCTGACCGTTTTCCGCATCGGGCTGCTTGCGGATCACCGCCAAATCCCCATCGTGGATCCCCACACCGGTCATCGAGTCACCGCGCACCCTCACGGCGAACTTCGTGCCGGAGCCGAAGAAGTCAGGGTCCACGGGCAGGTACTCCTCGAACTCCTCGAAGGGTATCTCGGAGGTGCCTGCAGGTATCCGTCCCACCAGTGGTATCCCCTTCGGGGATGGGGACAGCAGCTCTATTCCCCTTGCCTTTCCTTCGTGGAGCCTGATTGCCCCTTTGCGCTCGAGTACAAGGAGGTAGTCTCTTGCCGTCCTTGGTGAGGCCAGGCTGAACTCCTCCATGATCTCCTTGATGGAGGGAGGGAAGCCATGTGTTTCCTGATACTTGGTGATGAAATCCAGTACTTTGCGCTGTTTTTCGGTGAGGTCCTCACCATGGCCGCCTCCAAGTTTATGGCATAAATATTTATGCCATATGTTATTATCATGCGGCGGTTGCGGTTGTCAAGGGGAGTTTTTTGAGAAAAGCGTATCCTCTCCTCTGAGAAATCCTAGGCTCTAAATTTTGGGTTTGGTATGCGCTATAAGGCACTCGGACGTCTTTGGAAAGGGTACCCTGCTTCCCACGAACACAGGACTGAACTATCCTTGGGGCTTCGTTATTCTTTTCATCACCTTTGGCGTATAACCCAATGCCCCCGCCGCCACCACCACATCCCCCTCCAGTATCCCTGGACGGCCTCCAACACCTGAATCCCCAGTTGATTCTCCAAAGCAAGTCGAAGTTCAACCAACTGCCCCTCATCTGTCGCGAGTTTCTCTAGCGTAACCTCCCTGATTTGGGCACCAAGACTGCTCTTCATCCTCTCAGAAGACTACGCCATTCCCCATTCCACGCGAGTCGGGACGGATCCGTAAAATTTTCTCCTCCATCTGCAAAACTAGATAAGGAGTTTGGAAGGAAATGTGGAAATGCTGGTGAATTCCCATTAATGAAGGTTGGAAATAGGGTTGG
>MTPG01000024.1 GCA_002010915.1 Desulfarculaceae bacterium JdFR-97 | reverse complement strand
AAGGAGGTGTGAGGATGAAAGGAAAGAGAATGATCCTGGTCATCTCAGTCCTTTGTGTCCTTTCCATGGTCGTGTTCCCTCTCCTTTCTTCCCAAGGGGCGTGGGCCAAGGGAAAGTATAAGTTGAAATTCCAAGCCAGCTGGCCCTCGGGAAGCACGCTTTTTGGAAATTTCAAACAATTTTGCGAACGGGTGAAGGTGCTTTCCGCAGGGAGGTTGGAGATCGAACCCCTTCCGGCTGGAGCCGTAGTGGGGGCCCTGGAGGTGCTCGATGCCACTTCACGGAGGGTTATCGATGGAGCTCATACCTGGGCCTCCTATTGGTTCGGCAAGGATATGACCGCGGTCCTCTTTACGGGTGGCCCGGGGGGGACCTTTGGAATGGATCTGTACGACTATTTGGGCTGGATATATGAAGGAGGGGGGCTACAGCTCTACAACGAATTTTATCAGAAGGTGCTCAAGCTCAAGGTGGTCCCGTTTCCCATCTTGAGGGCGGCCCCCCAGTCGTTCATGTGGTTCAAGGAGCCCATCAAGAGCTGGGAGGACCTCAAGGGGAAAAAATGCCGCATCGGTGGGATGGCCGGGCAGGTCTTTCAAAGGGCAGGGATGAGCGTGGTGATGATACCCGGTGGCGAGATCCTTCCCGCGGCGGAGAGGGGTGTCATTGACTGCGCCGAATGGGTGACCCCGGGTGAAGATATGAAGATGGGATTCCACGATGTCTGGAAATACTACTATCTGCCCGGGGTCCACGAGAACACCTCGGTCGGGGAACTCCTCATCAACCAGGATCTGTGGAATGAGCTTCCCGATGACCTCAAGGCGATCATAGAAGCGGCTTGCCTCGAGACCTACATCCGCTGGGGTGTGTGGTTCGATTATTACAATTCCAAGGCCCTGAAGGAGTTGAAGGAAAAGTACGGGGTCCACGTCATGGAGACTCCCAAAGACATCTTGGTCAAGTTTCTCCAGACATGGGACGAGATTGCCGCCGAGGAGGCCGCTAAGAATCCCTTCTTTAAGAAGGTCCTAGAATCTCAAAAGAAATTCGCCAGCATAGTCGTTCCCGGCCGAAGGAGAATGTGGCCTCCGTACAGCTTCATTGCCAATTATTACTGGCCCGAGAAATAATCCCACTCACTGAAAGGAGCGTAGGGGAGGGATGCCGATCGGCTCCCTCCCTTTTCTCTCCTTTGACTTCTGTCTAGGTTTCTCCCCTGATGGAGAAAGGGAGCCGCTTCCACTTTTCCGGGTGAAGGAGCTGAACTCATGGTGCAATTCCCCAAAGTGTGCCTTTGGCTCATTCGGGTCATCGACAAATACGTAGGGGAGCTGTCGGGAAAGATCTTCTTCGTCCTAATCTTCCCCATGGTCGGAGGCCTGACCTATGAGGTCATCGCCCGTTATGTGTTCCACGCCCCCACCATTTGGGCATACGATGTCACGTACATGCTCTACGGGAGCCATTTCATGCTCGGTGCCACGTATACCCTCTACAGGAAGGGGCACATCCGCACCGATATCATATACGATCGTCTCCCTGTGCGTGGTCAGGGGTGGATCGACGCCATGGCCTATCTTTTCCTCTTCTTCCCAGGGATGATCTATTTTTTCGCCGCTGGTTGGCAGGAGGCGCTCCACGCTTGGCAGATATTGGAACGTGCGGATACGAGCCCCTGGCGGCCTCCCATGTATCCGTTCAAGACGGTTATTCCAATGGCGGCCGCCCTCCTCATCATCCAAGGGACCTCTGAATTTCTCAAAAGCCTACATGCAGCCCTTCGGGGGGAATGGATATGAGCCCGGAAGTCCTCGGTCTGATCTTTATGGGTGCCCTCATCACGGGCATATTTGTGGGATTCCCCATCTGCTTCACCCTCATTATCCTGAGCGTGGTCTTCGGTGTTATCGGTATAGGCCCTCAGGTCTTCTATCTGATGGTGTTTCAGACATTGGGGATGATGAAGGAGGAAACCCTTGCGGCGGTGCCGCTTTTCGTCTTCATGGGTCACGTTCTTGAACAGGCAGGGCTCATGGAGCGACTGTTCAAGGCCTTTCAGTTCATCTTCGCCCCGGTTCGTGGGTCTCTCTTTCTGGGTGTGCTCCTCACCGCCACTGTATTCGCCACGGCCACAGGGATCATCGGGGCCTCGGTTACGGTGATAGGGCTTCTGGCGGCTCCGGCCATGATGAAAAGCCGCTATGACATCGCCACATCAGCCGGAGTGATTACGGCCGGAGGATGCCTGGGCATCCTGATTCCACCCAGCGTGATGCTAGTGCTGCTGGGGCCCGTGGTGGGTGTCTCGGTGGTACAGCTCTTTGCCGCCGCCATTGTTCCCGGCTTGATCCTCTCTGGACTCTACATCACCTACACCTTGGTGAAATGCCATATCATTCCCGATTTGGGACCTCCTCTGCCTCCAGAGGAGCGGCCTACCTCCAAGATGGAGATCGTCAAGGAATTCGTCTCCGGGATTCTTCCCCTCGGGGCCATCATCTTCGCTGCCCTTGGGAGCATCCTGGCCGGACTGGCGACCCCCACTGAGGCGGCCGCATGCGCGGGGACTGGATCCGTCATTCTGACGGCCCTGTATGGGAGGCTCACGTGGGAGAACCTGAAGGCCGCTGCGCTGAAGACACTGCAGACCTCTTCGATGATCATGTTTCTGGCCGTGGCGGCCAACATCTATGGATCCGTCTTCGCGAGGCTCGGCACTGCTACCATGATCACCGACGCCATGCTGTCGCTCCACATCCCGCCGTTGGCCATGATGATCGTCCTTATGGCGGTGATCTTTCTGCTGGGATGGCCTCTGGAATGGCCTGCCATCGTCCTCATCTTCGTCCCCATATTCTTGCCCGTGGTCCAAGAGATGGGGTTCAATTTAGTTTGGTTCAGCACCCTGGTGGCGGTCAATCTGCAGACAGCGTTTCTCTCCCCTCCTGTGGCCATGGCCGCATACTATCTAAAAGGGGTGGCGCCCACGTGGAGCTTGACCAAGATCTATCAGGGTATGATGGAGTTTATGATCCTTCAGGTGATCGGATTGGCCATCGTGCTCTTTTTCCCAGAAGTCGTCTTGTGGCTGCCCAAGGTCTTGTTCCATTAGACCTTCAAGCCAGCCCCATCCCCTGGAGGATGGAAAGCATCACAGATGCAGCCATCACAGAGCCGATCTGCCCCCCGGTGTTGGCTCCCATGGCATGCATGAGAAGGAAGTTCTTCTTGTCGTAGCGTTGCCCCTGAACCTGCACCACTCGTGCGGCCATGGGATAGGCCGAGATGCCCGCGGCTCCGATCAGGGGATTGATCTTGCCCCCGGTCAAGAGGGACATCAGCTTTCCGAAGAGAACTCCCGCGGCCGTATCAAGGCAGATGGCGAGGAACCCCAAGCCGAAGATGGCCAGGGTCTGAGGAGAGAGGAAGGCGTGCCCCTCCATGGTTCCGCCGATGGCCAGGCCCAAAAAGAGTGTGACGATATTGGCGATTTCGTTCTCCGAGGCCCGTGTCAGGCGCGAGACCACCCCGCTTTCCTTCATGAAATTTCCCAACATGATCATCCCCATCAGGGGAAGACCCTTGGGGGCGATGAGCCCCGTGACGCACGTGACCAGGATGGGGAAGAGTATCTTCGTCCTTTGGGAGACCGTTTTTCGTACAACCCCCATCCGGATCACCTTTTCCTTGGGTGTGGTAAGCGCCCTCATGATGGGGGGCTGGATGATGGGGACCAGCGACATATATGAGTAAGCTGCGACCGATACAGCCCCAAGGAGATGAGGGGCATATTGAGAGGTCACATAGATGGCCGTGGGTCCATCGCAGGCCCCTATGATTCCGATGGAGACGGCCTCGAGCTTGGTGAAGCCCAGAAGCAGGGCGAGGATAAGGGTCAGGAAGATTCCGAACTGTCCGGCCGCTCCCAGCAGAAGGATCTTGGGGTTCTCAAGGAGCGGGCCGAAGTCGGTCATGGCCCCGATGCCCACGAAGATGAGAAGGGGGAAGAGCTCGTTGAGGATGCCCATTTCGTAGAAGGTACGAAGGACCCCTCCTTCCTCCATCATGCCGCTCAAGGGCATGTTCACAAGGATACAACCGAATCCAATAGGGAGCAGGAGGAGTGGTTCGATCCCCTTGCGGACGCCGAGGAATAGGAGAAGTCCGCCCACAAAGAGCATCACTACATTGGGCAGGCCTTGGGAAAAGAGATAGGAGATCCCGCTCATGAGACCCGAAAGACCCGCGAGAAGACTTTCCTCCATGTCTCAGCCCCCTTTTTCATGAGAACGGTTCTGTCCTCGGCCTTCCTCCCGAATAGGGAAGAAGATCTTCAGGAGATTTACCAGTTGGCTGATGATCCAGAGAGTGGCCATGGTTCCCCCCATGCCGACAATGGTGAGAACGATGCCGAAGGAGAGATTTTCCATGGGATCCTCCTCCACCAAGGAACTCTCAGGGGCCGGGAGCTCCGGATCAATACCGGAAGCCCGCACGGCCAACCCTTGGTAGCCCGTTTCCCAGCCTCCTGGGCCGATCCGGCACGCAGGCCTCTCAACTTGCGGACGGGTCCTACCCCGAGACCTGATCGGGCTTCATGCCGGGGACGTCATGTCACATCGGCCGGGTCGATCTCGTAGGGACTCTCCGTGGGCCACTGGGGCAGAAGCCCCACGAACATAATTCCGCCCACCACCAGGAGGCGCAGGGTCTCATCTCCGGTGTTGTATACACGGTGGTAGACGTTTTCCCGGTTCAAGACAGCATCTCCCGCCTCAAAGGGGTGCCGAACTCCATCGGATTCCACCTCTCCCCTTCCCTCGAGCACATAGTAGATCTCCTCGCAGTTGTGTCTGTGCCGGGGAGTGTGGGCCCCGGGCTCGATGGTGACGATGCCCACAACCAACGACTTGGTGCGCATCCCCGTCTCAGGATAGATGACCTTGATATCCCGAATCCCAGGCCTTGCCTCCATGGGGGCGCCGTAAAGAAATTCCGATTTCTTAACGACCACTTTCTCTCCCATTGTGTTCCTCCTTTAACCTTATTAGGAGATGGGAACCGTTCCAATGGAGAGAAGGTGACAGAAGCACCTTTCCTCTCCTCTTGGCCGAAGGATGATGGTCGACGAGTCAGAGACTTTCAAACCGGTTAATCAAGGTCTTTTGGCCGTTTCTGCGGGAACGGAAAGATAATCGGTCAGGCCGCCGGATTTAGGGGATTCTAGTATGAATTGGAAAAACCTCCAAGGGAACATGTATCATCCAGACACCACGCAGCCGCGGTCGTTCGATGTGCCCCCTTCAGGAGGGTTCCATATGCTCGTAGGCCTCCGGTGTGAACCTGGGGGTGCAGACGGCCAAGAAGATGAGGTCCTCATCTCCAGTGTTGGTGATCCGCTGAGGACAGTCCGCGGGGATCCTGACCACATCACCCGGTCCCACCTCTTGGGGGGGTAGGTTTCCCACCTCCACGAGTCCCCTCCCTTGGAGGATCACGTAACGCTCGGTCACACCACGAAGACGATGGAGCTGTGTGGAGACCCCGGGTTGGACCCGCGCCCGCGCGATGGACACGGCAGGATCTTCCGGAGTATTGGAGAGCTCAATGATGTAGCAGCGCTCCTCGGTGTAATATTCGGATTCGGGTTCGTATCGAATGATTTCCATCTCCGTTGTCGCTCCCTTTCCCAGGATCGGATGGGTATGAAATTGGTTCCCTTAGAGCGTTAGGTTGTTACGATCGTTAAATATCGTTTAGGGCGTTGGGGACGTCCATTTCGTATTTTTTCCGCCCTTGGCCGACTCCATGCTATTGGCTCTTAGCTCCGGTGGGGCGGCTGTTTTCGACGTAATTCCTCGTCTACGTCCCGCCCGCCAGGGCGGGGCGTGGCACCTTGATGGATGAAAATGACTACTGTCTCGTCTATCTGGTCCGTCTCGTCCATTTCGTCCGTTTCGTCTGTCTTCCACTTTTGCTCGACTTCAGCCTTTGGCGACTCCATGCTAATCTGCCTTACGCCGCCCCCAAGACCCAGATAGACCAGATAGACGAGACAGACGAAACAGANGAGATAGACGAAATAGCCTCTCCTCCCCAACAAACGAGAGCCCATTCTTCTACGTAAGTCCCAGCTCCTTCAACCTCTGGGGAGTCGGTACCCCCGTCTTGGGATCCCATCCCCATTCCTCATAATACTCTTCGGCCATCCTTCGTGCGTCTTCCTCCCTCAGCGGCTCCTCGCTGACGTACTCCTTGAATCCATTCTCTTGGAACCATCGCTTGGGGAAGGCCTCGTAACTCTCGGGCCTCAGTCCTTCCCGCACGTTGATCATGCGCAGCAGGGTCCAGGCCCGATCGGCCCTTTCCCGGAGTCCGTGAAGATCGGTGGGGATTCCGGTTACGGCCTCGTAGAGGTCCGCACAGAGTTGTGCATTGTAGAAGCGGTTTATCTGGGCCCGGGCACATATGCCCAGGGAGCCCAGGATGGTGAACCATCGGTGGGAGTACCTGAGCAGTCGTCCGATCATCAGGCCATGGCCCTCCGCGGGCAGGACCCGATCCAGCTCTTCCTCGGGCATCCCCATGCGAACCAGATGCTTGGGGAATACCTCCATGGGGCGCTTGGCGAAATAGGTGGGCGATCCACCCGATCCCACATGGGGTCCGCGTGGATCCAGGATTTGTCCCAGCTCCATAGTGCCGAAGAGGTTCCAGGGGAGGGCAGATCCCGGACCGGTGTAGGGGTGCATACCCTTGACCAGGGCTGGCGCGGAATCGGCCCCTCGGGCCCCCACGGCCTCTATGATCGCCTGGAATCCATCTGCAAGGAGGCGGCCGAGGCCTTCTCGATGAGCGATCTTCTTGGCCCATATGGAAAGCGATGGATAGGAGCTGAGGTCAACCTCCGGGATGAGCTCGGAATTCGGGATCAATCCTTCTTCCCCCAGCCTCTTGGCGAAGGCCATCACCCCGAAGAACTCGAACATGTCCAGACCGTAGCCGTCCAGCTCGGACACCAGCTTGACGGCGCAACGATAGTCCTCCATCCCATAGATCACCGGTGTCCACAGGTTGATCACAGAGCTGGAGTATGCCAGGGTCCCCTGGAACTCCCCGTCGGGGATGCGGATCAAATCCTTGCATCCCACAGGGCACGAGATACACGCCAGCCTCCGGACCCTGATCCTTCGGTAGGTCTCCACATCGATACCCGGGAAGGACTTGATCATTCCCAGGTCCTGCCATTCCTTCAGATAGCGGTATTGCCGGATGGTGCGCATCAACGCCCGAGTCAGTTCCCCATAGGACCTGCGTCGGGCCACGCGAACCCCGCATGTTCCCCTGACGACCACGGCCTTCAGGTTCTTGGAGCCCAAGACAGCCCCCAGTCCTCCCCTGCCCAGGGTCGATATACGGTCGATGTAGGCCATGGAGAAGACAGAACCATTCTCCCCTGCAGGGCCGATGGCCAGGACGCCGGCATCCCCTCCCGACTCGTTCACGAGGGACTCGTAGGCCTCATCAATGGTAAGCCCCCAGATGGAGGCTGCGTCCTTGATATTCGCCTCTTGGTCGATGATCGAGAGATAAACCGGCCGGTCCGCCTTACCGTGGATGATCACATGGTCCACCCCAGCGGCCTTCAGGTGACGGCCGAAGGTGAACCCCCCGGCGCCGCACCAACCCACGGTCCTGCTCGCCGGGAGTTTGGATACCGCGTACACGCGCGACGATGCAGGGACATTCGTTCCCACCAATGGTCCGGCACCCAAAACCACGGTGTTCTCCGGGCCCAGGGGATCGGCTCCCTGCCCCATCTCTTGGTGGGCCAGATGGATGCACATTCCCAGCCCCCCGAGGAACCTCTCGGTCGCATCCAACTCCAGAGGTCTCCAATCGACGGTGCCTCGATTCAGATCCACATAGAGCACCCTTCCTCCAAAGCCTCCCGCAATCATGGTCTTTCCTCCTCGGGGAGTAGCTTTTCCAAGGCCCCGTACAGACACTCATCCGCGCAGGTCCCGCATTTGATGCACTCCTCGCTGAAGGTCAGATATGCATCCGTGCCTCCGAATCTCACGCGAATCTGCGCCTTGGAGGGCTCGAAGACCTTGTGGAATCGATGGGAGCAGACCAAGGCGCAGCGGAGGCAACCCGTGCAGAGTTGGGGATGAATGACTATGGTGAATTCCGCCATGGTCGACCTCTTTCCGTTTCAGGTCCCAGGAGTAAGTTCTATAACGGATTATTTCCAAGGGGCCTTCCGGGATGGGATGCCTTGGGTCCGTACCATCTGCTCCAGGGCCTCGTACGGCTGAGCCCCCACCAATGCTTGGCGGTCCAAAAGAAAGGTGGGGACCGCCGTCACCCCCAAGATGCGAGAGCGTTCCCAATCCCGATCCACGGCCTCCCGAAAGGCCCTGGTCTCGAGGACCCTGTGGGCCTCATCGGGATCGAGCCCCACGGCCTCCGCCACACCTGCGAGCACGTCCGCTTGGGCGATGTTCCTCCCGTCAACGAAGTAGGCCCGAAATACGGCGCCATGATACTCGTTTCCTTTGCCCTGCTGTTCGGCCCACTTGCCAAGCTCCTGCGCCCGGCGGCTATTGTAGGTCATGTTCCGATCGCCCAAGGGAAGGCCCAGTTCTTCGGCCACACGCCTAAGGCGTGCTTTAATGGCGGGGATGTCAAAGGACCTACCCGCGAAGAGCCTCTCCAATGTCCACCCCTCATCGGGGATGTAGGGGTGGAGGGGAAAGGCGACCCATCTCACATCAATCTCATATTCCTTCACCAACCGTTCAATACCCACGGTACTGAAGTAGCACCACGGTCAGATATAGTCCGAGAAGATCTCCAAGACTTTGGGCCCTTCCATGAATCTCCTCCTGCCGGGAAATATAAAAATGAATCTCTCCTATAGGACATTCAGCCATCTTCCATGTCAAGTGTTATCCATCGATCGCTTCATTTTCCCCGAGTCGTCGCCGGAGAGAGGCATGAGGGTCGAGAAGGCCGAATAGATAGTCATTGACCTTCCCCTGAAAGGGAGTTGAATAGCGATTTGACAATACTTTCGTTGTAATTTACGGTATGAACATTCCTGGAAGAAAGGGCAGGGTGGAGGAGAGGCCGAGTTGTGGTTCTCGGATGGTGGGCTCTCCTCCGAATATGAGGCCGGGGAAGGCGATTTCCTCAGGAGGTGCTACGTGTGGGATGCATCCAAGTGTGATCTTTGCGGGGACTGCCTGGTGAAGTGTCAATATGTGAACTACGACACAGAGAGGGCTGCCTCCGAGATCAAGGCCCTTATGGAGGGGGAAGAGGCCGAGATCCTGAGCCAGTGCATCACATGCTGCGCCTGCAGGGAATATTGTCCCAATGGCGCGGATCCGTACGATCTGATACTTCGCTTGCAGGAGAGATTCGAGGCCTTCCCTGTCTCCAAGAAGGACGCGGAGATAATGGACTTGGCTCCTCTCGCACCGAGCGAGATCATACCAGGCGATCCNGACAGACCTGTCCTCTCCCTCTGCGTCATGGAACGTATGCTCCCTCCGGATGCCATTGCGGGACAACTCTTCGAGGGGATGACGGTGGTCAAAGGGGGGGATTATTTCTGCTACATCGGATACGTCCACGTGGGCAAGGAGAGCCCCGTGGAGAAAGGCGCTCGTAAGTTCATCGACAAGATAGCAAGTCTGGGGAAGGAGGTCGTCTTTCTCCACGACGACTGTTTCGCTATGGTCCATACCAAGGTGCGGGATTACGGGATCTCCGTTCCCTTCTCATACAAGCATATACTGGAGTACCTGCGCGATTATCTGAGAGATCACCCAAGCCGGATCACCAAACTGGGCAAGAAGGTGGCCTATCAGCGCCCCTGTGCCTCCCGGTTCACTCCCGAAAAGGATGCATTGGTGGACGAGATCTTCGACCTCATCGGGCTGGAGAGGCCCCCCCGGAAGTACGAGAGGGAGACCGCCCTGTGTTGCACGGGGCCCATCATCCGCGCATTTCCGGAATTGGCCCAGGAGATCCAGGCCAAAAACATCGACGATGCCATTCAATGCGGGGCCGATGCCATCGTGACCCTCTGTCCCGTGTGCGACCGGATTCTGAGAAGGCCTTCAGAGGCGCGCGGGTTCAACAAGATCTTCATAACAGACCTCTGCCGGATGGCCTTGGGGGAGAAGGCTTTTCCGGAGTGAAGATGTGAGGAGGCCATGCGGGTAAGCTGACGGCCGGAGAGAAAAGGAGGTCCCCATGTACGACCTGAAACACGACGAGAAGGTCTGCGCGACGTGTCCCTCCGCGGACTGCCTGTTGAAGTGCCAATACATGGAGTTCGAACAGGATGAGGCCCACGAGGAGATGATGAAGCTGATTCGGGGAGAGGACTGCCGGGTCCTCCATGAGTGCATCACCTGCTATGGATGCGAGGAGTATTGCAGGAGGGGGAATCATCCCTTTTACCTTATCTGTGAGCGCAGAGAGGAGATGGGGATCCTCACGGCTCCTCGTCCCATTACCAATCAATGGATCAACATGACCCAGATGCAGGGCAAGCAAAAGGTGGGGGCCGTCAAGGAGAGGGTCATGTCCTTCTGTTTCCTTCCTCAACTGCCCCTCATGGGATCCGGGGAGATCTTCAAGGATCTGGGCTGGTCTTTTGTCTTCGGGGCCGAGTTCATGTGTCCCGCCGTCCATACCCACTTCGCCAAGATGTCGGTGGTCAAGGAGAGACTTCCGCAGGTGCTCGAGAATTTCTCCGAACTGGGAGTGAAAGAGGTCATCTGCATGCACGACGAGTGCTACGGCACCTATACATCCATTGCTCCGGCATATGGGATGGAGGTCCCGTTCAGGCCCATCCATTACATGGACTACCTATACGACCGGCTTGAAGAGCTCCGGGACCGCATCAGACTCCTCAACATCCGGGCGGTCTACCAGCGTCCCTGCTCGTCCAGGCTCAGCCCACAAAAGCTCCATCGGGTCGGGGAGATCTTCCGCATGATCGGTGTGGAGTTGGTGGAGCGGGAGTACCAGGGGGAGAACGCCTTGTGCTGCGGGGAGATTCCCAGGGCCATCGCCGGCTTCAGGGCGGCCTCGGACATTCAGAGGAGGAACATCCAGGATATGGTCGACGCGGGGGCCCAGTATTGCGTGTTCAACTGCCCCGCCTGTCAGACCACTCTCTCCGAGAGGGTCGTTAAATTCGGGCTCAAGCCCGTCCACTTGATCGAGCTCTGCAAGATGGCCCTCGGAGAGATCGAAATGGAGGATTAGACGCATGGACAGGATACTGCAGTCCCTCATCGATATTGTCGGGGAGAAGGCCGTCTCCAACCATGCCGAGGAGATCTGGTACTATGCCAGGGACCCCGGGGTGATGCCCCCCCATGAGCCTGATTACGTGGTCGCTCCCAGGACCACCGAGGAGGTGCAGAGGATCGTCCAACTGGCCAATCGGGAGAGGATCCCCATTGTGCCCATGGGAAACGGCATGGCCCTCACTGGCCTTGTGATTCCCCTCAAGGGGGGGATCGTCCTGGACATGAAGCGGATGGATAGGATCCTGGAGGTCAACGAGCGGGGAAGATACGTCATCGTGGAAGGAGGGACCTCACAGGGCAAACTGAAGTCCTACCTGGAGGATCATTACCCCCACCTGCGCCACAGTATCCCGGATGCCCCTGCCGCCACCACCATAGCCGCCAACGTGGCCATCCACGGGCAGGGCCGCCTGACCCAGCAGTACGGTTTCAACTCGGATATGGTCACGGGCCTGGAGGTCGTCCTGCCCACTGGGGAGGTGTGCCGCATCGGCTCCTGCTCCATGGGGCCCTATTGGTTCTCCAAGGGGCCGACCCTTCCGGACCTGTCGGGGCTCTTTCTGGGATGGCTGGGGACCACGGGCATCATCACCAAGGTGGGCATCAGGCTCTATCCCAGAAAAAAGATGAGGGACGTGGAGATCTTCGTCACAGACCGGGATGATCTTGTGGCGGATATCGTGTACCGCGTCACGCACACCGAGATGGTCGAGGACATCACCGTCTGGTTTCAGCCCAAGCCCCTCATGTTCAAGGACAACAATCACATCACCATATACCTGACCGGAGATACCGATGAGGAGTTGGAGTTCAAGAGGTTGATGATCTGGGACGCCCTCCGGGAGTTCATCGACTCTAAGGACGGGGGGTTCATGTCGGTGCAGCCCCTGAAACCCATGCTCCTGGAGATGCCCCAGAGGGGGATCGCTGCCTTTGCCGATGTCCCCAAAGGGGGCGGCTTCGAGTATTCCGGCCCCATCACACTGGTGGATCAGTACCCCATGTACGCGGAGAAGGTAAAGCAACTGGCGTCCAAGTACAACGTGGTCTATGCGGGCACGGCCAGGATCATCTCGGGCGGGCACGCCATGATGTTCGGCATTTCGTTCGCTTTCAACCGGGCGGATCCGGATATGATCGACCGGGTCCGGAGGGCCGTCCACGAGGCCACGGAGTTCGCCTTGGACCTGGGGGGGATCCCGTGGAAGCCCAACATCCACGAACAGAAGCTGGCCATGGAGAGGATGGATCCGAACACGCTGCGGCTGATGAAGATGATCAAGCAGAACCTGGATCCCCAAGGTATCATGAACCCCGGAAACTGGGAGGTGGGCTGATGGAGCACGCGGGGATCGTCCATCGTTGCTTCCGGTGCGGATATTGTAAGTTTCCCGGAGACTACCATGACTTCAATTGCCCGCCCCATCGGGTCTTCGGGTGGGACACCTACTCTTGCGGCGGCAGGATGTGGCTCATCAACGCGTGGCTCAACCAGGAGATCCAGCCGAGCCAGCGTTTTGCGGAGATCCTCTTTTCCTGCGTGGCCTGCGCCAATTGTCAGGAGTATTGCGTCTATCCGTTCAAGGACGACCTTCTGGCCGTCTTCGAGGAGACCAAGACAGCGCTGGTCAATGGGGGACTCGCCCCGCCGGCAGTCCGGGACTACTTCAAGGCCATTCATGTGAATGGGAATCCCTACAAGCTCCCCCAGGAGCAGAGGGGTAGATGGGCAGAGGGGACGGGCCTGGAGGAGTTCTCCGGCCAGGAATATCTCTTCTATGTGGGCTGCGTGGGCTCTTACGATGAGATAGGGATGAGGATGGCCAGATCCGTGGGGCTCATGCTCAAGGAGGCCGGATACTCCATAGGATATCTGGGAAGCCGGGAGACCTGCGACGGCAATGAGGTGAAGGTGCTGGGGGAGACGGGGCTCTTTTCCCTGTTGGCCGAGGAGAACATCCGCAAGTTTCGGGAGATGGGGGTAAAGAAGGTCATCACCCTGGATCCCCATGCCCTGAACGTCTTCCGCAAGGAATATCCCAAGTTGGGCGCTGACTTCCAGGTATGGCACTTCACCGAGGTGCTGGGCCAGGCTGTGAAGCAGGGCAGAATCGTCCCCTCCCCATACAGGGTCAGGGTCACATATCATGACCCATGCTATCTGGGAAGACACAATAGGATATTCAAGCCCCCTCGCTCCGTCTTGAAGCGGATTCCGGATCTCGAGGTGGTGGAGATGAGGCGCAGCAAAGAGGACTCCTTTTGTTGTGGCGGGGGCGGCGGGAACTTCTTCACGGACATCCTGGGCGGCGGGGAGGACTCTCCCAACAGGGTCCGCATCCGCGAGGCCGCCGACACAGGGGCGGAACTCCTGGCTGTGACCTGCCCCACATGCGCCAAGATGTTGACCGATGCCTTGAAGGCGGAGGACCTGCAGGGCCGGATGGAGGTGGTCGATCTGGCCGAGATATTGAGGAGGGCTGGCGTCGGGTGCTGATTTCGATTTGAAGGGATATAGAAATGAACTTTATGAGTTCAGTCGCTGCCGTCGGATTCGACCTCTTCAACACCCTGATCACGGTGGAGCCTCCTGCCCTCTATGAGGCCATCTCCAGGCTCACCGCAAGTCTTAGACAGAGCGGGTTTCCCATCGACGGAGAGAGCTTCGCCAGGGAACATCGAAAGGCCGCCATACACTTTCTGGAAGAGAGTCGGCGAAGCGGCAGGGAGACCCACAACCGTTTCTGGATCAGCCATGCCCTGCAGGAGCTGGGCTGTTGGGTCTCACCGGATGACCCCCGGATCTCCCGAGGTGTGGAGGCATATTTCTCTGCCTTCCTCCCGCACAGCCATCTGGTGCCCGGCACATTGGAGATGTTGCGGACCCTGCGGGGCAGATACCGCTTGGGGCTTCTGTCCAACTTCACTCACGCACCTGCGGCCTGGGAGATAATAGAGGGGTTGGGTCTGGCTCCCTTTTTCGATGTAGTGGTCATCTCCGGGGAGGAGGGCTATCGCAAACCCCACCCCAGAATCTTTCAGAGGTTCATGGAGGGCTTTGGGGTGGAGGGGGAGCGGATCCTCTTTGTGGGGGACGATCTGTATTCTGATGTTCAGGGGGCAAAACAGTCAGGCATTCACCCCGTTTGGACCACGGTGGTGATGGACCAGAACATTGTCCACCACAGAATGGCCGAGACCCAAGTGAACGGAAAGACCCTCCCCCCGGAAGTCCCCCGCATTTCCACCTGGGATGATCTGATTGCCCTTTTGGACCATTGCAGTCCCCGAGGCCCTTGATCCTCAAAAGCCTGATGACTGGACGGGGGATGATCCAGATCCGCGTTCGAGGCCGATAAGGGACTTTTTTCTTTACCTCTATCGGGAGCTCCTGGTTATTTTTTGTCTGTTTCTTCTACGGCGACCAGAGACCTTCCGTGAACTTTGCAGACATCTCAAGTCCTGAAGCTTAAAACTCCTCTGTAAGGGACCGATATATTTTTGCGATCAGGGCAGTGCGGGATTTGACTTTCATCTTGTGGAAGATGTTGTTGAGATGTTTTTTCACCGTCTCCAGACTTATTGCGAGCTCCTCGGCAATCTCATAATTGTTCTTCCCAAGGCTGACCAACCAAGTGACCTCTTGCTCTCGAGGGGTCAGTCCAAATCCCTGCAAGATCTCCCTTTTCTTTTGATCCCTTGAACTCCGTTCCTTCTCTATCCTTTGAAGCTCCAGCTCCTTCTCCTGAAGACTGAGCTCTTTGTCCTCCAAGGCATTTATGGCCTGGCTGATGAGATTCTCGTGGTTGTCCAAGAATGTATTAATATGGGAGACATACCTAGGCTCCACCCATCTAAGTCGAAAGACACAACGGTTGGAACCAAAACGAACCGAATCGATCATCGGTTTAGGGGATTTTAGCCGCCGGATGCTATCCAATTCCTGTTGGACGACACATTCCTCTTCCCAGACCCATCCTCGTGTCTTCCATATATGAATTGGCAGGCCCACTGTCCAGCCCATGTTATATAAACAGCCATGCCGATGGGCCATGGTTTTATCTGGATAAGTAAAATAGACAAGTGCTTCATTGGGACCAACAGATTCTGCTTCAATTCGGAAGAATTTGGTAAAGAACGTAGCGATTTTACCAGCATATTTGAACACAAGCTTGGGGGCTATAAGAAGGCGGAAGAACGAAACAAAGGCGGCGTCCGTCTGGTGGACCAGCCCATCGCGTCCGATCTTGTACATGATCAGAGGGTCGTTGAAGAGTTTTTCGCACCGATTGAAGATCTCAACTACCACCTTGCTGGATAACCAATTTCGAGGGTTTTGCAAATAGGATAGGGGGACCGGAAGGCCAGAGACCAGGGTTTCCGCGCTGAACCCGCGTGCTTCAACATATTTTAAAATTGGAATGACAGACAAGCAGTTGATATGCCTGTCCAAGAGGTCAATTCTCCTGATGTTCTCCTTTTGAGATAGTTAATAACACAAAATAGCCCCAGATGAAAGGAAAACTTAAAAGCCATCTACTTTGGCAAAAGGCTAATAAAAGGACATATTTTCAAGGTTGTTCGTGATAATCTGCATAACAATGAGTGTATCGTCGTCTTTTGTCTAAACCGAAGTTCAAATAAAAATATCCGGCTGCTATATTATATTTCCCAAGAAGAAGGAAATGAAATTACGGCGCGCGTTCATCATAAGCCCCAAAATAGAGATAAGGTTCTGAAGAAAAAATACAACTTTTGGGTAATTGACAACATAAGGGCATTAAGGTAGTCGTTCATTTGTTTGAATGTTTTATGTTTAAGTGATGATATACTGTGGTCTGTTCGATTCAGGTTAAATATTTGTATCATCTCCATAAATCAGGAGGTTTTTGATCCTCCATAGGCTATACGAAAGGTCTGATCCTCGGATTTTTCCGAAATTTTAAAAGCGTGTTTGAGGTAGTATTTGGGGGGAGGCATAACTCTGCAGAATGGCTATCTTCTTTGCAAAAGAATAGAAGTCAGCCCCACTGCTTTTGGCAACATGATAGCAACATGCTTTCTAATATAAGACAGCTTGTTTTGGATATCCCCTAGGGGTGAGGAAGGGAAAGGGGGAAGGCGGCCTCTTCGGAGGCCGCGCATGCAAACATTCGACGATGAGTCGTTTGCATAAAGGTTGTCTCCCAGGTCTCTTTGAGGGGGTGGGCTTCCTCAGTCGAGGAAGCCCTTGAGCTTTCACCAAAGCTTCTTGACTTCCTGGAAGAGCTTGCAGATACGAATCGTCTCCTCTCTTGGTTGGAATCCCGGCCTGTGTGGTTTCGAGGTAATTTTGCAATCCTTTTCACATACTCTGGGGCAGGGTTCTGGCTCGGAGAAACAGGTTGTTTATCTGTTGTTTTGAATGGCAGGAGATGCACCCTCTCATCTGAAACTGTTGCTGTGTATGACAGGATGCGCAGACTTCCATGGGATGAAGTTCGGGCTCTCCCAGGAGCGTTCCGTGGGAGAGGTTTCTGTGACACTGGAAGCACTCAAGGCGGCGGTTCAGGTGCGTCGAGTGATTGATTTCGTGTCCGGGCTGCCGGACGATAATGTCGCGCACCTTGTGGCACTCCATGCATGCCTTGGTGTAAACTTTGCCCCGAAGGATAGCGCCTCTCCGTTCCCCCATGAGCCGAACCAAAACATATCGAGCTCCGTTGAGGTGGGCCCGGAACTCCCCGAGAAGGCCCGGTTCGGAGTGGCAATCGATACAGGCCGCCATGGCATGCGTGGAGCGGGCATGGGTAGACCGCTCCCAGGCCACGTAGCGGGTCTGCATAATCTTGCACCTCGCACAGAAACTGGACTGGGTGGAATAGACCGCCATTCCCCCGAGAGAGACCGCTGCCACGAAGGCCGCTGCGGCAAAGAAGAGGAGAAATCCCAGGCGGATCGTCGCTTTCCCCATATCTCTTCCCCGATTATTGGGTCACCATCAAGACGCTCATAAATTTTTCATACGGTTTCTTCCCGTCATCCAGCGCCTTTTGCAGATATTCCGGCTTGTCGTCTTTATGTGCATGGCAGTGGTTGCAGGAGTTGGGTTGTTTGGCCGGGTCGCCTCCTCCCAACTCCACCGTGACCCTAGGGGGAATGGTCCGGAACTGATGCGTTCTTTCATCCCCGCGGGTGGCGCTCCGCCCGGTGGGTGGCATATGGCAGCCGATGCAGTTGGCATGTTGGGGGGCCCTGGCGATGGGCGCATGGCCCCGGATGGGGTCGGTGCTGATATTCCCATGACAACTCAAACAGAGGTTGTTGGGATTCATGCTCGTGGCGAATTTCGTCTTGGCCTCGTGGACGGTGTGGCATGTGGTACATCCGATTCCTGCCTTGGCATGGGCGGTGCCCTTCCATTCGGGGTACTGCTGGCGGTGCTGCTTGACGTGGCCGCTGGGCCACCAGGCCTTCTTGTTGGATTTATCCACGATTTTGAAGTGCTGGGGCCCGAGGTAATCCCCCACCCGGTAGCCTGCGGGATAGTCCCACTTGCCGTCGGGGCTCTTCCCGCGCGTGTGGCACTGACCGCATATGTCCGCCGATGCTCGGAACGTCAGGGATGCCGGGTTGACGATAGTCTTGTGTTTGTCCTCCAGCCGCGCTTCCACATGATTGCTAGCCGGTCCGTGGCAGGCCTCACATCCCACGCTCAACTCGCTCCAGATGAGCTTCTCCCTGTCGAATCCCACCAGATGACAGTACCCGCATTTTTTCCGCCAGTCTCGTTCCGTCCAATCGTCTGGATGATAAGGAGCCCAGACCTCCATCTCGAAGTTCCATTGCGCTGGCCTCACTCTCCAGTTCTTATCCACATACCGCTGTTTCCATTGGATTCCATGGGTGAGGACGATGTCCGCTTTAGTGAAATTGCGTAGATCATTGGGAGAGACAAAGTCTCCCTGGAAGGCGCCCGGGTTTTTCCGGACGTCCTGGATCACCTTAGAGTGAAGGGTGTTACGGAAAGTGACGGAGATCCTGCTGTGGCACTCGGCACAGACCTCCGAGCCCACATACGTGGGTGGGCCCATCTCCGACAATGGCTTGCCTCGATCGCAGGACACAATGGCGATCAAAGAAAAGGGCACCATCACTCCACCAAGAACGAGCCTGAGGCCTTTCCATTTCATCATCCGACCTCCTTAAGTAGAACGAAGCCATAAGAGATTCCCGGGAAGATAGAATCAAGGGCCCTCAACGAGTTCATACATCTCCATAAGGACAACACCCTCGTCCTCTCCATAGAGCCAAAGAGAAACGGTCATTCCTTCTTTGTACCAAACGGTCCGGTAGTAATCTCGGCCTCGGGCGATCCATTCATAACGATGCTGTGGAGTAGGCGATTTCGCCCGGACTTCCAGATGGGACGGGGATCCAAGACGTTGAGAGAGCCTTGCTTTTTCGTCTTCATAGATCCGGAGGAGGTGTTCGGCATTGCTCTGGGGGGACGGGATGGTGAAGTAGAGGACCATCTTCCATAATGTATTGTCCCTGAAAAAGAGGCGAACGGAGTCCACTCCACTCGGGGCGGACAGCGAAGGGCACGGGATCGGTTGGGCGAGGTCCAGTACGGTGAGTCCCAATTCCCTGAGACGTTGGAGCACCACGGTTTTATCCATGCCCAGGTAGAGCCCCAGAATATGGGGGAATTCTTCTTGAGGCGACACTCGTGAAGAGGAGAATCCTAAAGGCGTCCACCCCATGACCAGGATGGGGAGGAGGAATCGCCGAAAAAGACGACGATGGGTAAGTATCACGGAGTCCCTTCCTGAAGGGGGGAGCCGATGGGAGACGACTTACCCATACCTCCAATAAGAAGGAGTGTCAAGGAAGAAGACAAGAAAGAGTTCGTCCTGCTGGGAAAGCGGTCCAGACTGGTATATTCCCGAGAGGTGAGTCAAATCGGAGATTTCACCCCCAACCCCAGGACATTGCAAGACAATCCCTTCAGTTCCTTCCATGATCGCAATGACATTTGTGCGCCAAAAGGCGCATGGTGGCAAATAAGGCCCCCTTATTACAAGAAGCCAGCCTGCAACATTATCATCAGCAGGGGGATGATGCGGACTGGCTTCTTGAGGCGGATTCCAGCAAGGAGTAGAATGAAATTGCGAGTTGACCCAAAAGGCTGCTTGGGGGATGAGTGAAGATTACCAAGCGGATATCCAAGGAAAGTAAGGGGCTTGTGGTAGTGATCACGGGCCACGGAAAGGGCAAGACCACCATCGCTTTGGGCATTGGTGTGCGAGCATGCGGCCACAAAATGAAGGTTTGTATTATCCAAATTTATGAAGGAAGATCTCTATGGCGGAGAATGGGACGGTGTGAAGAAGATGGACTGTCTTGTGGAGTTGATTCTCATTGGAGGAGGCTTCTGCGGTATTGAGGAGAATCCCTATCCATAGGAAGAACACGGAGAGAATGCTCAGGATGCTATTCAGTTTGCCTATCAAAAGATGCAATTGGGCCAATATGACATCCTGATTCTTGATGAGATCAACAGTGCACTCCATCTCAAGCTGGTGGATCTGGAACATGTGTTAGAGATCATTCGGAGTAGACCTCTGTTGATGCACCTTGTCCTCACGGGGCGGAATGCTCATCCACAGGTAATCGAACTGGCTGATACTGCGAGCGAGAGAACGGAGCTGAAGCACGCATATCGAGAGGGGATCAAGCCCCAGCCAGGGGTTGACTAACCTGCATTGTTCCCTTGCTCCTGAATAATGCGTGCTAAATAATTTCCCTAACTAGCGAGGTGGCCATGAAAAAGATTCGCGTGGGTGCAGCCCAAATATCCCCTCATTTTTTCAATAAGGAAAAGACTCTGGAAAAGACCTGTCATTACATATTAGAGGCCGGCAAACTCGGCATAGACCTTTTGGTCTTCCCCGAGGTCTACTTTTGCGGGTATCCATACTGGCGCGGGAGCGTGAGTGTGCGGCAGTCAACAGAACTCGCAGCGCGCATCATTCAGAGTGCTATCAGATGGAATGGATTAGAGGCCCAAGAGATGGCCAAAGCTGCAAAAAAAGCTAAGGTCAACTGTGTCGTGGGCATAAACGAACTGGATGACCAGCCGGGAAGCAGGACTGTATACAACTCTTTGATCGTCATAAGCAGGCAAGGGAAGATTGTAGGGCGACACAGGAAGCTCATGCCTACACACTCGGAGCGCGTGTACTGGGGCATGGGGGATGCGAGGGATATCCGTACATTCCAGCTAGATATTGGTACTGTGGGTGCGTGTATTTGCTATGAACATCATATGACACTGTTGAGGGCAGCCATGGCCATCAAGGGAGAGGAAATCCACTGTGCCCTGTGGCCGGGGTGGTGGAGGCTTGATGGGCATCTAGGAGCCAAATCGGCCGAGGCTGGAGGCCACACCTGCGATATAGAAAGTGCCATACGCCAGCATGCCATAGAAAACCAGGTCTTCGTGGTCAGCTGCAGCTGGTACATGAGGGAATCCGATATTCCTCCGGACCTCAAAGATTTCATGAAATACAATTTGGCGGTTGGAGGGAGCTGCATTGTAAATCCTTCGGGGATCATTATCAAGGGGCCGGTTTTCGAGGATGAATGTATTGTTCATGAAGAGATCGATCTGGCCGAAAGGGATCTTGCGAAGGCCTACTTTGACAGCATGGGCCACTATTCCCGCCCTGATCTCCTGAGCCTTAACATCCAGGAATACGCCTGGACTCCCACAGGGCCCAGCAAAGTTGAAGACAGATAAATTGCCTGATCCGGACTGAGCCGGATAATGGATCATGGGGAAACTGAGTATATGGATTCCCTGGATTTACGGGAATCCATGCTCATTCGATACAGCTCTGCCCTGAATGTCCCCCTCACCCTAGCCCTCTCTCCCCAGAGGGTGGAGAGGGGAATTGTCCGAGGGAGTCCCCATAGCTGCAAGCCCCGCCCCTCGCTTCGTACCCCGTTGCATATGGATCCAAAGGCACCCCACTGTGTATCCGATTTCCCGAACTCCGATAATTCATAAAGGGCCAGCAAAGTTGGGGGTTTCGCCTCCAAGCCCCTGGATATTCCGAGATCCTCCACATGGAATGGCTAGAAAATAGCCTCTCGCTTATCTGGTCTGATCATATGAAAAAGCTACCTCCGGTTGGCTCCCGTGGTATACAAGGGACCGAACAGTATCAGAAACCAAAACCAAGGAGGTAGCGCCATGTATTATACCGGCGTTGACCTACAATGGACTATCTCCACAACCTGCAGCTTCCCCATCATCACAGACTCTATCTGGACAACCACCTGCAGCTCTACCAACAGATCAACCAGCGCCTGCAGCTCATCACCAAGGA
>MTPG01000120.1 GCA_002010915.1 Desulfarculaceae bacterium JdFR-97 | reverse complement strand
TTTTTTTTCCAACTCAGCTAACTCCTTCCTTATTGCCCTTGCCTGCCATCACCTCCTCTCTTCTCGCTACGGCGTTGGCTGATTAACGGCCATTTATTATCAGCCGGTTTATCTGCGAGTTTGACATATTATTGTTGGTCTCATTGCTTAAGCTGAGACCGGATGTGCCATGGAAGCTGGCCTCGTCCCAAAGGATGATCTTGTCTGTGCCTTTGGAGCTCCATCCCGCAGTGGCCTTAGGAAGACCCTTTCCCGTGATCGAGCCGAGCTCTTCGATGGACACGTTCTGTCCATGTGGAAAGTCGATCCCTGCGACTAGTACAGTTTGTCCTTCGTATGAGTTACAGCTCAATTGGGGGTTGGGCCAATTTAGGCTTCCATGATCAGGGTCAAAACCTTCTGAGATTCCTATAAACCCCAAAAGACCGACTGCAATACATAGAAGACTTATTACCCTTCTCATGGCTTTTCTCCATTGTGATANTAGAGTTACACTCAAGAAACGTGCCATATTTTAACCACCTAGATTTATTTGATAATTTCGGATCCGGCGGATAATCGCCGTCAACAAAAGATGACACGCTTCGGCATCTTCACCCAGGGATTGCAGGAAAGCCGCGAGGCGACGGGCTGTCTGGATTTGTAGACAGGTAGAGGTTGTGCTTACGCCTATAGACACCTATGTGACACAAAGGGGGCCCGGGTGTGTCTATGGATAAAGCCGCTCTTGAAGTCATGGGAGGGTGAGGGAGATGTTTTGCGGTCATTTTTCCTCTTGACACGTGGTGATAAAAGAATTAAGAATACCTTCAAATTCCTGCGGGATTTTTATGTTGGAATCTCTTGGCAAGTTTGTTGGAAAGTCTTTATTCTCTTTCGGCTCCGGAAGGCCGTGGTGGATCGTCTTCATGAGGAGACCCTCGAGGACCTCTTGTAAGATGATCGGGGCTCACGGAGAGGGGCGCTCGGGGGGATTTTGAAACGGTCTGTTCCTTGGGGAGACGTAGGGGGGTTTCTGAGTCTTTTACGGGGGCATTGATTTGCCTGATAAAGGATCCGATGCAGGAGTAGGATATGCCGAATAGACAAGCTGCTGTATGGATGGCAGCGGTCCTCTTCGTCGCCTGTTTTTCCCTTCCGCAGGGCCTGGATGCTCGAGAGCAGAGGGCAGCATCATTGGAGGCCCTGGAGAAGAGGATCCAGGAGCTCCAAAGGAATTATGAAAGGCAGATTCAGGAACTCCGGCGCCAGTTGGAAGAACTTCGTTCCCAATCCGCCTCGGAGGGAAAGAGTTCCCGGGAGAGACAGGCGGAGGTTAGCGGTTCTGGGGAAGGAAAGGAGCGGACCGGAGAGACAGCCGAGGCCAAGCCTACAAAGCCACAGGTCGTTGGAACTGAAAAACGCCCAGAGAAGGTGCGGACAGCAGCGGAGGCAATTTTGGCCGAGAGGAGGGGTGTTCTCCTCCCCAAAGGGTTCCTTACCGTGGAGCCGAGCATAAACTATTCCCACTTCTCCCGGAACTTGATAACCATCAGCGGCTTTACGCTCTTCGAGGCCATTGTAATCGGGAGGATCCAGGTTGAAGAGGTGGAGCGGGATATCCTAACGGGCGCTTTGACCTTTCGATATGGCCTTTTGGATGATTTGCAGTTGGATGTCAAGTTTCCCTATTTGTATAGGCGCGATAGGATGGTTCGGCCTACTGCAACGGGAGGGACCATCATTGAGCCTGTCCGGGTGATAGACGATCGTGGCTTGGGGGATATTGAAGGGGGGATCAATTTTCACCTCCTCCACGGCCGGAGGTGGTGGCCTGATGTGATCATCAATGTTCGGGGGAAGAGCAGGACGGGCAAAGATCCCTATGACCTCGACACGGAGACCGTAGGAGGGCAGGAACTTCCGACGGAGCTCCCTACCGGGACGGGTCATTACGGTTTCTCCTCCGGCCTGACCCTCATCAAGGCCGCGGATCCCGTCGTCTTTTTCGGGGGAATCAGCTATTATTGGAACTTCGAGAGGGATGTAGGGGGCGATTTCGGGAAAGTGGATCCTGGCGACAGCTTCGAGTATATCCTGGGGATGGCCGTTGCTTTAAGCGAGAAGGCTGCACTCAATTTGTCTTTCCAAAACATCTTCACCTGGACTACAACTCAAAATGGCATAGAGCTTCCAGAGTCCGAGTTGAATGCCGCAAGCTTGTTTGTAGGCGCCAGTTATTCCATTTCAAGATATTTCTCCCTCTATGGTTCGGTGGGGGTTGGCCTGACCAACGACTCCCCGGATTTTCAGTTCCAGTTCACCGTGCCCATTACCTTTTCTCTTTTCTAAGCCAGAGTGTTTTTGGACGTTGGAATCCCCATCTTCTTGATGAGGGCATGGAGATATTGTCTGCTGATCCCTAGGGATCGTGCAGTGGCGGTGATGTTGTAGTCGTGGGCCCGCAGGCTGGAGCGGATTACACTATCTTTGATCTGGTCTTTGGCCCTTTTGAGATCATAACGGGGTTCACTCGCGGAGGGGAAAAGTTCCATGTCTTCGGGCCGGATCCATTCATCTTGGACCACCATGGCCCTTCGGACTCGATTGATCAACTCCCTAACATTGCCTGGCCAAGAGTAGCTCCGGATGGCATTCAAGGCCTCTTTGGAGAAACCTCTGCAAGGCCAGTCCCGTTCCATTTTGACCTTTTTGAAGAGATAACGTGCCAGAATTACCATATCCTCTCCGCGTTCCCGCAAAGGGGGGAGCTTGATGGAAAGCACCTTGATTCGATGGTAGAGATCCCTCCTGAAACGGCCCGATTCGGTCTCTTTTTCTAGGTCTTTGTTGGTCGCCGAGAGGATGCGGACGTCCACCTGCCTTGCTTTGAGCGCCCCTATGCGTTCGATGGCTTGGGTTTCCAGGAATCGGAGAAGCTTTGGCTGGAGGCTCAAAGGGAATTCGCCGATTTCGTCCAAAAAGAGGGTTCCTTTGTCGGCGTATTCGAACTTCCCCTTTTTGGCCGTTGTGGCTCCAGTGAATGCTCCCTTTTCGTAACCGAAGAGCTCGGCCTCGATCAGTGACTCGGGAATGGCTGCGCAATTGACGGGCACAAATGGTTGGTCGGCCCTGGGGCTTCGTTCGTGGATTGCCCTGGCGGTCAACTCCTTTCCTGTCCCGCTCTCCCCTTGGATCAGCACAGGGAGATCGGTTGGGGCAAACTTGCGAATGAGGGAGAAGACCTCTTTCATGGCCTCGCAGGTCCCCACGAATTCTGTTGTTTCTTCGGTTGGGGGACGCCCCCTCTCGAGCTCGAATTCCCGGCTGAAAAATTGGGAAACCCTGCGCAGGTCGTCTATGTCGAGCTCGGACAGCTTGTTATTCAGCGTTCGATAGAGTTTCTCTCTCTCCCAATAGTTGAGATAATCTTGCTTGTTGAAATCAAGCCTCCAATTGCAACTGACGCAGTGCTCTTTCCTAAGATCCCTGGGGCGATTGCAATATGGGCATTCCTTACCCCTGGATAAGGATCCCGAAAGATATGCCCAGATCTTCGAGCGGTCCTTTGGGGAGATTTTCGAGAAGTGAATGGCCGCCCCCCGCTTGTCTTTCCGAACCAAGTCTGCGGATATTTTCAGATCCCCAACCTCAGGAAGGAAGAAACTGCATTCCAGGGAATCGGTTAAGCTATCTAACCAGGATGAGTCCTCCAGTTGGAGAAAGGCCCCGTCCAGACCAATATTTTTAACAACCACAGTGTGTTCTTGATCCATATGGTCTGTTACAGATCCGTTCAAGTTCGATGGAACACGAGGGGAAAGACGGGCCATTTTGCTTTGTTATCTCCATATATGGGTCCAAAAAGAGAGTTTCCGAACGCCAATCGCTAAAAATTACAACACCTTAAGATAAGACANATGTAACATGCTCTACCAACAACACCAGCCCTTTTTCGGAAAATCGACTCTGATAAGTGTTGCTATTNGGGCATAGGAAGGATGATTTACTNACCCTAAACGGTATGCTAAGGCTTGTCAAGTATTTTTTGGTGACCTCACCTTCAGGTCAAGAAAGTTTTTGGACTGATTAGAATATTCAGTCATTTTAACAGGATATACCTAGTGCCTCCCTTTTGGTGTCTGTTTTGTGGATTCCATTTCCATGGAGGAGGTACCTCTTTTATAGGGGCGGCTTACGGACTCTCTACGAAGGAAACCCCGCCCAATATGAATCCAGGCCTTTCCCCTTTGCGAGCATTTCGAGATATCTCAAGCAGATTTTCAGTGAAAAAGATGCGATTGCATCCAAAATACCGGATGGTATAATACAGGGCGAATTGTCAATAAGGTCGGTTTGTTTTAGGACAGGCAGCCTTTTGTGATAGGAAAATTCCTTGGAGGTTTTTTAAATCCTTTTTTCCTTTTAGGAGACATTTGCCGGGGAATTCGCCCCTCTAGCGTGGGCAGAAGTGGGCCCGGGAGTCGGTCTGGGGGCTGTGAGGGAGAACTAGGGTCACGGAGGGTTTGGCCGGGGGTCTCATAAATTCCGAGATCCTCAAACCAAGGAGGTGGAACCATGAGATCGAAGAAGGCAAAGGGATTGTTCCTGATGGTTATTACCATGGTCGTTGGATTCTGCCTTGTCTCTCCTCCCTATGATGCATGGGGGGCCAAGAAGAAGCCCGTCTCTCTGGTGATCGCCACGGCCACCACAGGAGGGACCTACTACCCCATGGGCGTGGGCATGGCCTCGTTGTGGACGGTGCGCCTGGTCAAGAAGCACGGTCTTCAGGTCCAGGCCATTACCTCCGCGGGCTCTGGTGAAAATGTCAATATGCTTCGGGGGAAAGAGGTGGATCTGGCTATCCTCCAGGGGCTGTTCGGGAAGATGGCCTGGAACGGCATTGGGATTTACAAGGGCAAGCCCTACAAAGACCTCCGTACCATCACCATGCTTTGGCCCAATGTGGAGCACTTCGTCATCGTGGCCGACAAGGTCAAGACCGGCACAGTGGTGGACATCAAGGGCTTGAGGTTCTCCATTGGCCGAGCCGGAAGTGGGACCGAGAGATCGGGGCTCACCATCATGGAAGGGCTGGGGCTTTCCCGAAACGATGTGAAGGCCGAGTATCTGGGCTATTTCGAATCTGCCAAGGCCATGAAGGATAAGAGAATCGACGGAGCCAATCTCTGTGCAGGTCCTCCGGTGGCCGCCGTGACCGACATCTTCGCCACCCCCGGGATGAAGGCCGTAATCCTGGAGTTCACCGATGAACAGCTCAAGCAAATCAACGAGAAGACGGCCTATCCTGGTTTCCGCTATGTGATCCCCGCAGGCACCTATCCGGGCCAGACCAAACCGGTGAGGAGCATTGCCCAACCCAACTTCCTGGCCGTCCGGGCCGACATTGACGATAGATTGGTCTATCTTATGACCAAGACCCTCTTCGAGAACCCGGATTATCTGAAGAACGTCCACAAAATGGGTGCCTTCATTACCTTGGAGAACGCCCTCAGCGGTCTGCCAGCACCCCTCCATCCAGGGGCCTACAGGTATTACAAAGAGAAGGGGCTGACGATCCCTGATCATCTGGTCCCCAAGTAGGCCTCATGTTCAATCCGCCTTTGGGAAGAGGACGCTCTCCCTGAAGGCGGATTGTCCTTTCCCCGACGAGGACCCGGAGCGTCGGGGCCATTCTCTGGCTTTGCCGTTGCTGGCCTCAGAGGAACCTTAGTGACCTTCCTTGGAATCCGGTGGGGAGGGCCCTTCCGGGGAAGGGCGGATGACCGGAGGAGCCATGGCAAAGGCCCTCAAGACCGACTCCGCTGAGATGCTCGAGGATCGAGGGGAGGTGAGCACGTCCGCCCGGACGCTCACCGGAGGCTGGCATACCATGGTCTATATCCTTGGTGTGGTCTCCTCCCTCTTCCATCTATGGGTGAATACCATAGGGGTGATGCCGGCCATACAGCGAAACGCCCTTCATATGGGGTTCATCCTGACCCTAGCTTTCCTTCTATATCCCATGTTCAAAAGGAGACCGCAGAAAGGGCTTATCTTGGATCTCTTCCTTTGCCTCCTGGCCGTGGCCGCCGCCGTCTATATCCTCCTGTTCGAGGAGGAACTTCACTTGGAGCGGGCATCGGTGCCAATCCTGCGCGATTACCTTTTCGCGGCCATGGCATTGGTCATCCTCCTGTGGGCTACGTACAGGGCCTCGGGTTGGATCATCCCGCTCCTCTCCATCATCTTCATCGCCTACGCCCTCTTTCTGGGCAAGTATATCCCGGGGACATTCCATTTCCGAGGGGTCACGTGGGGGAGACTGCTCTACCGCATGTACCTCACGGATGAAGGGATCTTCGGGGTCGTCTGCACGGTATCGGCCACGTATGTCTACCTCTTCATTCTATTCGGGGCCTTTCTTTTGAAGTCCGGAGCCGGGGACTTTATCACCAGACTGGCGCAGGCCGTGGCCGGACACCGCGTAGGGGGGCCGGCCAAGATCGCCGTGATCTCAAGTGGGTTCATGGGCTCGATCTCTGGGAGTGCCGTGGCCAACACTGTGGCCACGGGTTCCATTACCATTCCCTTAATGAAGCGCTCCGGCTTCCGTCCTCATGTGGCGGGGGGCGTGGAGGCGGCTGCCTCCACCGGGGGTCAGCTTATGCCTCCCATCATGGGGGCCGGGGCCTTCATCATGGCCCAATGGACCGGGATTCCTTACCTGAAGATCATCGCTGTGGCCGCCATCCCCGCTCTCATGTACTTTCTGTCTGTGGGATTCTTCGTGCACATCGAGGCCCTGAAGATGGGCATTCGACCTATTCCAAAGGAAGAGCTCCCCAGCGCTTGGGCTACCCTCAAGGAGGGGGTGGGGTTCTTGATCCCCGTGGCGCTCCTGATCTTTCTGCTGGTAAGGGGCTTTACTCCTACCTTTGCTGCTTCCATCGGGATCCTCTCCATCATTGTGGTCAGCTGGATCCGCAAGGATACCCGCATGGGTCCCAAGGAGATCCTGGATGCCCTTTACCTCGGCGCTCGAAACAGTGTCTCCACGGCCTCCATCCTCATCTGCGCGGGGATCGTCATCGGCATCGTTGGGATTACTGGGGTGGGGGTGACCTTCTCCGGAATGGTCATCGAATTGTCCGGAGGGCACCTCTTTTTGGCCATTGTCCTGGTCCTGTTGGCATCTCTGATCCTGGGTATGGGCCTCCCTGTGACGGCCTCGTATATCTTCCTGGCGATTTTGGCGGCCCCCGCCCTTCAGCAGCTTGGAATCTCCCTCTTGGCGGCCCACATGATAATCTTTTGGTACAGCCAGGACGCCAATGTAACTCCACCGGTCTGCCTGGCGGCCTACTCGGCCGCCGGTATCGCGGGGTCTAAGCCCATGGAGACGGGGCTTGCTGCGTGGAAGTTGGCCAAGGGACTCTACATCATTCCCCTGCTTTTCGCCTACAGTCCTCTATTGTTCGAGGGACCTTTGGTCGAGGTGATCTGGGCCGCCGTATCCGGTACTTTGGGACTTCTCGCCTTCACTGTGGCCATGGAAGGCTACCTTCTTCGTCCATTGCGGATATGGGAACGGGGGATTTGGGGAGCGGCCACGTTGGCCCTGCTTTGGCCCAACCACTGGAGTAAGGTGGCGGGGTTCATGGTGATCTGCTCCCTCTATGCCGCTCAGAGACTGGCTCGTCGCTCTCCGGCGGATTGAAATGCCCCACACCTCCCTCTTCTCCGTAAGAGGCCCACCCAGAGACATCCCTCATGCCTTGCCCTTCCCGGCGTTGCCCTTCCCAGGGGCTTGTCCTATAATAAAAAGCACACATTTTTGTGGGGGATTGTTCCCAAATTAGGACGATCCTTCAGAAAGCTAAGGGATTTCTTGACTTGAATGCGTAAGGTGCGGTAAAAAAGCAGTCTTCGGATGAGCCAAGAAATGCCGGAGGCCGTTCCGCACTGACGAGGGAAAGGATCATGCCCATCAAGATTTCAGCTCGGACGGTCAAACGCGAATTCCTGGAAAGACTCGAGAAAATCAGCGGTCAGAACATCCACAAGTGTTTCCAATGCGGGACCTGCTCGGGCAGCTGTCCCATGAATGCCTCCATGGATGCCTTCCCCAGAAAGGTCATGCATTTGGCGCAATTAGGATTAGAAGGAGAGGTTGGGAAGCTTAACACCTGCTGGATCTGCGCCTCGTGTCATGCTTGCAACGTCAAGTGCCCCAGGGGGATCGACCTGCCGCGGGTCATGGAGGCCTTGAGACTTATGGCCCTTCGCAGGAATGTCGACCATATCAATCCCTCCCGTATGGCCTCGGACCTCCTTCGGGAATGCCCCCAGATCGCCATGGTGGCGGCCTTTCGAAAGTTGACCAGCTGAGGATGAAAGTCATGAAGGTGAGCTATTACCCCGGCTGTACGCTCAAGTCCAAGGCGAAAAACCTAGATGAGTCGGCCGTGGCGGCCATGGCTGCATTGGGTGTGGAGATGGAAGAGCTTCCCAGGTGGAACTGCTGTGGTGCAGTGCACTCTCTGGCGGACGATGACCTCATTCATCATGTGGCCCCGGTCCGGGACCTTATTCGGGCCAAGGAACAGGGGGCAGAGATCCTGGTTACCCTATGCTCCATGTGCTACAACAGCTTGGCCCGTGCGAACCTGATAATGCGCGATGATGAAGAGAAACGCAGGACCATCAATCTCTTTATGGACGAGGAGATCGACTACCAAGGAGAGGTGGAAGTGGTCCATCTCCTAGGTTTTCTAGACCAACGGATCGGGTGGTCGACCATCCGGGAGGCGGTGAAGGTCCCCTTGCGCGGTATGGTCCTGGCGCCTTACTATGGCTGCACACTGCAGCGCCCGCGTGATGTGGCCATGGAACCGCCCGGCTCCTTTCAAATGATGCGGCGTCTCCTCGAGGCCTTGGGATCTGAGGTGGTCCATTTTCCAGCGGCGGACCTTTGTTGTGGTTCCTATCAGATCCTGGCACATCCGGAGGCGGCCGAATCCTCCTCAGCCGTCATCCTGCAGACTGCCGTGCAAGCAGGGGCCGATGCCCTGGTCCTGAGCTGCCCCCTCTGCGATTTTAACCTTGGCAAGAGGCAGGCCTCTTTGCTGGAGCAGGGTCGGATCGAGAAGGAGGTTCCCGTCTTCTACTTCACTCAACTCTTTGCCCTGGCCTTGGGAGTGAGCCCCGATCTCTGTCACCTGGAGCTTAACACACCCTCATGTATCTCTCTGTTGAAACAGAAGGGGTACCCCTTTGACCTGGATGAGGCGGAAAGGGTCTGAGGAGGAGGGCTGAAGGCAGCCGCCTCGGCGGCAGCAGACAGGCTTGAGACTATCCTTCAGAAGGAGAACAGAGAATGGCTGAAGGACGCCCCATGCAGGCTCAGCAGACACAGGAGATGAAGGTCGCCACGGGAGACCGTCCCATTCTCCCCGAAGGGGCCCGCACGGTGCCCATCTACATCATGGGGAAGCGATACGAGGTCCCAGAGACCCTCACCATCATGAAGGCCATGGAGTATGTGGGATACAAGTTCGTCCGTGGGGCTGGCTGCCGGGGGGGGATCTGCGGGGCCTGTTCCACCGTCTATCGGAAGGCCGGGGATTACAAGCTTCACTTCGGCTTGGCATGCCAGACCGTTGTGGAGCCCAATATGTACTTGACGCAGATCCCCTTTTACCCGGCCAACCGGGCCGTCTACGACATCGAGGAGATCGAGCCCACTGCCGACTCCGTGTATGAGCTCTACCCGGAGCTCTTCCGATGTGTGGCCTGTAACAATTGCACCAAGGCCTGCCCCATGGGTGTGGAGGTCTTGGATTACATCTCCGCCCTGAAACAAGGTGACATTGCCCGGGCGGCTCAACTCTCCTTCGACTGCATCCAGTGCGGGCTGTGTGCCAGCCGGTGCATGGGCGAGCTTCCCCAATACCATATTGCACAGTTGGCCCGGCGCCTCTACGGAAAGTACATTCAACCCCGTGCAGAGCACCTGAAAAAGAGGGTGGAGGAGATCCTATCTGGCAAGTACGATGCCATGCTGGAAGAGGTCCAGAGAATGAACCGGGAGGAGCTGGAGAAACTCTATGAGGAACGGGAGAGGGAGCCCGATCTGACGCCACCAGGTGCCTGGATGCCCAAAGACATCCGTTACCTATGAGGACTTGAGAGAGAGAGATTCACCTCNCGGGGGTTGGAGAAAGGAGTCACCATGGGTTACACGCCGGAGCTCAAGGAACTGATCAAGCGGGTGGAGGCCACCCGGCCGGCTCGATTGGAGATGGCGCGAAGGGGTGAACACTATCCCCCATTGAGTCTGGAGGAGCGGGAGGAGGTGCTCCGCAAGTACCATCCCGACTACCAGAAAGAGGGCCGCCGAATCGTTCGAGTGGGGCCCAACAAGGGGGAACTCTTTCAGAACGAGGTGGCGGATCTGCTGGAGTCCCGCTCCATGGTGAGACCTGAAAAAGTGGATCTTTCAGAAGCCGACTACGACACCGATGTGCTCATCATCGGAGGAGGGGGGGCGGGGACGGCGGCCGCCCTTATGGCCACGGATCATGGTGCCCAAGTCATCATGGCCACAAAGCTGCGGCACGGTGATGCCAATACCATGATGGCCGAGGGAGGGATCCAGGCCGCCACCCAGGAGTGCGACTCTCCCTTCTACCACTATCTAGATACCATGGGCGGAGGACACTTCACCAACCGGCCCGATCTGGTGGCGGCCTTAGCCCACGATGCCCCCTTGTCCATCGCTTGGTTAGAAGAGCTCGGCGTGATGTTCAATAAATTGCCCGACGGTCGCCTCGACGTGCGTCACTTCGGGGGCTCGTGCAGGAAGCGAATGCATTCGGCGGGAGACATGACCGGGGCCGAGATCATGCGGGTGCTGCGCGATGAGGCGCGAAACAGGGGGGATCGGATCCGAGTGTTGGAGTTTTCCCCCGCCGTGGAACTCCTTTTGGACGAAGAGGGGAAATGCGCCGGAGCGGTCCTTTTCAATATGGAAACCCGGGAATGTTACATCGTACGATCCAAGGCGGTGATTCTGGCCACCGGAGGGTTCGGGCGGCTCCACATCAAGGGCTTCGCCACCACCAATCATTACGGGGCCACCATGGACGGGGTGGTGCTTGCCTATCGAGCCGGAGTCGGCAACGAGTACCTCTACTCCACCCAGTACCACCCCACAGGGGTGGCCTATCCTGAGCAGAATGTGGGGTTGCTCATTACCGAGAAGGTCCGAGGGCTGGGGGCCCATGTGCTCAACATCGATGGTGAGCAGTTCTGCTTTCCCTTGGAACCCAGGGATGTGGAGACGGCGGAGCTCATTCGAGAGGCCCTGGAGCGGGGGAAAGGGATCGTCACGCCCACAGGACGTGTGGGTCTCTGGCTCGACTCTCCCATGATCGACCTCCTCCATGGAGAGGGGACGGTGCGGAAGGAACTGCCCGCCAAGTTCATCCAGTTCCAGCGCCATGGAATCGACATCAGCAAAGAGCCCATGCTCGTCTTTCCCACCCTGCACTATCAAAACGGCGGCATCAAGATCAACGAGCACGCCGAAACGAGCCTCCCCGGACTCTACGCGGCAGGTGAGGTGGTGGGCGGGATCCACGGGGAGAACCGCCTCATGGGCAACAGCCTCCAGGACATCATTACCTTCGGCCGGAGGGCGGGAGCCCGTGCCGCCCAGTACGCCAAAAGCGGGGTCCGGATCAAGCGGCTCACCCTGGATCATGTGGTGAAGTTTGAAAAGGAACTCGAGGAGGCCGGAGTCGAGAATCCCATCGTGGCTCCCATCCTGCTGCCCGACTACTCAACGGAGGACGTCCGGGGCCGAAGGTGGATGGACGGGGTCCTGGAGGCGGAATAGGGTATGCGGTTATACACCGTCTCGGGGGAAAATCCCCTCGAGCCCTCTCATCCGTTTCCCATCCAAGCCCGAGATTCGGGGATGAGGGTCTTTCCGGCCGCTTCTTCGGGCAGACCAGAAGGACCGCAAGATGCGGTCCCTTTCTCTTTCCGTTAGCGTCCCCACTTCCGATCCTTCGAGCGAGAAGATTCCGGTTCAGCACCAGCTCCGCGTCGTACTTTGAGGCCCCGGGGCCGGAGGGCCCTGGCCTCCCCTTCCTAACGGACCTTCGGGCCAGCCGCTGACGGGTTCGGATTAGAATATATGAACCGTTTCCCCTTGGGATGCGTCTAAAAATTAGGAGGTCTTCATCCATGCTGGTTGGAAGAAGGTGCGGCGTCTTCTTGATACTTCTTTTCCTCCTTGGAGGGTCATGGGGTTGCGCGCACACCATATCCTCCGAGATGCGGAGGCGTGCGGCTCGGGGGGTCACCTTCCCCATGGTCCTGCGGGACCCGGATGCCTATGTGGGAACCACCGTTATCTGGGGCGGAATCATCATAGAGACCGTAAATCGGCCCGGACAGACGGAGATCGCGATACTCGAGACCCCTCTTGACTGGGAGGAGATGCCCCAGGACGAAGAGTACACGAGGGGACGATTCCTCGCCATTATCCCTTCATACTTGGATCCGGAAGTGTATCGAAGGGGGCGGAAGGTGACTCTGGCAGGCGAGGTCGCAGGAAAGGAGGTTCGTCCTCTGGGGGAGACCCGATACGTATACCCGAAGGTGCGGGTCCGGGAGATGCATCTGTGGAGAGAGGTGGTGCGCTACCCTCTTTACCCTTCCTTCTGGTGGGGCTGGTACGGTTACCCTTATCCCCCTTATTACTTTGGCCTCCATTACGGGTATTGGTGATCTGGGAGGACAAGAGAAAGACCCTCTGTCACACTGCCCGTAACGTCTCTTTTAGGATACCCTCAACAGGGGAAGACGGCTTCCCAATCGGATTCCGGAAGGGGAGAGCTCCGCCAGGTAGGGCCAGATCTTCACGCCTTGTTCCCGGGCTTTCCAAAAGCAATCCGCATATTGAGGGTCGATGAAATCGGCCGGAGAAAAGCAGTGTCCCTCTCCGTGTTGGACCAGGTAGAAACACGCTGCCCGGTCTCCGTTCCGGATGCAGCCCATGAGCTCCTCCAGGTGCCTTCGACCTCGTTGGGTGACGGCATCCGGGAAGTAGGCCACATCACCCTCCACCAAGGTGACGTTTTTGGCCTCCACCCAGAGCCTTCCACAGGGCCCGACCAGGAGGGCGTCCAATCGGCTCCTTCCCGACATCGCTTCCCTGCGAAAGGTTTCGTATTCCGCAAGCTGGGGCAGGAGCCCCTTTTTCCAGGCCTCCTGAAGGATGCGGTTCGGGGTCAGGGTGTTGACTCCCACCCAAGTGCCGTTCTCCAGTTGGATCATCTCCAGGGTATAGGGGAGCTTTCGCCTGGGGCCTTTTGCAGGCGAGAGAAAGACTCGTCTTCCCCGACGAAGGACTCCCAACATGCTCCCGGAATTGTTGCAATGGACCCAGAGAGTGCGGCCGTTCATCTCCACTTCCACTCGGAAACGCTTCTCCCTTCTCAGGAAGAAGGCTGTGCGACAGCCGGGAGGAAAGGGCAGCAGAAGCGGCCTGGATTGGGGATGAGACATGGCTCTATTTCTTTATGGGCCCTGCCCCCACCAGATAGAGCATGCGGGATTCCTCATTGAGACCCAGGAGGCTTGCGGCTTCCTGGTCGTAGAAGGCCCCAATGCCGCACGCACCCAAGCCGAGGGATGTGGCGGCCAGATAGACCTTATGCCCCAGCCTTCCCGCGTGGATCATGGCGTGGCGATAGCCTCGGGGGCCCCAAAGGTGGTCCAGACGCTGAAGATTGGTCAGAAAGACGATATGCAGGGCGCAATGGGCAAGCCACATCTGATCCAGACAAGCGTGGGCCATCTCCCTAAGGCTGGGGCCCTTTCCAGAGGGGAGGAGCTTCGGAAGGGTTTCATTGGACAGGAGATGAAATCCCGTCTCCAGTCTTTCAAGAGAACCGTTCAGGATACCTATAGTCACAAAGGGACCTGGATCGGGGGAAGCCCCGCGGAGGGCCAGCGCATGGATGAGGAGGGACCATTTTTCGGGATCGAGCCTTCGGAGCACGAAGTTCCGCTTGGATCTCCTCTTTCGGACCGACTCCCAGAAGGCGAGCGTCTCCTTCCTCTTATGGAGAGGAGGGCTCAAGGGAGATCCGGTGGAGAGGCCGAGGTACCCGGCCATGGGATCTACCTTCCCCGGATCCCGAAGGATCCAAGAAGAAGACCCATGGATCTCCAGGATGAGGGGGTAGGGATACTCCCGCGGAGCCACGGCGCTGGCCTCCCGGATCCCTTGAGGGAGCTCATGCACCGAGTCGGACTCCTCTCCGGAGAGATCATGGGGCGCACCGAGGATGCGAACCACGGCCAGGCATGCTTCCCTTTTTTCATCCACGCTGAGGAATGTGTTTACGGCCTCGTCATGGAAATCGAGGACGAGCTCATGCTGAAATCCTAATGCCTGGAGCGACAGAAGCAGCCCCTCGATGAGGTGTCCGGCATCCAACAGGTGGTAACGGTAGGCTCTATCCCCATATTTCCAGGAGCTCCGAAAGAAGATGGCCGTCACAAAGATGGTGGCCAGGGCAGGCCGATCTATTCTCGAGACCAGAAACTCTTCCACGATCCTTGAATAACGTCCCCGGCGCAGGGGGACGAGCCCATGACGGTGCACCGCGTAATGATATAGGCCGGGCTCCATCTTATCCACCCTCTCCGTCTCAAGATAGAGCTCGCAGGGATAGAGGGCCCCGGCCGAAGGCACGCTGCGGTAGTAGAACGACCCCCCTGCGTAGCGGGCCTGGGCAGTGAGAGAATAGGAAAGGAGCAAGAGGGTCGAGAGGGTCATCGGTTCCATGGACTCCGGAGGTGGCATCCTGGGACTTCGTTCCAGAATATCCCACAGGGTCCCCTCTGGAGGAGGAGGATCCGGGTGAAGGGGGAGCGCCTTGAGGCCGGGATAGTCCTTAAAGACGCGGGGTTGGCTCCCCCAATTCAGATATCCCCCGCCCATCCTATGCCGGCCATATTCCACTCTTCGATGATATTCCCTGGCCCACATCATCGGCTTTACCTACTTCCAGGAGGATGAAGTCGCCCTGTCTTTGTAGGGCCCTCTAAGGCTCAAGATTGCCGTCAGATCGGATCCTTTCTGGCCCCCTGCGTCCCATATGGTTTAGGATACAATAGCCTTCTTTCCCCTCCAAACCCTTTTCACGGATTGCACGAACGTAATGCGGAAAGGCCCGGAACCCAAGGGTGAAATTCCCTTGACAGGCCAGGATCGGGGTGCTTTCATCCGGTGCAGTAGCGGGCAATCTCTCCTGGGTTCCATAGGGAATGGAAGCGCTCATTATTATACATCGCTTAAGGAGGAGAGGATGAAACTGGTCCGATTTCAACATGAGGGTGAAGTCCGCTGTGGCCTGTGGGAGGAAGATCGGGTCGTGGAGATCGAAGGGGATTTCTTCGGAGAGTTCAGCATCACCTCCCGGACCCACAGGTCGTCGGAGGTCCGTCTTCTTCCTCCTGTGATTCCCTCCAAGATCCTTTGCGTGGGGCTCAATTTCCGGGATCACATAGAGGAGCTGGGAAGGGAGGTGCCCTCTTTGCCCAGCCATTTCATGAAGCCTCCCTCTGCCTTGGTGGGCCCCCAGGAGGCCATCCTCTATCCTCGAATCGCAGAGCGGGTGGACTATGAGGGGGAGCTGGCTGTGGTCGTNAAAGATCGGATCAAGGATGTGCCCCAGCAGGAGGCCTTAGATCATATCCTTGGCTGTACGTGCTTCAACGACGTGACGGAAAGGGTCCTGGCTGGCATCCCGGGGCAGCTTACCCGATCCAAAGGTTTCGATACATTTGCACCTCTTGGTCCATGTATCGCCACAGAGGTGGACCCCTCCAGTCTTGTCCTACGTACCTACCTTAACGGCCAGCTGGTCCAGGAGAGTTCCACGAAGGAGATGGTATTTTCCGTAGCCTACCTGATCCATTATCTTTCCCAATGCATGACCCTCCTTCCAGGGGACGTGATCACCACAGGCACACCGGGTGGTGTGGGTCCTTTGCGGCCCGGGGATGTGGTGGAGGTATCCATCGAGGGGGTGGGGACACTCCGGAATCCCGTTCGGTCCGCCCCCTAACTTTACGCGTGCCAGCATGGATCCTTCAGGGTCAAATGCTGGCCGGTCTCGGTGCCTCTGCCTTCTTGGCTACGGCCTAGGGGGACGATGGAAGATGATAATCCGGGACCGTTGAGATACGTCTAAGATTAAAAAAGAGGAAGCGGGTGAGGTCCTTACTTCTTCCGGCAAGTGGTGAAGATCCGGAATGCCTCTTTTCCGCGGGGGCCGACTCCAAGGATCTGTGGAGGTCGATCCTGATGGGGAAGGAATGGAGGTAGCCTCATGGAGAAGGGGAATGCGGATGGAAGGGGTTCGAAGGCCCAGGGCAAAGGGGAAAAGACCCATTCCGAGAGATCTCGGGGCCAAGGAAGGCACGATGTGGGGCTGGGATGGATCCTCATGCTCCTTTTCTTTCTTGTGGTCATTCCATCCACGGCCTCGGCCCTTCGATGTCATGGGAGGATCGTCTCCCCCGGGGATACTGCCTACGAAGTAATCTCCAAGTGCGGGGAACCGACCAGGGTGGAGGTCCGAGATCCTGAATGGGTGGAGGGATGGGTCCTACGCTTTCCGCTCTTTTCGTGGTGGATCTTGAAAAAGGAACGAACCGAGGAGTGGACCTACGATTTCGGTCCCCATCGGCTCATCTATTACCTTAGGTTCCAAGAGGGGATCCTCAAAGAGATTCGTACAGGGGACTATGGAACACCTTGATCCTCTTGTACGATCTGGAGGTCGCTGCAGCTTGAGGGCAGGGTCTCTTTCCGCACCTCTCTGGATAGGGGGAGGAAAGGATCGGGGAGTCTCTAAAAGGGGGCTCTCTAGCCAGCCCCATGTCGGGGATTTTTTGGGGGTGAGGTCCCGGATGATTGATCATCCGGGGCCGGTGTTTACCCCGATTCGATTTTCTGCCACAATCGGCAGAAATGGACCAGGCAAGGGGGATTGCAAGATGGAAAGGGAGATTCCGGGCGGGTACAACGGAAGGATCCTTCGGGTGGACCTCAGTCGGGAACGGATCGACCAGGTGGATCTGGATGCTTCTCTTTGCCGGAGGCTTCTGGGAGGAGCGGGCTTTATCGCCTATTTCCTGTTGAAGGAGCTTCCGCAGGGGACGGATCCTTTTGGGCCAGAAAACAAACTGGTGTTCGCATCGGGCCCCCTTACGGGGATTCCACTGGGAGGATGTGCCCGACACACAGTAGGGGCCAAATCCCCCCTTACGGGAGGCATTGCCAAATCCGAGGCAGGCGAATCGTGGGGTCCCCAGTTGAAGCGGGCCGGATTCGACGCCCTCATCGTGGAGGGCCGGGCCCATAGACCTGTCTACCTCTGGATCCACGACGGGGATGCCGAGATCCGGGACGCCTCTTCACTCTGGGGAAAGGAGACGCGTGAGACTCAGGAGAAGATCCGGGAGGAGGTGGGCGAGGCCCGGGCCAGTTTGGCCATGATCGGACCCGGAGGTGAAAATCTGGTCCGCTATGCCTGCATCATGCACGGCTGCTTTGATGCTGCGGGTCGGGGAGGCCTGGGGGCCGTTATGGGGTCCAAGAACCTAAAGGCCGTAGCGGTTCGAGGGGATCGGATGCCTCCTTTGAAAGATCCTCAAGCCGTCAAACGCATGGCCGCCTGGCTCAAGGATCATATGGATTTGGTGAAGGCGTTCTCCGACTATGGGACGGGTTCCCCCATGCCCAGGTTCGAACAGGTAGGGAACCTGCCCGTCCGGAACTTTCGCGATGGAGGGTTTCCCCAGGTGGAACGGATCACCCCTCAGACCATCAAGGGGACCATTCGGGTGGGGATGAAGGGCTGCTTTGCATGCCCGGTCCAGTGCAAGAAGGAAGTGGAGTTCAGGGAGCCCTACCACGTGGACCGGATCTATGGGGGGCCCGAGTACGAGACCCTGGCCGCCTTGGGCTCGGCTTGCGGGATCGATGATCTGAAGGCCATCTCCAAGGGGAGCGAACGCTGCAATGCCTACTCCATCGATACCATCTCCACAGGGATGAGCATCGCCTTCGCCATGGAGTGCTTCGAGAATGGACTTCTAACCCTTGAGGACACGGGGGGGCTGGAGCTGAGGTTCGGCAATGCCGAGGCCATGCTGGAGATGATCGAGCGCATCGCACGAAGGGAAGGCCTAGGGGCCCTTTTGGCCGAAGGGACAGTCAGGGCGGCGCAACGGATAGGAAAAGGAACGGAGGCCTACGCCATGCATGTGAAGGGTCAAGAGCTCCCCATGCATGAGCCACGCCTCAGCAAGGCACTGGGGCTTGGGTACATGGTCAACCCCCACGGGGCCGACCACATGGACAGCATGATCGACCTCTTTTTCAGCGCCTTTACCGCACAGCCAACAGTCGCTGTCCCCGATCTGATCCCCTTGGGGATGGAGCCTGCCCCCCTGGATGACATCGGTCCCCGCAAGGTGGCCCTATTCAAGGCCTTTCAGGCCAAACGCATAGTGGCCGACTCCCTGGTACTTTGCCATTTTCTTCCCTATTCGTTCTCTCAGGTGGCCGAGATCACCTCGGCGGTGACCGGCTGGGAGACGACCCCCATGGAGCAGATCCGGGTCTCCGAGAGGATCCTCACCCTCTGCCGTCTCTTCAACCTTCGGGAGGGGATCACGGATGAGGCGGACCGACTCCCCGAGCGATTCTTTTATCCCACCCAGGATGGCCCTTTGGCCCATCGTTCCTTGAGTCCGGATGAGATGGAGCGGGCCAAACGCTACTATTACCGCCTGTTGGGCTGGGACGATCGGGGGGTGCCTACACCCGAGAGACTGGAGGAGTTGGGGATTTCCGAGTTGGAGGGATAGGTCGTCGCCTCCAAAGGGACATACGGACCTACACCGGCCGGGGTCCTTTGAGATTTTCAAAAGGAGGCTTATGGGTTGGGAGGTGAAGGCCATGGGAGTCCGGATTCAGATGCCTTTATCCTTGAGAGAGAGGATCGGGATGGAGGAGATGGTGGAAGTTGAGGGGGATACGGTGGGGCGATGTCTGGAGGATCTGACGCGCAAGTGGCCGGAGCTGAAGGGAGAGCTTTTGGACCCCAATGGAAGGCTCCTCCTTCGATGGACGATCTACCTCAATGGAAGGCCCCCTTCTTCCTCGGAGGAGTTGGAACAGTACGTCTCTGAAGGAGACATCATTACTTTGCTCCCTTTGGTGGATGGGGGCTAAACCCCTGATGCATGAGCGGAGATCATCTATGTCTACCGGACTAAAATGCGGGATGGGAGGGTCCGCCTCGGGGCCGAATTTCCCGGGGGCGGACCTCTCGTAGCTTCCCCTCTTGCTCCTTCCTTATCCCATCCCGCTGACGGCATCCGAGGAGGGTCCGTAGATTATTTCTAGCAGAGAGATGTTTCAAAAAGGTTTCCAAGTCCATCAGAGAGAGTGCATAGGAGGGGAGGCTCAGGCCGGGGTCGCCAAAGACTTCCAGCTCCGAGGAAGGGAATCCCTGGAGATCGTCAAAAGCCAGTGCGAGGGAAACATTTCTCCACCAAGACGCAAGAGAGAAGAGACTCTGGGCGTCGGATGAAGAGTGGTTCTTGGCCTAAGCCTCCGGTCCCCATGGCGGGGTTTAGAAGCCGGATGAAGCGGGGACGCCGTCCAGTTCGCTGAAGGGCGGGGCCCCCGATCTTTTTGGGGCTCCGATGGTCCATGATTGCATAGATGAGATTTTCCCTCACCAAGAGAGGCCAGAGAGGCAGGGCAATAAGCTACGGGGCGCAAGGTGTAAGGGCTGTGCGGTGCCTTAAGGCCTTCGGGCGTGCCTCGTAGCCGGATGCCGAACGCCGTTGTCTTGTAGCGGAAAACGGACTTATGATCGACATTTCCATCCCCTCCGGGGTGCAGCAATGGAGGCATGGCAGTTCATCAAAAATTCACCAAAAGAATATGGATCGACCAGGGAGAGCATCTCTCATCGCGCCTTTTCTCTCTTCCATGATCATCTGATGGAGAGACCCTGATTCGGGTCTCTCACCTTCCCACACGCACGCGCCGGGGTTTAAGAAGGCGGTCAAGATCCTCGGGGGCGAGCTCCACGAGGAATCCTCTCTTCCCTCCGTTTATGAGTATGCGGGGAAGGTCGAAAAGGCTAGCTTCGGCGTACACTGGCAAGGACTTTCGGGTCCCGAAAGGAGATATTCCCCCTACGGTGTACCCCGTGTGTCTTTGAGCCATCCTGGAATCGCACGGGGTGACGGTCTTGACCCCCAAGGCTCTGGCCAAGGCCTTGGTGGAGACCTCCCGGTCGCCATGCATGAGGACCAGGAAGGGGGAGCCCCTTTCATCTTGCATGACCAGGGTCTTTATGACCGCATGCTCCGGAATGCCCAGTTGACGGGAGGCCTCTTTGGTGCCTCCCCTTTCAATGTACTTGTAGTGGTGAGGGATGAAGTGGACGTGTGCGGCCTCAAGCATTCGTACTGCAGGAGTCTTGGGGAGACGCTCTTTTGCCATGTATTGGTCGCCCTTTGCCCGGTGCCGGGTTTGGACGTGCTTCAACGTACCACAAGAGCTCCTCCTTTCCAAGGTTTCGGGGATCCCCTAAGGACGGCTTGTCTGGTTTGAGGAATGGCCAAATGGGGCGGCCGGAACCTCCTCCAGCCTGCTTGACAAAAGAACTATCGAATGGTAAGACCCAAAAACATCCTTTTCCGAGGAGATTCATGGAAAAATCTTATCCTTTCCAACCTCTCAAGAGGGCTCGACTCTACGAGCAGGTGGCCGAGCAGATCAAGCAATCCATCTACTCGGGCCACTTGAAACCCGGGGACCGCCTCCCCCCGGAAAGGGAGCTGAGCGAGATCTTTCAGGTGGGAAGGCCCACCATCCGCGAGGCCTTGCGGACTCTCAGTATCCTGGGCCTGATCGAAGTTCAGTCCGGCTCCAAAGGGTCGATGGTCAAGGAGTGCGACATCACCCAGTACCTGGACGCCGTGCGGGAGCAGCTTTCCTGGCTCCTCAAGGTGGACGAAAAGACCCTCAAGGACCTCTGGGAGGTGAGGAAGTACATCGAGCTGGGCATCGCCCATGCGGTGGCCCGCAACGCCANTGAAAAGGACCTGAAGAAGCTCAGAGGACTGCTGCGCAAGATGGAGGCTTGTGGGGAGGACATCCATGCCTATTTTCCCATTGCTGTGGAGTTCCACCAGCAGCTCGCCGTCTGCTCTCGGAACAGGATCTTTTTTATGGTCTGGGAGCTGTTCCATGACATCCTCCTCAAGGGGTATATTCCGCGGCTCAAGGAGATCTTTCCCGACGGCCCCCGCAACCTCCTGAGGGCCAATCGGGTCCTTCTGGAGGCCATCGAATCGAAGGCCCCCGAGGCCATCAACCGTGCCATGGAGCTGCATGCCGAAGAGGAGCGCTTCTTTCCCCCTCAGGTCCACCAGCGGCGGAGGGGTGATGACCTTCCAGGTTCCTCCTGCGGGGAGAAGGGGAGGTAGGACTGAGGAGCCTCCAAGGACGGTCCAGAGAGGTGGTTTCAAAAGGGGACGCCATGGAAGCTCGAGGTGATGGCCTTCTGAGGGAGGGGCTCTAAAGGAAGACCGATCGAGGAAAGGGGGGATGGAAAGGAAGGATGCGTTATGCTATTGATATTATTGAAACTTTCGTTAGATCGAAAGGAGGTCGGCCATGAAGATCCGTAGACGAATCAGGGGGTGGAGTGTGATCCTCCTTGCTTGCACGGTTTTCTTTTCCCTTATGATTTTCTTCCAGGGACCGGCCAATGCGGCCGAGAAGGTCGTCATCGGGACCGTCTATCCTGGAGATATGACCAATAATGAAGTCTACCCCGCCCTCCAATACTTTAAGACCCGACTTTTGGCCAAGACGGGGGAGGCTTACGAGGTGGAGATCTTCCCTGGGGGGCAGCTGGGAAGCGAGGTGGAGGTTACTCGGGAATGCCAAGCAGGGACCACGGTGCAGATGTCCATTGCCTCTTCTGGAGCCTTTTCCTCCTTCTACAAGAAGTACCAGGCCATCGTGGCTCCGTACCTCTTTCCCGATCGGCTTACGGCCTGGGCCTTTTTCGACTCGGACTTTTTCGCCAAGTTCATGGGAGAGCTTCCCTCTATAGGGCTCCGCTATTTGGGGACCATGGATGACGGGGGGGG
>MTPG01000039.1 GCA_002010915.1 Desulfarculaceae bacterium JdFR-97 | reverse complement strand
GAAGGTCTTTTCGCAAATCCCGCCTCTGGCGGGATCGAAAAGAACTTCTCAAAGTGAAGAGCACCTCCTGTGGGGCCGGCTATTTTCAACGTAATATATCCCTGATCGAGAGATCACCTTTCGTTATCGTCGCCCAAGATCCTTCTCAGACGGTTTGACACCCATCTGGCTTCACGATCAAACCCGGCCTTCTGGTAAAAAAGGAGGAGCTTGCGATATCGATCCACAACATCAAATCCAATACTGGATTGAAGCTTGTGAAGACAGACCGGACACAGGGAAAGAGGCCTGGCATCGCTCTCCAGGAGATGATTTGATCCGTTCATGCTCCAACTGAAGAATATACAGTGCTTCAGTCCAAACATGTGGCCCACCTCATGAACCAACGCTTTGCAGCTTCGCCGCAGCAGGATCTCCTGGTAGTCCTCCCCCTGTCTTTCTCCGTAAAAGGCAGGATCATAACGGACAAAGCTAAAAACCCCGATGCGGTCCCTAAGGGAGGCCTGACCAAAGACGAAATTCCAGGACGGATTAGGATACAGGTCCTCCATGGTGATCGCGAGAACGCAAAAGGCATCAGGGGGGAACTTTTTTTAGGAACATCAATACATCGCGGGTCAAGATCTGCCGATTCCCGGAAGTGTAGTTGACGCGGGTTGTCAGCTCGGAGCCCTTTATAGCAACCGGAGTCAGTATCTTCACATTCATGCCGAAGTAAGCAGCCGCATAGGCCTTCAGGCTCTCAAGCGGAGGGCTTCGACCCTCCAGGAACCGGCCCAGTGGTTGCAAACAGATCTTGTTTCTGACCGTGTCAGGTTTGTTGTGTTTGGCTCTTATAAAATCGTCAAAGGTTTGCCCTAGTTCAGGATGCTCAGCCAGCCAGTCGCCAGGTCTTGGAACAGCTATCGGTGCAAAATCGTTGCCTGGATCCAGGGCCCGCCGGAGAGTTACGGGAAGTCCTTCGGTCCTTCCAACGGCTTTAAGCGTCTCTGCTGGGTTTGGCGGTCTGAAGTCCATAGCCAGACACGGGGCAACGGCCAGTAACATGACCAGCTGAAAAAAGCCTCTCATGTGTGGGTTGGTCCTACAATATTGCCTTTACTTACTTCAGCCCCGCCTTGCGCAGGGCGCCAAATACGAGATCCCTATCGGCCTGGTTTTTATAAGGCCATGTCTTTGAGGCATACTCTACAGAGAACTTGGGATTTATTCTGAGGACTTCCGCGGCCTCAGCGCGGGCCTCCTCTTCACGGCCTAATGAACTATAAGCTATAGCTAAAGTGATGCGACCAACCAGATCATTGGGGTTTTGATCGAGCGCTTTATTACAAATAGCGATTGCTTTCTCAAACTCTCCTATAAAAGTATAGCACAGACCTAACTGATATAAATAAGAGGCTGGTGGCATGGGATTCAGACGGATCGCCCTTTCATGCATCGAAATAGCCTCCTTGGCCCTGCCGGAAAACCTTAGAATGATCCCTAAATTATATATAGAATCTGCTGCATTGGGAGCGTATGAGACAGTACGTTCGCATTCCGCAATGGCCTTATCATGTTGCCTTTTTAACAAATAGATGTGGGATAACGCTCGGCGGGCCACGATATTGGACTCATCCAAGGCAAGTGCCTTTTTTGCAAACTCAAAGGCACGCACTAGAGACTCTTTTGGAGATTTACTCCACTTAAACCAAACATCAAGTATATGGGTTTTACCCAGAAGTGCATGTGCATTTGAATACTCGGGGTCCAGGTCCATAGCTTCCTCAGCCCTCTGCCTGGCTAGAAGATTATTATCTTTATTGAAGCGAAAAAGATGCTCACGCCCCTCCAAGTACTTTAAGTACGCATCAAGGTTGTCAGTACCTTTTGCACTCAAGCGCGCCTGCTCCCCTGCCGTCAGCTTCACCCCCATAGCAGTAATGATCTTCATTGTGATTTCATCTTGCACCGCGAATATGTCCTTCAGACGCCGGTCGTACCGTTCAGCCCACAAATGACGGCCCGTTAAAGCATCAATAAGCTGGGCCGTTATCCGCACCTTGTCACCTGCTTTTCGAACACTTCCCTCCAGGACATATCGCACACCTAAATCTTGGCTCACCTGCTGGACTTTCACCGGCTTTCCTTTATAAGTGAACGTGGAGTTGCGAGCGATAACGAAGAGCTTTGGAAGCTTGCTAAGCGCCGTGATGATTTCTTCGGTTATCCCGTCACTGAAATACTCCTGCTTGGGATCGCCACTCATGTTGACAAAGGGCAGGACTGCAATTGAGGGTTTATCCGGAAGCGGATATGCCATCTTGTCAACTGAGGCAACCTCTACAGGAGCAGGGCGTAAGTAATAGTTCCAGATGACCCAGGCCGCAGCTCCCACAACCAGGATAGCCGCTATGGCCAGAACCGTATTGCGCCATCTCCTCTCTACAGCCTTCTTTGCCTTGACAACTCTGTGGGCAGCAGCACCGGGGAACGACAATACCCGATAGGCCGGCACAGGCTCGGCGATGTTCTTTACCTCTTGCTGTCCTAGGTCCTCGTACTCCAGTCCCAGCTTGTGCTTGACTTGGTCATAAACTGTCCCCGATATACAGATACCCCCAGCTTCAGCCAGACCTTCCATCCGGGCTGCGATGTTGACTCCATCACCGTAAATGCGCTCTCCTTCCTCAATCACATCTCCGAGGTTAACCCCAATACGAAATTGCATCCTGCGGTCTTCGGGCAACTCGGCGTTGCGTTCAGCGAGCTCGCGCTGGATCTCGACGGCACAGTTCACGGCATCCACCACGCTGGTAAACTCAGCGAGCAGGTTGTCACCTGGGGAGTCCACCACCCGGCCTCTGAACTGCTCAATGAGATCTGCCATCGCCGTACGGTAAGAGGTTAAGGTTCGGATGGTGGCCTCCTCATCCTCTCTCATGAGGCGGCTGTAACCTTTGACATCCGCACTGAGGATGGCGGTGAGCTTGCGCTTAAAGACCTCCGTGCTCATGGGATCACCCCCTTAAAGCTTTAATACTGAGAGGACAGAGGCAGTTATATCAGAGGCGGACTAGAAAGGAGCTAGAGGCTTCACTATCTTCTTCCAAATGAAGATAGATTTTTCAGACTAAAGGCTTTCAGTCTCTGCCTTTCTAGTGGATTTACCGCAAAATAAAATGTAAAAGCCTCCAACGGAGGTATAAATATCCCTCGGAGGCCTTGTTTTCGGCACCTTCTGGTAACAATTTCGCATAAATCACTCCAGAAGGTTGATTGTTGTATTAATTATGGTTATGGATAATAAGTGACTTTCATTTACATTAATATCCAATATCTGGCTGTTGTCAAGGAAAATCGGATCGGGGAGTTGGCCCGCAAAACTGAATGTGAGTTTTGGTTTTCTGTTTTGCTGAGGAATTAAAGAGGGGCAAGCTATGTCTGACTTTTATCCTGGATAATTCATAAGAGTCTCTTGTACAAAACGAGGACACCTGCTAACATACTGTACTAACTGAAGAAAGGGAATTCTAGCGGAGGGACCCTGTTGGAGACGTTTTGCCACAACCAATTGACTCTTCCAAGTGTGCATCGCAAGAAGGTGGTGGTCGATTTTGAGGGGGGTCGTCTCAGCTCGGACAGGGGTGCATTTCTGTAGAGCGAGGTTGATCGGCGTTATGGGATGACGGAGCGACTGGGGTTCGTCCCTTCGGGACAGCCGTGATACGGGCCGTATCAGGCATGAATGGAACCGAGCTGGCCACGGCCCAGATGGACACCCTGAGGCTCAAGCTCCTCAAGATAGGCGCCCGCATCCGGGAGGGCCGATACCGAGTGCGCACCCATCTGGCATCGGGCTACTCCTACTAGGAGCTGCTCCGCCGACTCTTCCACTCCATCAAGGAGGCATGGCCATAGAACTCCAAGCAAAGAGATCACACCTCTCTAGGGAGTCGTACGCCCGAAAACTACCCTCCCCCTCATCCCATTGCCGCAAACCAAAATCGGCCCCATCTCCGGGATCTAGAGCCAAGCATCAACCAAAAGAAGGCCTTCGAAAAACGTAAAACTCAGCACCAAATAGATGACTCATGATTAGATGACTCATGATACCTATGAAAAAAGCTTCAATGAGAGCAAACGACAGCCGAGTTGGAGTACTCACACACTGACACATTTAGTTATTCACACCTGCGTAGAATATCCCAGTATGCCCCACGATGTCCTTTCCGAATGGCCTCCACAAGCACTTGATTGGCATTGTAATTATAGTTTCTGTCGGGTCTCGATGGGTCGAAGAAGAAAAAACGTTTATCGTCACCAATTAGCTTATCGAGAAATTCAAAAACATAGGGTGAGACTGCTGGCTCAAGAAAGAAGATAGGCTCTGATAAATCTTCTCCAGCCAAAAGACCCTCTTTGAGTTCCTCTCGCATCACCAATTTTGCTAGGTCCGTCCCTGGATAGACACGTACCCCCACCGAGACGCCGACCCTGTCGGGCTCAGCCCGTCTCATTAGTTCAACTGTACGAATTAAGCTGTCCTTGGACTCCCCTGGAGAGCCGAGCAAGAGATCAAACATGGTCGCCATGCCTGTCTCCCTGCATATGCGAGCCGCCTCCAATATGTCATGGGGCGAAAAATCCCGTCCCAACCGCCTCAACATTTCCTCATCGCCGTGGTCAACTCCGAAGTTAATTCCCGCGCATCCGGCCTGGCGCATCAGCTTGGCCAGCTTCAATGAAAACGGAACCGGCGAGCAGTAGGCATACCAGCGGAGTTTGCTAGCAAGACTCCGTCCAATGATCTCCTTGCAGATCTCAATGGCATGCTGTTCTGGAAAATTGAACTCACTATCACAGATGTGAATGTGATCAATCCCCTGTTGGAGTAGCCTTTCCAATTCATCGACCACACTCCTCGGCTGTCGGACTCTTATCCGCTTTCCCTTGGCTATCGGGTCAGCGCAGTAGATACAGTGGCGGGGGCATCCACGCTTGGTCTCTATTCCAGCTTGTCCTCCTTCTTGGAAATAGCGACGGTTATCAATCCATTCTCGGCTCATCCCAGGGAGTTCATCCAGTGGCGAAGTCGAGTGAGGGTTACGATACCATCTATCATTGACACGCCAGATAAGATTTGGCAGGTCGAACCACTCCCTTTTTTCCTCTATCCTATTTGCAATCTCTGCCAAGGAAAACTCCCCATCTCCCCAAACTCCAACGTCAGCCTCACAGCGTTGTAAGACCTGTTCTGGCATAACCGAGAACCCTACGCCGCCGAGGGCTATTAAGGCATCTGTATGTCTGCGGATACTGTTCACCATAGATGCAAATTCCCCGATAAAGGACTGACGNCTAGTAAATGCACAGTCGTCTGTGTTCCGAAGCGTGACCCCGATCAAATCGAAGGTTGTTCTGTTAAAGAAATCAGCTATGGCAGATTCCCAATGATCCTCCCAGCAAAGGTCAAGAATTTCAATGTGATGTCCGGCTGCATTCAGACCCTCGGCCACATACTCCAGCCCGATGGGAGCTATTGGAGGCCTTATACGATTGGTGTTCACCAAAGCTACACGCACGATTCCATCCTCCAGAGACATTCTCCCGAACTCAGGAAGTGAATCGATCCTCTTTGTCTTTGATGGTTTTTATTCTATTTTTTCTGAAAGCTTTACGTACCAATTCCGCAGCTTTATACCTCCCAATTCTTTATTCGGTACAAATCCCAGCCCTGCGGGGGAGACTCTAAAAGTTTGACGATCCCGACAACACGTCAGAATCCCCCTCAATCCCCATTTTAAAAAGAGGAGGACCTTGGGGTAAGTCGTCGGGTTAGTTGTTTCCACACCCCTCTTATGTTTTACGGCATTTTCCTGGTTCCTGGATGGCGGTTGACCAGGACCATCCCCAGCGAGACCAGAACTAAACCCAGGATCATATTTCCGGGAATCGCCTCACGAAGTACCAAAGCCCCGCTCAAGAATACACCGAACACGGGAGTGAAAAAAGTGAAGGCGGCCAGGAGGCTCACTGGGTGTCGTTGGATGAGCTCGAACCATACCAGGTAGCTCAGGAAGGCCACAATGATGCATTGATAGATGAGGGAGGAAAGAACCGCCCCAGAGAGATCATAAATGGCCCTCTTCTCCAGGGCAAGGCTCAAGAGGAACAGCAGGGGTGCGGAGAACAGAAGCTGAAAAAATAAGACCTGAATGGCAAGGGCGCGATCTGCCAAGAACCTTTTGATATACACGGTGGTAGCTCCCCAGAGGCATCCGGCAGCAAGAAGCATCAGATCGCCAGGGAGGGTCTCCAAGGAAAATCGCCCCAGACCTTCCATGAACAAGGACATCACTCCCCCGAAGGCCAAAATTAGCCCACCGACCTTGAAGGTGTTCAATCGGTCCCCCCGGAGAAACCAATGTGCCCCTAAAGCTACAAAGAAGGGATGAGTATACAGGAGCACATAAGACCGAGAGGCCAAGGTGTAGTTCAAGCCCAGATATATGAACCCGAACTCCGTACCAAATAGGATTCCCACCATCACACCGTGCATCACGGTCGCCCGGTCCGGGAAGGTAGGTATCCCCCGCATCGCCATCCATATGAAGAGACATACGCTGGCCACCAGGGATCGGATCCCGGCCATAAAAATTGGGGCAAGTCCCTGGGTGCCGATCTTAATGGCGGCCATATTGCCTCCCCAAATAAAGGAGAGAACCAACAGAATGGCTATAGGACCAAATGAGAGGCGAGTTGCTTTCATTACAAACCTTCTACTGGTAGGACCTGGCTGTCATAAAAAATCGCGGCCCAAGCCTTCAGTAAAAAAGCATAAAACTTGCCTTGGAAATCTCCATGAGGCCCTCTTGCTCCCAGGACCAAGGCTATCGGAATGAAACCATGAATCCAACCTGGTCTCTTTGTGCTGGGGAAATTCTACTGGCACAACCTCGCATTGCTCCCATGGGCTACTTTATGCGGATATTCTTGGGCATATTTGACAGAGGCAGCAAATGCCCAGCCTGCATTCTGTGGAGAGCTGAAAATTGGAATCCTCTCGCCCAAGAGCCTCTGCACGCAGGATCGCGGGGACGAACCTGGATGGGNCGATGATGACGGCCAGATCCACAGGGCCGGGTAAAGCGGCCAGGACACGCTTAGATTCGTATTCAGAGANTTTCTTCCGATCTTCCTTTATTGCCCTGTCGATGATCTCTATCTTTCCCCCCTTCAGTCTTCTTCGACCCCAACACCCCATCATTCTCGACAACACGCTCTTTTTTGACTCCTGGACCTTCTAAGCCGTTTCTGCAGCCTGCTGCTTTAGACGTCTCTGGTACAGGGATCTGAGCGCCAGGATGTCGGCTATCTCATCCAGACGATGAAAGATGCGGCATCCTTCCTGNGTCAGGTCATGCACCGCTTGGCTTTGCCAGGGAAGGAGATGGCAGCCCAGGAGAACCGGTTTTGCCACCTCGTCCATAAGACAGTAATATTCCTTCATAAGTCTTTTTTCCCACTCGAGCATAAACTTGCGGGCAGGGGGCGGGTTCTCCGAGACCATCCCGGGCCTTCCCAGGCCATGGAGAATCAGGGCATCCACCTCATGGGATTGGAGAATCTCGCGCCCCATCTCAACCAGAATCTCCACAGAAAGCGTAAGAGGTCCCGCAGCCCCGATGTCGATGGGGTTGCGAGTGGAGGCTCGAATGGGCATTCCCATCTCACGCAGTCTCTTCTGCAGAGTGGGGCTCAGCTCGGGCACTTTAAGCCCCTTTTTCTCCAGGGTATCGGTCAGGGCCACCCCCCATGAACCACCCATGGTCACGATGCCGACCCGATTCCCCATCATGGGGGGGAATTCCAAAAAGGCGTGGGCCAGGGGAATCATTAGTTCCATGGTCGGCGACTGGATCACATTAAGCTGTCGGAACAGAGCGGCGTAGATCTCACCACCTCCTGCCATGGCCCCGGTGTGGGACCGTGCAGCTCGAGTGCCCCCTGGTGTGCAACCCCCTTTGTACACGATTACCGGTTTTCTCTTGGTGACTTCGGCCGCAACCTTCCGAAATCTCGCCACATCCCTAATGGTCTCGATGTACATCAGGATCACGCGAGTCTGTGGATCTTCTCCAAAATATTCCAGAAAATCGGCCACCTGAAGATCGCATTCGTTTCCCGTGTGGATGAACTGCCCAACGCCCATCTGCTTGGCAAAGGCGCCAGCCATAAGATCGTAGATCGCATACCCTCCCTGGCAGATGGCCGTGATCATGGTGGGAAAAAGGAACCGGGCCGGGGAGGCAGAGGCATTGAATCGATCGTGAAGATTGAACGTGCCGCTTACATTGGGACCCAGAAGACGCATCCCATGGGTGCGGGCCAGCCGGGCAAGCTCCTCTTCCCTTTCCCGTCCCTCCTTTGCGGCCTCGCTGAAGCCCGCGGTGATAATAGTGATCCCCTTGACCCCCTTGGCAGCACAGGCCTGGATGGTCTCGTGGACCGACTCCGCCGGGATGGTGAGAACCACCAGATCCACCTCGTCCGGTATGGAAGAAATGTGATGATAGGCCGGGATCCCGAACACGGTCTCCGCCCTATGGTTTACGGGATATATCCGTCCCGGAAATTTCCAGGTCAAAAGTCCTTCCATGATGAAGGACCCCCAGGAACCTGGGCGATCCGATGCCCCGATCACCGCCACGCTCCTGGGTTTCACAAATGCCTCGATGCCCTTCTGTTTATCCTTGTTCAAACCCCGTCCTCCCGCTTCCCGGGTCCAAGTGGAAACATCCTTTGTACCCAGCCCTCAGGTGGTCAGGCTACTTACACCACCAGCAAACCCCCTCAGGATAAAGTCGGCCATGGCCTCTCCTATTTCTTCGGCCGAAAGTTCACCTCGCGGGGAATACCACCTGGGGATCCAGTTCAGGGCCCCCAGAGCGGCCAAGGCGGTGATGCGCCAGTTCTTCCTCTCGAAGACACCCGCCTCCACCCCCTCCAGGATTATGCTCTGGAATGCCCGCTCGAATCGGTCCCTCTCTGCGACCACCTTCTCCCTCCACTTGCGTGGCAGGAGGAGTTCCTGCTGCCGGAGCGTCCCGATGACGTGCTCCCTAGTGACGATCTGGACGTGGCTCTTTATGGCCTCCCGGAGCTTCTCCACAGGATCCAGCCCCGATCGGAGGACCCGCTCCAGGGCTTCATTGGCCTGATCTAGAGCCTGCATCTGGATTTGGAAGAGCATCTCCTCCTTGCTCTTGATGTAGTGGTAGAGACTCCCCTTGGTCAGCTTCAGCTTGGCAGCGATTTCCTCAAGCGTCGCCTTCTCGTAGCCCTTTCGGGCGAAGAGCTTCGCGGCATTCTCCAGGATCTTTTGGCGCTTCTCGTTGTAACGGATCTCCCTAAAGGATGTCTTTTGCTTTGGCATCTCTTTATCCTACTTTGTAAAAATCTCAGTTTTGTTGAGAGGAAAACCCGTCGACCTCCCTCTGGATCCAGACAAATCTCCTCCGGCCATTCAATAAATCAAGGAAAATTTCTTGACACCCTGAGGAGGAGATTCTACTATCCTTCCAAACGAAAGTCCAGAATCAAACTTGGTTTGAAAAAAATTCTTGGGCTCTTGGGTGGTTCTCTGTCTAGCAGACAGGGGGAAAGGATTGTTCTCCTATGACTATGAAGGGGCAGGCCAAGATGAGTAAAGATGGTGGAGCTTTTGTAGATTGGGATGCCTACTTGAGGGCATACTACGAGAGGTCCCAAAGCACCCGAACCTGGTCTGGCTATGATGTCAAGGATTTTTACGGACCGGAGGACCTTGCTCATTGGGATTACAACGAACATATCGGGGATCCCGGTTCCTACCCCTTCACCCGAGGCATTCATCGAAACATGTTTCGGGGGCGATACTGGACGCGTCGCGAGGTTATCGGTATGGGCTCCCCGGCCGATACCCACAAGAGAGTCAAGCTCCTTCTGGACCACGGAAGCTCTGGCCTCAATACCATCGCGGACATTACATACGAGATGGGCCTAGATGCCGACCACCCGTGGGCCGTCAACGAGGTAGGCCTCACAGGAGTAAATATATCTCATATCCGGGATATGGAGATCCTAACCGAGGGCGTCCCTCTGGATAAAGTGAGCTGGTCGTTGATCACCGCCTCTCCGGTTGCGGCCGCAACCATGGCACAGTATGTAGCTGTCGCGCAGAATCGAGGATATGACATCGCCAATCTACGAGGATCAATCCAGAACGACCCGATTCACTTTCGCTATTGCGGATTCAGGCCTGCATGTCCCTTGGATCTCTCCATCCGCCTCGGATGTGATGTTATGGAGTTTTGTACCCGCCATATGCCCAAGTGGTACTACACTACTGTCAACATGTACGACCTCAGGGAGCAAGGGATCACAGCACCTCAGGAGGTGGCCTTCGGCTTCGGCATCGCCATGATCTACATCAAGGAGTTGTTGCGCAGGGGCCTTGACATAGATGAGTTCGCCCCTAGGTTCAGCTTTTACGTCTCCTGCCACATCGACATCTTCGAGGAGGTGGCTAAGATCCGAGCTGCGAGGAGGCTCTGGGCACGTCTGATGAAGGAGAAGTACGGTGCCAAGGACCCTCGGTCCATGCAATTCCGATTCGCCGTCCACACAGCCGGCTGTTCGTTGGTGCCCCAGCAGCCGCTGAATAACATCGTCCGCATCGCCTACGAGGCCCTTGCAGCTGTCCTGGCGGGAGTGCAGTCCCTCCATTGCTGCTCGTACGACGAGCCCATCTGTTTGCCCACCGAGAAAGGGCATCTGCAGGCCCTTCGTACCCAACAGATTCTCGCCTACGAGACGGGCGTGTGCGATGTGGCGGATCCTCTTGGGGGCTCCTACTATGTGGAGAGCCTCACGGACCGGATCGAGGAGGAAGTGGTCCGCATACTAAGGCAGATCGAAGATCTCGGGGGAATGGAAGAGGCCATCCGTACGGAGTGGCTGGACCGTCAGCTAGAGCACGAGGCCGTCCAAAGACAGAAGGAAATCGACAGCGGGGAGAAGCTCATTGTGGGGGTCAATATATTCACCAGCGAACCGGAGACTCACACCCCCTTGGGAGTGCAACGGATACCCTCTGAGTCTGCCATGGCCCAGATCCAGGAGACGCGGCGCCTCAAGGCCACACGCGATAAGAAGAGACTCAAGGAGTGCATGGATAAACTGAGGGAGGATGCTGAAGACGGCCGAAATGTCCTCCCAGCCATGATCGAGGCCACCAAGGCTTATGCCACGACAGGGGAAATGATGGGCACGGTCAGGGAGGCCATGGGATACAAGTACGATCCTATGGGAATACTGGAAAACCCCTTCAATTGAGATGCCCCTGGAACACAGGAGAAAGATAAAAATCATTCTCTCCAAGGTGGGTCTGGACGGCCATGACCGTGGGGCCAAGGTCGTCGCGCACCTTCTACGGGAGGCCGGCATGGAGGTGGTCTACCTCGGGATGTATCAGACGCCCGAGGGCATCGTCCGCGCCGCACTGGAAGAGGATGCGGATGTCATAGGAATCAGCTATCTCTCTGGAGAACACTTGGTATACACCCCGCTCATCGTTGAGGAGATGAAAAAACACGAGCTAAAGGACGTCCTCTTGATCGCCGGCGGGGTAATCCCCCCGGAGGATATTCCCGTGCTGAAGGAAATGGGGGTCCATCAGGTCTTTGTGGCCGGCACCCTCACCCACGAGATCGTTCGCTACATCGAGGAGAATGTAAGATATATTCCGTGAACTGCTTGTTCACTTAGTTCCGCAGGAGTTCACTTGACGTTTAGTTCAGGAGGATGTCCCTTGCGCTCACTGGCGATATTTTTCGGCCCGCTCTAGGCTGTCCCGCCTTTGCGGCGGGATTCGCCAAGGTGGGGGGGCAACTCCGAAAAATCTCGAATGTTCGCTCCAGGAACATCCTCCTGACCAGTAAATACGAAGCTAAGTGAATAAACGTATTCCGTGAAAAAGGAGGGATCTCCCATGAGAGCCATCGACGTTCACGCCCATCTGAGCACCGCGCCTTACAGGTATGAGAAGCGATTTGGAAAGGATGTAGCAGAGGCTCTCAAGTCCTATTACCGGGTGAAGGAGGTCGTTCGGTCCGAGGAGGAAATGGCCCAAGAGTTCGTCGACCTGGACGTGAAGGCCCTCTTGGTCGCTTGGGATTCCGAGACCGTCACCGGGCTTCCCCCGGTAAGCAATGATTACGTGGCCAAGGTGGCAAGAGACTTCCCCGACGCGTTCCTGGGGGCCTGGGCCATGATCGATCCCTGGAAGGGGGAGGTGGCCATCAGAGAATTGGAGCGTTGCGTAAAGGAATTAGGGATGATCGGCCTCAAGTTCCAACCTTCGGCCCAGGCCTTCTTCCCCAATGACAGGCGTTTCTACCCCCTGTATGAAAAATGCCTGGAACTGAAAGTCCCCGTGGCATTCCATACCGGAACCACAGGACTCGGCGCAGGCCTCCCCGGAGGCGGAGGCTACCGACTCAAGTACACGCGCCCCATTTACCTGGATGATGTGGCCGCTGATTTCCCCGAGCTCACCATCATTGCCATTCATCCATCTTGGCCGTGGCAGGATGAGATGATCGCTATATTGCTCCACAAGGCCAACGTCTACAACGACCTCTCCGGGTGGGCCCCAAAGTATTTCTCCGAGACGCTCAAGAGAGAGATCAACGGCCGCCTTCAGGACAAATTCCTCTTTGGCTCGGATTATCCCGAGATCCCCGTGAAACGTTGGCTGGATGAATTTGAATCGGGTGGGTATAAGCCGGAGGTCATCGAGAAGGTCCTTTACAGGAACGCCCAGAGAATTCTGGGTCTATGAGCTCATCCGATGGAGTTTCTATCGGACGATCAGCTGGTGATATGAGACACCGTCTGGAAGATATCTAGGGAGAGGATTGCACCGCTGGCAGATGAGGCCTACCAGCGTGGAAAGGCCAACGCCGACATCCTGAGGATCCTCTCGGAGAACACGCTGTTAATCATCACACTGTCCCAAGAATACGGCGGCATCGGCGCCGATGCCCGTCCCATAAAGAGCCGAGCGATACTCGATGGGGATCATTACATCCTCAACAGGACCAAGAGCTTCATTTCCTCGAGGACAGTTGCCGACCTCTACTTGGTCTTCGCCCGCACGGACCTTGGGGCCGGGCACGAGGGCATCAGCACCTTCCTCGTAGAACGCGACGCTCTCGGTCTCAAGTGGGGGGCACCGGAAAGGAAATTCAGCTTCCGAAGCTCCGAGCTCTATCAACTCTTCTTCGATGACGTCCGGGGCCCCCGCGAGAACCTCTTGGGAAGGGAGGGGGACGGCTGGAGCCACCCGCAGGAATGCGGAGCTGGGCTTGGGGCTTGGGAGCGACGGCCCAGGCCCCCCTGGGCATCGCCCAAGGGTCCATGGAGCTCGCCCTTCAATACGTCAAGCAGAGGGTTCAGTTCGGGGTACCCATCATCGAGCATCAGGCCGTCCAGTTCATGCTGGCCGACATGGCCATCCAGATCGAGGCAGCCCGCTCCCTCATCTACCGGACCACAAAGATGCTGCATGCGGGCCACAAGGTGATCCCACTTTTGACCCTCAGCGGCCAAGTGCTTTGCCTCGGAGGTGGCCATGAGGGTCACCACAGACGCCGTCCAGATCCTGGGGGGCTACGGCATCATTGAGGAATACCCCCTCCACCGGATGATGCGCGACGGCCAAAGCAGCCCAGATCTTCGACGGCACCAACCAGATCCAGCGCCATATCGTGGCACGAAGCCTGATGCGAGGGTAATCAGCCCAAGACTCCCAATCTCCACCTCGAAATGACTCCGAACATCAATGACATCCAAGGAATCCGTGCGATCTTCGCCAAAGATCATATGTGGCCAAGCCCTGCAAATCTATACGTGGTCGTAGATAAAGAAGGCTTCTCCATAATCGACGTGGAGTTGTGCTGGACTCCAAGGTCCAGAACATCTCCTCGGAGGTCTGAACCATTGGGACCTTGATCTTGAGGACCTCCACACAACAGTGCTTACCCATGCTTATCCTGATCATATGGGAGCTATGGGTTGGTTGCTTGAGAAAATTCACCCCAAAGTGTTCATCCATCATCTAGACGTGTCCTTGGCCTTGGACCCGCGGGAATTGATCAATACCCTTGATATCCCTCTGGCCGAGAGATGGCTGTGCCTCAGCTCGAAAGGTACAGGCCTTTCAAGGATTCGATCTTTTGGGCTATTTTGATTAATTGGGCTGTTCCATGAGCGCGGCGAAAAATGTGGAGGAACTACGTGAGGGCGAGGTCATAAACCTCGGGAATTTTACTTTTGAAGTAATTCATGCGCCTGGACACGCTCCAGTCCATATCTCCCTATTCGAGAGGGACAGAAGACTTGTCCTTTCAGGGGAGGTGGTGGGAGCGATCCCGGCCTGGTATGCCCCAAGTTCCGGGGGGACTCGGATACCTGGAAAGTCTAGACAAACTGGAAGCCTTGGAAGTAGAGATCATCCTCCCTGCCCATGGACCGATCATAAAGGCCCCCATCAATGCTATCCAAATGATCCGGGAAAGACTGCTAGAAAGAGGCACTATCCTTGTAGACATCTTAAAAGAAGGCCCAAAGGAATTTTGGGACCTTAATGAAACCTTTTTCTAGGGTTCTCTCACTCGATTTTTTCCAGGTTGCGGGATTACGGAGAGCCACCCAATTAAGCTAGAAAGAGAGGGGGTCATTCAAAGGGAGAGGGAGAAGGTTGTCCTTATCTCATAGGTTAAATCTACACTTGGCTATTCAAGCATGAGAGTCAGCCAGATGCGGAGGCGGGCTTCCCTGGCCAAAAAGCAGAGAAAGGAAGTATATATTAGGTATTCCAAAACTTGAAAGGAGGAGATGAGATGTTGGACTTTACCCTGTCGGAGGAGCAGCTGGCGATCCAGAAATTAGCTAGGGATTTCACAAACAAGGAGATCAAGCCTGTTGCCCTTGAATTTGAACATGATACCGAGGGAAGGCTGGCAGAAGAAATCTTCAAAAAGGCCGCGGAAGTGGGGATATTGCAACTCCCCATTCCAGTTGAATACGGGGGAAGCGAGGGGTCTAATGTGGAATGTTCCATCGTCCTGGAGGAACTTGCGGCAGGCTGTGGTGGGGTAGCCACGGCCATAGGGGCGAACTGGTTCGGCCAGACCCCCATCATGATCGCGGCAACTAAGGAGCAGCGGGACAAATGGTTCCCTGAGCTGGCCGTCAAGCACGAAGCGAGGCTGGTGTGCATGGCCATGACTGAGCCCGCTGGAGGCACGGACATTGAAAATCCCCACATGCATTCCAGGACAATCCGAACCATTCTCAAGGACGGGGGTGACCACTGGATCATCAACGGAAACAAGATATGGCCGAGCAACTCGGGGAATTCCTACCTCTACAGCGTGGTCTGCACGGTGGACCCGAATCTGGGGGACGAGGGGTCCTGTTTGGTTATCGTTCCAGACGGAACCCCGGGGCTCTCTTTTGGCAAACCCATTAGGAAAATGGGGATGGACGCGGACCGAAACAGCGAGATCATCTTCGAGGACGTGAGGGTGCCCAAGGAAAACCTGCTGGGCAAGGTTGGCGACGGGGCTAGGATCCTTCAGAGGACCCTCATCTACAATCGGGCGGGAACCGGGGCCATCTCGGTGGGGATCGCCAGGGGGGCCTTCGAGATCGCCCTCAAGTGGGCCAGGGAGAGGATCACTGCCGGGATCCCCTTGATCCAACACGAGATCATCTCGGCCATGTTTGCGGATATGGCCATGGAGATCGAGGCTGCAAGGCTCCTTTATTTACGGGCGGCTTGGTTCAATGCCCAGCCCGGCAAGGCAAGCATGAAATGGTCCACCATGGCCAAGGTGTATGCAAGCGATATGGCCATGCGGGTTACGACCAATGCGGTGCAGATAATGGGATCCTACGGGTATTCTAAGGAATACGGCGTGGAGAAATACATGAGGGACGCCAAGATCATCCAGATCTACATTGGGGCCAATGAGTTCACAAGGCAGGTAATCACCGAAGAGCTATAGCTTCGCGATCCGCTTCATTTTCATGGTAGCCTGAGATCCTGAAGAACGCCTTTAGTTTCTCGTTCAAGGGATCAAGCGGGATTAGGAGGCTCACGCAACGAGCCTTCATCCTAAGAAGATCTTATAGACTTTATCCAGGTTGTAGCGGGGGACGCCCCTTCAAAAGGGAAAGGGCCCATGCGGCCCTCTCCAGGGTCTGGTAAACGAGGATCCTCCGTTCTTTTTCAAATCCTTCACCCACTTCCTTGACGTTCGGGCCGTAGAGCCAAGCCACTACGGGTTTGCCCAGGTCCTCCTCCAGAAGGACCCTGTTGAGGGCCCCGGATGCATCCAGGAAGGAGAACTCCGGTAGTCTGGGAGCCAGCGCGATGCACAGGGCCGCATCCACCTGTGGGTCCCTGAGGACCGCCCGAAGGGCCGTGGAGTAGACCTTCTCCACCCCATGTCTCATCACGGCGGGCCAGATGTCAACAGGGTTCCCCACGGGCAGCCAGGAGGGGGAGAGCCTGGCGATGGGCTCCAGAGTCTTCCGGGACAGCGGTGCCAGACGAAGGCCGTTTTGTTCCAGGATATCCACCGCCATGATCGCCCCCCCGCCCGTGAAGGTGATGACCGCCACCCGGTTCCCTCTCATGGGCGGCAGGTAAAGGAGGGTCTTTACAGCAGGCCTCATCCACTGGCTCGCCTCCACCACAAGGAGGCCCGCCTGGCGAAGGGCGGCCCGATGGACGTGGAAGTCTCCGGTCAGGGAGCCGGTGTGGGATGCAGCGGCTCGTGCTGCGGACTCGCTGCGTCCGGTCTTGAGCACAACTACAGGCTTTCGCCTCGCCACCCGGGCCGCGGTCTCCAGGAATTCTCTGCCTCGCTGGATCCCCTCCATGTGGACTGTAATAACCCGTATGTCCGGGTCCAGGGCAAAGGCTTCCAGGGCCTCTCGGAATCCGACATCGCAGGCGTTTCCCAGGTCGATCCCCTTGCCCAAGGGGCCCACCAAGTTAGATGCCCCAACGAAGAAGATGCCCGACTGGCAGACGAGGCCGACAGGGGCGCATTCCTCCTCCAGGGGCATAAAAGACGTGGTGAAGCGCTGGAAATAGTTTACAACCCCCAGTGTGTTGGGCCCGAGGATCCTCATGCCAGATCCACGGGCCAGCGAGACCATTTCTTTCTGAAGGGCCCTTCCCTGCTTGTCGGCGTCTGCGAAGCCCTGGCTCACCACGATGGCCCCCCGCACCCCGGCCTCCGCGCACTGACGGAGAACCTTTAATGCTACCTCCCTAGGGGTGGTGATCACGGCCAGGTCGATCCTATGTCCAATCTCTTTGACCTGCCGGTAAGCCTTGACTCCGAGAATCTCCCGGGCCTGAGGATTAACGGGATAGATTCTCCCCTGATAGCCAAATCGGATCATGTTCTCCATGAGATTATAAGCCCCGGGGCCGCTTTTGCGGCTGATCCCCACGATGGCGACACTTTGAGGCTCCAAGAAAGACTTCATCGAGAAAGGTCCTTTCGAACTCCCTGTATTTTGCCTGCCTTCCATAAATAGGCCAAAGCCTTAGCCGCCCTTTCGGGTGTGGGGAAGTTGACAATAGCCCCCGTCTCCTCCAGATGCCGGATCTCCTCATCCCATATGCCGGGTGGGGCGGAGATACAGCTGATAAGAGGTTTTTTCTGCTTCCATTTCTCCAGAACACCACCGAGCCCCATGAGTGCATCCACATTGGCTGAGGCGAACATAATAAAGAGCAGGATGCTGTCCACGCACTCATCCTCTATGACCGCCTTTACAATCCCCTTGATGGCCGACGCATCATACCAGGCCGGCCCCATGTCCACCGGGTTGGTACGCAGGGCCAAAGGTGGCAAAAGTTCGTTGATATTTTGTTGAGTCTCAACAGCAAAAGGAACGATCTTCAGGCCTTCGTCCTCACAGACGTCAGAGGCGGCCATGGCAGGACCGGCCTGACCGGAAAGGATTGCCACGTTGGGCCCTTGGGGAAGGGGACAGCCCTCCAGTGCCTTGGCCGCATCCAATAGGTCCTCTATACAATCCACGCTCAGAATCCCGGCCTGATGGAAGGCCCCTTGATAGACCTCGTGGCGGCCAGCAAGAGAGCCGGTGTGGGAGAGGCTGGCGCGGTCCGCCACCTCAGAGCGGCCTACTTTGTAGATGATCATGGGTTTTCGTCTGCTCAATCCGCTGGCTTCCATAAGGAAGGCCCGAGGGTCCTCGACTCCCTCCATGTACATGGCAATGACCTTAGTCTCAGGGTCCTCCCCGAGCCACTCCAGCAGATCGGCGAAGTCCACATTGCATCGATTGCCCAGCCCGATGATCTTGCTGAATCCCACCCCTGCCCTCATAGCCAGAAACCCAAGCAAGTGGGAGATCCCACCACTCTGGCTGATCAAGGTCACTCCACCCTTCCTTAGAAGAGAAAACTCTGGGGTGAAAGAGGCATTTAGTTGGGTATTGAGGTTGATAAAACCAAAGGTGTTTGGCCCGATAATAGGGATTTTGGCCTCCGTGGCCAAATGTGCGATCTCGGCCTCAAGTTCTGCGCCGGATGTATCCTCTATCTCCTTAAAGCCCGCTGTGATCAGCACAACCCCTCTTACCCCCTTGGAGGCACATGCCTTGATCTGGGATAGGACCATAGAGGCAGGCAAGACGATGATGGCCAGGTCCACATCTGCCGGCACCTGGGCCAGAGAGGCATGGGCAGGAGATCCAAGGATCTCCTCTTTACTTGGATTTACAGGGAAGACCTTCCCGGGATAACCTCCCTCGATCAGGCTTTTCATGACGTGATAACCCAGTTTCCTCGGATTATCGCTGGCCCCTACCACGGCCACTGATCTGGGTTCAAAGAGAAACGAGAAATTTGCCTTCATGGTCATACTCTTTCTGGGCAAAGGAAAACCGGTCCAGATTGGCCCCGGTCCAAACTGGCGGGTGCATCAGAGACACTGATCCCTGCTCTGCGTTTAAGATGGAATAGCTGCCTCAAAAACCCTCACCCCATTTGGTGATCTTTTTGAAACCTCGTGGGATTTCTGAAGGAGTCGGTGCTCCTGCAACAGCCATGGAGCAAAACATCTCCTAACGTCAGGGGACTTGTCATTCCCTCTTGGAGGTTTTCGACTATGCTTCACCCCGAAGGCGAAGGGAGATCTGCTGGGCGGTCTCCTTTACGATCGTCCCGATTCCGTGGAAATCTTTGGTATCCAGACGGAAAGCCGGGGCAGCAATCCCAATGCACCCCGCCAGCTCCCCGGTATGGTCATAAATGGGCGCCGCGATACGGCGGACCCCCTTTCTGAGTTCCTGATCTTCGATGGCATAGCCCTCCTGGAGGACGTTGGAGAGTTCCCGCTCAAGTTTCTCCAAATCCGTAATTGTCCGTGGGGTTACAGGTGGCAGCCCGATCTTCTCCAAGACACGTTTACGCTTGGCCGCCCCCATATGGGCCAGATAGATCTTCCCGACGGCTACAGCATGCAGATAAGGGTAGGCTGACCCGACCCTGGAATAGAGTCTAATCTCCCCAGGACCCTCAATTTGTTCGATGAGTACCAATTGATCCCTGTCCAGAGTGGATAGTTCCACAGTCTCTTGAACTATCTCTGCCAGGCGATGCATATACGGCAAGGCCACGCAACGTAACGGGATCTTTTCCTGAAGGCGATGGCCTAGATAGAGGAGCTTAATCCCTAGCCGATAACGACCACTGGATTCATCTTTTTCAATGAGTCCGCGTTTTCGAAGGGTGGACAGGATTCGCGCCAAGGAGGCACGAGGGATCCCAAGTGAGGAAAGAAGATCCGAGAAGGAGATCGGCTCTCGACTAGAGGCGACCAACTCGATGACATCAATGCCGCGATCCAGAGCTGGGGCGGAAGACTTGGTACGGTTTTTCATTAGTTTTATATATGACACCTAATAATGATATATGATACTCTACGAGTATTTATGCTAAAAGTCAAGGCAAGATATCCCGAAACGGCTTGATGCCTTAGTTCCGTCATTTTGCTAGAACCTTTTGAAAATATTTCTAAAAATGAGCTGATATTCAAAGGCGCTTTGAGGGTTACTATTTGGCGGGCGCCGATTTCCAGTCTCACAAAAGATATCGACCTGCTCGGAAAGATGACAATAGTATTGACGTGGTATCGTTCAATAATAGGGAAAGCTGACTCGTGGTCGCCGGGTTCCTATTTTTGGGCCGACGCTATCTGCATACACGCCATTAATGCCTCTCTTCCCTCCTTTCATTCCTTCTCCATCCATGCTAGCCTCTTACCCATCCAGGGCTCCTCAAACTCCCCTTGGGGGAACTTCAGACACACTCGGGATGTTAACAGAAAGGCGCGCTGTTACCAAAGGGTATCCTTTCTGGCCTTAGATAGATCATCTGGCGGCCAAGATAGCCAAAAGAGAAGAATTGTCCGAAGAGGTTTCTTCTATAAGGTTTTAGGCAAGGAGGAAAAAAATGAAATGTGAAAAATGCGGAACCCTAATTAAAAAGGGAGAAGAAATAGAATATCACGGGCAGATATTGTGTGAGGATTGCTACATGGATGCTCTATCCCCTGCTCGTACTTGTGATCCTTGGGCAGTATATACTGCAAAATCACTTTCAGGAAAAGAACCAATGTTCAACGAGATTCAAGGAAAAATTCTAAAAATATTGGAGGAGACAGGGGGTGTAGAACCAGGGCGTTTAGCGGAAATGCTCCATGTAAAATTAAGCGATTTGGAAAGGGAAATCGCTGCACTAAGACATATGGAGAAGGTAAGGGCACAAATGAAAGACGGCACGAAAATCGTTTGTCTATGGTAATATAGTCTGTCATGTAAGATGAGAGAAAACTCGGGCGAATCCGAGCGCAGAAAGATGGTCTTTTCACCGAAGGTAAACCGGTCCTATTTGGGCTTGTCCAGCACCTCCCTGACCTTTTGGACTAGAGCCTCTGGGGTGAATGGCTTTTCGATGAACTCCACCCCCGGCTCCAGAACCCCGTATTGGGCGATGGCGTTTTGGGTATAGCCGGACGTATATAAGACCTTGGTCTCCGGGTGACTTACCAGGATCATCTCGGCCAGAGTTTTACCATTAATACCGGGCAGGACAACATCGGTAAGCAGGAGGCGAATTGGTCCTGAGTGAAGCTTCATCAAAGCCAGCGCCCCCTGGGGATCCGAGGCAGCGAGGACCCTGTAGCCCATCCTCTCAAGGGACGCCTTCACCAGGCGGAGCACCGCTTCGTCGTCCTCCACCACAAGCACCGTCTCTGCCTCCCCCCGTGGGGATGCCGAAGCCTTTTCCTGCTCTTCAACCTGGACGACTNCATCTCCTCACCCTGGGCCCGCGGCAGGTATATCTTGAAGGTGCTTCCCCTGCCAGGCTCGCTATAGACCCATATGTAGCCTTTGTTCTGCTTGACGATNCCGTAGACGGTNGAAAGACCAAGGCCCGTCCCCTTGCCCACCTCCTTGGTGGTGAAAAACGGCTCGAAGACCTGCCTTTGGGTCTCCTCGTCCATCCCCACCCCCGTGTCGCTCACCGCCAACATCACATAGGAGCCGGGCGGAAGCTCCACCCCGTGGGTCCCGGCGTATTCCTCATCCAATTCCACATCGGCCGTCTCGATGGTAAGCGTCCCCCCCTCGGGCATGGCATCCCGGGCATTGACCACAAGGTTCATCAACACCTGCTCCATCTGACCTTGATCCGCGAAGATCCGCGAGTCCTGGGAGCCCAGATAGGTCTCTAACCTTATATCCTCCCCAATCAGCCGGACAAGCATCTTCTGGAATTGCTTGACCATCTCATTCAGATCAAACACCTGAGGTTGAATGATCTGTTTTCGGCTGAAGGCCAGAAGCTGTTGGATGGTCCTGGATGCCCTTAGCGCACCCTCCTTGATCTCAGAGGCCGCCTCGTATATGGGATCGTCCTCCCTCAGGGAGGAGAGGATGATGTCCGCGTAACCCAGCACACTGGTCAGGGCATTGTTGATATCGTGGGCCACCCCACCCGCAAGCCTCCCCACCGCCTCCATCTTCTGGGCCTGAAGAAGTTGGGCTTCCAGGCGTTTTTGCTCAGTCACATCCGTCGCAACTACCCGTGAGACCCTTCTGCCCTGGGCGTCCCTGCTTACCCGAACTTTCAGCCGGACCCAAAGCTCTCTGCCGTCCCGGGTGTGGGCACGGTACTCCACCTCCTCGGTGACAGGAAGACCCTTGAGGATGCGCTCTCTTCTCCGGTGGAGGATCTCCTTGCCCCTCTTGTCCAACAAATCGTACGGGTTCAGGGAGAGAAACTCCTTCCTACTGTAGCCGAAGATCCTGCACATGAAGTCATTTACGGCGAGAAACTTCCCACTCTCCACATCCACCTCGTAGATCCCCGCAGGGACTTGATCTACAAGCTCCATGTAGCGTCTCTGGGCCTGTTCAAACTCCTGCTGGGCCTTTTTCCTCTCCGTAATGTCCTCATAGATGGCATAGATACCACGGATCTCTCTCCCAAAACGAATGGGGTAGCCGGTAATACTCACCTCAACCAGAGAGCCGTCCTTCTTCATCCTTTGGCTTTCCAT
>MTPG01000079.1 GCA_002010915.1 Desulfarculaceae bacterium JdFR-97 | reverse complement strand
CCCTGAACGAAATTGAAGGTCTTTTCGCAAATCCCGCCTCTGGCGGGATCGAAAAGAACTTCTCAAAGTGAAGAGCACCTCCTGTGGGGCCGGCTATTTTCTACGTAACTTCAAACCCCCTTTCGTATGTCGTATGGACTGGGAGGGGATGTTGGTCGTCTCCATGCCGAGGAAATGGTTCAAGAGGGGACCAGGAGCCTGGAGCGCCTGGGGGCTCATGCACGGGCTTCGGCTCCTCCTTCAGGTCCTTCCTCTCTCCTGGATCGAGCCCATGGGAAGCACCTTGGGAGCGGCCCTCTATCGCTTCATGGGACCCCGAAGAGATGTGGCCCTAGCCAATCTGAGGACGGCCTTGGGGACCTCGGTGGATCCGGCCAGAAGGAGGCGCATCCTTCGATGCCTCTCCCGCCACCTCGGCGTCATGGCCCTGGAGTTGGGACACCCCCGATATCTGGGTCCGCAGTCCATGAGGCGATTCGTGGCCTTATCAGGGAAAGAGCATCTGGAGACGGCGTTGGGAAGGGGACGAGGGGCAATCCTCGTGACCGCCCATTTCGGCAATTTTCCCCTCATGTTGGCCCGGCTGGCCTTGGAGGATTATCTTCTGGGAGTCATCATTCGAGCTCCCAGACACCGTCCAACCGCTCGGTTTCTCGATGAATGGAGGTCCCGTTTCGGGATCGTCACACTCCGGGATAAACCGCGCCGGGCCTCGGTTCGGGATGCGCTGCATCACCTGAAACGTAACGGGGTATTGGTGGTCCACATCGACCTCAACGCCTCGCGGAAGGACCTCTATGTCCCCTTCTTCGGCCAATGGGTCCCCACGTTCCGGGGGCCTGCCGCCCTGTCGCTTCGGACCGACGCCCCTCTCCTCCCCGCCTTCATATATCGTGTTGCGGGGCTTCATCATCGGATCGAGATCCAGCCCGGCCTCGAGATCCCCCATGAGGAAAATCCTGAGGAGAGGAGCTGGAAGCTGCTGCTTGATCTGACCCGAGCGGCCGAGGAGACCATCCGCCGTCACCCGGAACAGTGGTGGTGGATGCACCGGAGGTTCAGAAAAGCCCGCCCTCCCGAGGAGGTGGGACGCCCCCTCCCCGAGATCCGAACCTGAGTGCGGCCGGTGGGTCAGGCGCTTCGGCGCCCTTCCTGCCGTTTCAACAGAGGGAAACCGAGTTCCTCCCTCTGGCGGATATAGGCCTGGGCACATGTCCGTGCCAGTCTCCTTACCCTGGCGATATACCTAGTCCGTTCAGCCACGCTGATGGCCCCTCTGGCCTCCAATAGATTGAAAGTGTGAGAACATTTCAGACAGTAGTCGTAAGCGGGCAGGACAAGCCCTTTCTCGGCCAAACGTGCGGACTCCGTCTCATAAGTCTCGAAGAGGCGCATGAGCATGGAAACATCCGCCTCCTCGAAGTTGTATCGACAGAACTCCACCTCCCCCTGGAAATGCACGTCTCCATAGGTGATCCCATGACCCCATTGGAGGTCAAAGACATTGTCCACCCCCTGCAGATACATGGCAATACGCTCGATTCCATAGGTGATTTCCACGGAGACGGGCTTCAGGTCAATACCGCCTGCCTGCTGGAAGTAGGTAAACTGGGTGATCTCCATGCCGTCGAGCCAGACCTCCCATCCTAGACCCCAGGCCCCTAAGGTAGGGGACTCCCAGTCATCCTCCACGAATCGAATATCGTGCTTCAAAGGATCCACGCCGAAGCTCTTGAGGCTGTTGAGATAGATCTCCTGGATGTCCGGAGGAGAGGGTTTCATGATGACCTGGAACTGATAGTAGTGTTGGAGCCGATTGGGATTCTCTCCGTAACGGCCGTCCGTGGGCCTTCGGGAGGGCTCCACATAGGCCACGTTCCAGGGCTCGGGACCCAGAACCCTCAGGAAGGTGGCTGGGTTGAAGGTCCCCGCCCCTACCTCCAGATCGTAGGGATGTTGTATGATGCATCCTTGTCGAGCCCAATAGCGCTCCAAGGCGAAAATGAGCTCTTGAAATGTCATTCTTCCCTCCTGTCGGCAATTTGGGAGACCCGCGCAGAGATATCTTCTCCGCCTCGGAGAACCCCGTCCAGGAAAGCGCTGCTTCGAAGGGGACGCCCCACATGTCGGATGTAAAACGCCCTGGTCACGGAGCGGCTCTCCTCAAGGGATCGAGCGGAAAATCCTAACCGATGGGTCCTCTCCATGGGGATTCGGCGGGCCTCCTCCAGGACACGAAGGGTCCCCAGGCTGACTCGGAGCCCTGTGGCATTGCCTCTATGGCATCTCCTGCAGAGGATTCCGCCCCTTCCCACATCCAGAGGTATCCCACCCTTGCGCTCAATCTCTCCCCCGCAGGCCACACAGGCATCCAGTTTGGGGGCATACCCGGCCAGCTGGAGGGTCTTGATCTCGAAGATCCTCAACAGTTCCTCCCCGCCGCCTCTATCCGAAGTCATCCTTCGAAGGGTATCCAGGATCAACCTGAGAAGTCCCTCAAGGGGTTGGCGGAGGGCCGTGCAGCCCTCAACCCACTCGGCAAGATAGGAACAGACGGCGAAGGACCTCAGGTCCTCCCGCATATTGGAAACGTGCTCCAGCAGGTCGGCCCCATCGATGCGAAGGAGCTCCCGCTGCGGTCTCTCGAAGCCATGGACCCGAACCAAGGAGAGGAGGTCCAGATTGGCTCCAAAGCGCCTTCTGCTCCGTTTGGCCCCTTTGGCCACCCCCCGAAATTTCCCCATCTCATCGCTGTAGAGGGTGACCAGCCGATCCCGCTCCCCAAAATCCTGGACACGAAGAACCACGGCCTCCGTGCGGAAAGGAGGCATCGATGAACCCTCCACATCTCCAAGGGACGCCTTGCAGACTCATGATCCAACCTTTTCGGGGATCCGTCAAGAAGGCCCCCTGAGTTCGGAAAGGTTGCAACGAACCTGTCGCCTTCTGCAAGAGAAGCCGCCACAAATTCCGCCCTTCTCCGGGATCTCCCCGGGCCAAGTCCCCTTAACTTTTCAGCATGACTCCAGTGTGGTACGCTTANANTNAAAGGCTATGGCAAAGTGAGGGAGGTTTTCTTTGAGGGATCCCCTCGATGAGAGGACGTCCATGGAAGCGCTCCCCCCAGCCCATCTCCGAAGGATCCTCCTTGCCCGCCCTAGGGGCTTCTGCGCTGGTGTCAAGCGGGCCATCGAGACCGTGGAGTGGGCCCTGCGCCATCTCCCCACGCCCGTCTACGTCTACCACGAGATCGTCCACAACACCCACGTGGTGCGGAGTCTCGAACATCGCGGGACACGCTTCGTGGAGGAGATCGAGGAGATCCCTGACGGAGGTGTGGTCATATTCTCGGCCCATGGAGTCTCCCCTCAGATCAGGCTTCAGGCCTCTGCCAAGGGGCTTCGTATCATCGACGCTACCTGTCCGCTCGTCACCAAGGTACATAGGGAGGCCCGGCATTTCGCCCGTCAGGGAAGGACGATTCTCCTTGTAGGCCATCGAGGCCATCAAGAAGTGATCGGGACCATGGGGGAGGCCCCCGGGCACATCCGGCTGGTCATCGCACCGGAGGACGTCCAAAGGGTGGATGTCCCGGATCCGAGCAAGGTGGCGGTCATCACCCAGACCACTCTCTCCTTGGACGAGACCGAGGGAATTATGGAGGCCATCCGGGAACGGTTCCCGAAAGCCGCCCAACCCGCCAAAGAGGACATCTGCTATGCCACCACCAACCGTCAAAAGGCCGTGAAAGCCATAGCCTCTTCAGCCGACCTCATCCTGGTGCTGGGGTCTCGAAACTCCTCCAACTCCCGAAGACTGGCCGAGGTGGCTAGAGCCTTGGGCACACCCGCTCACCTCATCGATGACGTCCATGAGCTGGACCCCACCTGGCTGGATGGAGTCAAGACCCTGGGGATCACGGCCGGCGCAAGCGCTCCAGAACACTTGGTGACCGAGGCCGTTGAGGTCCTCTCCCGTGGCGGAGATGTGAAGATCGAAGAAGTGGCCGCGGTCAAGGAGGAGCGAGTCCACTTCGGGCTCCCCTCCGAGCTGAAAAGGTGGCCATCGTCACCGGACGGTTAAAAATTCCGCCCCCCACTGTGTTGCCGGACATCGCTCAGAAAATCCGTCGTTATCGAGGGTTTTCAGGGCATCCTTCTGGTGCTCGTGCCCAGCACCTGAGTGCCTTCTCCGGTCACTTCAGGGAGAACCGTATGGGAACCCGGACCTCCATGGGAATGGGCCGGTCACCTCGCCGTGCTGGGACGAACCGCCACTGCTTCACGGCTTCAAGGGCGGCCCGATCCAGTACAGCGTATCCACTGGATCGAACCACCCGCACTTCGCCCACCGTCCCGTCCTCCAGCACCCGCACNCGGAGCAGCACCACCCCTTGATAGCCCCTGCGCCTGGCCGAAGGGGGATAGCGNGGCGGCGGGTTGACATCGTAGCGGGGAACAGCCCGGATGAGAGGAAGCGCAGGGGCCTCATGGGGAGGGCCCTTCATCCCGAGGAGGTCCGCCTCTCCTTTTCCCTCGGGGACGCGCTGCGGAGGAAGCGTCCCCGATCCTTTGGAAGAGCTTGAGATGCTGGCCGGCATCCCACCATTCCAGGGGTGAACCACCGACGGGGGGGGAGAGATCTCTCGGAAGACGGCACCGGCGCGCACGGGGGTCGGTTTCCGGGGTCGCTCGTGCTTTGAAGATCTCCGAACCCGCCTTGGCCTTCTCTCCAAGACCGTCTTGGCCGGCTTCGTGGGGGGTGACGGGCGCCTGTGGGGGGAGATTCGTGTGGGAGCAGCTCCCGGAGGAGGTCCCTTCCGACCCTTGGGCTCCGGACGAGAGAGGGGCGTCTCGGGAGCAGAGGGCGGCCTTTCCCACGAAAGGGAGATCTTCAGGGGGGGCTTCGATTCCGGAAGGGCTGCAGGGCGGCCGGGCCACGGAAGTCTTGCCAGCCCCACATGGATGAGCATGGAGAAGAGGATCGCCCCGAGAAGCTCGCGACTCACCTCACGTCTCCTCCTCCGCCACCAGGGTCACCTTCTCCACTCCTGCTTCTCGGAGCTCATCGAGCACTTCCATGAGACGTTGATATGTCACCCTCCGGTCCCCACGGAGGGATACACCTTGGGCTCTCCGTGCCTGCATGAGCTCCCGAACCCTCTCTCCCAGCCGAAGAAGTCCGACTCTCTCCTTCTCAACATAGACGAACCCCCGCTGGTCAACGCTTACCTCAATGTTTTGACTGCGTTGGGGGAGGGATGTAACCGCTTGCGGCAGTAGAAGAGGGATCCCCCGCTCCAATGTCATAAAGAGCGATAGATAGATAAAAAACACCAGCAGAAGAAAGGTCACGTCAATCAGGGGAATGATCTCGATCCTGGCCTTCCGTCGTTCACCCCTTTGTACCCTCATGGGCCGAACTCCCCCTCGAGCCCCTCAGGGCGGAGCCGAGCTCGGTTCACCTCGTGATGCTTCACCTTTTGATAGAGGATCTCCAGCGAGGTCCCATAGGTCTCCATCTCCGCCGCCGCCTTCTCGATTCTTCTATGGAAATAGTTGAACGGAATGAGACAGGCCAAGGCAATGGAAAGGCCCGCTGCCGTGGTAATGAGGGCCTGGGCGATCCCCATGGTCACCGCCCTCGGATCCTGCATGCCTGAGTGTCCGAGGAGGTCGAAGGATTGGATGATGCCCGTGACGGTTCCCAGGATACCCAGCATGGGGCAAAGGGTAATGAGGGTGTCCAGAATGGACAGATGGCGCCTCATCCTGTTCAGCTGTTCCTGTGCGGCCACCTCCATGGCGCTGGTCAGGGAAAACTCCCTGTGGACCAGCCCACTGACCAGCATCCGCACGATATAGTCCTTGGCCCCCTGCGTCCTTCTGCGGATCTCCTCATAGTCTTCCCTCTCCGCCAAGGCAAGGACTTCTTGAATCAGCTTGGGGTTTCGCCGGCGGGACTCACGAATCCAGAAAAGGCTCCTCTCCAGGATCACGGCCAGGGCCAGGATGGAGCACACCGCCAGGGGGATCATCAGAGGGCCCCCACGATGGAAGGCCTCAAGCATGGTCTTTCCTCCCTTTTGAGGACATGGGCAGAGATTCCAGACGGGGCCATAGCCGAGGGATTCCTGTCTCGGGATCCCGATCCGCCCGGACGGAGCGACCGTAGACCCTCCGAATGGACTCCTCGTTGAGGACATCCCCGGGGCTCCCTANGCTGAAGACCCTTCCTTGGTGCAACAGGAGCATCCTCTGACAGCAAAGGGCCGCTAGATTGAGGTCGTGGGAAACCCAGACGATGGTCAGGGTCTCCTCCGCGTTGAGGCGGACAATCAAATCCACGAAATCCATCTGGTGGCGTAGGTCCAGATGGGCCGTGGGCTCGTCCATGAGGAGAACCCGTGGTTCCTGGGCCAAGGCCCGAGCGATCAACACCCGCTGACGTTCTCCTCCGCTCAACTCATTGAAGGAACGCTCCTTCAGATGCAGACATCCCACCCATTTCAGGGCCCTCTCAGCAATCTCCAGGTCCTTTCTTCCCTCGAAACCGAGGGGGGAGAGATGGGGGGTGCGCCCCATGAGAACCACATCCAGAACCGTAAAGGCATAGAGGAGCGGCGATTCCTGGGGGACCACTGCCACGGCCCGGGCGATCTCTCTCCGTCCCATGCAGCGGAGATCCCTTCCCCGAAGCTCCACTCGTCCCCGTTTGGGCCGCAAAAGACCGCAGAGGAGCCGTATTAAAGTAGTCTTACCCGAAGCATTGGGTCCGACCACACCAAAGATCTCCCCCCGGAAGACATCCAGGCTAACGTCCATGAGGACCCATCGATGCGTATAGGCATAGGAGACCCTCTCGACCTTCACCACAGGTTCCACTGGGGTCCTCTCCTCCTTAGCAACAAGATGAAAAATGGGGCTCCAAGCGCGGCCGTGACCACGCCTACCGGGATCTCATTGGGGAAGAATAGAGTCCTGGCAGCGATATCGGCCAGGATCAGGAACACGCCTCCCCATAGGGCCGAAAGGGGGATCAAATATCGATGATCCGGCCCGAAGGCCATACGCACCACGTGAGGGACGATAAGCCCCACGAATCCGATGATCCCGCTCAAGGCCACTGATGCCCCGGCCAGAAGTGAAGTGAGACCGATCAGGATCCACTTGTAGTGTTCCACGCGGATCCCGAGGGTAAGGGCTGTCTCCTCCCCGGCCACCAGCACATTCAGGCCGCGGGCGTGGAATTGGATTACCCCCAGGACCAGCAACAACAGAAGCGCCAAGGCCAGGGTCCGGCCCATTGAGGCGGAGGCCAGGTCCCCATAGAGCCAAAAGAGCATGGACTGGAGCTGGTGCTCGGGACTCGTCACCAAGAGGATCATGATCCATGAGGTAAAGAAGGCATTGACGATGACCCCCGTCAACAGAAGGGTGGTGGTCTGGATGCGGCCTCGGCTGCCCGATACAGCGAAGACGAGGAGAACCGTTCCCAGCGCCCCCAGGAAAGCGGCTGCCTGGATCGATAGCGGATGGACGGCCGCCCCCAGGAGCATGAACAGGAGGGCTCCCACGGCCGCGCCGCTGGAGATGCCCAAAATGAAGGGCTCGGCCAGGGGGTTGCGAAGCAGGGCCTGGAGGACCACTCCGCAGATCGAAAGGGCCGATCCCACAGTCGCACTGAGAAGCACCCGCGGAAGACGGATCTCAAGGAGGATGGACCTCTGGGCAGGGTCCAGGGGTGAACGCCCGGAAAGGATCTCTCCCACAAGAGCCGGGATGGCCTGGTTCAACCCCAGGGAGGCCGAACCCACGCTTAAGCCCCCCGCTGCAGCAAGGGAAAGGGCTGTCAGGGCCACCCCGCACCAAACGACCATCTTCCCGTGGCTGAGCACCTATGATCCTCCTCGAGCTGCCCCCTTGAGTCTCCGACCGTCCCTTCCCATCATCACCGGGCGAACCCTCTGGCGCTCCTAGGAGCCCTGGACCCGGAAGAATGGCCTTTACCGCTTCCTCCCCTTTCCGCCTCTGGTCGCCACGTCGTCTGACCCAGCAGGGTGGAGCACCAAGGGAATTTCCGGATGAATCCACTGGACCATGTTCTCCAGCCCCTCCAGGATCCGAGGGGAGGGTCGATCGATGAGGTCTCCGTCAATGAGGTGGACGCGCCCCTTTCGCACGGCCTGCAGGGTAGGCCACCGACTCCATTCACGCAAGGCGCGTCGGGACCCCGCCTCTCCTACCATGGAGGAGACGAGGATGACATCGGGGTCAGCCTCCAGGACCCGCTCCATACTCAGGATCGGATAAAGGATGGGACCATCCCCGGCGATGTTCTGCCCCCCGGCCAATTCAATCAACTGACCTTGAAGGGTCGAATCTCCTACGCTCACTAACGGGTCCACGCCGATCTGGAGCAGTACCCGAGGCCTCGGTTTGCCCTGGACTTCTCGACGGATGCGATCCAAACGCCTTTGGAGGTCCTCGACGAGCTCTTCGGCCTGCCCTCTTCTTCCAACCAATGCCCCCAGTCCGCGCAGGGTCCGAAAGAGATCCTCCACACTTCGAGGGTCGACCACAAAGACCGGAAGCCCCATTCGCTCTAACCGGGCCACCACTTCCTTGGGGTTGCCGTCGCGGATAGCGATAATCAAGTCCGGTCTCAGGGAGATCACATGTTCCAGGTCCACATGCACGTAGCTGCCCACTTTGGGCAAAGAGGCGGCCTCTGGTGGATAGTTGCTGAAACGGGTCACTCCCACCACCGACTGTCCCGCTCCTAATGCATAGAGACACTCTGTAATGCTGGGGGCCAAGGAGATGATCCTCCTGGGCGAGCGGGGGACTCGAACTTTCCGACCCACTTCATCCCGGACTTCTCTGCCTGAAGCCATGGGTGTAAAGATCAAGGCCGCGGCGATGGCGGCCACTCCGAGGATCCAAACAGGCCTCCCTTGAAGCGCTCCTGGCTTGCTCATGGTCATGACAGACAAAACTCCGGATTTGGATCACCCGAGCGCCTTTAGAACTCGATCCCTCGTCTGGCAGGGACCCCTTGGTCAAAGGGGTGCTTGATGCAACGCATCTCCGTGACCAAATGAGCCCGTTCCAGAAGGCATTCAGGCGCACCTCGCCCGGTGAGGACCACCTCCACCCCTTCGGGACACTCTTGAAGAAACTCCAACACCGACTCCACGGGGAGCCATCCCTGGGCCAAGGCAACGTTGATCTCGTCCAGGATGACCAGGTCCGTCTGCCCCCCAAGCACGCCCTCCCGCACCTCCTCGAGGGCCTTGCGGAGTGAACGACGAAGCTCCTCCTCTCCCCCTCCTCCTTTGCGGAACATGGGTGGGATCTGATCGTCGAATCTTCGCCATCGGATGGGAAGACCACAGTTGTCCAAGGCCAACACCTCACCTGAAGGCGGGCTCCCCCCTTTGAGGAACTGGTAGATCTGAACACGAAGTCCCCTGCCAGCGGCTCGAAGGGCGATCCCGAAGGCCGCTGTGGTCTTCCCCTTGCCGTCACCGGTATAGATCTGGATCAAACCCCGTTTCAAGATCCCCTCCTCGATCCTCCCGCAGACTTCGGCCCGGTATAAGCCCGGTCCTTCACCATAAAAAACACGAAGCTCTCAGACCCCGGCAAAAAACGAATAAGCCCCGACCTTCAGAGGTCGGGGCACACCCCAAACACCGTCCGCCGCCTTCCCCTCGAAAGGTCGTCCAGACGGAGCCCGGGTCAGGTCTCCTGACTTACGGCCGCCTACTCTCCACGCCTTCCCATTCCGCCTGATGCGGAACAGTGGCCGCCGGTCTCCCCATTGCACACGGAGAGACGGGTGGATTTCGTTCCGATCACAGTTGCGGGGCAGTGATGGATTCTCACCATCTTCCCTGACCGTCCCTACTGAAGGGACATCCGGGCCCTCCTATGTCCTTGGATCCCATGGTAGGTCACCGCCCTAGGGTATGTCAATGGAGGACGACATGGAAGTCCCGCGGCATCGGTCCACGGCTTGTCCTGAAGCTCATTGACTTTTCCCAAGAACATTGATAAGTTAACATGAACTTTGGGGANCGGATCCAGAGTAAAGAGGGGCCAGGGGGCCCCTTACATTTTGATCTCTTCGCCACGAGGTTATTTAAGGGGAAGAAGGCCTTTTACGGAAGGTCCGCATTCTCCAGTCCAGAATCCCGACTCCTTCCTCGGGTTGTGGAGCGTGCCTTATGGATTGGAAGGTCTTCTTGGCTACCTTCGGAACGGTATTCCTCGCAGAGATGGGTGACAAGACACAGCTCGCCGCGTTGACCATGACTGCGGAGACCAGAGCCCCTCTTTCGGTCCTGATCGGTGCCTCCCTCGCCCTCTTTACCGCCACCTTGATCGGGGTGGCCGTAGGGGGCCTTATCTCCCAGTGGGTCGCCCAGGAGTGGATCAAGCGGCTGGCCGGAGCGGCGTTCATCGTCATCGGAACCATTATGTTCCTGGGGAAGTGGTGACCGCTGCTCCCATCGTCCAGCGAGGGAACGAACGGTGCAACCCGGAAATCTCGTGGAGTTCCTCGAGGGAGGGAGGATCCGTATCGGGGTCTGCCTAGAGGAACGTAAAGGAAGGATCCGCGTCCTGAACGACGCTCAGAAAGAGATCTCGATCCCCGCCTCCCGAATCCTTCATGCGTCGTCCTCTAGGGTGCCCATCCACAGGCCCCGCGAGGAGCTGATACGGACCCTGAGGGAGACCGCGGACCGGAGATCCCGTCTGGCCCAGCAGATCGATGTGGAGGGTCTATGGGAGGTGCTGTGGGAGGAGGGAGGGACCTATACACCGCGGGAACTGGCCGAACTCCACTATGGGGATTCGGAAATCGACGACGATCGGATTGCGGCCATCATCCGGGCCCTCTTGGCGGATCGCCTCTATTTTCGATTTCACCCGCAGGGATGCCGGCCCCAAGATCTCGAGACCGTGGAGAAGGTCCGCACGCAGAGGAGGCGGGAGGAGGAAAAGGAAAGGTGGATTCAGGAAGCCAGCCAATGGATCCGGTCCGCCTGGGAGGGAGGAGTTTTGGAGCCTACGGAGCACTACGATGAGATCATCGAACTGCTGAAGGAATACGCCACCCTGGGAAGCGGTGCCACTCGAGGGAGGCAGACGGAAGAGGTCCTGCGGAGGGCTGGTCTGACCCATCCCATGGCGGCATTCCAGCTATTGGTCAATCTGGGGGTATGGTCCCCCCACGAGAATGTGCTGATGCACCGATTCGGAACCCGGCGCGAATTCCCCGGGGACGTCCTCGAGGAGGCACGACGCATACTCTCAAATGGGCCGTTTCATCCCTCCATGGACCCCTCTAGGGAGGACCTAACCTCCCTCTACACGGTGACCATCGACAGCAGCTACACACGCGATATCGACGACGCCTTGAGCATGGAAACATGCGGGGATCTTATACGCGCGGGAATCCATATTACGGACCTCTCCTCACTGGTCCATCCCGACTCTCCCTTAGATAGAGAGGCCTTCCTGCGGGCGACATCCCTCTACCTGCCCGAGGAGCGTATCCCCATGCTCCCTCCCGAGATCTCCGAAGAAATCGGGAGCCTGAAGGCCGGGGAAGTGCGTCCTGCAGTCAGCCTTTTGTTGGATGTGGGACCCTTCGGAAGGATCCTGGCGTACCGTTTCGTCCGTTCCTGGATTCGGGTCAAGGAGAGATTCTCATACGAGGAGGCCGACTCCCTTCTGGAGGACGAAACCTACCCCCTCGCCTCTCTCCACACAGCGGCCCGTATCTGGCGACAACAGCGACTGGAGCAAGGTGCCCTTTGGCTCCCACTGCCGGAGGTCTCCGTCCGGCTGGACGAGGAGGGACGAATTCTCATCGAACGGCGGGACCGTGAGGGGCCCGCCCAAGTGTTGGTCAGCGAGATGATGATTCTGGCCAACCGACTGGCCGCCCAGCAGCTCCACCAAAGGGGATACCCGTGCATCTACCGATGTCAGGCAGAGCCCCGGGAACGCCTCGTATCGGGAACACAAGACGATCTCTACAGCAACTACAAACAGCGCAAGCTGCTGCTGCGCGCCGAGCTTCAGTTGGATCCGCAGTACCACCACGGCCTTGGTGTGGATCTTTACACCAACGTGACCTCGCCCCTAAGACGGTATCTGGACTTGGTGGTGCAACGTCAGCTAACCGCCCTCGTGCAGGGGAAAGGGCCGGAGTATACCCGCGAGGACCTGGAAGAGATCCTCATGAAGATCGAGGAGCCTTTGGGACAGGCATCCCAACTGGAGTACACCCGCAGACGCTATTGGCTCCTCCACTATCTCGAGGGAAAGAGGGGCCACGAAACCCTAGCCGTGGTCCTGGGCCGTCAGGGAAACCGGCTCTGGTTCCTACTTCCCGAATTCATGCTGGAGGCATGGGCTCCGGCGAGTCCTTATCCGGACCTGCGGGAGGGGCAGTGGATCACAGTCCGGATCGGCCGCGCAAAGCCTTTGGAGGATGAATTGAAAGTAACTCCCTCATGACGTCCACTAGGGTTCTCATGAACCCACAGGACTGGCACGGGCACGGCATGGAGGGGTCACTCTCCTTGAAGCCTGCGGCGCTCCTCGTCTCGGATCTCCCTTCTCAGGAGTTTCCCCACTTTGGATTTGGGGAGCATGTCGCGGAATTCCACGTACTGGGGGACCTTGTAGGGAGCCAGGCGCTCCCTACACCAACGGATCAGATCGGTTCCCCCGACTCCCCTGGCATCTTCTTTCAGGACCACTATGGCCTTGATGCGTTCGCCCACCCGAGGATCAGGAACGCCCACCACACAGGCTCCGATGACCGTGGGATGATCCTGAAGCACAGCCTCCACCTCTGAGGCCGACACCCGATATCCTTTGTACTTGATGATATCAGCGGAGCGCTCCACGTAGTAGAATTCTCCCTTTTCCCCCTGCCGAACATAGTCCCCCATCCGATAGTAGATCTCCCCGTACAGTTCCACGAACGACCGGGCGGTCTCCTCGGGCTTGTTCCAATACTCCTTCAAGGTGTAGGGGCTGGTCACCAACAACTCCCCCACCTCACCCGGTGGGACCGGCTTCAGGGTCTCGGGATCCACCACTAGGCAACGGCGGCTTTTGAGCGGGCGGCCGATGGAGGAAGGAGAAGGTTCCTCATCGATGCGGCTATACGTCACATGGCCTGCCTCAGTGGACCCGTAGACCTGATAGATAGGCACCCCGATCTTCTCCTTCCATCGGTGGAAGACCTCCAAAGGCAGGACATCTCCTCCGCAGTAGCAGAACCGAAGGGAGCTGAGGTCGTACTGATCGAAGCGGTCGTTTTCCAGAATCATCCGATAGAGGGCCGGAACCCCCAGGAACCATCGGACGCGATAGCGTTGAATAGCCGCTAGGATCGCGTCTACCTGGGGCACCGGCATCAAGACCGTGGTGTTGCCCTTGTTGAGCCCGAGGGCCAGGAAGAGCCCCAAGGCCATGATGTGAAAGAGAGGACTGACGGCAATGAAGACGTCGCCTCCCTCCAGGAGGTGTCCTCCTGCCACATCCTCGGTGATATCGTGAACGAAGGAGGTCATCCCCGCGTGATTGCCAGGCACTCCTTTGGGAAAGCCCGTTGTCCCCCCTGTGTAGAGGATATAGGAAAGGTCCTTCCAGGGATCGATAGTGATCTCCCGGTCCAAGGAGCGGTGCCGAAGCAAGCTCCGGAAAGGCCTGGCCCACTGCTCCCATTCTACCTTGCCCCGAGGGACCTTGTCGAAGAGGAATCCTACCCAACGCTTCCAGGCGGGGAGCATCTCCACAAGGTTGGTGACCACAACCCGCTTCAGACCGCTTCCGTGAAAGACCTCCCGGACATAGCAGAAATTCGTATCCAGGCAGACGATNGTCTCGGCCCCCGAGTCCCGGATCATATAATCGATCTCATGGGAGGTGTAGATGGGAGAGACGGGGACCACTACGGCACCCAGCTTCTGGATCCCCAAATAGGCGATGGCCCACTGGATGCAGTTTGGGATGTAGAGCATCACCCGATCCTTGGGCCTTACCCCCCATTCGAACAAGGCTCCGGCGAAGCGTCCACTGAGGTCCCGGAGCCGGGCGAACGAAAAGCGTTCTCCCAGATAGATGACGGCTGGCCGTCCCGAATAGATCCGACTCATCCGCTCGAATCGGCCGAAGGTCAAGGCATCCCTGGGGTCCATAGAGTCCCGCAGCATCCACTTCCCCTTCAACGACCGTCTGGCCCAAAGGTCCTGGTGAATTCAGATTCCAAAGTAGGCGGACCTGACATCCGGATTGTTCAGCAGCTCCTCTCGATCTCCTTCCATCACAGAAGCCCCGTTCTCCAGGATATAGGCGTAGTCCACAATGGGCATCACCGGTCGGGCATACTGCTCTGTGACAAGGATGGTGATCCCGCGCTGCTGCCTGATCTCAGTGATAGACTTGACGAGAAGGACCTGGACGAGGGGGCTTAGGCCGAGCAACGGCTCGTCTAAGAGGAGGATCCTGGGCTGGGCCATCAGCGCCCTTCCGATGGCCAACATCTGTTGCTCGCCCCCACTCAGGAAGCCCCCTGGCCGCCGGGCGATCTCCTTGAGTTTGGGAAAGATGTGAAAGACGTACTCCAGAGTCTGCTTGCGCTGTTTGCGGCTAGCTAGAAATCCTCCGATCCTGAGGTTTTCCAGGACGCTGCTCTCCGGGAAGATGCGCCTTCGCTCCGGGCACAGGATGATCCCCATACGAGCCCTTCGACTGGCCTTCAGGTGTCCGATGGAATCCCCCTGCCAGAGGATCTCACCGAAGACGCTGATACGTTCGCCACCGGCCATCTCCTCCTTCCTCTGGATATCCAGGATGATCCCGGAGAGGGTATACATGAGCGTCGATTTTCCAGCGCTGTTCGCCCCGAAGACCCCCACGATGCTGCGGTTCCCGCAACGGAGGCTGATGTTGTTCAGGGCGAGCATATTCTCATAGAAGACCATCAACCCGGTGGCTTCAAGCATGCTCCATGATCTCCGCCACTTTTTCCGAGCCGAAGTAGGCTTCTCGGACCCGAGGGTCCTCCAGGACCTCTTCCGGTGTCCCCTCCATCAACTTCTCCCCGAAGTTGAGCACGAGGACCCGATCCGCCACGCGAAAGAGCTCCCGCAGACGATGTTCGATCATCACCATGGTGATCCCGGCCATTCGGAGGCGCTCGATGAGGGGGAGGAGGCTTGCGATCTCGCTCATGCTCAACCCGGAGAAGACCTCGTCGCAGAAGATGATGACGGGGTTGAGCGCAAGACANCGGGCTAGCTCAAGGCGTTTGAGGTAACCGGTCGGCAGCGCGGATGCGGGTTTATAGGGCACTGAAGAGTCCCGCTCGAATCCGATCTCCTCGAGGATGTCGATGCTGACGGTGTCCCTGTCGCCCAAACGGCCTCCACCTCTCCATCCTCCCGTCCGTCGTGCACGTGGAGAAAAGAGGGGAACAATTAGATTCTTGTAAGCCGGCAACGAGTAATAGGGACGCATCACCTGAAAGGTCCGGGTGATGCCCAGGTCTGCGATCCGGTGAGCCGGCAATCCAGTGATATCTCGACCGCGGAAGACCACCCTCCCAGAGCTCATCCTGACGAAGCCAGTAATGCAGTTGATCAGAGTGGTCTTTCCTGAACCGTTGGGCCCGATGATCCCGAGGACCTCCCCTCCTCTCAGGTCGAAACTTACCCGGTGAAGGGCCATCAATCCTCCGAAGGCCTTGGTCATTTCCTCGACTCGAAGCAACACGGACGTGCTCATACCCTCACCCATCTCTCGAACTGATGGTATTTCCGCTGGAAATAGGGCAGGAGACCCTCACTTCGGAAAATGGTAAATCCCACCAGGATCAGGGAGTAGAAGGCGATGCGCAGGGTCCCGAAGCTGCGGAGGACTTCCGATATGGGGACGAGCAGCAGGCATCCCAGGAGGGGACCGGTGACTGTCCCGCCCCCTCCCACCACTGTGGCGGCAATGGGGATGATGGAGAAGTCCAAGGCGAACTGAGAGATTCCCGCCCACATATAGATATGCACGAGGACCGCCCCTCCCAGACATCCCATAAAGGAGGTGACCAACACAGCCAAAGCCTTGTGTCGGGTGATGTCAATGCCCGATGCACGTACCGCTTGGTCGTTGTCCTTGACGGCCCGAAGGACGACCCCAAGGTCCGTGTGGACGAACCGACGAAGGCCAAAATGCAGCCCCAGGGCCAAAAGGATCAGGAGGTACTGTTCCACCCATCTGTTGGGAAAGCTCTGGACGCCGAGGATCCCGTCGGTTCCACCCAGAATGTTAAGGGCCTCAATGATGCGGGCGGCCGCCAATGGGTACATAAGGGTGACGATGGCGAAGTAGACCCCTCGGAGGGGGAGACACGGCAGCAACAGCAACGAACAAAGGAGCCCGCCCGCAAGGGTGGCTGCCGGGATGTCCAGAAAAATGGGGAGGCCCAGTTTTGTGTTGAAGATGGCTGCCAAGTATCCCCCGGTCCCGATGAAGAAGGCTCCCCCCAGGGAGACAAGCCCTACGAAATGGGCCAGGAAATCGAACCCCATAGCCAGGAAGGAGTAAATCAGGACAATGGATATCACCCTCTGCCAGTAGGGGTTCTTCAGGAGAAGGGGAAGCGCCAGGAGGCCCACAATGAGCGCAAGCCGGGGAAAGGTCAGGTAGCCCAGCTCCCTCCAGGAGGAGAGGGCGTAGATCCCCTCGGTCCGCACCTTNATCCCGCGATCCAGGCGTTCCTTTCTGAGTAGCTCCCCTTCTGCCATGACTTAGACCCGCTCCTCCAACTCCTTTTGCCTCCCGAAGAGACCGGACGGCCTCAAGATCAGGGTGATGATAATGGCCAGCAGGGCCACCACCATCTGGAAGTGGGATTCGATGTAGACCACGGTCAGGATCTGAGCGAACCCTATGAGGAAGGCCGCCATCAAGGCCCCCACCCAACTGCCCAGTCCTCCCACGATGCATACAGCAATGGCCAGAAGCAACACATTATAGCCGCTCTCCACCACGATGTTCCCCAAAGGCAACAAAAGCACGGCGGCTAAGCCAGCCAAGGCCGAACCTAGGCTCATGGCCACCACAGCCATAAGGTCCGAATCGATCCCCAACATCATGGCCGCCTGTTCATCTTGGGCCATCCCCCGCAAGGCTAATCCGATTCGGGTGAAGTGCGTAAAGGCCCATAGAAGGCCCACCACCATTGTCCCCAGGATGACCGTCAGGATGCGGTGTCCGTCCACGGGAACCCCTACAAGCTCAATGCTTCCCTCCACAAATGTCGGCAACGTATACGTAAGGCCCTTGAAACCGAACCACCGGAGCCCTTCCAAAATGGCGAGCCCCACCCCGTAGGAGGCGATGATCTCCGAGATTGGCATCCCGCGGACCCGGATGAGGACGAACCGATAGATAAGCCCTCCCACTAGGGCGATGATCAGTAGAGCCAAACCGATTCCAAGGATATAGGGAAGCGCGAGCCTTCGGACGAACTCCCAGGTAAGGAACCCTGTGACCACATAGAGGGCTCCGTGGGCGAAATTGGGCAATCGGCTGATCCCGTAGACGAGGGTGAATCCCAAGGCCGTCAGGGCCAGAGCAACACTGTTGATAATACCGTAGATGATGATCTCCATGGCATACAGAGAAAGTTGGTCACCGGGGATGAGGAGATCCTCTCCCCATCCCCGCAAGAGGAGGTCATTTCATCCAAGGAGGAAGCAAGATCTTTCCCGTAGCGATCTTGGGAGGGAAGACCACCACGCGCTTGCCAGCCTGCCATTGGAAGATGGTCCCCACCGCACCTTCCTGAGGATCCAGGCTGGGGATTACCTGGTGGCTCTTGGGGTCGAACCGGATCCTCCCGTAGACCCCCATCATGTCCGTGGCCTCTAGGGCCGCCACCACATTATCCGGCTCCAGGGATCCGGCCCTCTCGATGGCCTCTTTGAGCACATAGGGTCCCATGTAACTGCTGGAAGTTCCATAGGCCTCGGGCTCCACCTTCCACCTTTTGGTGTAGGCCTCGTAGAACTTCATGGTCCAATCCGTGGCGTCGGAGGGAGCGTTTCCGGCGTTGACCACATTGACCAAAGTGTACTCCCCTTTGCCACCGCTGGCCTCCCAGTATCCTGGCTGTTCGGCCGCCGACAAGATGGAACCGAAAGGAAGGGCTGGCACCTTCATGTCGTGCCACTGTTTGAGGAGGATAGAGGTCTCAGGCATGTCCATCCAGATGAGCAATACTTGAGACTTAGACTTCTTCGCCTTAATCAAACCCATGGAGAAATCGGTGGTCCCGGTGGGATAGATCTCCCTTCCCGTGACGGTCCACCCTTTCTTCTCCATAAGCTTGGCGATGATACCGGTCCCGGCACGGGAGTGGGCCACATCCTGGCCCATGATGAACATACGGTTGAGGCCGAAGGTGGACTGGATCTGCATCAGGGCAGTGATGTTCTCCTTGACCATCCACTTGGCCTCTCCGGTGATGCGAAAGCAGTACTTGAACTTGCCGTATTCTTTGGCCACACGGGCATGGTACTTGGGGGTGAGCACCCCCGTAGTCAGGATGGAGACCTTTTTGTACTTGGAGATCAGGTCCATGGCCGCCAAGGCCGCCTCCGAACGGACGGGCCCTCCCATAATGAAGTCCGCACCTTTCTCTAAGATCAACTTCTCCACCGCCAGGAGTGCTTCACTCACCGGGACCCCCGGCTCCAGATCCCGGGTGTCGATGACCTCCACCTGAAACGGCCTCTTGGCGCCTCCAACATCGACCCCGCCTGCAGCGTTGATCTCTTCCACAGCCAAGCGGATCCCTCGCTCCGCATCCCATCCGTAGACAAAGGCGGTGGACAGGGGAAGCCCCAGGACAATAGGCTCGGCCGCCTGTGAGGAGCCCTGCGGGACGGCCACTCCTGCTAGAACCACGGCCCCTAAGACTAGGGCATAGCCCAAACGGGAAAGGTTCCTCTTCATTTCCCCACCTCCCGGTCATCGATAATGGTACATTACAGACACCTTCTCTTCGGCGGGGCTTTACCTGGCTGATTTGGAACCCAGAAGAATGATTACGAGATGCCGACCGGTCCTCTTGCGAAAAGATGGGAGTATCTCAATAGAGTTATAGAGACAGGGAGGGCTCAGCGTCGCAACAGGCGCTGGAAACACTACAGAGAAGTGACCCGGGTTGAAATCCCCGACCGAAACCTGACCACCGGACGAAAAAAAGGATGAAACCTCGCGACCGCATCCGGGCCGCCTGAAACGTTATGATCTTTCCTCCCACCCCCTTCTCTCTTTGGACTTTGCCTCGGACGTCTCAACCGGAGCGATCTTGGCCTTCTAACAACTAAGGGATCCCTTGATGAAATGTCAAGTCTTTTTTCTCCCAACGACACATTCTGTCCACTCCCCGATGGAGAAAACTAGGGGACTCTAAGGTCTCCTGAGCCCCCCATCTTGGAGGTCTCCTGAAGGGCCAGTTGAAACGACCGGTCTTCTGCGATATTAAGGGGAAAACTCCGGGAGGGCACTCACCATGAAGGCCGTGGTATTGGCCGCGGGTTTGGGAACCCGCCTCCATCCTGTCACTCAGTGGATACCCAAGCCCATGGTGCCCCTCTTCGGACGACCCATTCTGGAGTGGAACCTCCGTCAGTTGCGTCAGGCCGGAATCACCGAGGTCATTGTCAACCTCCATCATCACCCTCTTCAGATCGTTCATCATCTGGGAGATGGTTCCTCTTTGGGTCTCCGTATCCACTACTCCTTGGAGCCTCAGATTTTGGGCACCGCGGGGGGGCTCAAAAAGGTGGAGAAGCTTTTGGAGGGAGGCGCCTTCCTGGTGGTCAATGCGGACACCTTCCGCCGCATCGATATCCGCCGGATGCTTCGGTTCCACCGGAAAAAAGGGGGGGTTCTTACCCTCCTGCTTCAGGAGAATCCTCACCTGGCGGCCTCCAGGGCCATCCGGGTGGACCGACGGGGAAGAATTCGAGGGTTCCTGGACCTCTTTCCCGAGAGGAGGCAGGCAAAATGGAGGAAAATGGAGTTCTTGGGGGTCCAGGTGGTGGAGCCCGAGGTCCTGTCCTTCATTCCGCGGGGGCAGCCGTGGGAGATGCGACGCGTTTTCGCGGCTCTACTACACGCGGGAATGCCCTTGCAGGGATTCGTTACCCGACAATACTGGCAAGACCTCGGCACCCTCGGCGCGTACCGCCAGATCCACGTGGACGTGCTTGAGGGCCGCTGCCCCCTTCCGCTTCCGGCTTCGCCGGTAGACAAGGGGGTGTGGATGGGGAGGGGGATCCGTCTGAGGCCAGGGGCCGTTTTGGATCCTCCGGTATTCGTGGGAGAGGGGTGCGTTATCGGATCCGGAGCTCGGATAGGCCCCCATGCGGTGCTGGGCCGAGAATGCATAGTGGGAACTGGGGCCCGTGTGGTTCGTTCCATCCTCTGGGACGGGGCCAGGGTCTCCGTCCAGGAGGTGGTGGAAGATCAACTACTGGCCCCCTCCTTTCGCTGCGCCTTACCGCCCTTGGAGGATCCCGTTGGATCCTGAACTCCCCCTCTCGGTGGAGGAGATCTGCCGGAAGTTATGGGGAGAACCTCCCCAGGGGGTGGAGCGCATCCTCCCGGACGGATCCGATCGGGCCTTTTTCAGGCTTCGCTTCTCCAAGGGTTCCATGATCCTCCTGATGCATCCGGAGGGGGTCGCCTCCGGAGAAAACGACTCCTACGTGGCCCTTGCCCGCCATTTCCGAAAGTGCGGGATCTCGGTCCCTGAAGTGGTCGCTTATCTGCGAGAGCGGGGGTTAATCTTTATGGAGGATCTGGGGAAGCAAAGGCTTCAGGAGGCCGTCGTGGAGGCGGTGGACAGTGATGCGGTCCGATCCCTGTACGATCCCGTGTTGAGGCTTCTCTTGTTCTTTCAGCTCCGTGCAAAGGAGGGCTTCGATGAAAGGTGGTGTTACCAAGGGGCCCGTTATGACGTTGCCCTCATGATGGAACTGGAGTCGGGCTACTTCCTCAACGCCTTCTTGAAGGGATACTTGGGCTGGCGGGGCGACGAGGGCCCCTTATGGAAGGAGTTCGAGCGGCTGGCGCTGGAGGCGGCCCGTGCCCCCTCTCTGGTTGTGATTCATCGGGATTTCCAGTCACGGAACATCCTCCTTCCGGAGCCTCACCGGCCCTACATGGTCGACTTCCAGGGCGCCCGATGGGGGCCGCCCCAATACGACATGGCGTCCTTGCTCTTGGACCCCTATGTTTCCCTGCCCCCGTCCCTCCAGGAGGAGTTCCTCCTCGCCTACGCCCGGCTCCAGGAGGAGGCGGGGCTCCTTCCCGCCGAGGAGTTTCTTCGAGACTATCCGCCGGTGGCTTTGCACCGAAATCTCCAGATCCTGGGGGCCTTCGGCCGCTTGGGAGGGGCCCGGGGGAAGACCTTTTTCCTTCAATGGATCCCCACCGCATTGAAGACCCTTGAAGCCCTCATGAAGGCCAACCCTCGATGGGACTGCCCCGCCCTCAAAGAGACACTCCAATGGGCCCGGATGCGGATCCTGCGACCCACATATGGAGACACAGACCCCACGCCCTGAGCCCTGCATTTTGACCCGATTCCGAGGGAATGGAAAAGAAAAGAAGCGGGGCTTTCTTCCTGCGGCTCACACTCCCGACCAGCGGCTTGACCCTTTCCGCGGATTCGGTATAATCGAAACAGACCGTGAGGGCCAGGGATGGGCTGGCCCTTCGCTTTTCCAACCCCTTGGAAGATCCGGAGAAGATCCATGCAAAGAGTGCCGATCACCAAGGAGGGCTATGACCGCCTCTACGAGGAGCTTCAGAGGCTCCGAACCGTGGAGCAGCAGAAGAACGCCGGGGCTATCCTTCAGGCACGGGAGTTCGGCGACGTGTCGGAGAACGCCGAGTACTCCGCCGCCAAGGAGCAACAGGCCTTCCTACAGGGTCGGATCCGAAAGCTGGAGGAGATGCTGGCCACCTCCAAAATCGTCCCCACGGACAACCTCCCCGAAGATCGCGTGGTCTTCGGCTCTACGGTCAAGGTGGAGGAACTGGACACAGGGAAAGTGGGAGTCTATCGTCTGGTGGGCCCCTATGAATCGGCTCCGGAAGAGGGGAAGATCTCCGTCACCTCCCCCATCGGGAGGGCCTTGGTGGGAAAGGAGGAGGGAGACGTGGTGGAATTTATGACTCCGAAGGGGAAAAAGGAGGTGGAGATCCTGGAGATCTTAAGTTGACCCTCTCCATCCTGCCACCCCGTCTACCTGGAGAGTGCCCCCGGTAAGGGGGCTTTTTTGGTTCTTCCGGCAATTGGGTATATGTTGACAATCTTCGAAGGGTGGAAGGAGGGGGAACCACGAATGAAAGCCTAACCCGCACTATTCACAAAAAGGGGAAATAATGCGGGCTAACTAGTCTTAATATGCCTCTTGAAAGCTTCAAGGCTGTGTTTATACCCCGAAAGAAGCCTAGTATATTCGATCGCCAGCCCAGCAAGGTCAGCCAATCCCTCCACAAATTCGATCTCTTCGTAACTGAACTCCGTCGGGGTAGACGTATACAACCTCAGCAACCCAATAACTTTTTCTTTGAATCGGATAGGCACTGAGAGAATAGACGAAATTCCTTCTCTCACGGCTTCTTCAGGATACTCAATGCGAGGATCATTGGCCACATTGTCCACACAAACAGTGATTCCATCCATTCCTTCTTTTATGCTTTTGTCAGAGTGCACTGGGCCTTTGTTAAGATAACGATGACTCAGACCGTAAGAGGATACCAATTCAAGGATCTTGTTCTTTCGATCCAACAACATTAAAGCGCTTCCCTTTACTCCAATAGCCTTGGCTACATTCTCAGTGATTATGTCTATGACTTCTGTATATCGTGTGGTAGAGGATATTCGTTTCATGATATTTCGAAAGACTTGAAAGAAATTATAATAGAGTTCGCCCCTTGTTTCTGAAGGTTCTCTTTGGCCCATTGGTTCCATAGCGTTCTCCTTTATCATCAAAATTATAAAGCTGAAGAACTCGTTTCAGAGAAAACATTCTCCAA
>MTPG01000077.1 GCA_002010915.1 Desulfarculaceae bacterium JdFR-97 | reverse complement strand
TCTATCTCGTCGGTCTCGTCGTTTCGTCTGTCTCGTCTATTTGGTCGATTTCGTCTATTTCGTCGATTTGGTCTTGGTCGGGTAGGGGAGGCTTTAGCCTCCCAAATGGGGGCGACTGAAGTCGCCCCTACCCGAATAAAGGCATTGATCCTCGCATCTGGGCAAGCATTTTCATTCATCAAGGGCGCCCCGCTGCAGGCGGGGCATGACAGTTACGGGAGAAAAGAGGGTTCAGCCGTCCTTCCGAGTCCCCCCTCGGACCCTACCTCGATCCCCGAGTTCAGCCCGTTCGTAGGCCTTGATGATCTCCTGGACCAAGGGATGGCGCACCACGTCCTTCTCAGTGAAGTAGATGAACTCGATCCCCTTGATCCCTTTGAGGATCTGGGAGACCTCGATGAGCCCCGACCGGGTCTCGGGCGGCAGGTCGATCTGGGTGATGTCCCCGGTGATGACGGCCTTGGAGCCGAACCCGAGGCGGGTGAGGAACATCTTCATCTGCTCGGATGTGGTGTTCTGGGCCTCGTCCAGGATGACGAAGGAGTCGTTCAATGTCCTCCCCCGCATAAAAGCCAACGGGGCCACCTCCACTTCCCCCCTCTGGATGAGGGAAGAGGCCCGCTCGAAGTCCATCATGTCGTGGAGGGCGTCGTAGAGGGGCCGAAGATAAGGGTTGACCTTCTCGTAGAGGTCTCCGGGAAGGAACCCCAGCTTCTCCCCCGCCTCCACAGCAGGGCGCGCCAGGATGATCCGGTTCACCTCCTTGCGAAGCAAATAGGAGACAGCCATGGCCATGGCAAGGTAGGTCTTTCCGGTTCCGGCGGGTCCGATCCCCACCACGATATCGTTGGCCCGGATAGCGTCAATGTAGGCCTTTTGAGTGGGACTCTTGGGGGCAATGATCTTGTTCTTGGCCGAGATGTAGATGGTGTCCAGGAAGATCTCCCCCAGGTCTGCGGTGCGATCGTGAGAGAGGATGCGGACGGCGTAACGGACATCGGAGTCGTACAGAGGCCTACCCTTCTCCAGGATCCGGTAGAGCTGCCGGAGAAGGTCATCCACCAACTCCACCGAAGGTTCGTCCCCCCTGACCCGGACCACGTTCCCTCGCGCATGGATCTGGACGCCCGCTTCCTTGGCCACGGTCTTCAAGTGTTGGCTGTTGCGTCCGAACAGGAGGTTGGCCAGTTGGTTGTCCGGAAACTCCAGGCGGATCTCCTTTTCCATTTTGTTCATCCCTCGCCCCTCAACCGCACGAGTATCCTCCTCTGTCGGGGCCGATTGTCGAAATCCAGCAGGACGATCTGCTGCCAGGTTCCCAGAAGCAACCTCCCCTCCTGGAACGGGATGACGAGAGAGGGTCCCACAAGGGCGGCACGCACATGGGCGAATCCGTTGCCGTCGCCCCATCGGGCGTCGTGGGCATAGGGGATCCCTTTAGGGGCAAGCCGTTCGATGGCCGCCCGCAGGTCCTCAAGCACACCGGACTCATATTCGATGGTCGTCAAGGCGGCGGTGGAACCGGGAACGAATAGGAGGACCTCCCCGTGGCTGACTCCCGATTCCTGAACAATACGGCTCACCTGAGGCGTCAGGTCCAAGATGTCGGTTCGGCCAGAAGTGGAGAGACGGATCTCCTGGGTGATTCTCATCTCGCTCATCGGATAGCCCTCCCAAGGGTGAAGACTGGCAGGTACATGGCCAGCAGGATCCCCCCGATCATCCCTCCCAGGAAGAGGATCATCATGGGCTCCAGGAGGGCCATGAACCCGGAGATCTGGGCCTCCACCCGCTGATCGTAGTGATCGGCGGCCTTCAGGAGCATGGGGGAAAGGGTCCCGACCTCCTCCCCGGTGGCGATCATAGAGATGAGCATCTTGGGGAAGAGTCTCCTCTTCTCCAGGGCCCTGGCAATGGATCCCCTCTCCACGAGGGGGAAGCAGGAGGTAAAGTGTCTGTCCCGGATCCAGACGATAGGACATCCCGCNTAGGGGNTCGGCGATGAGCACCCGCTCCTCTCACCCCGGAGTCAACAAAACGTCATACCAGGACCATNTGATCCCCGATAAGGTATCACCTCNTCTTATCACGATGGTCCTTCCCGAATCAAGGGTCCCGGACGGACCCGGTAGCGCAAGGGATCTAGTGTCATATGCGAGGCTGGGGCCTCTTCAATATTATATGGGAGGACAGATTTAAATTTGGGAGAAGATCACACGGAATAACTCCGTATCCCTCCAACAACACAAAACTCTTGACGCTACCAGCCCTCTGACCTACTTTGCCCTGTATTCTCTCCAATCAGGACCTCAATGCTTATGCAGGGCTTATGCAGGCCGCCCCGTCGTCTTGGATGGAAGCCCACGCATGGAAGGACTACTGGGGGAGCATATCTGGACTGATGCAGGCAGGGCTGGTGGGGTCCGGACACTCGCTCTCCCACTTCTTGGTGCTGAAGGTATAGGTAATGGAGGGCTTAACCGGCTCGGAGGTGAAGTAGTCCGTGGCCGTGGCCGTTACCTTGAAGTCTCGACAGGGGGTGCAATCGGAGGCCTCCACCTTGTAAGTGAAATACTTGGTATCCGAGAGGTCGAGCCCCTTCTTTTTGAAGTCCTCGATGGTCAAGGCTGTGTAGAACCCCTGGTAAGGGACACGTTGCATCTCCAGTTTCTCCGAGGTGATGATGGCCCCGATGATGCTTGTGGCCTCCGTGATCTTGGATTTTTCCATATAGCCGGTATAGAGGGAAACCACCCCCGCGGCCAAGATCCCCGCGATGATAATAACAACCATCATCTCCACCAAGGTGAACCCCTTGGTATCCCGCAAAGCTCGTACCCTGTCCCTCATGATCTTCCTCCAAAGTCCAGCACTCGGAACTGAAACATAACNATATCCGTGCCAGATCTTGGATTTAAAGGACNGAATAGAAGAAAGTTAATTACCTACTTGGACTTTTTAAGTTTTTCTTTTCTCTCATAGTTTCCGTCGGTAGCAGCGAGTCCAAGGCAAAAATTCGGGCCATTAGATGTAACCCCGATTACACATCTTTGAGTAATGGATTACACCTTTCCGCCTTCTCTCCCAGCCGGAATTTGACCATCTTGTTGTGGAGGGTCTTTCGGCTGATACCCAGGAGTTTTGCGGCCTTCTGACGTCTCCAGCTGCTTCGCTCCTGCGCCTTCCCAAAAGACGTCACTCCAGGCGCTCCACTGCCCGCTTCACCTGATCGTGCAGGCAAAGGTCCCCCTCCCCCCTCTGAGATGGCGATCCCCCGCCGAACGCCCGTCAGCTTCCGCCAGCGATCCTCCACTTCCTGTCTCCATGGGGAAATGCCAGTGAGGAAAACCGAACACCGCGGACAATGTATGTCAATGCCCGGAATTCTGTCAAGCGAGCCCCCTTGAAACCTTGCCCCCAAAGCCGGTATCATACCGCCCGTTGATCCCGACTCAACCTTCTGTCCAGTGAGGGAGGCCCCATCTCTTTCGGCCTCATGGGGAAGGCTCCCTAACTGCGCAACGGGATCGGCTCTCGGAGGGAAGGCCGGGAGAGGTGAGGGGGTTCCTTAATCCTTGGACTCTCCGGCCAAGGCTTCGGGTCCGCTNGGGGCCCCCGGCGGGGAGGAGAGAGGGGGCTCGAAGGGAAAATCTTCGGTCCACCAAGGAAGGAGATCATGAGCGAACAGTGCGGGGCTCGTTTTGAACGACTTTGCCGAATCCTGGAGACCCTTCGGTCCCCCGGGGGTTGCCCTTGGGACCGAAGGCAGACCATGGAGGACCTCAAGGCCTATCTCATCGATGAGGCCTACGAAGTCCTGGAGGCCATTGACTCCGACCGGCGGGACCATCTATGCGAGGAGCTGGGGGACCTCCTCTTCCAGGTCCTTTTCCTCGCAAGACTGGCCGAAGAGGAAGGCGCCTTCGACATCGATGAGGTGATGGCCCGGATCGAGGAAAAGATGGTCCGTCGCCATCCCCATGTCTTCGGAAAGGTTCGGGTCTCTGACGTCCAGGAGGTCAAGGACCAGTGGGAGAGGATCAAGGCTCAAGAGGGAAAGGCTCCCAGGAGTTCCGTGCTCTCAGGAATCCCGTCGACCCTGCCCGCACTCTACCGGGCCTTCCGACTCGGCCTTCGAGCAGCCCGCGTGGGCTTTGACTGGGAGAGTCTCCAGGCCGTCATGGGCCAAGTGAGGGAGGAATGGGAGGAATTGAACCGCGCCCTGGAGAACAAGGACATACCCCGGGTGGAGGAGGAATTGGGGGACCTCCTCTTCGCTCTGGCCAATCTGGCCCGCCATCTTCGAAGGGAGCCGGAGGGCCTCCTTCGGAGAGCCAATGCGAAGTTCGAGCATCGCTTCATGCAGATGGAGGCCTTGGCCCGGAGCAGGGGCCTCCGGCTTCCAGATCTGCACCCAGAGGAGTTGGAATCCCTATGGAAGGAGGTCAAGGAGAGGGAGAACTCCCTTCCAAGGATTCCCTAAAGGGGCCTTCACCCCAAGGCTGACTTGATTTTCCTGCCTCTACGTCCATCCACGGGCTCGATCCTTCCGGCACGGATCTCCTCCACCAACTCTTCGATGGTGCGGACTCTGCGGAAAAACCGGGTCGCAAAGGCCCCCACCTGCTGGGGCTCGTGTGCGTCGCTGCCCCCGGTGAGGGCAAATCCGTGGAGACAGGCAAGACGGCGAATCTTCCTTCTGGCCCTCTCGTCGTGATCCGGATGGTAAAGCTCCAAGGCGTCCAGGGGGAGGCGAGCCAGCCGCTCCACGGCCTGGTCCCACCCACCCACACTCCATCGAGGAGGTTTCATAGGATGAGCTGCCACCACGACTCCCCCCTCGCCGTGAACTGTACGGATCAAGTCTTCGGCCGACGGCCCGGATCCAAGGCTGTGGGCTATGCCGAAGACGAGAAAATCTTCCCTCATCCCTTCGTGGAAGCAAGTCACCTCTTGGCCGGCTAGGATCACCAATCCCTCCCCCGAGGCCTCCTCTTGAAGGGGGGCAAGCACCTCCTGTCTCCATAAGATCCCGTGCTCGGTGAGGACGAGACCGTCCAGTCCCGCCTCCTTGGCCTTCTCGATAAGCTCACCGGCCTCGATGACGCTGCAGCCGGAGTAATGTCTCGTATGAACGTGCAGATCGATGTTCATGGGGGAATTCCGCAGACGGACTCATGTGCGGGCCGGAGGGGTCATTCCTCCCAGGATGATGCGGTCGACCATCTCGAGGGCGAGCTCCTCCTCATCTCGGCGGCGAGGATAGAGCCCCAAGACCCAGTCCGTGATGATCTGATCCAGGGCACCGTAGAGGATGGAGGTGGCGAGACGGCTGTCTAGATCCTTCCTAACCACCCCTTCCCTCTTTCCTTCTTCCACGATCTCCTCCAAGAGGTGGAACGCCTCCCGGATCATCTCGAGAGTCTGGCCCTTCAGGATCTTGGAGCTCCGGATCACCTCCACGACCAGCACCTCCATCCGCTCGGGATCGGCTCGGAAACCCTTTAAAAGAAAGGCGGCGATCTGTCTGAGCTTCTCCCGTGCACCGAGAGGAGAGGCCCTGACTTCTCGGATCCGCCGGAGCAGAAGATCCCAGCTCTCCTGAAAGAGGGCCAGGAGCAGCTCTTCCTTGTTCTTGAAATAGTGATAGACGAGCCCATAGGCGATACCGGCCTCCTCTGCGATGTCCGAGACTCTACTGCCGAAATATCCTTTTTGGGCGAAGACCTTCACAGCCGCTCGAAGGATCCTCTCCCTCTTACCCCCGTCGACCGTGTTGGAGGTCGAATCCACTCTACCTCGTACCTCCGTGTCTCCCATGGATTGTGCCCCCTTGGCGGTAGATTGACTGGTCAATCAACAAGCATTTACTATAGTCAACCTAAGATTCGGTGTCAACGAAAGCCCCCTGGTAATCCCTCTGCGTTGACAGGGAAGAAGGGCCCGACGTACGCTGTACAACCCAGGAACGGTCCAGGGAAGTCCTCCATGGTGGCAATCAGCACCTTCGAGACTTTCCGTATGGAGGCGTGTCATGATGGACCCCGAAGAGGTGGACAGGGCAAGAGAACGTCTTTCTCCCTACTTGAGCCCATCACCGCTGGTGGCCTCCCGTCATCTCTCCAAGCGGTTCGGCAAAAAGATTTGGCTCAAGCTGGAATCCCTTCAGGATACAGGCTCATTCAAGATCCGTGGAGCCCTCCACTACCTTCTGCGTCTCCCGGCATCCCAAACCAAAGCGGGGGTGGTGGCGGCCAGCGCGGGCAACCATGCCCAAGGAGTGGCGTGGGCCGCATCCCTTCTCGGGATCTCCGCTACTATCTTCATGCCAGTAACAGCTCCCTTGGCCAAGGTTTTGGCCACACGCCATTACGGTGCCCGTGTCATACAGGAGGGGGCTTCGTACGACGAAGCTGCAAGGGCCGCCCGCCGTTGGACCGAATGCCACGGAGGCACGCTGGTTCCGGCATTCGACCATCCGGATGTGGTGGCGGGACAGGGTACGGTGGGCCTGGAGATCCTCGAGCAGTGTCCCCAGGTGGAGGCCATCATTGTTCCGGTGGGGGGAGGGGGACTCATCTCCGGAGTCGCCCTGGCCACGAAGGCCCGCAGGCCCGGCCTGGAGATTATCGGGGTCCAGACGGTCCAGGCACCGGCCTTCGCTCGCTCCATCCTTCGGAAGACGCCCACGACGGTTCCTGCCGGACCGACACTGGCCGACGGGATCGCAGTGGCCTCCCCGGGAGAAATGACCTTCTCCATGGTACAACAATGGGTCGATCGGATGGAGATGGTCTCGGAGGACGCTATTGAGTCGGCCATCATGACCTTTCTGGAGCGAAAGAATCTGGTGGTGGAAGGAGCGGGGGCTGTTCCTCTGGCCNTCCTCCTCCAGAAGGAGGATCTTGACCTGCGGGCCCGTCACGTGGTCCTTCTCCTCAGCGGAGGAAACCTGGACATCCAATGGCTGGACAGGATCATCCAACGGGGTGCCTTGGCCCTCAATCGGCGCATGCGGATTAAGCTGCTGTTGCCGGACCTGCCCGGAAGCCTGGCCCGGGTCACGGCCATCATCGCCCGATCGGGCGCCAACATCCTCCAGGTCCGACACGATCGCCTGGCACCGGATCAGCCCGTGCACATCTCGAGAGTGGAGTTCGATCTGGAGATCCGGGACGCCGACCATCGAGGAGAGCTTCTCCACTCCTTGAAGGAAGAGGGAGTTCATCTCCTCGACCCTTGACAAAGAGAGGTATGAATCTTACCTATACCAACAAGGGATCCCATCGCCCCTCGGGGGGCAGCAACGGGCATCCAGCTCCCGGTGCCCGGGCAGGGTGTGGGAGCGGGTGACCCGGTTTCTTTTTCAGTGCCGGAGAGGGCCTCGATGGTAGGCCGTGGCGGAGAAGGTCCGCTCAGGGGCTACCCCGAACACCTCTCCGCATCTCTTTCCTCTCCAGTGGCGAATTTCGGGAATCCCTGATCCTTGGAGTCCCATGAAGGCCGACAAGCCACGAGACCCTCAGGCACCTGGCCGCGGTCCGCTCACGAGGGAAGGCTACCCGTCCCCCTCCACCGAGATCGAACGGATCCTCACTTTGGAGGGCAAAGAACGGATGGAGGCCCTGCTGGAGTCCCCGCGGGCGGGCGAACTCATCAGGTCGATCCCCGAGGAAGACCTCTATCTCCTCGTCAAAGAAGTGGGGCCAGAAGATTCCCTCCCCATGCTCCGTTACGCCTCGGAGGAGCAGTGGCAGTACATCCTGGATCTGGAGCTCTGGCATCGGGATCGTTTGTTGCCGCAGAAGACCGGGCAATGGCTCAAGTTGCTTCTCCAGTGCGGTTGGGACTGTGTGCACCGATGGTTAAAGAGCGTGGACCCGGACCTCCTCATCCTCTTGATGAAGAAGGAGATCCGGGTCTATATCCGCGAGGACGAGGAGGTCCCTATCCCGCCCGAGGGGACGGGCCCCCTGTGGACCCAGGATGAGGTCTACTACATAGCCTTTAAGAACCCAGAACATCGGGAGACGATCCAAGGAATCCTTCGAATACTGGCCGAAGAGGAGTGGCCTCTCTACCGCTCCTTGCTGGAGCATGTCTATTGGGAGGTGGACGCGGAGGTGGAGGAACAGGCCTATCGGTTTCGAACGGCCAGGCTGGAGGACCATGGGTTCCTGAGCTTCGAAGAGGCCCTCGCAGTCTATCGCTACCGTTCGGCGGAGGAAGTGGAACGAATACGGGATGCACTCCCGGATCGGGAGGCCCAGCGTATACCGGAGGATCTCACCCCTCCCTACCTCCCTTTGCTCCTGGCCTTGGGGGACGATCCTGTGGGAAGGGCCCTGGAGGCGATCCAGGACCCGGAGATAGTCCAACGCATCAAGATGGAGCTGGCTGCACTGGGGAACCAAGTCCTGGTGGCCGACGGCGTGGAGATGGAGGGGAAGGAGACCCTTCTGGAGGTCCTTGGAAAGATCAAGGCCTATTTGACCATAGGGATTCAGCGCTTGGGCGTCAGTCGGATCGAAGAGGCGGCCTCGCTGCTCTCCAACACCCCATTGATGACCCTCTTCCAGGCGGGCTTCAGCGCCTTTCTGGAACGGNCCTGGCGTGCACGGAGGATCTGGCGGGAACATTGGTCGAGACCGGTCCCCTTGCGGGCCTCCCTGTTAGGTTCCCCTTGGCGGGAACTCTTGGAGGGCCTGAACCGCCTGCGTCCGGAACTCTTCGACCCCCAATTGCAACACTACCGTCACCCCGCGTCCATGGAGGAGCTCCAGCACCTCGACCAACAGCTGGAACGCCTAGCAGCCGCAGGTGACCTGATGCAGAGCGTGATGCAAGGGCTCTCCTCGGATGGCCTGAGAGAGATCCTCAGGCAGAGCTGGCACGATGAGGAGGCNCTGGACTGGCAGGGCGTCCTCATCACATCCTTCGTCCAGTGGAATCTTCGTGGGTCCATCCTCCCTGAGCCTGTATCCTTGGAGGAATTCCGGAGGTTCCTCTCTGCGGCCTGGAGAGCAAAGGGGAGACGAAGGATCAAATCTTCCTCCAAAACAGGATGGTTCCGGGCCCTTGGGGAAAGACAACCCCATGGGAGCCTCTCTACCGAGGCTAAGCGACTCCTGGATGACCTGCTCCTCCGGCTGGAGGAGGAACTCCGAAGCGTCTCTCAGCACCGGCTGGACCCGCGTTTTCTCCCTTTTGTCCTGATTCGAAGGACCCATTGAAGAGAGGTATCGGCCCGCGGGTCGACAAATTGCCCGTGAACCATACCTTTTCAACCCCCCTTGAATCTGGTACCCTGATCCGCGTCGAAGATCGGACGAGGAGCTCCGGGGAGGAAAGGCCCAAAAGTTCGAGAGAATGTCGCAATTCTCTGACGAGGAACCCCATCCGAAGATATCATTGGGAGAAGCGATCGAGGGAGGTAAAAGGATGAACGTGGGTGACACTGTGACTATCCCCTTCGGGAAGGGGAAAAAAGAGGGCGTGGTGGCGCGGATCTCCGGCAAGACGGTGTGGGTGAAGGTCGACTTTCCCCGGCACCCCGGAAAGCTCATCCGAAGGAAGATCCATCAGTTGAACGAGAAGGTCACCCGCAAGAAGGGAAAGGCGTCCTAAGGCCCGCCCCGTGAGAGGCCGAGGGCCGCACACCGCGGGCAACGGAGACCATCCCCTCGAGGCGTTCCATGAAGGAGGGCTCATCCGGTGGAGAACAATGGAGACCGGTGGCGGTGCGCTGTTACTCGGGAGTCCGTCACGCCCAGCGGCCCAGGGCCTTTCATGATGGGGCGCAGTGGGTGGAGATCCTTCGGATCCTGGACCATGAGCGAATCTCAGGACCCTGTCGCAACGACCCTGTCCACGACCGGTATCAGGTCTTGACCACCCGAGGAGAGATCATCTGGCTCTCCAGGGAGGGGGAACTCTGGTATATCCTTGAGGACCCTCCTGGGTAATTCCTTTACACTTCCTTTCTACCACCCNGGGCGGTTCCTCACCGAGGCCGGTTAGGAAGAGGTGTTGGGGACATGCCTCGAGCCATCGGGATCTTCAGCGGGGGCCTGGACAGCATGCTCGCAGTGGAGGTGATCCGCCGGCAGGGCATTGAGGTCCTGGCCCTTACCTTCGAGACCCCCTTTTTTTCCAGTCAGCGGGCCCGACTGTCGGCCCGCAATCTCGGGGTCCCTCATCGGGTGATGGACATAACCCAAGAACACCTGGAGATCGTCCAGAAACCCCGCTTCGGCAGGGGACGCCACATGAACCCGTGCATGGACTGTCATGCCCTGATGTTCCGAAAGGCGGGGGAGGTCCTGGAGGATGAGGGCTATCACTTTCTCTTCTCCGGCGAAGTATTGGGGCAGAGACCTTTCTCCCAAAATCGACAGGCCCTGGCGCGGGTTGCAGAGGCATCTGGACGGCCCCATCTCATCGTCCGGCCCTTGAGTGCCCTCCACCTCCCCCCCAGCGGGCCCGAACTAAGGGGGTGGGTGGACCGAAGCCGACTCCTTGGGCTGCGCGGGAGATCCAGGAAGCCCCAGATGGAGCTCGCCCAACGGTGGGGAATCCGCGAGTATCCCAGTCCAGCGGGCGGGTGCCTCCTGACCGATCCAGGGTTCTCCAGAAGGCTCTCCGACCTCTTCGAAAACGAAAAGGAATGGGACGTGCGCGACCTCCATCTCCTCAGCGTGGGAAGGCACCTCAGGGTAGCCTCCAACCGGAAAGTGATCGTAGGCCGGAATCGCGGGGAGAACGAAAGGCTGGAGGCCCTGGCAAGACCTGAGGATGTGCTGATCCGTTGTTCGGACCATCCAGGCCCCGTGGTGCTGGTCCCGCGAGGGGGGCCAGAGGAGGTCCTATTGACCGCCGCGGCCGTCTGCCTTCGCTACGGGGACGCTCCGGATCCCGGGCCCCACCAAGTGAGGTTCCGGAAGGGGTCGAACCAATGGGTCTTGGAAGTGAAGGCCGCGGATCCTGGCCAGACCGACACCTGGATGATCTGAACTTCTCACGCGTCTTTGGAGTCGGGCGGCCCCATCAATCTCCTTCGAATCTCCTCTGGAAGGGGCATGGGCCGCCCCCGTTCGTCCAAAAAGGCCCCCATGATCTCCGCCTCCAGAAGAAGACGCTGATCTCGAGGGCGGTGAATCTCCTGGCGCCAAAGGGATCGAACCGGACCCTGAGGGATCACGCGTGTTCGCACCTCCAGGATCTCCCGTCCAAAGGCAGGGGCCCGATACCGGAGACGGGCTTCCGTTGCCACGATGCTCCACCCCCTGCGACGGAGCTCTGTGAGGGACAAACCGCACTGTTCCAGGAACGCCCAGCGGGCGTCCTCCAGGTAATGGAGGTAGCGTGCGTGGTTCACGTGTCCGAAAGAATCCAACTCGTCGTTTCGCACCTGAATCCGATGGATCCAACTCCCTTCCATCTCCACCTCCTCCGACTCACAAAGGAAGGACGAACTCCAAGGCCGTCTGGCCCTCGGGGTAGTAACCCAGGATCCGTCTCCTGAACTGAAATCCCTCCTTCAAGAAGAGGATCTGTGCCCTATGATTGTCCTCCGCCGTATGGATCCAGAGGCAAGGGGCACCCCGGAGACGGGCGCAGGAGATCCCCTCCCGGAGGAGGGCCCTACCGACCCCCCTCCCTTGGAGAGAAGGTCGGACCGCCAGGGCCGTCACCTCCAGCCCTTGCAGGACCGAGGAGAGCATGACAAAGCCCGCCCGTCTCCCCCCCAGCAGGGCGAGATGGGTCTCGGCCCGTCCCTGAAGGAAGATCCACCCCAGAATGAGCCCATAGGGACCGTAGATCCGGAAGACCCGATCGGCCAAGTGCCATACGAAGGGAAGGTCAGCCAAAGAGGCGGGCCGAATTCGGGGATGGGGGTGGAGGATCTCCATTACAGCATCTCTCTTTCCGCCCCGGGGGCGTGGTTCAGTGGGGACTCTACTCCGGTGGGACGCGGTTGTCTCCCCAGGGGGACTGTGGTACAGTGGCCAAAGACCATAGATACTGCATCAAATCCATCCTGACGCCACGAAACGACCCTCATGCCCGTTTACGAATACAAGGCCCTCGATGCCAGGGGCAAGAGGATCGCCGGCCTCATCGAGGCCGACAGCCCTCGTCAAGCCCGAATGATGCTCCGATCCGAAGGATATTATCCGGTGGAGATCCGGTCGGGTGCTGCGGAAGTCCAGAGGGCTGGCACCCTTCGCCGGTTACCCTTTCGGCGGATCTGGACCCGGATCCGGCCTCAGGAGAGAGCGGCCTTCACCCGACAGCTTGCCACTTTGCTCGGGGCCGGAATCCCCTTGGTTGGGGCCTTGGACGCCATCATCGAGCAGACCTCCCATCGTGGGTTCCGAAGGGTCCTTGTGGACATCCGAGAAGAGGTCCTGGGGGGACACCCCTTGGCGGAGGCCCTCTCCCGCCACGAAAATCTCTTCTCCGATCTCTATGTGAACATGGTCCATGCGGGAGAATCCAGCGGCGCCCTGGAGGCCGTGCTTCACCGTCTCGCAGATCTCTTGGAGCGCAACGCACGCCTTCGTAACCGGATTCAATCCTCCCTCTTCTATCCCATCACCATGTTGATCATCGGTGTAGGGGTGCTGGTCTTTCTCATCACCTATGTGGTGCCCATCGTAACGCGCCTCTTCGAGGAGGCCAAGCAGGAGTTGCCCCTCCCCACGGTCCTCTTGATCGGCTCGAGCCAGCTGCTGATCCAATGGTGGTGGATCATCCTGCTAGGTCTGGTCCTGGGGGCCCTCATCCTGCAGAGGATCCTCAGCACTCCCACGGGACGCCTCTTCTGGGACCGACTGAAGCTGCGCCTCCCGCTGATGGGCTCGGTTTATGGAAGGCTCATCATCGCCCGGTTTTCCCGAACCCTGGGCACCCTCCTTCAGGGAGGCGTCCCCTTGACCACCGCCCTCTCCATCGTTCAACATGTCATAAACAACGCCTTTCTGGGCCAGCACGTGGAACGGGCCATCCAGGAGGTCAACGAAGGGGAGGACCTCACGGTGCCCTTGGCTAAAAGCGGCGCCTTTCCACCTATGGTGATCCAGATGATCGCAGCCGGGGAGCGCAGTGGGGAGTTGGAAGAGATGCTGTTGAAGGTAGCTGAGACCTACGAGGACGAGGTCGACAACGCCCTCACGGCTCTGACCTCTCTCTTGGAACCCCTCTTGATCTTGGCCATGGGTTGCGTAGTGGGGTTCATCGTCATCTCCATCCTTCTGCCCATCCTGGAAATGAGCAGGCTCCTCGGCTGACGGCTGTGTGTCGGCAACCTGGGAGGAAGGCATGAGACGTCTCCAACAGCGGCAAGGGTTCACCCTCATCGAGTTGATGGTGGTCATCGTGATCCTCGCGGCCCTCATCTCCATCGTGGCCCCCAAGTTTTTCGGTCAGAAGGAGGAGGCCCTGCGAACACAGGCCAAGGTCCAGATCCGCAATTTCCAACAGGCCCTCCAGCTCTTCTACGTGGACAATGGATTTTACCCGTCCACGGAACAGGGTCTCAAGGCCCTGGTGGAAAAGCCCACCATCGGCCGGATCCCCAAGAAGTGGAGGGAGGGGGGCTACATGGAGAAGGTCCCCAAGGACCCTTGGGGCAACCCCTATGTCTACATCTCTCCCGGCATCCACCACAAGGACTACGACATCATCTCGTACGGTGCCGACGGCGTGGAGGGGGGAGAGGGCAACGATGCGGACATCCAGAGTTGGGCCCTCGATGAGGAGTGATCCGGGCTTCACCCTTCTTGAACTCACTGTAGTGCTGGTCCTGCTGGCCGCCGCCTTTCTCCTGGCCGTCCCCCGGCTGGGCCCCCTCTTGCATCCCGATGTGGAGCGAGACGTCCGCATGGAGCTGGAGAACCTGATTCTGGCCTTGAGGAACGAAGCGGCCTTGTCTGGCGGTTCCATGCTGGTGGTCATCGACCTGGAGGAAGGGGTCATGGCATCGGCCTCGTTGGGTTCCAACGGGGAGGTNAACCAGGAGGAGGTATCCCCGAGGCTCCGTCGGCGGATCCCGAAGAACCTGCGATTCATGGACGTCATCGTCCCGCGAGAGGGAAAGGTCTCTCAGGGGACGACGTACCTGGAGATCCGGCCCAACGGATGGGTCGATCCCGTCATCCTCCACCTTCGGGACGCCGATGGGAAGGCCTTCTCTCTCCTCGTGGACCCCATAGGAGGGACGGTTCGACTCAAAGAGGGCTACGTCGAGCGAAGGAGTCTCCCCTTGTGAAGGCATCCAAGAGTGATCCCAAGGGCTTCACCCTCCTGGAAGTGGCCGTGGCCTTGGCCATCCTGGCCGTGGCCTTCACGGCCCTGACCACACTGCAGGCGAACACTCTTGTGCTGACGGCCGAGGATCAGCGCATGACCATCCAGACCCTCTTGGCCAGGGACGTATTGACGCGGATCCGAACTGGGTCTCTGTCACTGGAGGAGTCCCAAGGGGATTTCGGAGAGGCCTACCCGGACTGGAAATGGGCCCTCCACCTGGAGCAGGATCTTTCCATCCCCCTCCTCTCTGTGGAGATTCGCATTCTTCCCGTCCAGGAAGAAGGGAAAGACCGCAGTGCATCCTTCTGGGTCCTCCTGCGTCCCAAGGAGTCCCCATGAGGCGAGGGTTCACTTTATTGGAACTCCTGGTTGCGATAGCCCTCCTCTTCATCGTGCTGAGCGCCGTGTACCAGAGTTTTCGCATTCATATTCAGGCCATGACGAGGGGGAGGGAGATACAGCAAGAGACCTTCTCGGTCCGCCTGGTCTTCGATGTGCTTCAAAGGGACCTCCAGTCCGCCTTTTGGGAGGCTGAAGCCCAGGGAACAGAAGAGGGGGAAGCCTCCTCCCGTCCTCCCCTCTTTTTGGTCCAGTCCCGGGCCGATGAAGAGGGCCGCCCTCGGGATCGGATCGCTTTCCTCACCATAGCTTCCTCTTCGGGTCCAAGACCTTCGGAATTGGTCCGCGTCCGCGAGGTGGACTACCGAATGGTCCAGGAAGAGGACGCGGAGGGTCGCCTCCACTGGGTCCTGGTTCGCCGAGAGGACGACACCCCGGACGAGGATCTCCTGACCGGCGGGGAACAGTGGGTCCTGGCACGGGACCTCCAGGGATTTGAGGTGATCTGTTCGGGGGCTCAAGGAGAACCGACCCGGGGGTGGGACTCCCGAGTCCAGGGAGGGCTTCCCAGAGAAGTGGCCGTTCGAATCTGGCCTTCCAGGTCAGGAGAGGGAACGGAGGATGCTTCGCCATATCTCCTCCATGTGGAAGTCCCTGTCTCGGAAGGAACCGGCTCGTGAACTCAGTGGATAGATCCCACAGCCGGGGTATCGCGTTGCTGATCACCCTGTTGATCCTGGTGGTCCTCGTGCTCCTGGTCCATCGCTTCGCCTTCTCCACCCGGGTCCACCTAGCCTCGGCCTCCATTGTGCGGGACGCCTTTCAGGCCGAGACCATGGCCCTTTCGGGAGTGGAAGCGGCCTTGGCGGTATTGGATCGAGATGAGGATGAGGAGGTGGACCATATGGAAGAGGAGTGGGCCACCTTCAAGGGAAGCGGTTCGTTGGAGTTGAAGATTCTCCCCGAAGAGGCCGCCTTCACCGTCGCCATCGAGGACGAAAGTGCCAAAGTCAACCTCAACGCCTTGCTGAAGGAGGACGGCGGGATCGATCCTTCCGTCGAGGCCCAGATCCGGAGGCTTCTGGAGATCCTGGGTCTTCCTACGGATCGAATGGATGCCCTCCTCGACTGGGTCGATCCCGACGACGATCGAAGGGCCCAGGGGGCCGAGTCCTCGGACTATCAGGCCCTGGATCCCCCCTATCCCTGCCGAAATGGCCCCTTGAGGACCTTGGGAGAACTGGAACTGGTCCTAGGCTGGGCCGAGCTCCTCCAGGCCCAGACCAAAGACGGAAGGACCCTGGCCCACTTCCTCACAGTGGCCCCCACCGATGGACGACTCAACCTCAACACAGCATCATCGGAGGCCCTCCAGTCCCTGGATCCCGACCTGAATGAGGCCTTGGCCGCTCGCATCATCGCCCTTCGCGAGGAGGCCCCCCTGGAGACCCCCGAGAGCCTCCTCCTGGTCCCGGGCATGACCCAGGAACTCTTCCAGCGGATCCAGACTCGGGTGAAGGTAAGCGGGGGGCCGTTTACCATTAAAAGCACGGGAATCTACAGGCGCGCGAGGATCCAGATCGAAGCGCAATATGAACGGGCAGAGGGAGAGTGGATCCCCCTCAGATGGAGAGAGGAAGGATAAGGATGTGGAGGAAGAGGATCCTCGGAATCGACGCGGGGGACGGCTCCTTCCAGCTGGTCCAGCTGCAGACAGGACCCACAGGGCGGACATCCTTGTCCCGGGTCGGCCGATGCGACACATGGGAAGAGCTGGAAAGGTTGCTCGGGGAGCCCGCCTGGCTTCGCACTGGGGATAGGGTTGCCTTTGGCTTCCCATCGGACCGAGTGATGATCCGAGTCCTCCAGATACCGTTCCGGGATCCAGGACGGATCCAGCAGACCCTCCCCTTTGAGATGGAGGGGGAAGTGCCTTTCTCCGCCGAGGAGATCACTGTGGGCTATCTCCTCAAGGAGCGGACCTCGGAAGGAAGCCTTCTTTGGGCCATGGCCGCTCCTACCGAGGCCGTTCGTGGGTGGCTGGAGCGGTTCTCCACCATGGGCCTGGATCCCCCAGTGGTGGAGCCGCAGATCGCCTCTTTGGTCCATCTGGTCCCCCGCCTCCTCACCGATCCGCCCGAGTCCTTCTGCCTGCTGGAGGCCGGCCACGGCAAGGGCCATCTTCTGATCTTTCAAAGGGAACGGCCGACCGCTCTGAGGGTTCTGAAGGGGGGCACGGAGGAGGAAGAACTCCCTGAGAGGCTGATCCCAGAGGTCATGAGGAGCCTCAAGGCCTTCCGAGCCCGCGGTGATGCCCTTCCACCTCAGGTCCTCTATCTCTGCGGCGAATTGGGGACCCGAACCCATCTGGTCCCTCTTTTGGAGACCCGTTTGTCCCTCCCCGTTCAGGTCCTCGACCCCTTAGGTCCCCTGGCCTCTTCGGGTTCCATTCTTCCAGCCGAGCCACCTTGCCTTTTTGCCTCGGCCGTGGGACTGGTATTGGGGGTGGCTTCGGCATCTTCCTGCAACCTACGCACGGGAGAGCTGGCCTTCCGCCCCGGGCTTCGACTCTATGGAAAACGAGCCTGGGCCGCGATCCTCTTGTTTCTTCTCGCGCTCGGGGCTGCAGGCGGGGATCTTTATGCCAAAGTTCACATCAAGCGCAAGACCCTCCAGGCCCTTACGGCGCGGATGGAGGCCATCCTCCGAGAGGATTTCCCTGAAGTGGGCCAGATCGTCGACCCTGTCCTGCAGATGCGGCGTCTCCTGGAGAGGAGAAAGGGAGATGAGCTGACCCTTCTGGCTCAGGATCCTGCAACCTTCACNGTGGAGGTCCTTCGTGAGATCAGCTTGAGGGTCCAGGCCAGGAGCCGGCTTCGGCTGACCCAGTTGGACCTCAGCGGGGAACTCCTTACCTTGAAGGGGGAGGCGGACGGCTACAACACAGTGGAGGCCGCCAAGGACCGCTGGCAGCAGTCTCCCCTCTTGGAATCCGTGGAGATCAAGAGCGCCAAAAAGAATCCCAAGACCGGACGCTGGGAGTTTCAGTGTGTGGCCAAAAGGAGGGTCCCATGAGGTGGTCCTTCCGTATCCAGGTTGGACCTCGGGATCGCAAGGCGTTGATCCTCGGCGCCGTCCTCCTCGTGGCCGCTCTGGTGGCAGCGGCCTGGATATCGCCCACCCTTCGAGAGATCGGCCGTCTCAACAGGGCGATTGAGAGGCAACAGGAACGATATCGCGAGCTGCTGCGGCTTCATGAGGAGTTCCTCTCCGTGGGGCGGAGGGAGGCCCTCGCCCGGAAGAGGCTCAGGGATCGTCTCCTCGAGGGGTTCTCCATCCCCTCGGTCATCGAGGGAATGGCCCGTGAGAGCGGAATTCAGGAGCAAGTCCAGTACCTCAAGCCGGGCCAGGCCCCCCATTCGGATCTGTATCGAGAGGTATCAGTATCCTTGAAGGTCTCGGGCATTTCCCCTCAGCAGTTGGTGGATTTCCTCTACCGCATCGAGTCCTCGGAGCGCCTCCTCCGCATCCGGAGCCTCCAGATCCGGTCTGCGTCCAAGGAACCTGGGAGACTTGACATCACTCTGACCGTCTTCACTTTGGTCCCGGTCGACGAGAAAAAGGGGTCTTGAAGAACCCAGAGGTTCGGAAGTGATCCCACCCCTCCGGGGCGAGGGATTGTCTCGATCCGTCCTCCCTGATGAGGAAGATCCCCGTCTCCTCCGTGGTCTCTCCCACCAACCAGGGCCGCCAGCCGAATCGTTCCTCGAAGCGGCGTTCCATCTCCTCCGTCCGGTCCCGCTGCACCGAGAACAGAAGACCATAATCCTCCCCGCCGTGGAGGATCAGGGAATAGAGATCCAGCCTTTCCCTCTGGGCGTAAGCCTTCAAGTCCTCGGATACCGGAAGTAGGGCCTCCTCAATGGACGCCCCCACCCCGCTTGCGGCGCAGAGATGAGCCAGATCCGAGACGAGCCCGTCGCTGAGATCGATCATGGCCCGCGCGAACCCCTCGCGGGCCAAGAATCGACCTTCCTGGATCTGTGGGACGGGGTCCAAGTGGGCACGCAGTAGCCTTTCCTCTCCATCTTGCCGAGGTCGGCCCTCATGGAGCAGCAGATGCAGGCCTGCTGCAGCCTTGCCCGGCCGAGTGGTGATGTAAAGGGATTCTCCCGGCCGAGCCCCGCTTCGCAGTACGGCCCCACCCCGGGGGACCTTACCCAGTAGGGCCACATTGATCACGAGGGGTCCGGGCGATCGGGTGGTATCTCCACCCAGTAGGTTTACTCCATAGGAGGACGCCATCTCACGAAGTCCCTCATAGAGGGCCTCCAGATCCTCCACCTCCCGATGGGGCGGTGCGGCGAGCGAGATGTAGGCATCCAAAGGGTCTCCTCCCATGGCAGCGATGTCGCTAAGGTTCACAGCAAGGCTCTTCCTCCCCAGAAGGCGCATGGAGATGCGCCCTTCCAGGAAATGCACCCCTTCCACAAGCATGTCCGTGGTGAGGATGAGATGGTGTCCAGGAGGCGGCTCGAAGACCGACGCGTCGTCGCCGATCCCCTGGACCACCCCTTCGGGACGAATGACTCCTCCCTTTCGGATCCGATGGATGAAGCCGAACTCCCCCACATCCTTCAGCTTCATAATCAGAGCCCCTTATAAACCACCCTACCAGCCCCCCCTCCCTTTCCTGGGAGGTGCTGNCGGGGGCAAGAAGGAGGATACATCCCCAATGAGGACGGCCCCGCTTCGGCGGGGCCGTCCTNAATACAAGGTTNCCGCTGCCTCAACAAGAACATGTCCCTTCCGTGGAGCCGCAACCTCCGGTTGTGGAGCATACACCCCCCAGGATGGGCCGCTCCGATGTGATGGTGAATCCGGACCTCCACCCCATCTCCACATAGTCGATGGTGATCCCTCCCGTGAGTCTTTTCAACTCTCCGTCCACGATATACCTGACACCGTTATGATCGTAAACCTCATCGGTCTCCTTTGGCTCATCCAGAGCCAAGCTCAAGGAGGGACCGGCTCATCCTCCCTCCTGGAGGAAGATCCGGATGGAACGAGAGAGCTCCTCATTCCTCGCGAAGAACGCATCCAGTTGCTCTCGAGCCTTTTCCGTGACTTGGATCATGACTCTCTCCATATCAATAGATTTTTATATCTTAATATTTTTATAACATCCATCTGCCCCAAGGTCAACCGCCCCATGCAAAAGGCCCCTCCATTATGTAGATTGACTAGAGAGATATCAAGACCATTGGACAAACGTCTCAAGGGGATGGGATGTGCGGATTACGCACCAGCATAGCGATCCATCCCCCCTCGGCCTGACGGCCCTCCACCCGGAGATCTTGTCCTTGGAGGCTCTCCTCTATGCAGTCTGCCTGTCGCCCCACCATCCCGGAGAGGATCATCCAAGGGTACCCGAGTATCTCTGGACGGGCGCACAGATCGGACAGGATCTCGTAGGGAAGGTTGGCCAGGAGCAGATGGGCGGGCTCGCCGAGGCATTGACGCGCATCCCCGAGCCGGACGAGGATCCGGTCTTCCAGGCGGTTTCGACGCACATTGGCCCGAGCGGTGGAGACCGCCACTGGCTGGACATCCACGGCCAGGACACCTTCGGCCCCCCAGGCCGCCGCTGCAAGGGCCAGGATCCCGCTGCCGGTGCCCAAATCCAAGGCCCTCCTGATCCGGACTCTTCGGAGGAGGGCCTCCAGCAGGAGCAGGGCGGTCCGAGTAGAGGCATGAAACCCGGAACCGAAACTGATCCCGGGGTCGAGGAAGAGGACCTGTGACAAAGGAGCCAACGGCCTGGCCGGCTCCCAGGGAGGAGCGATCCAGAGGGAGCCGATCTGATACGGACGAAGAGGACAACCCGCCTCCCAATCCTCATAGGGCAGGACGATCTCCGCCCCCAGCCCCCATGAGGGATGGCTCTTGAGAAAGGCCTCCACCACGCCTCTGGCCTCCCGGGAAAAGAACAAGAAAGCATAGTCTTCCTCGTACCAGCACCCTAAGAATCCTTTGGATGTCCAATCAGGAGGAAACCGTCGGGGGCGCCCCCTCAACTCGTATATATGGAGCTGGCGATATGGACCCTTCGTCATCCTGCTTTCAGAACTCCATCCTCACAGGTCATAAAAAATAGTAACCAGAGCTCCACGGCCAGCACAGGAGGTGCCCTGAACGGATTTGAAGGCCTTTTTGTCAAGTGTTCTCGGCGAGCCAAACGCCTGTCCCGCGATTTCGCGGGATCTGAGGCCGAAGGGCGAGTTTTTGAATTTGCAGTGAAGCGAGCCATAGAACACTCAAAAAGAACTTCTCAAAGTGAAGGACACCTCCTGGGCGGCCGGATAAAGGGGGGTTGCAATGCCCAAGGCCCTTTCCTATTCTTTCTGAAGAAAAAACCAGCCCGGAGGCCCTCCGATGATGGAACCTGCCTATCTCCGCCTTCATCGAGAAAGAAGGCTCGAGGACCGGATCCAGAAGGCCCTGGAGCACCTTCGTTGTTGTGACCTCTGCCCTCGCGACTGCGGCGTGGACCGTCTCTCGGGTGAGACAGGATTCTGCCGCACAGGTCGCTGGGCAGTGGTCTCCAGCTACAATGCCCACTTCGGAGAGGAGGCCCCGTTGGTGGGCACGGGAGGATCAGGGACCATCTTCTTTACCCACTGCAACCTGCGATGCCTTTTCTGCCAGAATTACGAGATCAGCCATCTGGGAGTGGGCCATGCCATGGCCCCCGAGGCACTCGCTCAGATGATGTTGGATCTCCAACAGATGGGCTGTCACAACATCAACTTCGTCACCCCCACTCATGTGGTGGCCCAAATCCTGGAGGCCCTACCACAGGCTATCCAGGGAGGACTGAGGATCCCTCTCGTGTACAATACCGGCGGCTACGATCGGGTGGAGACCCTCCGCCTCCTCGAAGGAATCGTGGACATCTACATGCCCGATGTGAAGTTCTTCGATTCCGAGGTGGCACGCTCTCTGTGTCAGGCCCCCGACTATCCCCAGGTGGTCAAAGCCGCTCTCAAGGAGATGCATCGNCAAGTGGGGGATCTTCGGCTGGACGACCGGGGTATTGCCACCCGGGGGCTCCTCGTCCGCCACCTGGTCATGCCGGAAGGACTCTCCCAGACCCCCGAAGTCATGGCCTTCCTGGCCCGAGAAATCTCCACCGAGACCTACCTCAACGTGATGGACCAGTATCGCCCATGCGGAGAGGCCCACTCCCAACCCCACATCTCCCGCAGAATCACGCGGGAGGAATATCGCCGGGCCCTCGATGACGCCCGCTCTGCAGGCTTGCATCGTCTCGACTCCAGGGAACGAATCCGGATCCTGCGGGTCTTCTGAACCCGCCTTACTCCCTCTAGGTTGGGGATGGAAGCCGCGCAGCACCATCCCAATGGCCCTGCCTACATCAACACGGCTAGGCCGACCCCCACACCCAACGCCCAGCAGTACCAACTGAAACCGTGGAGTGTCCCTCGAGAGACCACGTTCAGCAACCACCGGAGGGCCACCCATCCCACCCCCCAGGAGAGCACCCCCCCCATAAGGAGCACACTCGGTTCCACGGCGCCCGGCTCTTGCCGAAGGAGCTCCAGGACCACAGCACCCAGAACCGCAGGGATCGCCAAGAGGAAAGAGAAACTCGCCGCCCATCGTCGATCCCAACCCAAAAGAAGGCCTACGGCGATGGTCATTCCAGAACGAGAGATCCCGGGGGCAAGGGCGGCAGTCTGCGCGAGCCCCACCAGTAGCGCATCCCAGGCCCCCATAACCCGCTTCCGGGACGGGGACCATCGGGTAAGCCAGAGGACTGTGCCCGTGAGGATCCAGAAAGGACCCAAAAAGCTCACCTTCTCCAGGAGGAACTCCATTCGATCGTGCAGAAGGAGACCCCCCAACGCCGTAACCAGAGTGCCCAGAAGGAGGTAGAAGGCCACCCTCCGGGCAGGGGGGCGAGCCTCACCTTCTGGCGGCCCTACACCCCGAAGCCCTTCTCTAATCAGATCCTGGACCTCGCCCCGGAAGACCATCAAGACGGCTGCGAGTGTCCCCGCATGAAGCATCACGTCCAAAAGGAGCTGGGGGCCCTCGACCCCGAAGAGATGCTGCAACAGGGCCAGATGGCCGGAGCTACTGACGGGCAAAAATTCCGTCAGCCCCTGCACGATGGCCAAAACGCCCACCTCGAGCCAAGAGTCGGACATGATTCCTCCCTCTTCGGATCTCCCCCCTGAGAGCCCTTTTGGCCGCAGCCTGATCCCAAAATGCTCCTTCATCCCCAAGGCGTTGTCAACTGATCAAGGAGTCCTTTACAGAACTGCGTCAAAGTGACTCCCCATGCCCCGCCTGCGGCGGGACACCCTCGATGGATGAAAATGCTTGCCATATGCGAGGATCAATGCCTGTATTCGAGGAGAGCGACTTCAGCCGCCCCTTTCAGACGAAATAGACGAAACAGACGAAACGACGAGACCGACGAGATAGA
>MTPG01000054.1 GCA_002010915.1 Desulfarculaceae bacterium JdFR-97 | reverse complement strand
CGGGTCCTGGGCTGGCCCTTTTCGTTTCTGTAGGCCTCGCAAAGCTGCAAGTACTCGTAGGTTTTTCCCTTGTCCTTCTTTCGGCTTACTCGTGTATACATTGTAAAGAGATATATACCATATGATGGAGATTGTTGTCAAGAGATAAAAGACAGCAGTTCGTCCTACATTTGGTCGGGGATTTTGGACTCCATAACCAAAAAAATCAATCAGTTGGAACAACAGCAAACCCTAGAAGTGTCAAAGTTGAGTTACATCGAGGAATAGGGGATTAAAGATGGGATCGAGTAGTGAGCACACCGCCTGCTGAACCACTTTGTCCTTTACGGTGGGAAGTCCGAGTGTTCGATACTCATTATCATCTTTGGGGATCTTTAATTCCTGATAGGGCTCCGGAATATAGGTCCCATTTTCAAGCTCTGTAACAAGCTGGTTGATATTTTTGTCTAACTCTTTGTCAAAAGCTTCTATGCTTACCTGGTCGATTCCTCCCCTTGAGCCCTTCTGTCTTACCCTCTGCCAGGCTGCGAGAAGGACATCAGGGTTACAAAGTCTCGGGTAGAGGTCCTGAGAACTCAAGTCTATACTTACCCAGCCCGAAGGTTGTTGCCTTACCTACATGGACATATTCACCTATCCTCAAAAGGGGGAGGTAGATTCCAAGGTCGCCTCTATAGGTCACCCTTCCCACCCATCCACCCCAGACCATCTCTGCCTTATACCTGCTGGAGTACCTACGCCAATCCCACCACCGGATGTCGGTTGCCACGGTCCTAACAGCCCTCGCCGCCTCTGCAAACGCCTCAAAATCTCCTAACTCCGCCCCACAGTAAAGATGGGCGAGCATGAAGGCCCTCTCAGAGAGCCTACCGATGAGCAAGTGAAACGGGAGGGAGGGAACAAGCCTGTCGTCCTTCTTTATGCGGGCGGGTGTCTCGAAGACGAGAGTGACCTCGTTTCCCTCCCACATTAGCTCGGCAAACATCTGGTAGGTAATCCTTAGGTCAGGGGCCTTTAGCATCCAGGTAGAGCCATCGAAGATCATTATGGTGGATCCATCAGGATCTACTGCCTCCACACTTAAGACCTCGAACTTTCCCCGCGTCTTTCCGAGGCCGAGCCTGCCCATCTCCAGAAAGGCGTATACAAAGTATGGCAGGTAATCGTTCACCATCCCTATAAGGACAATATCAAATGAAAACTTTTCACCAGGGCAAAAGCGTCTCTTTTTCGTAAGGGGTGGGACGATTATGTAAGGCCGTTGGGGATACTTATATTTCCTATAATGAGGATGCTCCTCCGAGATGGGCGAGCCCATGATGGCTGAAAAGATGCACCTGAGCCTAAGGATACAGCGATCGCATTCTGGATTCCTTAGGATACATGTCACCCTTTTCATTACACGCCCGAACACCCCCCTGATGACCGAGCCCTTGTAGGAGGGGAGCAATATCTCTTCACTTGCAAGGAGGTTTACCCTGTATTTGTGGAGGTATAGATGTTTAAGAGGGGCGTCGGTGTGCATAGTTATTCGGTGTGCTACCCTCTGAAGAATTGCATCAGTCAACACTGTGATCGAAGATCATGATATCTCCAGTAACAGGACTACGATATATCAGCCTTTTTGCCCTGCCATGCAAGGCATGAGCGATCTTAAGATATAGCCAGACAGGGGCAGGCCCGGTTAAGACTACATCCTTGCCTTCACCGGCCAACTCTTTTGCTTTTTTAATATAAACTTCAACCTCTGAAAGTCTAGCTCTCATGGAATATAAGCTACTAAAATCAATGATCCTCATGATTTAATATGACCTCTCTTAGATGAAGTCAACTTGTTAAAAAGTAGGGTTTCATCCTATGCGCCCGTTCTATCACTCACAAATATGGGTCTTCCATGGTGGGGATTTTTGGGGTCTTTGATAATAGAGCCTCGGCGTGGGTCCTTTATAGTTCCAACAATATAAATGGACGACACGCCTTCTTCCTCTGCCCCCAGGAATGCACCTATGGACATTGGGACCTTTCCACCGGTTGTGTCAACGAAAATCTTATCTTTTGATATATCCATAGCCTCAAACACCCTTATGTATCTGCGTGTGAGTTCTTTGGCTTCAGAAGGATCGTCTGGATTGGTAATCATATCTTTCGAAATTTGAATATCATTTGTGCTCAGAACAAAATTACAGACTTTCCCGAAGTCGTTAGTAATATCAAGGGCAACAGATTTGCTAATATCAGTGTAAAGCAGACCTACATGTTTAGGCTTTAAATGCCGCACAATATACTCTGGCTGCTCCTTTCTACTCACGGGAATGACCACAGCTTCTACCTTCTCTTCAGGGATTTCAAACTCTTCTCCTGTCTTTGGAAATACAGGTCTTTTAAACCACTTTGTTATCTCTCTCCGTTTAACTACTGCATAAGCGGCTGCCCCTACACTAAGACAGCTTATTAAGTATCCCAAGATAATCCCTGCATTATCAAGGTATTTAATGTATTCTTCTGGGATAATCCTACCTGCTAGATAAAAGACTCCAAAGACGCATACGGCCACCAGAAGAATCCAAAAATAAGCCATAGCTAACTCCCTTGTGAATCATCTTCTTCCTCTTCCAAAGGGGCCTACTATCATTATGTAAAGACCCATCAAAACAATGAGGAGGCCTACTATCTCGCCGATTATACCCAACATTTGACCCATGCGGCCGTGGCTATATATAATGGCGAATATATACAGGGAGAGTAAGGGTAACCCTATCCTCCTGAGAAGCCTTCCTAACCGCACCCCAAACGCCCTGGTTATGGCCACACCTATCACGAAAACAAAAAGGAAGACCGCAGTCTGTTCGGTTGTCAGATAACCCCGTAGTGCTAGCGTGAAGAGCCCTAAGATAGCGGTCAATATAACTAGGGCGTCAAAGAAATATCCAATCATTTAGGAATTCCTTTATCCCTTTAACGGATAGTGGGACCCTTTTCAAGGATCAAGGAGGCTGGAGGGATACCTAGAAGGAGATATCTACCATCGTCACTGTAATGAAGAGAAAGATCCCTCTTCTTTACCCTCCTTACCCATTCCCATCCCTTATACCTCTCAGAGAGAAAAAGTATCCTCTGATTTGCCGAACCCCTCCACATCTCACCATGGTCCTCTTCCCTTAGGTAAGGACCATCAACTAATATGTCCGTATTGGAGAGAAGATGGCCTATTTCAGGGCGAGGATACCCTATTAGATCCTCGTATAGATAACCAGTATAGAGCATTGTTGCCAGCCCACGCTTCTTGAGAAAATCTAAGAATCGAGCCAATGCCCTGTATTGAAGGAGGGGCTCTCCGCCGACCACGGTTATACCTTCTATTCCATCTATGGAGGCAACGAGGCCCGCAAGTTCCTCAACCTCAATCCACTCCACCTCTATGATGGGCTGCATTTCTGGGGTAACGCAGTGGGGACAGCTTTGAAGGCATCCCTGTAGCCATAAAATCGCCCTTCTGCCTGGACCTAAAGTGGTGGTAGCAGGATAGAACGCAGCGACGTTTAAGAGATCGGGATCAGAGTAGAGATCGACTTCAAGCATCAGTTATGTCCTCAATGCGATACATCGCTATCCTTCCCCTCTGGACTATGACTAGAATCTCTCTACCAGAGGAAAGAGATAAAGAGGTCAAATCCTCGACTTCGCCCGAGGTGGCAAAGGATTCACCTCCTATGGCAAAAAGGCTGCCCACGGCCTTGAGCTCAACCCCCTCCTCCCAAGGTTCAATGAGGTAGAGCTCGGAAGCGCCGGTAAAGGAGAGGAGGAAGGCATTTACTGTTCTTAAATAAACCAGAGAATTTGGCCTCGTTGGGCTTATTAACCTAACAAGTGACCCTTCAGGGATCCTTTTCTCCGTATGTGAGTGATAGATCCTGCCCTCCTTAAGCCCCTCGTGCCATGTCAAGACATAAAATTCCCCCCTCTCCAGACTCACGGCGTCACAGACCCTCCCTCCTACTTGATCCTCCATGCGATTTATCCAATTCTTCGTATATACCAAAGCCTCTTTTGCTTGCCTCTCTTGCCCCATGTTAAGGGGCAGCCTCAAATCGGATATCCCATACTCCTCGAGCAAGTCCATCCGCAAGATGCGGTTGCCAGTATCCCTGTAAGTACGCCCCTCGGAGTCCTGAGGGGCAAAGGTCTTAAGCTGACGCCTTCCGTCTGTACTTATGTGCTCTATAAGGATATTCTCCCCCCATTCCACAGCGGATTGAATCTCTTTGAACCTGAAATCCTCAAAGCTGGATGCAATGTCAGTATAAAACTTCGTCTCAAGACCTTGAACAGGTTCTTTCTGGCTAGTTATGTCTATTCTAAGGCCACCTATCCTATTCTCGGAGTAATACCTCAAAATCATACCATTTTCAACCTTCCGAAGGGAAGCTATACCCTTATAAGATGACACGAAATCCCTACAGAGGTTTATTCCCGTGACCCTAAAGATGCCAAGAGAGGTCTCGAGCATGTTTGAGGGGCTCAAGAAGGAACCGATACTCCCTTTCACTTCGGGTGGGAGATCTTGCAGGAATTGCTCTCTGTTCTCATACTCACCTCCTTCGATAACTACTAATATGTGGTAGTAAGTATCATCTAGTGGCTCAGCAGAGATCAAAGATATAGCGTTGTCATCCCGATTCGTATAAAACCTGAGGGGCCTTTGGGTTAATTCAGGTAATATCCCGGAGATAAAATCACCTAGTGGTTGAGCCTTTGGATAAATAGCAGGAATCAGGGCACTAAGGGTTTTATTCCGATGATCATAAACCCTTATCTTGACGGGAAAAGAATCCCCTCTGGATGAATTCATCGATTATCCCCTCCAGGTCTTTAACCAGGGCATAATCAAAAAATAGTCCTAATAGCTCGGAAAGCATCTTCTCCTGAGAAAGGAAGCCCTCTATTTGCCCTTCGGTGAAGAGCCTCGCCCTGCAATCTTCTTTGGCATCAGGACTAAATAGCTTCATAAGATCCTCATGATAGGTATTAAGGAGCATGAAATAGGTTCTATTTATTATTTCAGGAACGCCGAATTGTCCGTGCTCGGGAGGATCTTGGGAAAAATAGTTGGTCATCAAGGTCCTAAAGATGGTACGGACGATTGAGGATGCCTCCGAAGTTTGAAGAAGACTTTTTGGGAGCCTCTCCCGGTCTTCTTGGCTAAAATATCCGTTTTCTTCCTTTAATAACCAGAAAAACCAGTTACACAGCGCGGCTGCCTGCGAGTCAGTAGCCCTGGTCTCGAGTTCCTGCAATGAGAGACCCTGTCTCCTCTGAAAGAAGAGGATACGGATACTTCTAGATGCCCATCTAAATACATCAACCGTGAGCCCCAGACGACCGTTCTTCCTCTGCCAGAAGCGTGTTTCTTCGCCCTTGGAGATTATAAACTCCATGGCCTCCTTTTGATTATGTGGCCAAGGCTTTAGTATGTCTATGGAGAGCGGTCTATTGGATGATTCGAGGGCCTTCTTTTTCCATCTCCTGAATATCCCCTCCTGTATAGGATCCCCTATCTTCCTATTCTCCTTTTTGTAATAGGATAGGAGAGAATCAGGATCAAGCCCACTTTCTTGGATATATGAGTTAATGAGGGCCTGAAAGGTACCCTCCCTCTCGATCGCCCTCACCATCTCCTCGGCCACTGCCCAGGCCTCTCTTTTGTGGAAATAGGCCGGGGTAAAGACCACAAAGGGACTCCTCCCTGAGGATTCCCTCCCCTCCTTCGATGCCCTGCTTCCGACAACCAGTTCATCCACTATGCCTTTTAACCCCTCCCCAACTTCCTCCTTTAGCCTCTCAAATGCAATATCCATCTGGGGAAAGGCTTCGGGAGCTCTCTGGATATCCTTTATGTTCATCTCTTCTGGGTCGAAGGCGAGGGTGAGCATCTCATCGCCCCCCCTCACCTCTAGTTCTTTGACGACGTTTTCGGTATGTCGGCCATAACCGGGCAACGACCTCTGTATGTCATCGAGTTGTTGGTAAAACTTTACTAGGGTGTCTCTGTATTCCCTGAAGACTATATGAGCTGCATGGTAAAAGTTTAAGAGTCTGATGGCATGACGAAGTAGCCCTATTGCAAGCCTCAGGGGAGCCCTTAAGGGATAAAATAAAGAGGGTATCCTTGGGGGCAGGGGGATTCCCAAGAAGCGTCTGATCCCCCAAAGCTCGGAAAAGAGTCTTATAATTGCGGCAAAGGAACTTCTATAAAATTCCGTATATGCATTACGAAACCTCTCCGGGGATGCCAGGACAAGGTCCTGCAGGTTTAACACCTCCATGATCTCTCTATCCACGTTGTCCCTTAATCTCCTGAGTAAGGCACGCAAGTTTCTGCGCAGTTGCCTCGTAGTAGACCTCCTTTCATCGCGCTGAGGGGAGCCCCGAAGGACGTTTAAAAGGGCGTAGATTTGCTCTATTGAGGATATGAATTCCTGATTCGCCCTCCTCCACAGCTCTGTTTGAAAGGGAGGAGGGGTGTACCCACTCTCAAACTGGATCCTCCCTATTGTATCAAGGCCTGTTAAGGTAGGCTGGTAGAAGGCTGAAAGGAGCCTCCTTAGCTCCCATATCTCCTCAAGAAGCCGTGAGGTAGGACATTCAACCCTGTGCAGGAGCAAGTGTATGTTGGAATCCGCACTGGAGCTGTCTGAGAGGAATGCCTCAGGATTAAAAAGTGTTCTATTATAGGTTGGGTTAAGCATCCTCGCCACATCTCCATGACCGTCTCTTCTTCCCGCCCCAAAACGCCTTACAAAACCCCACCATCCAACGAGGAATTTGTGACCCCTTAAAAGGGAGAATATTTCATCAACCCATCCCTGACGAAGGCCTTCAAAGAATGCGGCCGGACTTGATCGCCATCGCCGCATATATTTCAGCAGTGATGGGCCTTGTTGTTCTTTTTCCTTTTGATCGTGTATTATCCACAGGGCAAGTCTACTTGCACAGCGGAGACGAAAGCGCCTGGGGTCCCAGGATAGGAGCTCCCCTGAAAATTCGTATACCCCTGGTTGCTCTAATTCGGCATCTTTGGACTGGATCTCGTCGATTAGAAAGAGTGTGAGCCTCTTGAGGTCCTCCCTCCTTTCATGGGCGAGGGGAAGAAAGATCAGAGTCAGGCCGTCTCTTTGCGAGACTTCTATAAGGTATGAGAGGGTTTCGTAAATGAAGAGGGGATCCTGACATATGATATCTGGGGATTGCAGGAGCAGCCGTATCCTTGTGTAATGTCCGCCGCTTAGGGCGTTTTCCAACCCTCTTTTAAAAGCATTTTTGTCCTCAACCCCATCTCCTGGCTCTACCCAAAGGGCATCGCTTATGCCCTTTTCTGCTTGGTAATGGTTCCTTAAAAGATCCTGGAGGTATCCTTTATATGAAGAGGATAAAAAGGAAAGGCCCTCCATAATTTCCTCTTTTAGTCCGAGACCAACTCCCTAAAGGCATCAGGGGGAGTTAGGAGGCGGTTCGTCCGCTTCATGTGCGAGATCGCCTCTTCACATCGCTTCAAAAAGGCTGTAAAGAATTCGGGATTGTTGGAAAGCTCCTCTATTATCTTTTCATCAGTGATACCATCCTTCAACTCCCTTCGGGCCTTTTTCCTATAGAATATCGCCTTGAGGAGATGGTACCCATCAGGACATGCCTCGGGGACTATGTGTATCTTTCCTTCCCGATTTACCTTGATATCGCAATCAGAGGGGAGCTCCTTTTTGGACAGCTCCCGTAGCACATCCAGCATAAGCTTGTCTTTTTCCTCATCACTGCCTGTAGCAAAGTCATCGATGGTTCTGGATAAAGAAGATCCTGCCAATCGATTTATCACATTCTTGACCAAAGATTTAATATCCTCCCTTAAAGGGGCGTGCTCCTCAAGGAGCCTCTCGATCTCCTCAAGTGAGAGGAAAACCTCCTCATATATACGAAAGTAAAATTCCTCCACGGCTTCTTCGTCAGAATCCACTATCCAGACCTCATGGCCGGGGACATGAATAAGAATCGAAAAGCGCCCCTGCTCTGATACTCTTTTAGCCCATTGGTAGAGCTCTTCGACTTGTTCCCGGGGATATGACTTCTTCATCTCCGTTGTGTTTATGTAGGGCTCCCTTAAGCGGAATTTAAATTTATGTAAGGGCCTGCTTTCGGAAGCGAGCACGCTTCTGTAATTCTCAAGCCAATCTTCGATCTCGTCTATGCTGTAAAGGGGTAGGCCGTAGTGAAGTTGAAGCATGGTAATGTGATACGGGCTACACTCTGCATCTCCCACAAAACGGAATTCCTTATTACCGGGAACAGGGGTGCTTTCCCACTTTTTTAGTTCCTGTAGAGACGCGCTCGGAAAGACTATGAAGGTCTCCTTGTAGGTCTCAAAGCCATCGTTGTCCTGATATTCCAGGTAGGGTGAAGACCTCTTTATTAGTTCATCCATGGTATTCTCATAGGCATGAAGGTGCCACCTGGTGGCTGAGTGAAGACCTCCAAGGGGGAACATTCCGGACTCTGAAAAGGTTTTGTTCCAACAGCGACTACTAATTCTCTCTATCACCTCTTCTGACCGCTTGAGGATCGCCTCGGCTACCTCAGCGGGATGGTCGTCAAACTCATGAACCTGGATCTTTACCCTCCCCGAGGAGAGGTCAATATCGAGCCCCTCGTTTCTAATAGAATCTGCGACATCCTCGGGTCTGGAACCCGTTGGATAGGGGAAGTCATCAATGAAGTCGTTAAGTACGTCATTAGGGATGGGGGTGAAGCGGAATGTTCCTGTACGATAAGGAAGCATATGGTTTCTCAATTTCTCAAGGATCTCCTCAAACCTCCTAGATTCGTGAATGAGGTCAGATCTTATCTCCTCTGCCACGCGGAGACATCTTTTAAGCACTACCTCCGCCGTCTCGCTGAGCATCGCCCTGCAATAGTCCCTCACCCCCTTCTTAAGGGGGGAGAAGACCTCCCTCTCAAATTCACGAAGCTCCTTCCTGTCTCCCCAGAATTTCCTCCAGAAGGGCCGGTCCCTGGTCTCGTCGATCTTCCTGTCCCCTCTTTGCAGGAGATCTCTGAGCCTTTGGCGGAGGTGCTCAAGTGGTGAAGATGGACCACCCCTCACCTCAGATATTAACCCAAGTATATGTTCCTTGAGCTTGAGCAGACCCTGTGCTGCGAGCTGCGGGCCTCCTCTATTAAGCATCTCATCCTTGAGTCTTGTAAGCTCTTCTCGGAAGGAGTTCAGGAATTTATCCTCGAATCTTCTTCCGGCCTCATACGAGGAACCCGCGCCAGCCTTCTCGATAAAAGGCCTGATCTGTCCCCTTATCCGTGAATGGACCTCCTTAACGGAGCCCAAGTCGTTCTCTTCCATAAAGTCCTCCAAGGTCTCCACGCCCACGAAGGGGGGAGGGGATATGTTGAAAGTAAGGGCTTCTTCTGTAAGCCCGAGCCTGCTGAAGACCTGCGAGGGCCTGAAAAAATCCCGAAAGAAAAGCTCCCTCTTTCTCTCTATCTCTCTTTTCTCCTCCATCGTCTCGTCATCGGGTATAAGGAGGATATCGTTCATCACCTCGATGGCAAAGTTGACGATAAGGTTTCTCTTTAACTGCTCATACGGTATATAGGCAGTGGCAAGCCCAAAGGTGGAATAGGCAGTGATCCTCCTCTCCCTCACGCCACTCTCTCCATATGGGGCCCATTTAAGGGTATAAACGTTTGGGGCATCCTGAATGTTGTTATTTATCCTCTCCCCCAGGGTTGTGCAGCTCCATTGAAAGAGGACCTCGCCTACCATCTCCGCAACTTCACCCTCTGTAAGCTGAATGCCGGGAATACCACGATGCTTATTCCTGTCATTTATCAGGAAGACCTTATTGAAGAGACAGTCATTTCCTCTGGTGTTGGAGATGCTAAGGGTTGTATTGTCCGCAAGGGTTACAGTATAGGGATTCCCCGAGAGGAAATAATCTAGCTCCTTGAGGCAGGCATAGGCATTTGCCCTTAGGAGTTCCACCTTCTTGCCCACTATGTCAGGAAGGAAGAAGATGCCATAGATGGCGGGCTGGGGAATTTCAAGGTCGTCAAATATAAACCTCAACATTGCAGCGAGATCTATATGAACGCCGCTTCCCGCCCCTCCATATATTCCTGCTACTATAAAGACCTGGTTCCATTCCTCAATCGGTTTTACAGGAAGCCCGGAGGAGGGGAAGGGGTTCTTCCAGGTATTATTAATCTTCTCTCTCAATTGACTGTAAATCCTCTCCCATGAGCCCAGGAAATTCATCCTCCCCAAGGGAGGGCATGTATTCATTCCTAGAGTCGAATCCCGTAGGTTTCGGAGCATCCCTGCATAGTCCCTGTTGGGAGGGAAAAGTGAGCCGACCGCCTTGACGGACCTACCTGTTGTGGGAAATTGGGTGTCGGCGATGATTCGACCTATATCATGAAAGGCTACTTCGATGGTATCCAGGTTATGGTGCTCGCCAGTATCCTGAAGGGTTTGCTCTGCTGAATCTACGGCAAAAAAGCGTATGGGAGAGAAGTCCTTCAGCTTGCCCTCGTCGTTTTCAAAGAGCTCCTTCAGCAGCAACTCCCTACAGTGGTGGACGGCCATTGTCCCCCTACCACCACAGCCAAAGATCATTGTATAGAGGATGCTGAATTCTGAGCGGTGGATAGACATAGTGCCCTCCTTTAAAGCCTGATCATTTGCAATACGAGATAAGGTCTTGTGAGACCTACAACCGATATGATAAGGAGCGGCATGCACAGAAAGAGATAAAGATATCCTATCTTACCCGAGCCAAGGGGAGACCTTTGAATGGTGTAGGTATAGGATGGGTCATCCATGGAAGGTAGCTTTTCCATCCTGATGACGAATCTCCTCCTCCTGGAGCCGATGATGATCTCATCCCCCTCCTGGGGAAAGTATGGTTGGGGTAGAGTCTCCCTCAACTCATCCCTTCTGAAATAGGCATTTTCCGCCTCAAAGGAGATTACTTTATTCTCGAGGGTGCCGAAGGGACTGATTGTTGAAGAGGGAAGGGGGCGACCATTATAGGAAAACCTGCCGATGAGTCTCCCTCTAAAGCGGATCTCGTAATCAGAGGGCTCACCTTCCTGAATAGGACGGGTAATTTCTCTCCCCTCAAATAGTCCCCTTAGCCTAATCAGGGTAAACCACCTGTAAAGGAGATATAAACCACAGAGGAACAGGAGCAGATATCCTAACCTCAAATATCGCCTTGGCAGGAAGGCGATCTTCACCACCAGTTTAACAGGGGCCTCCCTGTGCTGTTTTCCTGTAACGTATAGAATATTGGAAAAGGTCATGCCGTTCAGGGAAGGATCAAGGAGCCTCACCTGAGCCTCAATCGTTCCAGGGCCCTTTTCATTCTTACCGGGAATCCGAAATCTCTCCTTAGCCACATTATAGAGCACGTATTCTGTCCTCTCTTCAGCTTGCCCCCCCTGAGAATACCTCAGACCTCGGGCGTCCACAAAGTACGCGCTGGCCTCGGTTCCAAGAAGGGAGGTGCTCCAAAGCCTGACCTTGAGGGAATGGGGAAGGGCCCCTGGGTAGTAAATGGTCCTTTTCACCAAGGGGAGCGATGCCTCAGCCTCGGGATAGAAGGGCTTGTTTATCTCCTCTTTAGTAAATACAAACCTTGGTATGGAGACACCGATGGATACGGGCACGGAATCCAGCACCCTGGTCCCATCCCTTATCTCTAGGACCGATTGGTAGGTCCCGTCGGGGATGTCTGGTGGGATCTGAGAAGGTATTGCTACTTCGATCCTCAAGGGCACGGGACGCCCCAGCGTGAGTCCACGCACTGTGGGCGGTAATACCTTTGCCCAGTTTCTATTAATGGACTTCAACTCCACCCCTGTGTCAGTATGTCTCAGGGGGGGCAACACCACCTTCAGGCCATCTATGATCTGAGTTAGGTTGGTCCTTATCTCCACTGCCTCATAAGATATCCTGAATCGCTCACCAATGGGTGGCAGGACAACCCTCAGGTCCTTTTCCCTTTCCGGTTTAGCCCTTCTTCTCGCAATCCATACATTCCCTTCAAGGGGAAGCGGCGAACGGACGGTTATCAGATGGGTAAAATAAATTGGTACGGGCTCCTTGCTCTCAGGGGATGGTTGAAAATATGGCTTCATCTTGAAAATATATTTACCCGCCGCGGGGACACCTTCTGTCAGACGTGAAACAGCCACTCCCCTCACATATTTTATGTCTCTCAACTTATATGAGATACCCTGGATATCCTCAGGCTCTCTACCTACGATGAAGACGTCAGCCCTCTTAATGGGGACGACCCTATCTTTACCCTCGATTCTGGCAAGGAGTTTAACCCGTATCTCTAAGGGGGCACGGGCGGTGACAGGCTCAGGTATGACCTCTATGTCGGGATGAAGCCTCGAACGGATATCTATGAAGAGGTCCGTATCGGGCAATCCCTCAACCCTGCCAATGCTATTGTCCGTTATCTCTATCCTGAAGACGCCTTGAGCTTTTTCATGCCCTACAATGCGAAGGCTGTGATAAACTAGTCCTTTATCCCTCTTTCTGATAGCACTGAATACGAGGGCACCAAACCTTTCAGGTGACTCGGTGTCCGCCACAAGGGTCTTGGCCCTGTAGATCCTGATCCTCGGCCTTTGAGCCCTTCGGGCGTCCTTATACGAGAAGAAGAACCTTGTCTGTAGCGCTATCTTTGGAATCCGAATGATAAGGCTTTTTGAAGAAGGTGATCCTTTTATAAGATCCTTAATGTAACGAAGTCTTATGTGATTGACGCCCGAGGGGATAAAATTTAGGAGTTTAAAAATGAGTGTATCTGTGTCTACAGTAATAATCTCTTCATCACCTGTTGTGATCTTTTTGATCTTCTTGAGGTAATCCACAAGTGCAAAAGGCCTCTCTCCCTTTTTGTGAAACGCCACAGGGAAAATGCTTATCCCCTCCCTACCGATGGTAGGTATTATGGTCTTGAGGAGGTATTCAGCGTATCTTCGGTTGAGTTCCTTTATGTCGCTCTTTGTTCTTTTGTGAATTATCCTCTTAATAAGCTCTTTGCCAACAATGGCTGACAGCTCTTTCAGCCTCTGTGGATCGGTTATATCAGGCTCGGGGATACCATCGCTTATGAGGAAGACGATCTTTTCGGCCTGAGGGTCCCCATTTTCGAGGATCTTCCTTGCAAGCTCCAGGGCCTTACCGAGTTCAGTATATCCTTTATCACTCATCTGATCCTTAAGGAGCTTATAAAAGGCCTTGGGATCATCAGGGCTATTTTCCCTGAAGACAAACCGCTTGGTCTGTGAGATACCCGCCATCAACATCTCTATAAGGGCTGCTGAATTTGAGGTGAGCGCTACCTGAGGATTAGGTTTTTCCTGGCCTAGGATATATGCCTTTGATGAAAAAGGGACCACCGCTACCCTGTTCTTTTGATGACTCAGGGAGAGCTGTTCTATAACAAAGGATGCTGCTGCCACGCTCAACCCCTCCGGGTCTGTTGTCTTCATACTCCCTGAGCGGTCAAGTAATATGACCATCTCCAAATGGTCCTTCTGGGGGCCAGCATAGGCCGAGGCAAGATTAAGGACAAGGACCATGAAGAAAAACAAGACCCTTTTAACCTTCAAGGTATCGCATCTCATCTCCATCCTCTTCGATTTACATCTTGCGCTTTTTCCTTTCCCTAAGCCAGGGTTCTGCCCTTTCGAGGGCAGTTTGTAAAAATTTTAGCCTTCTGTATATCTCCTCAAAATGTTTTTTTATCTCTTCGGGTTCTTCGAGGCTATGAAGAGGAATAATTCTTCTTTTTATTTCCTCAATAATCTCCCCACAAGGGGAATAGCCTTCTGAGAGCTCCAAAAGCCCTTCTATCTTATTGGTAACCTCCTTTTGCTTATGATCCATCTCCTCTTTCATCCTAGAGCATGAACTAGAAACACACTGTTCCTTAAGGGTAAGCTCCTGAACTTCTTCACTAATCTTCTCTTTTTCTTTATCGAGTTCAGCGTTTTTTGTTTTGTATTCCTCTATGATATTACGAACTTTGGAAATCTCTTCTTCCAGGTCCTCTGAGAAATCTGACCCTTTGGGCGGAAAGAAATGAACCGAATCACTAACTCCGATATCTTCTAAAGCCTTTTCCGCATCTTTAATTGTTTGGGTCTCTTCATAGTAGTTACATATTTCCTCACATATAGGCTCTTCACCAGGCAAGTTATCCGCAAATATTTCGTCAAGCTTCCCTTTTATCATGGAGATCTTTGTTCTTCCATGCCCTTCAAGATCCAGAAAATCGTTATCGTCTCTTTCTCTTATTCTGGTATAAAGGTCTTTTTGTTGTTGGAGTTTTAAGCGGAGCTCTTCTGTGAGGATGCCTTCTATCAACTTCAGTCCCTTTAAAATAGAAAGGAGACCCTTTGATTTTTTGATATGTGAAAGGAGACCCTTCTTTAAGTTTTCAATATTATCTTTGTTTTCTTGTATATCACCCAAGATCTTTTTGTTCTTCCTCTCTTCCTCTCTCTTATTCCTTAAAACGCCAAGATATTCGTGCCAATGATCCCTCCAATGCCCCATGTCATTGAGGTAATAAATCCTCTTAAGGGATCCCTTCGACACTGAAGCTGCTGAAATACCACCCCCTTCTTCCACAAAAGCTGCCCTTCTTCCTCCTATGATGTAAAGGGCGTTTATGTTTATAGCCCTTCTTGAGGCCAACCATCTCTTTATCGAATTAACATCCATTCCCTTCTCTAGGAGGAGCGTCACCTTGTCCGCCTGAGGGAGGGTGAAATCTCCCTTGATGATCCGAACTCTTTCATGTGGATCATAGTCCTCTCGGAGGAAACTATATTCATCATCAAGCCTTATACTTTCTTCATCTGTAATGGATGCACCTACTCTGAGGATTAACTCTCTCTCGTCGGGCAGCCTTAAGAGCACCTCTTCCCCAGCCAGGATGTAAAGTGACCTCATCGAGCGGAGGGGGAAAATGATAATGCCCGTACCCCTTAATTCCTCATTAGGCCAAAATCCTTCTATCCTAAAATCTAATGCCATTTATAAAAAACCCTAATTCTCGTTTAAGCGTATTTATCCTTTCCTCCAGAGGGGTATTCGATTTTGACCCAATGGCCTGGCCTATTATCCTATCTAAGTCTTCATCCCCATAGGAATAATCCTCAGAAGGACAGGGTATAAAACCGACTTCGTTGCAGGCTGAAATGGCAAGTAGGGTTTGCAACTCGTATACCTTCTGATTGAAGTTACTTTTGAAATTCTCAAATGCTTCTTTCAAATTCTGAAGAGAAATACCCTTCTTACGCTCTTCTATCGCCTTCTCATAAGCTGCTCTTAGGACCATCTCGATCGAGCTCCCACTGTGGCTCTTACGCAGTGCGTTGATATTCTCTTTTACAAAGCTTTCTATAGTCCCTTCTTCAACTTCTGCTTCCATCTGATTTACAATGCCCTTAATTACAGAGACCCACTCCTCCTCTGAACCAGGCAGCAACACGGGTATAACCCTATCAAATCGTCTTATCATCGCATCGTCGAGGAGATCCGCTCTATTTGTGGCAGCTATCCATATCACATCTCCACGATTCTCATTATCTCCCATAAATTCTAGGATCTTTCCGAATATCCTCCCGCTTACTCCACTGTCTCCGGATGCGGAGGAACGGCTCCCTATCGCCTGGTCGATCTCGTCAACGAATACTATTACTGGAGCCATCGCCTTCAGGAGATTCAGAACGAGACTCATGTTTTTCTCGGACTCACCGACCCATTTACTGCGGATATCTCCCATCTTGACCAGGCTTATGCCAGATTCCCTGGCAAGGGCCTTTGCAAGGAGGGTCTTTCCGGTGCCGGGAGGGCCAGCCAGTAAAACCCCCTTGGGAACTATCTCTACAAGATTTGGGTTTTCGTCTCTTTCAATTATAGCCCTGCTTATCCTCTTGAAATAATCCTTTACCTCCTTAAGTCCTCCTATATCACTGAATTCAACAGTGCTTTCAATGGGCTCCAGCATACCCCTACTTGAGGAATATATGACCTCCTTCTTTTCCCTCATGATGAAGTCCTCAATCGCATCGGGCGGGGGATCCTGGGAGCCAAAAAAGTATGTGCTCATCCTCTCCTCATCGTCTGAAAGGAGTTCCTCAGAGATGTTCTTCACTAATTCACAGTCGTTTATCCTGAATCCCCTTGTGAGTTGAACGATGGTAGTGAGCCTGTCAGCACCACCTTTTAGATATTTTACAAGAGGTGACCCCTCCTGACCCTCTTCTTTTTGTCTCTCGAAATAGAGGTTCCTATAGTGGGCATCAGGAAAGGGCACCCTTATGGGTAACGTGCCCGTGCTGTCTGTGTGAAATACCTGAGGAAGGAGTTCCCTGTTTTCGCAGATGAGGATAGAGATATTCCCTGTCTCCCTCAGACTCATATCCAGTCCCCATCTCTGAATCCTCTCAGTGATGTGACTATCAGCAGTTCCCCTGGAATCCGATATCATCCTGTCCAAGAAATCCACAATGGTTGCAATTGTGGCCCCTTTATCCTCCTCGTCGGTTTTAGTCCTCCACTTGGTCTTTAAGGCCTCTTCGAGCTTCAAAAGATTTTCCATTATCTTGTCGTGGATTGCTGAGGAGGACGCAGGTATCCCCCTCTCACTAGAGCTCTTACGGACATCCTCCAATACCGCCATGAACCGTGAATCATCCGGAGAAATCTCTTTTTCAGGAGATTTGGCTTCAATAAGGTCTAAATCTGAAGCCCCTCTTCTGCAGATCACTATCCCTCTTGTGGCGCTATAGTAAAGCACTAACTCGAAAGTCCTGAGCAAGGCCCGTATTAGGAACTCTCGAAAGCCATAAAGTCTTCCCTCCTCGCCGTTCTCTTTGAAGCACCAGAAAAATCTATCGTATATATTTCCATCAAAGAGGAATTGATGGAAATTGCGTGCCAAATAATGATTCCTCATCTCCTCCCACCAGGGGGGTAAGGGATACTCTGACGTTGACATTTTTTTATTCCCTCTCCATGATCATTTCTCTTTCTCTTATCTTAGTTTCACCGCTAATAGCCTGACGATAGTGAGAAAGTAGCTCACTTGTGCTCGTCCCAACGCTCCATTGAAGTTTCATGCCATTTATAGTTATGTAGTTATCTTCCTCTACCCTTACCTCAAAGGTTTTGTCCGGTACCTTTGCCTCGAGCTCACTCTTCAGGACCTGTGCAGCCGATTTTAAAAGCTTTCCTTTGAAGTGGGTCATCACCTCCTTAAACTCGAGAACGATCCCCAAGGATTCTAACTCCCTAGCAAGCTCTCGGCCCTCGGCGTTCCATTCTTCTTCATCTGAATAACGTTCCTCTTTTATCTCGATCTTAAGGCGGGGTTGGCTTTCGTCTTCTACATCCGGCCTCAGGATAGAGATAGAGGCCTTTTTTCCATCCTTTTTAGTGCCCACTATTTCAAGATAACTTCCTTTTGATTCCGTTTCGATGCTGTTATAGCCTTTGTTATTTAAGGCCCTTATGGCTCTGTCTTTTGCCCATTTAAAACGGTTCTGCCTGTCCATCTCTTCGGCCATTTTCTGGTGCTCTTCGAGTATCGCATATAGTTCCCTTAAATCACCCTCCGTAAGCTGACCATGTTCGGCCTTTAATCTCTTTGTCTTAAGCATCTCATAGAACTTATCCTTTTGGGAGGGATTAAGCATTTGTATGAAGGGAATTGCTTCGTATTTAAGTCTTAAAGAAGTAAGTTTAAGAAGGCCTTCACGCACAGAGGGATCTTGAAAGGACTGTAATCTTTTCTCGAGTTTGTACTTTTTCACTAACATATTAATAGTGGCTTTCTCAAGTTTAATTTCTCTTAGTTCTCGTTTGATGTTCTTGACAACATCAGGATATGCTTCTTTTAGTAGATTATATATGTTATAAATACGATCTATCTTCTTAAGTAATTCTTTCTTTTTCTCACCAGTTTCTAATTCCTTCATTTTCTTAAGCTCTTCTTCTCTTCTTTTAAGGGCCTCTTCTCGTTCTTTTTTTCTTCTTTTATATTCTTGAATCTCCTTTTCAATCTCTTTGCTTACATCATTTCTGAGTCCCTTCTTTTGTTCATACTCCTGCCTGCGATCTTTTTCTTCAGTAAAAAGGGCTATCAAGCTCTCCATACTTTCTATTTCGGCCCTTTCAGGGGTAAGGGCTGACCCCTCTAAGACCCTATCAGAGGGGGAGGACTCATGAGTGGAGGGGATGTGTGTGGGCTTCTCCATCTTAAGGGCATCAGTAATCCTCTGCTCTATCTTCTGTATTTCTCTATCCACCGTCCTCTGTGCAACTTTAGAGACGCTCCTGTAAAGGGATCTCGGAATCCAGAGTAAGCCCCTATATAGGGTCATGCCACCCGCTAAGACAGCAGCACCACCTGCAATCGATAGCCCTACCAGAGGTGTAAGGATATCGACAGACGGGCCCCCTCCAGGCCATTCCCCCTCGACCTCAGTTACCTGTAAGATGCCTTCTTTCTTACCACTCATCGGATATCCCTTTTTGTCCCCTGAAAATACATGGGAGTGTGTGCTAAAGTTCGTTGAAATTTAGGGGTGGCTCCTCCCAGAATAGGGTAACCTATTGGAATGAGTATCAAAGGAGGAGCCACCGATGTGGAAGAACGTAGCATGGATAGGCGGTGAATGGAAGAGTGGGAAGGGGGTTTGGAGGAGACAGGTTGAGGATTTGGATGTGAGGGTGGCATTGATACAGGCATTGATTCCCATTGGGCTGGAGGCTGTGGCCGAGGAGCTTCAGAGGGAGGTGCAGCGGCATGCGGGGCCTCGTTATGGTCTCAATGGGGGTTTGGCTGGTCGCTATCGATTGGGGGCAAGAGCGCTATGCCCTCTTCAAGGATAATGGGCCTATCTTTCGGTCATCCCAAGTGGTAAGCGTGGAAGGAGAGACCTTCCGTACCCTCCACTCCACATACTCCCTTCGCGTGCTGGACCGCATGGCCCCTCTCCACTGAGAGACCATTGGCCAGGGCCGGCGCCCGTCTCGGATCTTCCCGATTCCCTCTCCTACTCCCCTTTTCCTCCGGAACGGGCCGACCGGCGGGCGTCGGCCTGATAGTTTTCAGATAATCTCTAAGACCATTCCGTCCCGTGCAATCTCCATGTCCACCCGCTCGAGGTTCATCAGCATCTCCGGACCTAGGTGCCAGAGAAGGACCCGTTTGGTCTTGAGTCGGTCACGGTGCTCCAGCAGATCTCGATAGCGGACATGGGCGGCCAAGTCCGAGTCATAAAAAAAGCACTCACAGAGGAACAGGTCGGATCCCTCGGCCAGATCTACCAGTTGGTCGTTCCATCGTGTGTCGCCGGTATAACTCACCAGGCGTCCCAGCCAGTGGACTCTGTAACCCAGGGAAGGTCCCTGGGTTCCATGGTCCATCTCCAAGGCCTCAATGCGAAGATCCTCCTTCGTCANAGTCTGTCCAGGTTGCATCTCATTGAATTCACGAGGAAACCTCCATGAATGGAACTGGAGGATCTCGGGGTAGAAGACTCGGATGAGGGTCTCGCAACGTCTCTTCAGGCCTGGAGGTCCGATCAAGCACAGGGGAGAATCCCGATTGGATAGGAACTGGTAATCCAGAAAAAAGGAGGGGATCCCCCCGAAGTGATCCCCGTGGAGATGACTGATCAGGATGGTCTCCACACCTAAGGGGTCCAGCCCCGCCGCCTTCATGGAAGGAAGCGCGGACGGTCCGCAGTCGAGCAGCAGATGCCGCCTCCCGTCGGTTAAGACGAAGGCGGGAAAATGACGACCTCCGCTGCCCATGGCGTCCCCGCTGCCCAGAACTACCAATTTCACAGACCTCCGCGCTTCTCCTTCCATACAGGCCTCCCAATCACCCATTACTGAACCAGACCGTCAGCAGAGCAGCGGCCATCATTGCAGTCCCCAAAAGGGCCAGCCCTCCAGCCAAGAAGGTCATCCACCTGAGCTTCCGACGAATTTCTTCCAGGAACTCATCGTGGAGGCGGCGCTGGATCTCCTCCACCTTGAGGTCCACACGTTGCTCGACTTCTCCGATCTTTTCCTGGAAAAAGGCATCGGCACGTGCCAATGCTTCTTCCAAGTATTCGTCCTTTTTCCGATCTAGAAGGGCTTCCAGTTTTTCAGGAGCCCGCAAGAGGAGGCGGGAGGTCTTCGCCACAGCAATGCTGCCCGCCTCGCGAACCGCCCTCCGGGCCATCTCTTGGGCCAGACGTCTGGTCAACACCATAGGCGCTCACCCTCCTCCCGGCGGTCCTGCAGCATCATGTCAGCCCCGTTTGCCGAGACCTCCTTCTTCCTTTTTTCCGTCCCATATGATAACAGGAAGGAAATGGGGTCGACCTCGTTCTCCTTGAGCAAGACAGGATGGTCCTTTTTTACGGAAATTCACTATAGTCGTCAAGGTCCAAGCGTCTCCTTGAAAATAAGCGCCCTTATCAAGGACGAGAAGGAATAGAGCATGGGATTTTGTTGGATACGCTATACACTGTTCCTCTGCTTGATACCCCTCTTTTCGATCCCTGCGGCAGCAAACGGTCTAAATGTCAAAGAAAAACTTGAGGTTCTACTTAGAACTCATGGAAAAGATGAAGTAGTTTGGGCAGTCCTAAAATTAAGAAAGAATCGGATCACTCTCTGGGTTAATGGTCGGTTCCTAGAATTTACAGGGCCGCCTTCCCTCGATTATGTGACCCCTGAGACCCTTATGAAAGACCTAGAAAAGGCGGGGGTGGGAGTGGAACAGATTGAAGAGACCATCTCCTCAGGGCGCCCCGCTCCATCTGAGATACCCGGGCCCTCAGTATACACCAAACCAAAGGAGATCCCACTGGATGAGCTCAAACAAGCGGCCTTGGAGTGTCAAATCACTGCCTTCTCGGAGTACATGAGCCCTTCCACGAGAAGTCACGTTGAAAGGGTGGAGGAGGTCCAGAAACGCTTGACGGAGGCCTTGGAAGAATTTTACAGGATCTCCAGGGGACTCTTCCGAGGACGGGTCAGTGCGAGTCACGGTGTGGTGCGTTTTACCATTGAAGGGAAGGATCCACGATGGGTGGAGATTTTGGGGCAGCAATGGGAGCGGTTGCTGAAAGATTACCCTGACCAGCCCCGCTTTCTCATGATTATGGCTGAATTCGGCTGGGAAGAGGAATGCAAGGTCGTCCAGCGATTCCAGTCGTGTCTGGAGGACCGTCGTTATTGTCAGGAGTTCGAATTGAACGGCTCTGCCCTGAGGTTGACTCAAAGAGGGAGCTCCTGGATCCTTGAAGACGCCAAACCTGCAAGGGAATGGAATCAGGCAATTCGCATGGGTGAGGGTCTAATCCAGCTTCTCCAATGGGCCAGCGCATATCTGTCCGACTCGCGAAGAAAAGAGCCCTATGAAGAGTTGATGATATCTTTCGCGGGAGAATATACAGATCGCCTGCACGATCTCATGAAATCTCTCCAATTCGCTCCATAAAGACGAGAACATCTCGATGAGGGAGGATAATATGAGCATCCTTTTTGAGCAGACGGAGATTCGAGGGATGAGACTATCCAACCGATTCGTTCGCTCGGCCACCTGGGAGGCGATGGCCGGCCAGGACGGATCCGTCACCCCAGCCTTGGTCCGTCTGATGAGGGACCTGGCAGAGGGGGATGTGGGACTGATCATATCCAGCCATGCATATGTGCGGCCCGAAGGCCAAGCGGGCCCGAAGCAGCTCGGCGTGTACCAGGACGAGTTGATCCCGGGGCTTAGAGAAATGGCCGAGGCGGTCCATCGACACGGCGGAAAGATCGCCCTTCAGCTCGCCCATGCGGGCCTTTTCGCCAACCCCAAACTTACGGGACGCATGCCGTTGGCTCCTTCCATGGCGAGCGGCGTCGAGAACGTCTCTGTCCAGGAGATGACGCTCCAGGACATCGAAGAGGTGATAGAGGCCTTCGGCGAGGGGGCAAGGCGTGCCAAGGAAGCCGGGTTTGACGCGGTTCAAATCCATGCCGCCCATGGATATCTCCTCAGCCAGTTCCTCTCCCCCTTCTTCAACCGCAGGACGGACGCCTACGGAGGGCCGGTCCGAAATCGCGTTCGCATCGTACAAGAGGTCATTAGATGCATCCGCTCCGTGGTGGGAGAAGATTTTCCCGTCCTTATCAAGATGAATTGCAAGGACTTTTTGGACAGGGGACTCTCCCTGCAGGAGTCAGTGGAGGCGGCCAGAATCCTTCAGGAAGAGGGACTCTGCGCCGTGGAGATCAGCGGTGGCTGTCTCCTTTCGGGTCCCAACATTCCCTCCCGGGTCGGGATCTCCTCCAAGGAGAAAGAGGCCTATTTCAGGGAGGCAGGAANAGCATTCAAAGAGGCCCTGAAGATCCCCGTCATCCTGGTGGGCGGGCTCCGTTCCTTCGAAGTGGCCGAAGGGCTGGTGACACGAGGGGAGGCCGATTTCATCTCTATGAGTCGTCCCCTGATCCGGGAGCCGCATCTCATTCGACGTTGGAGGGAAGGAGATCGGAGGCCCGCCGCATGTCTCTCGGACAACCAATGCTTCGGCCCGGTCCGGGCAGGGGAAAGCCTCCACTGCGTGGTAGAGCGAAAGCTTCGAGAAAAGAAGGGCAAAGGAGAGAATTGAAGGAGCCTTCCGATGATGCTACCAGGAACCGTACAATAGGTATCGAGCCAAAAATACCCCCTCTGAGAAGGAAAATACATCAAGATACCATGATCTATTCAAGAAGGAAGGGAACCACCCAGGGGAAAACGCGTGGCAACAGGGGTGGAATGAAGGGAAAGGCTTTAATGCGCCCCCCTGGGTGGTGGGGGAAGCTCTCTTTTCTTCTTAACCCAACTTAATGAATCTTGTCAAGAATATTTTTCAGCGATCTTTTTGGGGACTTGGGTCCTCTCAGAGCCCTTCGTTGATCGCCTTTCGAAGGACCGTGGAGGGCCTGAATGTAAGAATCTTCCTCGGGCTGATGATGAGCTCCTCCCCGGTCTGGGGGTTTCTTCCCCTTCGTGCCTTCTTGTAGCGCACCACAAAGTTCCCGAAACCTGAGATCTTGACCGTCTCGGCCCTCTCAAGGGTCTCCTTGATGATTTCGAAAGTGAGCTCCACAATCTCGGCGGATTCCCTCTTGGTCAGTCCCACCTTTCTGTGTACCTGCTCGATCACATCGGCCTTGGTCATGAGATCCCCCTTTCCCATCTGAGGATTCCTAACATTTCCCGAACAAAGCGGCCGTAGCCTACCATAAAACCATGAAAATCGGAACCCCTAAATTTCCTTAGCGAAAGGAGGTTCGGG
>MTPG01000111.1 GCA_002010915.1 Desulfarculaceae bacterium JdFR-97 | reverse complement strand
CTCCTTGAGCGTGCCGTGGACCCCTCGAGCCACCTCAAGGCAAGCTGGTTCATATGGGCAAAACTGTCAAACTCCCTGTATCCCTTGGTGCGGGCACGATAAGGCCTGCAGGCCCGGGGCACAAATCCATAGTGGTCGGCCAGGTCCAAAAACCCCTCGTTAAATTTCACCCTGCGGCCCTTCCGATGCTCAATGACCGTGGTCTTCTGGTTGTCCACCATTACCTCCTCGGTCACCCCACCGAAGTACTCGATCCCCTCATAGGTATGCTCGGCGTCCTCGCGATCCGTACACCAGAAACCCAAGGTGTTGACCGTAAAGTGCACCTTGGTGGGAGAGCCTGCAACCACGGTCATCACCTCTGCCCAGTCGTTTTGCATCTGTTTGCCCGGGGCCGTCTCAAAGCGCACAGTAGAGCGCCCCTCCCTCAAAGGACGCTTGGGCTGGATATAGTCCCTCAAGATGGTCAGCCTCCCCGTATAGCCCCGAGCCTTGATCAGCCGAAAGATCACCACTGCGTTCCACACCCCCTCCTGCAACAGCCCGTCCACCATGGGCTTGAACGGATCCAGCTTGCTCCTTCTCGCCCCGGGCCGCCTGCCTCGAGGTGGACCCCCAACTCCCTGGCAATGTCCTTCAGATAGACTCCCTTGGAAACCTGTGCTTTGATATCCATCCAGTCCTCCTTCCCGAGCATGGGATACCTCCAGGTCTTTTCTCCCCCCTGAAGGTATACCCTGCCTCTCAGGTCGGGGGACATTTTATCCCGGGGCTTTCAGTACTTTTAATCCCGGAGATGACAGAGGCAATGTTTCTTGGATGTGACCCTTGATGGGAGGCGTTTTGTTGTGGCCCACAGCGAGCCCATTGCCAAAGAGACCAAGGCCCATAGGGCAGCCCTCCCTGAGGGAGGCCACATCCTATCTGAGGTGGAGGGTGGCCCGCACCCATGGTCAACAAAATGGCACCATCCCCATAAGCGGAAGGGCCCTCTCTCCGCAGGAGGCTCTGCTTCATCTCCACGACTACCTCAAGCAGAGGGGGCTCAGGCGCTACTGGATGAGCATGGTATGGTTCGTTGGGAGCCCAACAAGGAGATACGGGCCTGGGAGAACCTCATCGACGGGAAGCTCCTTTTGGAGACCACCAACCGCACGATGAGCCCTGAGGAGGTGGTTCATCAGTATAAGGAGCTCCAGGAGATCGAGCGCTGTTTTCGGACGCTTAAGAGAGCTCTCTGGATATACGTCCTGTGTATCACTGGGTGGACCGTCGCATCCGAGCCCACATCTTCATCTGTGTGATGGCTTTGCAGATCCAAAGGTTGATCAGGAGTCGTCTTCGCAAAGCGGGTATTGCCCGAACTCCCGAAAGAGCCCTCGAGAAGCTCTCCATCCAGAGGGCCTTGGAGGTCTACACCGAGGCAGGGGTGGTCCAAGGCCTGGTCAAGGCCACGGCCGAGCAGCTTAGTCTCTTCAAGGCAATGGATGTGCCCCCACCTCAACATAAACACCTCCAACAACAGACCCTGTAGTGTAGACTCCAAAAACCACTACACCAAAATCACTCAGGTTTTGAGATAAAACTGATAATCTCCGGAAGCTCCCGGACAGTGTTACCTTCAAGAGTAAACCCCAGCTGGCGGTGGAGATGCTGAGCGATATTGCCGCAGAACAGGTCCTCCCNTTTAAATATGTGCTTGCGGACTCCGTGTATGGCATGAGTCCGGAGTTCATCGAAGCCGTCGAATCGCTGCCTGGCGTACACTACTTTGTGGCAGTCAAACAGAACACGCTTTGTTGGGTACAGCGACCGGTAACCATTGAAAAGCACTACACCTACCGGGGAGAACGCCGCACCAAAACTGTGCTTGCCGATCCCAGTCGCAAGCCGATTGAGGTATCGACGCTGGCCAAAAACATCAACGACTACTTCTGGTATCGCCNCCAGGTTTCCGAAGGGACCAAAGGGCCNATCGTCTATGAGTTCACCAAGCGTAGAATCGTACTGTCCCACTGCGGGCTGTCGCAAAAACCGGTATGGCTGATCATTCGTAGAACCATCGGGGACAATCCCACCTACGCCTACTTTATCAGTAACGCTCCAGCTAGCACACGCTTGCCGGTCTTCGTGTGGCTCAGTGGTCTTCGCTGGGCCATTGAGCAGTGCTTTGAGGAGACGAAAACCGAGCTCGGCATGGACCACTATGAAAAGTGAGAAAATACCCGGGCTGGCACCACCACATACTTACGTGCATGCTGGCACACTTTTTCCTNTGGCACCTGAAGACCAGGTTGGGGAAAAAAAGCACCGTCCATTACGCTGTCGTAGNTTAAGGTCTTGCTCGAAGTGGTCTTGCCCATGCGAAAATTTGATGTCGCAACCTCGCTTCAACTGGTCTCCTGGCTCCAGAACAGGAACCATCGGTCATATCTCTCCCATAGGCGACGAAGGTTGCGTCACCTTGATAATGACAAACAACTTGCGTTGTAGGGATAAGGAAGATCGAAATTTCTCTAATCCATGCCAGGTCTATCAATATTGACTTCATGTTTTGCAGGTCCCTGTTTGTAGGATTGTCTCTTGATCTTATTGTAGAGATTACTTATTTCGGCTACGGATAGAACACGGCTATAGATTCTCACCTCATCAATTAATCCATAGAAATTACGCATCCTATCCAGCGGGTTAGAAGTAGAGTATCGGCTTGACCCTATCAGGAGGATATCCCTGTGGGTTATTGTGCCGGAGGCTTTTCTTATCATAATGCCATCCTTATAAACAGTGACATGGCTTCCGTCACTGCTTATCACGAGATGATGCCACTGGCTAGGTGTGAAGGCGATCTCAATGAAGTTGTTTCCATCGTACCAGGTTCGCTCAGTACCACCGATAATGGAGTAATAAAATCCCAGGTATCCAGAGACTTTCACATACTTATAGGTGGAGACAATAGCAGGATTGTAGTTCTTCTGATTATATGCCTTATAGTAAAGGCTGATGGTGAATACCTTCGGGGGGATGAGGTTTGTTTCAATATAGTCATTAATACCGTCAAAACTCGCCGCCCTTCCTGATACTCCAGGAACATAACGGATACCTCCGTGTTCAGTTCCCCTGTAGCCATGCCCTGAAACATCTTCAGCCGAACCGTCAAAGGGAAAATATGCCACCAATCCATTCTGAATACCGGATGGTCCCGGTGTCCTGGGTTTAAGTAACAGGGCAAATCTTTCATAGCGTGCCCTTATCTCCTCATCACTCAGTGCCCTACCCCAGATAAGGACCTCATCGATCATTCCATTGAATCCCTTTAATCGTCCTGTTCCGCTGATATATAGAGGATATGGATTTGGAATAACCCTCTCATAGCTATTGCCCACAATCCAGGTGCCAGGTCTTTCTACGCCATTAATGTAGATTCTGGGAGTGCCTTCCTTACCCCAAACCTGTACAACCACAACATGAAACCAAGATCTTGCAGTTATTACCTGATCAAGTGTGGAATAGGCCCTCCATGAATCTCCAGCATTTCTGAAAAGAAATCTTACCTTCCCTTTAGCGATTCTGAGATCATAATTGCTCATGTCCGTTGATAAAGGACCTTTTGCAATAATGGTTCTGTCTGAAGCATCTATTAAGTCCTGATTTATCCATGCCTCAATCGTGATGGAATCAGTGATATTCAGTTCTGAAGAATGAGAAACCTCTATGTAGTCACTTATACCCTCAAAAATGAGGGCACTCCCACTAATGCCTCTAACCCAATCTGCCCCGTGTATTAGTCCATTGTTGTTATTGCCTGATGAATCATGGATAATATCCCCTCTGCCCTCGTCAAAGCGCCAGTAGGCAACCATATTTCTTCCAGAAGGGGTTTTGCCTCCTGGCAGGCCTGCTGGTGTTATCTTAAAATTATCAAACTCTGCTATGGTGTATGTACCGTCTTCATGGGTGCCAAAGACAATGGCGCTTATCCTGACCTTTGTGACCTCCTCCGGGCGTATGTTGAGAAGGCTCTCTGCGGCCTCTTTTATATTTACATCCACATCATTCCAGTCCGTGGGTACGGGAAGGGCCTCTCCAATCTTATACCAGTAAACCCCGGGACTGCTCTCATGGTCACTATAAGGATTGAGGTAGAAGTAGACAGAGCCCAGATGCCTCCCCCCCTCTCCTTTATAGGAGATGCCCACAGCGGCCCAGCCACCTTGCCGGCCACCGAAGGTGGACCACCTCTGAATGCGGAATCGGGCGGATAAATTCAGATTCAGGTCACTGACTGATATCTCCTGATAGACAGTATGTGTTCCACCATATACACCTAACCGTAAAAGGCCGTTGCTATAGTCAGGGCCAATAATCTTTGCACGGGAACCAGGGGTACTTCTGTAACCATGGGATTCTTGTGACCACCCTGAGAGACCCTGGGAGAAGTCACCATTTGATAAAAGATTCCCTCTTAATGTTTCAATGCGTTCTAAGACACGATTTAAATAGGAAATTTCTCTTTTTAGAACTTCTATTCTGCTATCAGTGGAGTAAAGTTGATCCTTTAAAATGTCTCCTGTAAGGAGAAAGGATGGGACATCCTTCCCAAAAATTGCATAGCCATTTACTCCTTTTTCAGACTCTTTTAGTCTGTTAATCTCTTCCTGTTTGAATTCGATTCTTTCAAGTGTAACTTTTTTGAGTTCTGCCAGACTATCNGCATATAACAATTTGGGAATAAAAATGATTGTCAATAAAGAAATTACAGGGGCAAATATAAATTGTTTCATCTCTCATTCCTCCTTAAAAATTCAGTTCTTCTGAAGAGACCGCAATTTTTCTTTTATTCTATAAATCTCTCCCTCTGCCTCTTTGAGAGTTATCTCCCATAAACTAATCTCTTGCGATAGATGTTCTATCCTGTATATAGGATCATATATTTGCATCAAGGATGGACCTCCCAAATCTATTGCTTGCCTAACTCGTGGGTCGGTGAGGTCAACATCTCCTGCAGCATAACCTCTTGTGCTCCAAGCTCCTCCTAAGTTCCTTCCAGAAATNCTTAGTAATAATAGTTCTCTTTCTTTCTTTTTCATCTTTAATGTTTTATATGCTTCATCACGTATCTTTTCAAACTTCTCTAATTCTGTTTTCAAACTGTTTATAGAAGAAGATATGGAGCTTTCTGTCCCTGATGTTCCAGCAGGCCTTTGTGAAGCAGTTTCTCCCTTCTCCCTGGATCCCTCTAANAGTTCTTCGCCCTCACTACCAGTTGCATAGTATGTAAATCTGGTTTTTCCTTTGAACCGAGACCAGTCGTTATTAAATACAATGGTAGTTATAAACTCTCCGATATCAGCATACCATTTACAGGTTAGAGTATGTCCTTCTAAACTCATATAAGCACAGTGATAAGAAGGGTGAACGTCCCAGATGCGGTCCTTCTGAAATACCCAGAAGTCCTCTTCCCAGTCCCATTTCCAATAAAGATTTTTCTTACTTACCTTCCATGGTCCCAAAAAAGGTGCGTCCTCAGGAACCTTTATATAGAGATTCTCAGTAGAAGGGTCTTTTGCAAGTAAAACNTTCTTGCTAGAATCAGCATTCACTGACTTCTCAGAAACATTTGTTGTTAATCCTTTGGATTGTGATAAGAGAGTAACCTTTTCAGACGAATTAAATTCCAAACGTTCAATTAATGTCTGTGCGTTGCTATTAACAACAACTAAAATCAAAAGAATACAAGCAATAAAAGCGGACTTTTTCATATCCCTAACCTCCAGTTTTTGTAGATATAAGGCACTACTGTCCGGTAAACTTTTAGTAACGTTCAAAAATTGTGGTGAAGTAGCCCCCAATTGAACTGGACACCCTAGTGTGTTAAATAACGACTAGGGGTAGTACTATGTCAGATACTAGTAGCTCAGATAAAGCTGATAAGGTTGAGGTTATCACATCGGTGCNACGCCGGAGACGATGGACAGTTGCNGAGAAGCTCCAGATGGTTGAAGAAACGGAGCTTCCTGGAATGAGTGTCTCATATGTTGCCCGTAAATACGGTGTATCTCCCAGCCAATTGTTCACCTGGCGGAAACTGGCCCGTGAAGGTAAACTATCAGCCATTCGTGCAGGGGAAGAGGTGGTTGCAGCCTCTGAGGTAAGAGAGCTCAAAGCCAGGATCAGGGAGTTGGAGAGGCTGTTGGGCAAAAAGACGCTGGAGAATGAGATACTTAAGGATGCTGTAAGGATTGCCCGTGAAAAAAGACTGATATCGGGTGTGCCATTGTTGCCCGGGGAGGATACCCCATGAAAAGTATGTGTGAGACCCTGGGGGTGGCAAGATCTAATATTGCTGCTCGTTGCAGTAATAGAGGGCAGAGAAGAAAAAGGGGTCCATACCGAAAGGCAGACGACAGGTGGCTCCTTCCCATGATTATGGGACTGGTTGAACAACGCCCCACCTATGGATATCGAAGGATTCATGCTCTTTTGAACAGGGTTTTGAAATTGAGAGGAAAGCCCCTGGTCAACCACAAGCAGGCAGATCTAATACAAGGACTCATGATGGTAAGGTTATTACCTTGAAGAGCAACATGAGGTGGTGTTCTGATGTATTTGAAATCCCCTGTTGGAACAGGGACACTGTACGTGTTGTATTCAGTCTTGACTGTTGTGATAGGGAGGTCCTTAGCTATGTAGCCACCTCTGGGTGGATAAATGCCCAGATGGTTCGTGATTTGATGATACAATCGGTAGAATATCGCTACAAAATTGAATGGTTCACTGACAATGCCAAATGCTACCTTGCTAAGGAGACCATAGAGTTTGCTGAAGAGATAGGGTTTATTCCTTGTACTACCGCATTTTACAGTCCTGAGAGCAATGGAATGGCAGAGGCATTTGTAAAAACCTTTAAGAGAGACTATGTCTATGTTCACGATCGCCCTGATGCCATGACAGTGATGGCACAGTTGCCTGAGTGGTTTGAGGATTATAATGAAAATCATCCACATAAGGGATTAAAGATGCGCTCTCCAAGAGAGTTCATTAGGTGTTATTCAACTTGAAAACGGTGTCCTGTTTTATAGGGGCAACTCCAGTGGCATGATGTAATTGCCACAGACTCAACATTGATCCGGAAGTTTCCATGAATACCAAGTCTGTCCAGCCAGTATTGTTCCCATCTATTCCTGGATACCCACTTGATCAGGATAATTCTCGCTATCTTCGTGGCCACCAAGTCACTCCATCCAGGTGCCATCTTCTTGAGCCTGCCCCCCTATCTCCCTGAAGACCCTCTCAAGCAAAGAGATGCTTCTGGGAGCTATAACCCCAGTTTCAAGCCATATCTCCACGTAGGTAAATATCTTCCTAGGAAGGCCCTCAAGATATCGAACAGCGTGCCTGTAACCCCTCGCTCGAAATACATCTATCAACTCGTCCAACTCCCTCTGACTGCTTTCTTGTCCTCTTTGCGCAGAAGCTCAAAGGATCCATGGGGAAGCTCCACCCCAATGATCCTCTTGACCTCCTCCATGTAGGGCGCACTTTGAGCCCTGCCCAACCCCTCTTGCCAAAGACTATGATAAAGACCCCTGGGACCATGCCAAAGACACCTCTGTGTATTGGCTACATCAGCCAAAAACTCATCCAAAGAAGGCTCCCCATCATAGATAAAACTAAGCTGCCCCTTATCAATGTGCCTCAGCTTGGCCCTAATCACCTTCTCAATATCATCCCATGGGGTGTTGACAAAACATCCCAAAGGCACAAGCCTCCCAGAGGGTGTAACCCCAACAACCACCCTAAGCTCCCCCCTTTTGCCCCTATACTGCTTAAGGCCTGTGCCGTCAGCCATTACACAGTTCAGCTCGGCGGTAATTGGTCAGGCTTACCGCCTCTATGACCTGCCTCTCAAAATTGCCCTCCCTTCGAACGTAAGCAGACACCCCCATGGCATCCAAAAGAGGGGCATACCGAAGACCACAGCCCTTACACTGAACCACAGAAATGGGGATCTTCAGCCTTCCCAACGCTGTGACAAAATGCCTTGCCTTCCTGCCGCGCTTCAGTGCCTTGCGAGCCCTGCAAAGGTGCCCCTGGGGAGATCCCCTCTGGCGGTGCCTGCCAAGTCCCCTCCTTCGGGTGCTTGGATATCCCCCAGTGAGCCTCTCACAGATCCACTGGTCATACCAAAGAAGGATCTCCCCCAAGATGGCACGCATCAAGGGATTACGCAGCTCCAAAAGCCTATATACAATCTCGTTGAGTGTGGTCTTGCCTGTTGCAAGATCAAACCGAACTGTGATATGTATTTGTTGTGCTGCCACGGTCTCTCTCCTTTGTTTGCCGGAATAAACCAAACTTTAGAAAGAGACCGTGCCGGTTTCAATGTCCCTAAACCTTGCCACAAATTCTGAACGCTACCAAGTAATGACAGAGACCGTCTTCAAAGGGCCGCAGGAGAGATGGCATGGTCTCGGTCGATCGGATCATGATCCCGTGGGGTTCCGGCCCGTCTTTCCCTAACGTCCTCCAGTTCGCTTTATCCCTCGCTCGGCACTTTGACGCCGCGCTCTTTGTCCTTCGCGTCAGTCCGCCCTTTCCATCCTTCGCCCGGGTGGCCATGGGGGCCTTCGAGGGAGTCCAGCAACGTCTGAGGGCCCAAGAGAGAAAGAGGGTTCAAGATGCGATCTCCGAAGGGGCCCGTTTGGGCATTCCCGTGGAGGAACTGACTCGAATCGGCGCTCCCACGGAGCGGGTCATTGTGGAGACAGCCCGGGAGCTGGAGGTGGATGTCCTGGTGATCCCGAGCGGCCGGCCGGGGTGGATCGAGCGACATCTATTGGCCGATCCGGCCCAGTTCGTGGTCCGATATGCTCCCTGCTGCGTCTTTTTGGTGCGTACGGAAGACAAAGGAACGCCCTTCCGAATCCTCAACCCTTAAGATCATAAATAAGGTATCCTCATTTCCGAGCGCCGAATGCCCCCTGTGATAGGGACAGAAGGATGCGGTCCAGGGGCCTTTCCTGTCCTGCCTCAGCCTTCCTTAAACAGATCCCTTTTGTCGATGACCCTTCGTGCCTTGAACTGGGTCCGCTCCAGGGTTCCTGGAGATACCAGCTCGATGGTGGGGCGAATTCCAATCTTGCTCTTGATGCGAAGTTGCATCTCTTTTTGGAGGTGTTGGAGGACTTCCGAGTCGGATCGGGCTTGAGAAGCGATGGAAGAGGAATATTCGGCCTGGATGGTGAGTTCGTCCATTACCTTCTCTCGGGTGACGATGATGCGGAATTCTCCTCCGAAGCCCTCCATGGAGCGAAGGACCTCTTCGATGGCGCTGGGATAGACATTTTCCCCCCGGATGACGAGCATATCATCGACCCGTCCATAAATCCCCTTGGGAAGGCGGGGGTACGTGCGACCGCAGGGGCAAGGCTCATCCGTCCAGAGAGAGAGATCCCCGGACCAGAATCGGATCATGGGTTGGGAAGTGCGTTCCAAGTGCGTGTAGACTGGCACTCCCTCAGAGCCGAAGGGGACCGGCTCCTTGGTGTCCGGGTCCACTAGCTCTGTGTAGACGATGTCATTCCAGAGGTGCATCCCCTGCCGGAACTCACACTCTCCATTGGTCATCCAGGGAGACATCTCGGCCGTTGAGCCCATATCGATGCACTTACATCCGAAGGTCTCTTCGATAAGCCGCTTGGTGGTAGGGATTCCCGCTCCGGGCTCTCCGGAGAAGAACATGATGCGGAATGCGAAGTCCTCTTTGGGGTCATATCCGTTCTCCCTGGCCTTCTCTGCCAGGTAAAGGGCGTAGGAGGGGGTTCCGTAGAAGGCCGAGGGGCGAATCTCCTTGATCCAGGAAAGGGCCATAAGGGTCTGCCCTGGGACGCCAGCCCCGAAGGGAAAGGAGACGGCCCCCAGGCGTTCTGCACCTATGAGGGTCCCCCATGAGCCCATATAGAGGCTGAAGAAGGACCCTATGAAGATGGTGTCGGAAGGTCTGATCCCTGCCCCCCACATGATGCGCGCGTGGGCGTTGGCGATGCGACGCCAGTCATCTCTTCCGATGGCGAAGGCCGTTGGCCGCCCGGTGGTGCCGGAAGTGCCATGGATGCGAAGCACATCTCGGGGCTCCACGCATAGATAGCTCCCGAATGGGGGATTTTCTGCCTGATCCTTTCGGATCTCCTCCTTGGTCAGAATGGGGATCCGCCGGAGGTCATCCAGGGTCTTGAGCTTCTCGGGATGGAAGCCTGCCTCGTCCCATTTTCGGCGGTAAAAGGGGGAGCGGTAGTAAGCCCACTCCACCTGGGCGCGGAGCTTTCTCAGGATCAATGCCTCACGCTCCCGGGGCTCCATGGTCTCCTCTCGGGGAAACCAATAGCGGGATTCGGGCTCCGGCATGTAGGTCTCATCGTATATGGGGGGCCATTTATCGTAAGCAAGCATGGGGGTTCTCCTCCTGAACGGCTCTTGGAGTGGTTCTTCGTCTTTCAGGGAGCTTATTCTCCGACGCTTTTGGGAGGGGGACCGGAATGGGGCCCCGGGCCCGTATCCTCGAGCGTGCCGCGGATCCGCTCCCGGATAAACCTCACGATCCGCTCCACCGGGGTGTCGGGCCCGAAGACCTCGGCGATTCCCTCTCGTTTGAGTTTGGGCACATCGTCGGGGGGTATGACTCCTCCCATGATGACCAAGACGTCTTCCATCCCCTTGGCGTGAAGTTCCTGGACCACGCGAGGTCCGAGGCTGAGGTGGTTGCCCGCAAGCGTGCTCAGGCCCACCACATCGGGGGCCTCTTGAAGGGCCGCGGCCGCAATAGCCTCGGGAAACTGGTTGCCCAAGTAAATGACCTCCATCCCGGCGTCGCGAAGAAGCCGGGACACGGCCATCGCTCCCCTCCAGTGAATATCGAGCCCTAATTTGGCCATCAGGACCTTGATAGGACGGGGTCGGTCCATGGAATTCTACTCCTCTTTCTCAGTGCAGGGGGAAGGACCACAGTCCAAAAGTTTCCCGAAAGACCCGCTGGATCTCCCCCAATGTTGCCCTTGCCCGCACGGCCTCCTGCACGGCGGGCATTATGTTCTGGCCGTCACGACAGGCCTCCCTGACCCCCTCCAGGGCACGCTTCCAAGAGCGGGTGTCCCGTTCCTTTCGGATGCGTCTGAGTTTCTCGGTCTGTCGTTGTTGGGTTTCGGGGTAGCGAAAGATCTCCTCTGGAGGACGGAACTCTGAGGCGGGCATGAAGTTGACCCCTACGATGGGAAGGTGACCGGACTCGATAGACCGCTGTTGCTCGTAGGCGAAGTCGGCGATCCGCCTATGGAGCCATCCGGACTCCACGCTCCTGACAATTCCTCCCATCTCTTCCATTTGGTCCACCAGATCAAGGATGCGCCTTTCCATCTCATTGGTCAGGGCTTCCACGTAATAGGAGCCGCCCAAGGGGTCCGCCACGCGCGTCACACCGGTCTCCACCTGGAGGATCTGCTGAGTGCGAAGGGAGATGAGAGCCGCCTGCTCCGTAGGTGCCGAATATGCCTCGTCGTAGGAGTCGATATGGAGGGACTGGGCGCCACCCAATACGGCCGCAAGTCCCTGAATGGCGGCCCGGGCGATGTTGTTGAGGGGCTCCACGGAGGGAAGGGTGATCCCCGAGGTCTGCACGTGGAAGCGCATGAGATGGGCTCGGTGAGATCTGGCCCCCAATCGTTCGTGGACCAGACGGTACCATACCCTTCGAGAGGCCCGACACTTGGCGATCTCCTCGAAGAAATCGTTGTGGAGGTCCCAAAAGAAGGAGAACCGAGGGAGGAAGCTGTCCGGATCGCGCCCTCTGCGGATCAGCTCCTGGGCCGTGGCCAAGGCATTGGCCACGGCTACGCCCACCTCCATGACGGCGTCGGTGCCTGCCTCTCGGAGGTTGTAGCCGTTGAAGCTCACGGGATTCCATCGAGGGAGGATTCGGGTGATATGGTCGATCACGTCGCACTGGAGCCTAAAGGCATGTCCCGGAGGGAGGATCTCAGGGGCGCTCCCGACCGTGGTCTCCATGATGAAGTCGTTCTGGGAGGTGCCTGCCAGTCGATCCAGGGGAATTCCCCTCTCTTCGGCCATGACCATATAGGCCGAGAGGAGTACCACCGTAGTGCTGGGCAGGTGGGTGACCAAAGAGACGCTCACTTGATCGATGGGGATGTCCTGGAAGAGGGCGTGCAGGTCCTCCACCGAATCCAAGGCCACACCGCATTGGCCTACATTTCCCTCGGCCTGAGGGTCATCGGAGTCGTATCCCCGGATGGAGGGGAGGTCAAGGACGATGTTGAGTCCTGTGGCCCCCTTTTCCAGGAGAAACTTGAGCCGTCGGTTGCAGTCCTCGGGTGAGCCGAACCCGGCCAATTGGCGGATGGTGAAGGGCCTTCCTCGATACATGTTGGGATAGATCCCCCGAGTGAAGGGGGGGAGGCCCGAGAAGCCCAGATCCTTCAGATAATCCATCTCGGCGAGGTCTGCGGGCGTGTAGAGGAGGTGGGTGGGGATCCCCGAGGCCGTGGCGTAACGACCCTCGGACTCCAAGTCCTGAGGGCCGAGGCGATCCTTCTTCCACCGTTCCTCTTCCTTTCGGACCGCCTCCAAGGCCTCGGATCGAAAAAGGGGGTTGCGGCTCATGTTTCTTCCTCCTGTGCAGGGCGGCCGTCTCTGACCCTGCGTCTGAACCATGTCTCCGTATAGTGGAGATGGCGCTGCATGGCGGTGCGGGCCCCTTCCACGTCTCCTCGGCGGACCGCATCGAAGATGGCCCTATGCTCCTCCAGGAGTCTCTTCTGGTCCTGCTGAGAAGTGAAGATCTCCTCGTGGGAGAGGCGGGTTACTTCGGCGAAGAGGTAGAAGACGGTGTTGGCCACATGGAAATAGACCCCATTTTGGGTGGCGTGTGCTAGGGTGAGGTGAAACTGGGCATCGAGGGCGTGGACAGAAGCCCCCCTTTTCACTCCTTCCTCCATCCTCCGGAGGATCGCTCCCAACTGGGCGGATTCCTCGGAGGTCATCCGCTGTGCGGCGAGCCCTGCGGCCCACGTCTCGATAGCGGTCCGGAATTCCGCCAATTGGACGATCCGTTGGGGGTCGGAATGGAGCCATTGACATAGGGGATCACGTAGGGACCGTTCTCCCGGATCCCTCACATAGGTGCCGTCGCCCTGCACGGAGCGGATGAATCCGGCGTGCTCCAGGGCCTGAAGGGCCTCCCTCAGGGTAGGGCGGCTTACCCCCAGCTGCTTTGCCATCTCGCGCTCGGAAGGGAGCCGGTCGCCAGGTTTGAGACCCCCGCAGGTGATGGCCTCCCGTACTTGCTCGATGACTTCGTGGGAGATGCGGCGAGGGCGGATGGGGCGAAACATGGAGGCCTCTTACTAGGTTAATTGGCCAGAGCTCAAATGGCCAGACCATTATACCCATTGGCTTGAGCTTCGTCAACCAAATTTCGTGTCACCTTTCTCTTGGTTCCAGATCCCTCTCCCCAAACGATAGGATTTTCGACTTCCCAAATTCGTGCTGCTTGCTGTCCGACCGAAAGCAAGGTAACAAAACGGCAGATGGCAGGGCCTTCATGCTGAGGAGAAAAAGATGCTATTTCCGCTTCCGGAAGGGGGCTTCGGTTCCCAATGCATCTGCTTTTTGTGAGGAGATGGGATGCTACTTAAGGCATTGGAACTGGTATCGGCTCAGGTCCGGTCGACTTCTCGCAAGACGGAGAAGGTCGATCTCATGGCTCGACTGCTGCGGCAGGCCCGAGGGGAGGAAATTGCCTTGACTGCCTCCTACTTGTCGGGTCGGCTACCCCAAGGGCGCCTGGGGATCGGATGGAAGAGCCTCCAGGAGGCACTTCGGGGCCTTGACCATACAGACCCCCCCTTGACCCTCCATGACGTGGACACTTACCTGGAAGGGATGGCCCGAGAGAGGGGTGCGGGGTCTGGAAGTCGGAAGGTACGGATCTTGAGGGAATGTCTCTCCCGGGCCGATGCGGGAGAGAGGGACTTCCTGGTCGGCCTCCTCACAGGGGAGATGCGCCAGGGCGCCCTGGAGGGGCTTGTGGTCGAAGCAGTGGCCAAGGCCTCGGATGTGCCCGCATCCCGAATCCGACAGGCCCTCATGTTCTCCGCAGATATCGGGGAGGTGGCTCGGGCAGCACTGGAGGAGGACCTCCGAGGCCTCTCACGTTTCCGTCCCCGTCTCTTTCATCCGGTATCTCCCATGTTGGCCAAGGCGGCGGAGGGGACATCAGAGGCCCTCCAAAGGCTCGGAGAGGCGGGATGGGAGTTCAAGATCGACGGAGCCCGCATACAGGTTCACAAGGAGGGGGATGAGGTCCGGATTTACAGCCGCCATCTGAAAGAGGTTACGGAACGGCTCCCAGAGATCGTCGAGCGGGCTCGGGCCTTTCCAGTGAAAGAGGCCATCGTTGAGGGAGAAGTGGTCGCCCAGGGGAAGGACGGGAGGCCTCTCCCATTCCAGGCGACCATGCGCCGAATAGGCCGGATCCAAGGCGTAGAACGAATGCAGGGCCGTCTCCCCCTTCGTCCCTTCTTCTTCGATCTCCTCTTTATGGACGGCGAACCCCTGCTGGAGGCCCCTTATGGGGAGCGGTTCGAGCTCTTGACGTGGTTTATTCCCCAGGAATTCATCGTTCCCCGCAAGGTCACGGGGGATGAGCGGGAGGCGGAGGAGTTCCTTCTCTTAAGCCGCAAGGCGGGGCATGAGGGGGTGATGGCCAAGGGACTCGCCTCTCCCTACGTGGCCGGCCAGCGAGGATCTCACTGGTTGAAGATCAAACCTGCAAGGACCCTGGACCTAGTGGTCCTGGCCGCAGAATGGGGGCATGGCAGGAGAAAGGGGTGGTTAAGCAACCTGCACCTGGGAGCTCGGGACGAGGAAACCGGGGGTTTCGTGATGCTGGGCAAAACATTCAAAGGTCTTACTGACGCCATGCTTCGTTGGCAGACCCAAAAGCTCCTAGAACTGGAGATCGGACGCGATCCCTGGACAGTCCATGTGCGCCCGGAACTGGTGGTGGAGGTGGCCTTCAGCGATATTCAAGTCAGCCCTCGCTACTGTGGAGGGCTGGCTCTTCGGTTCGCGCGGGTAAGACGATATCGGGAGGACAAATCCCCGCTCGAGGCAGACACGATCCAAACAGTTCGAGCAATCCATGAGTTGGAAAACAAAAAAGGAGGACGTGGCTGCTGAGGCTCCGGTGTTTTGTCGAAGAGCTTAGTTTCCATGATTGGCCCTTTGAATGGGCTGGAGACTCAGATGCTCGGCCAAGTGACATCGTACATAATGGTCTTCTCCCAAGTGTCGAAGGATGGGGGGATCTGTTTTGCATATGCTTTCAGCATAGCGACAACGAGGATGAAAGTGACACCCTGAAGGTGGGTTCAGAGGGTTCGGAACATCGCCGCTGAGGAGTATTCTTCTAACTGGATAGTCGGGATCCGGGATCGGCACAGCCGAAATGAGTGCCTCCGTATAAGGATGTTTCGGGTTGTAGAAAAGTTCTTCGGTGCTGGCCAGTTCTACAATTTTGCCAAGATACATCACAGCTATTCTGTGGCTGATGTATTTCACTACTGCAAGATCGTGGGTAATAAAGAGATAAGAGAGTTTGAATTCCTCCTGTAATTTCTGGAAAAGTTCAAGGATCTGGGCCTGAACCGAAACATCGAGCGCTGAGACCGGTTCGTCGGCCACGATGAGCCTAGGACTAAGGCTCAATGCTCGTGCAATGGCGATCCTTTGCTGTTGTCCACCTGAAAACTGGTGAGGATAACGAAAAGCATGATCCGGATTGAGGCCCACAGCGGCCAATAGGTATCGGACACGCTCTTTCCGCTCGGACGCATTGCCCATGCCATGTACCAGGAGAGGCTCTCCTACAATATCGCCCACCGTCATTCGGCCGTTAAGCGAAGAATACGGATCCTGATATACTATCTGCATTTCCCTCCGCAGTCTCTTTAAGGTTCGATGGGATGCGGCCGCTACATTGATCCTCTTCTTTTTTTCGTCATCCTTCTTCCCCCTGAGGTGAAACCAAATCTCACCTTCGGTAGGTTCCAGCAGCCGGAGAATGGTGCGTCCAGCAGTAGTCTTCCCGCACCCGCTTTCGCCTACAATCCCAAGAACCTCCCCCTCACTCAGGGTGAGGTCAATGCCGTCGACGGCTTTGACCTGGCCCACTGTCCTCTTCAGAATGCCCCTAGTGACCGGAAAATATTTCTTCAGATTTTTCACTTCCAAGAGAGTTTGAGCCATAGGTTGTTTCCTCAATGCCAGCAGGCCACAAAGTGCCCGCGTTCCACTTCCACCAGTGGGGGTTTCTCCATTTCACATCGTCTTGAAGGCATCGAACAGCGAGGTTGAAAAGGACACCCTTTGGGAATGTCGTAGGGCTCTGGTATCGTCCCCCTGATGGGCTTCAAATGCTGAGTATGGCTTATGATGGATGGTCGGGATTGCATCAATCCTTGGGTATAGGGATGTTTTGGGTCGTGGAAGATGCGCCGCACATCCGATTTCTCCACTATATGTCCAAGGTACATCACCACTACTTCATCGGCCATGCCTGCCACTACACCTAAATCGTGGGTGATAATCATAATAGAGGTCCCGAATTCTTCCTTTAGGGCCATCATTAGCTCCAGGACTTGAGCCTGAATGGTAACATCCAAAGCAGTGGTCGGTTCATCGGCAATGAGCAGGGCGGGGCGGCACGACAATGCCATGGCGATCATGGCCCGCTGGCACATGCCACCTGAAAGTTGGTGGGGATAATCATCGATCCGTCGTTCCGGCATGGGGATGCCTACCTTTCGCAGTATTTCGATGGTTCTCTCTTGTGCCTCTTTTTTCCCCACCTTCTGGTGGAGCAAAATAGTTTCCATGATCTGATGGCCGATAGTGAAGACGGGGTTGAAAGAAGTCATGGGCTCCTGGAAGATCATCGCAATCTCATTGCCACGGATGGAGCGGATTTTCCTTCCTTTAGGGTCCAGCTGGTGGAGGGGGATGATGCGGTCGTTCTGATAGTACAGAATTTCACCCCCGACAATCTTTCCGGGGGGAGGTACAAGCCTCATGATGGCCAAGGCAGTCATGGATTTGCCGCATCCGCTTTCCCCAACCATCCCCACTGTTCGGCCTTGCCGTATAGTTAAGTCAATTCCGTCAACGGCTTTGATAGTCCCAGCATCTGTTCGGAAGTGGACTTTGAGACCCTTTATTTCCAGAAGAGGCGGCACTGTTTTCTTCCCTGCGTTTCGCCAAGGCGAAAGAATCCGCTCATCGCCGTTCTCTTTCCATCTTAGGATCCAGGGCGTTTCGTAATGCATCCCCGAAGAAATTAAAGCCCAACACCGTAAACATGATCGCCAGACCGGGAAAGGTGGCGATCCACCACGCATCCATCATATACTCCCTGCCGTCGGCCAGCATGGCACCCCATTCCGGAGTGGGAGGCTGAGCGCCGAGGCCCAAAAAACTCAAGGCTGCGGCCCAGAGAATCGATATGCCGACTGCCAGGGAGGAATACGCGATCACTGGGCCCATGGTATAGGGCAAAATGTGGCGCAGAATGATCCTCAGATGGCCACATCCGATGGCCCTGGCTGCCTCCACAAAGGCCTTTTCCTTTATCGCAAGGACTTCAGCCCTGACCAGCCTCGTGTAGGCCCGCCATCCAATGGCACTCACTGCAATGATCACGTTCTGAATCCCTCCCCCCAGAAAGCCGGCGATGGTTACAGCTAAGACCACGGACGGGATGGAGAGCATCACATCGGTAAGCCGCATAATTGCCGATTCGACGCTCCCCCCGAAGTAACCGGCGATGAGGCCGAGACTGACGCCCACCAGAAACTGGATGATCACAACCCCGACACCTATGAGCAGGGCGTACCTGCATCCGTAGATGATCCGGGTCAGAAGATCTCGGCCGTACTGATCCGTCCCCAAGGGATGAGATGCCGAGGGCGGAAGGAGAAGCTCGTCGTAATTCTGTTCCAGAGGGTCATATTTCGTCAGAAGGGGAGCCGCGAGAGCCACCAAAATCAAAAGCCCGATGATGAAGGTTCCGGCCACCGCAGCCTTGTCCTTCTTCATCCTCCTGACGGCTGTTCTCAAATAGCTGTCGGTGAAATCTCTTGGTCGAGCCTTGGAATCCAAAGCGGTCATTCGTTCTTAATCCTTGGGTCAATATAGGAGTAGAGTAGATCCACAATAAGATTCATCAGGATGACTATAAGGGCATAGACTAGGACGATGCCTTGAACAAGGGTATAATCCCTTTTGAGAACTGCATCTACGAGCATTCGGCCCATACCCGGCCATGCAAACACCGTCTCAATGATCACGGACAGAGAGAGGAGCTCTGGTATCTGCAACCCGAAGATTGTCACTGTAGGGATCATGGCGTTGCGCAATGCATGTTTGTAGATGACGATTCTTTCGGAGAGCCCCTTGCTCCGCGCTGTTCTTACATAGTCCTCGCTCAAGGTCTCCAGCATCCCCGCTCTGACGAGACGGGAGATAATGGCCACCTGACGGATACCGAGAATCAACCCGGGCAAAGCAAGATAGCGAAGTCCCTCCGCAGTCCACAGAGGACCTCCTCGCCCGGAAATGGGGAGAAGTCCCATCTTAAGGGAAAAGAGCATTATAGCTATCATGGCGATCCAGAATCCGGGCATGGAAATCCAGAAAAGTGAGAGGAAGGACAGGAGGTTGTCCACCCACGTATTTGCTCTAGTGGCCGAGATAACCCCAGCAGGAATTGCAAGAAGTACGGCCACCATAAGAGCGAAGAAGGTCATCTCAATGGTGGCCGGAAGCCGCTCGGCGATGAGCTGTAGGACGGGTTCGTTCCTCTGAAGGGATCTCCCGAGGTTTCCCTGGAGCACATTCTTAAGCCACTTCCAATAGCGTATATAATAGGGCTTATCGAGTCCCAATTCGGCCCTAATTTTGGCAACAGCTTCCTCATTGGCCCGGAGCCCAAGCATGACCCTGACCGGGTCGCCTGGACTAAAGTAAATAAGCGAGGAGATAAGGATTGAAACAATGAGCAAGACAGGAATTAAGAGAATAAACCTGCGAAGCAAGTAATTTCCCAAATTGCAGGCCTCCTGAGTGGTTTGAACCGGCGGTTGGCGATCGGGTCTTTCATCTTAATTCGATCTTGGATTATTATTGTAAACATTATACGATCAGTTCGCAAAAAGCCTCATATATCGAGGGTTTCACTCCCCAATCTTCTGGAGATCTCAAGGAGTCCCGGTTTCAGAAAGAAACAAGTTTTATAGGGTCTTGAAAAAGGGAAATGGGGGCATAGCCCCCAGGATTGGAACAATAATTCCTATTTCTTATATATCTCCAGAGCCCGATAAGTGTCTACCTGATCGAAACACCATGGATGTTTCGTATAATTTTCCACGCCTCCAATGGTCTTCTTCTTGTATCCGAAGATCTCCATGGCCAAGGCGATGGGCACCACGGGCACCTGGGAGGCGGCCAATTCCTGCGCATCCCTCAACGCCTTCTGGCGTCCTTCAGGGTCAGTGGCAAATCGGGCTTTGTCCAGGAGTTCGTCCATTTTGGGGTCTTTGAAGAAACACCACTGTGTAATGGATCCGATGCTTCCACTATGCATGGTATCAATCATGTCATCGAGGACGATCCCCTGGCTGGCCACGAGGCCCGTGGAGAGAAGATCGTGCCTTCCTTTCAGAACCCGCTCATAGAGATCTCCCGCCTCCAGGATCTTCAGGTCCACCTTGAATCCCACTTTCTGAAGCATCGGGGTGGCCACCTCCGCCATCCTTCTGTAGCGGGCAATGGTGAAGGCGAGGAAATTGACCGTAAGGGGCTGGCCGTCTTTATCCAGGACACCGTCCCCGTCCGTGTCCTTCCACCCTGCTTCGGCCAAGAGTTTCCTGGCCAGCTCCGGGTCATACTCGGTAAGAGGCTTGCCGATCTCCTCGGCCTTCTTCCAGAATCCCATGGTAGTGGGGGCGAAGGGAGTATAGAGGGGCTCGCCGATGCCGGCCATGGCGGCCTTCCGTACAGCCTCTGCATTGATGGCATGGGCCATGGCCCGGCGGACCCGGACATCGTCGAAGGGTTTATTCTCCGCAGCGCAGTTGATAGCCAGATATATGGCCGATGTAGATTTGGCCATTATGAGGCCAGTGTTGGGGTTTGATCGTACTCGTCTCACATCTCTCTCTGTTACATAATCGGACAGATCGACTTCTCCAGCCGTGAGCTCGCCGACCAGTATGGCGGGTTCTGGGATGAATCGGATCACCCATTTATCCACATAAGCAGGTCCTCGGTTGGAAAGCCAGGAAGGCCCATGCCTGTATTCGGGGTTCCGGACCAAAATGACCCTGTCTCCGGAGATCCATTCCTTGAACATAAGGGGGCCTGTCCCCACTATGACCTTGCTTCCCCATGCTGCTCCTGCCTTCTCATAGGCCTTCCGCGATACGATGCCCAGGTCGGAACTGGCAAGGGCAGTGGGAAAGGCCGGATTCGGTTTGGTCAAGGTGATCTTGAAGGTGCGGGAGTCGATGACCGAGATGTCGGCGATTCCTTTCACTCGCCCCGCCTGAGACCCTTTCATGTGTCCTTCCAATGAGAATTTTACGTCTTCGGCGCTGATCTGGGTCCCATCATGAAACTTGATCCCCTCCTTCAACACGAAGGTCCACGTCTTGTTGCCTTCCGAAGACTTCCAGGATTCCACAAGGAGAGGTTCTACCTCAAGTTTGGGATTGATCACGAAGAGGGGCTCCAGCATTAGATGAAGAATGGTCCGTTCAGGTCTTCTGCGGGCCTTGAAACAATCCAAGTTTGTGGGCTCGGTGCCGATGGCTTCGATGACTGTCCCGCCCCTCTTTGGTTCTTCTGCTCGGGCTGGTCCGGCCGAATCAGCAAAGAGACCGAGCAGTAAGACAATGGAAAACGTCCAAATGACCCTATTTGCGGTCCTCATAGTATCCTCCTTTCTTGGAATAAGTCGGCTGATGTTTATGGAAACTCTAGGACCTTTTCAGACAAAGAGTCAAGCAGTTGGCAGAAGATTTTTGTGTAGTCTTCCTCCTTTCATGATAATGGTAATCCTCTCCTGATATTGTTGAAATAGTGAAATCTCTTTTAGAGGATCTCCGTCCACAAGGATAAGGTCAGCTAATTTGCCTGCTTCAATTGTTCCAAGGTCTTTTTCTCTTCCGATCAATTCTGCGTTTGTCTTAGTGGATGCCACGATGGCGCCCATAGGGCCCAGGATCCGTGCTTTGAGTTCCAATTCCATGCCCTTATAGATTTGCATAGGGCCCAGTAGATCGCTCCCCGAGGCGATCTTGACCCCCGCCCGATGGGCGATGGCCAGGGCCTCTAGAGCCCTCTCTCGGGCTTCGTTGATCTTTCTCACATTGTTTTCTGGAATGCCTAGATCTCTTCCCATACGGGAGATCATTTCATAGGTCACGATCGTTGGGACCAGAAATGCTTTCTGATCCCTTACGGCTGCAGCCGCTTTTTCGGTGATAAGGTTTGCATGTTCAATGGATCGTATCCCTGCCCGGACGCTATGAAGGATGCTCCGCTCAGAATAGCAATGAGCGGCTACATATTTGCCAGCCGATTCAGCTTCAAAGACAGCAGCCCGGAGTTCTTCCAGACTGTATTGGGATGTGTCAATCTCATCGCTGGGGGACATTGCCCCGCCGCCCGCCATGACCTTGATATGGTCTACTCCTTTCCGGAGTTGTTCCCTGACGCCGAGGCGAACCTGATCCACCCCATCGCAGATTCGAGTGGCGAGGCCCGCCGTGTGTTCCACAGGAGGGTATATCTCGGTGGGCAACCTGAAGTCTCCGTGTCCACCCGTCTGAGATATGGGCTGAGCGCAGACAAAGAGTCTCGGTCCTGGAACAAGCCCTTGGGCTACGGCTTCGCGAAAACCCGGATCCACGCCTCCCATGTCTCTGACCGTGGTGAAGCCCTGATCCAAGGTTTCCTTCATCACCTTTAGAGTCTTGATTACGAGCATAGAGGGGAAGTAACGTCTCTGTTGCTCCATGATGTTTGCGTCCACGGCAGCAAGATGGACGTGGGCATCAATAAGTCCAGGAAGCAAGGTTTGATGTCTACAATTTATCACTTGCGCACCGAATGGCAATGTCCCTGGATTTCCCTCCAAGACCTCTTTGATTCGTTCCCCTTCCACCACTACCGAGCCGTTTGGAATGGGGTCCTTACCTGTTCCGTCAATTATCACGGCTTCCCTGAAAACGAATAAATTTGCTTTCATTATTATCTTATCCCTTTCCTGCATTGATTTGGGAAAATCTTCTGAACTTGATATCGAATCTCTATTTAATAGTTGCTTGCCTGACAATATGGGGGAATATTTTGCTTATCCCCGCGCAACATCCTTGTCTGTTGCAAAGACAAGTTAGGGTTTTCCTNTTTGTTTTNCATTGGAAATTTGTCTCCCGATAGGGTTTATGTCAGTTACGTGTGTAAGCGCGGCATTACCGGCCTAGTGTTCAAGACAGGTTCAACACTAAAAAGTGGAACCTATTCAATCTATGGGCAGTCTCCGATGCGTCGTCCGTTCATGATCGTCTTCATCTTCATGCCTCCATTGGGCATGGTCATCTCCATGGAGCCATTGAAGCTGTCGCCGTGGTAGGTGATCCTCCGGGTTGCTGTCATCTCACCCCGCCCTGTCCCGAGCATTTCATGGTCCAGCTCACTGTATCGCCCACCACTTTGGAGTCGGTGATCCTGCACTCCGTCCCAGGTTTGGAACTCCGGGGAATTAGGTCTTGGGAGGTAAGGCACTGGGTGACCATATGGGCTGGGAGCTGCATCCCGGGGATGTCCATTTTGCTAGTGATTTCCCAAAGGCCTTCTTTCATACTCGGTCCTGACCCGGCAGACCCCACGAAAGAAGCCGTCAGAAGGAATGCGGAAATCACAGTCAGTCTCTTAACCATGGTCACATTCCATTTCGGTATAAAAGGCCTCCCCGCGGTTCTCTCCCCCTGTCTCCTTCATGACCTGCAACATCCAGTTGGACAATTTAGGATCCTTGACCAGGTAATAGTGAGGACTGTAGGGTTTGATGTCAAGGACTGGGCTTCCATCGATGGCCTCAAGACCCTGGACCTTCAGCACGTTGTGGTCCCTTTTTATCAGACGGACCGCCGTGACCAGGATAGGGTTGGGCCGCGCGGGACTGCAGGTGGCGAATACGCCCACCAAGGGGAGGTCCTTGCGCCCCATGGGATGAACCTTGATCAGATCTCGCTTTTCATGGGGGAGCCGATGCGGCCAGTAGAGGACCAGGATATGGGAGAAGTCCTCGATCCCGTCGAGGATCCCGTCCAGACGCTCATCGATGATGATCTCGGATATAAGGCTGCGGATTTCAGCTACCCTCTGCCTTTCGGCCTCCAGGTCCTCCGGTGTGGCCTCGGAAAGGCGGCCCGGAGTTCTCTCAAGCTCCTTCAAGGTGCTTCTTACCACCCCCACAGGCCTCAAAATGATCTGGGACCCGTCGTTTCTGGATGAAGGGGCTTGGTTCATGTCGTGCATGGCTTCCTCTCTTCTAGCTTGTCCCTAGTGCCCTGGCTTCTAATTACTCCGAGACCTTCCGATGGATTCCATTTCCACATTGAAAAGGACCTTGCATCAAGATCTCCACCGAAGGATTCGGCGTCCTTTGGCTCGCAGACCTCATCGACCTAAAAGTCGGTCTGGTCTCCCCCTGTTGGTTCTCAACTTTGACACTTCTAGGGATTGCTATTCGTCCAACTGATTGATTTTTTTGGTTATAGAGTCTAAAATCCCCGACAAAATGTAGGACGAACTGCTGT
>MTPG01000008.1 GCA_002010915.1 Desulfarculaceae bacterium JdFR-97 | reverse complement strand
AACCCAAAAAAGACCAAACCAAAAACCCCCAGCCCTTGACGGTGGCTTTTTCATAGGTGTCTCGTTTGGTGCGTTATGCTCGTTACGTTCGTTTAGAGCGTTATGTTCGTTATGCTCGTTGGGCGTTCGGGCGTTTGGAGCGTTCGGCTCGTTAGTCCATTTGGTTGGGTAGGGGAGGCTTTAGCCTCATTTCTCATATATCGCAAAGATTTCATCAAGTTCATGGATGCCATCAGGTGATTGACATTGATTGGAGGATGTGTTAGTAGACCATATTAGTTATGCTTTTTTTAGCATAATCAAGATATGGCTCATCGGAGACTGAGCAAACGGATTCCACCTTGGGTGTCCGTAGGCCTGTCCCTGGGGTCCCCCTGATCTTGTTAACCAGTCTCCCCAGGAGGCGGCGTGGTCCAATGATAGAATTGAGACTATTCAATCCGGAGGGGAAATACTTTATCGGCGACGATCTCTCTATCCATCAGCCAACTAAACACTCATATACCTGGTTTTCGGAGGACCTTTCCTTATATTCCTTCAGAGTAAAAAGCCAATGAGATTCCAGAAGGGGAAATTTTATTAAAGGCAATCGTATCAAATTTGACATAATTTTTTCAGGAGGTATGAGAGATGAGAAGATCGTTACTGTGGTTTGTTTTATGTTTCTTTACAGTTATATTTGCTTTTGTCTCGGTTGTGTCGGCAAAAGGAGAAAAGAAGTCTGTAAGCGAACAGATCCTTGAGATCCTTATTGAGAAAAATATCATCTCAAAACAGCAATACGAGGAATTAAAGAAACAAGTTAAGGAAGAAGAGGCCAAAAAGCCCAAAGTGACGGCAGGGTACAAGAAAGGCTTTTATATCAGGACGACCGATGACCAATTCAAGATCAAACTCGAAGGTCGTTTTCATGGTGACTCCAAGTTCTACCTAGGTGATCATCCCGATCATGCATCCTTCTTTNTCCGCAGGGCCCGACTATGTGTTTCAGGAACGTTTTATAAATATTACGATTTCAGAGTGGAGGCTGAGTTTGNGAAAGGAGGATCGAGGTTAAATGACGGTTTTATGAATGTCCATTATTGGCCTTTCGCCCAGCTCAAGTTCGGTCAGTTTAAGACCCCCTTTTCTATGGAGGAGCTTCATTCAGACAATTGGATCGACTTTGTTGAACGGCCATTAGCCAATAAACTCGTCCCCTCTCGCGATCTTGGTGTCATGATCCATGGTAGCATTCAGAATAACTTTCTCCACTATCAAGTGGGCCTCTTTAATGGTTATAAGCTCAATCAGGTAAATGATCCTGATGGAGGTAAAGATGTGGCCCTAAGGGCGATTTTTTCACCTTTTAGGAAATCGAAGCTGAAGTTGCTGAGGGAACTGTACGTTGGGGGAGCGCTCACTTATGGGCATGTGGGGCTGGGTAAAGCCCAGTGGTGGAACTCGGGTAACTTCAAGACAGCGGCAGGGACCACCTATCTCGCCATGGGAAACAATGTTATTCACGANGGTGACAGGACAAGAAAGGGTTTGGAATTCAGGTGGAACCTGGGTTCAACAGCACTTCAGGGTGAGTATATGATAGCAGAACTCGATGGCCTCAGGGCTGGCGNTTTGACCGACGATTTTGAAATAAAAGGGGGNTACATCTATCTCTCCTACTTCCTTACAGGCGAGAGGTTCGTGTTTAAACGAGGGAAACCTGGCAGGGTCAGCCCTCTCAGCCCCTTCAAACCTGGAGACCCCCAATCAGGTTGGGGAGCGATCCAGATCGGCGCCAGGTACGAATTCCTGAAAGCTGATAAGGATCTCCTTGATCTGGGATATGTGGATCCATCCCAGTACACGGATAAGGCATGCGGGTTCAACTGTCGGTNTGAACTGGTACCCCAATGACATGGTTCGGCTGATGCTGAACTATTACCACATCAAGTTTGATGACNCCATCGTGGTGAGCGGTGAAAGGGTTGAAGACGAGAATGTGATTCTGAGCCGATTTCAAATCGTCTTTTAGATGAGGAGGAGGTATCCCTCCGGGCATTGAAATATCCCACAAACCCGAGGAGTACAGTGGGGTATACCTCCACGTATCATTCCTTCCCCCGGACACTTACCGACGCTCCCAAGAGTCTTATATCCGTCGAGGAAGAAGTGCATTTTTTCCTTGACGAAGTTTCCTGAAAGTGATAGGCAAGTTTCCTAGAAGTCAACTCCATAGGAAAGGGTGGCAAATTGGCCCCCTTATCTCTTAGCTCTGACAGTCGCTCCATGGATAAAGAATTCGGGGAGGCCGTTCGACGGCTGAGGAAACAGCGAGCCGTGACGCTCGATACATTGGCCCTGAGGACCGGGCTGAGCAAGGGCTACTTGTCCAAGGTGGAGAGAGGGCTCAACTCTCCTCCCATCTCGACTCTCAGCCGCATCGCAGCGGCCTTGGGGGTGGGGATCGCCGAGTTCTTCGAGCGTCCGGAGGAAGAGTCCAGATGCAGCATCGTGCGGAGTCACGAACGCAAACTGATCAGCAGGGATGGCACGCTGTTCGGATACCAGTATGAGGCCATTGCCCATCGACGCTACCGAAAGACAATGGAGCCCTTCATCATTACCCTCACTCCTCATGCCACGGATCAAACGATCTTCTCCCACCCCGGTGAGGAGATGATGTTTGTTCTCGAGGGCGAAATGCTCTTCTTTTTCGGAGACGAACGCCATGTGCTGAAAGCCGGNGATTGTGTCTATTTTGACTCGGGAGTCCCTCACCGGGGGCAATGCATAGGGGACAAAGAGGCCAAGGTATTGGTGGTCATTTCCATGGCTGAGAGGAATCCATAGAGGAACAGATCGGGGGATTCTTTTTCAAAAGGAGGTTCATTCATGTCAAAGAGCTCAAGGATCCCAGGCTTCCATAAAATGAGCATGGAGGAGCGGATTAAGGTGGTCAAGGAGTTTGCGGACCTGACGGATGAAGAAATGGCCCTGCTCGGAAAGAGTTCGGTATTGGGCATTGATACGGCTGATCGAATGATTGAAAACGTAATCGGGACATTCGAGTTACCGTTAGGGATTGTTCCCAATATGACCGTCAACGGTCGGGATATCTTGGTTCCTCTCGCGGTGGAAGAAAGTTCGGTGGTCGCTGCCTTGGCCAATGCCGCGAGGATGGCCCGTTCCGGAGGCGGGTTCGTGGCCTCTTCGTCGGGCCCCATCATGATCGGGCAGATCCAGACTGTTAATGTGAGCGATCCCTTCGCCGCAAAGCTGAAGATCCTGGAGCATCGGGAGGAGATCATCGATCTGGCCAATGAGAACGATCCGGTCCTGGTCAAATTGGGAGGGGGCTGCAAGGATATAGAGGTCCGGGTAGTGGATTCGGCCTTGGGGCCCATGGTAGTGACACATATCCTGGTGGACACCCGGGACGCCATGGGTGCCAACGCCGTCAACACCATGGCCGAAGCGCTGGCCCCTCACATTGAGAAGTGGACCGGTGGGCGGGTCTTCCTCAGGATCCTGTCCAATCTGGCCGACAGGCGCCTTGCCAGGGCTAGGTGCCTGGTCAAAAAGGATGCCATCCCTCCGGGCCCTGAGGTCATCGACGGCATTATTACCGCGTGGGCCCTCGCAGATGCGGATCCTTACCGTGCGGCGACTCACAACAAGGGCATTATGAACGGGGTTTCCGCCTTGGTCATCGCAACGGGGAATGATTTCCGGGCCATTGAGGCGGGCGCCCATTCCTATGCAGCCCGCAGCGGGCGTTATCGGTCTCTGACCCGATGGGAAAAGGACGAAAACGGAGATCTTGTGGGGAGCATCGAGATGCCTTTGGCCGTTGGCCTAGTGGGAGGTGCAACGGTACTTCATCCCATGGCCAAATTGGCCGTCAAGATCCTCGGTGTGAAGACAGCTACCGAGTTGGCGGAGATCGCCGCGGCTGTCGGGCTTTGCCAGAACTTGGCGGCCCTACGGGTCCTCGCTGCGGAAGGGGTCCAGAGGGGCCACATGTCCCTGCACGCCAAGAATATCGCCGTTATGGCGGGGGCTCAGGGCGATGAGATCGATGTGGTGGCCCAACGTCTGGTCCAAGAAGGAAAGGTCCGGGTGGATCGGGCAGAGGAGATCCTCAAAGAGATCCGGGGAAAATAGGAGAAACTCATGTATCCCAAAGAGCCTGTAACCATTGTGGAGGTAGGTCCCCGCGACGGGCTTCAATATGAGCCCGACTTCTTTCCTACAGCTGAAAAGATCGAGCTGATCAATCTGTTGAGCAAAACGGGCCTGAGGCGTCTGGAAGTCACCTCCTTTGTGCACCCCAAGGTGATCCCTCAATTTCGGGATGCGATGGAGGTGGCCTCAAATCTCAAAATGGTTGAAGGGATTATCTATTCGGCCCCCGTGCCTAATGTAAAAGGGTGTGAGAGGGCTCTGGAGACGCCGATCCAGGAACTGGCGCTCTTTGTCTCGGCTTCTGAGACGCACAATCGAAAGAACGTCAACATGAGCATAGATGAATCTCTTGCGGCGTTGAGACAAGTGGCTGATATGGGGCTAAAGGCCGGCAAGAGGCTCAGGGGATATGTGGTCACTGCTTTCGGATGTCCGTATGAGGGGAGAGTCCCCATTGATGGGGTCCTGAGGATTATCCGTGCCTATGCCGAGATGGGTGTCTCGGAGGTTTCCCTTGGGGACACCACGGGGATGGCCAATCCAAGGCAGGTCGTTGAGGTCTTTGAGACCGTCCTTGAGGTCGCAGAAGGGACGGCCGTGGCCGCACACTTTCATAATTCGAGGGGCACTGGTCTGGCGAACGCCCTGGCTGCATATCAGGCGGGGATACGCATCTTCGATTCCTCGGTAGGGGGGATCGGAGGTTGTCCCACAGCAATCGGGGCCATGGGAAATATCGCCACCGAGGACCTGGTCTGCATGATGGAGGAGATGGACGTTCCAACTGGGGTCGACTTCGACAAGCTCCTGAAAGCTGCCCGCTTCGCTCAGGAAGTCATCGGATCGGAACTGCCCAGCTACACGCTCAAGACGGGTCGACCGAACTGGAAGGGAGCGGGGGGGACGGATCTGGGATGATCCCTGATCCGAATTCCGCCGCAGAAAGAGGAAGGTCCTTTGTACTACACAACCCGACACAGGAGGTAGGGTCATGAGGGAGAAGAGAGTCTCCAGATGGGTCGTTGTCCTTGGGATGGTTCTGATCCTTTGCATTCCCATATCCGCATCCGCGGCGCAGAAGGTCATCAAGTGGCGGATGCAGGTTCTGTGGGATGCCGGGACGTTGCCCTTTGAAATCGAGAAGAAGTTCGTCGAGAGAGTCAAACAGTTAACCGGGGGAAGACTCGAGATAAAATTATTTCCTCCAGGCTCCCTTGTCCCCACAAATCAGATGCTGGACGCCATTCAGGCTGGAATGTTCGAGATGATGAAGCAGTATGAGGGCTACTACATCGGGAAGATGCCCGAGGTCGCCTTCACCAGCGCGCTGCCGTGCGGGTTCACGGATACCTGGCAATTTGAGACCTGGTTCTGGCAACTCGGCGGAGTGCAGATGCTCAGGGAGGCCTATGCCAAACAGGGGGTCTACTATCTGGCTCCCACCATTTACGGCCAGGAGCCCATCCACTCCAAGTTCCCCATCCATTCCATCGAGGACATGAAGGGGAAGAAGGGCCGCTTCGTGGGTCTTGCGGGTCCGGTGATGAAGAAATTGGGTGCCGCCGTCACCCCAATGCCCACGGCCGAGGTCTATTCCGCCTTGGAGAAGGGTGTGATCGATTTTGCCGACCGCGGTGGGCTTGCGGCCAATTATGATGCGGGCCTCTACGAGGTGGCCAAGTACATCATCCTGCCAGGATTCCATCAGCCCACCACAGCCACCATCTACGCCGTGAACATGGCCGCCTGGAAGAAGCTTCCCCCCGACATCCAAGCCATCCTGGAGTGTGCCGCCAGGGAGGCCTCGGCCGAGCTCTTCCAGCTTCACCTGGTGAGGGGCATGGAGGCCTTGGAGAAGTTCAAGGAAAAGGGCTGCGAGGTAATTTACCTGCCGGATGAGGAAGTGAAAAAGATTCGGAAGATAGCCATGGAGGTGTGGGAGGAGTACGCCAACAAGAGCGAGACGGCCCGCAAGGTCCTGGATTCCCAAAAGGCCTGGATGAAGAAGCTCGGCTTGCTCGATTGATGGAAAGGGTGGTGCGGCGGTAAAAGCGCTGCCGCACCTCTTTTCCCCCTTCTTCTAAAGCCATTCCTCAGAGCTGAAAAAAGATGCGCGCCCTGAAGATATTCCTCAGAGTCATCGATACCGTCAATGAATGGGTGGCCAAGGTGATGAGTTGGGCCATCCTCCTGATCGTCGCGGCCACGGTCTATGAGGTAGTCATGCGTTACGTGTTCAACTCCCCCACCGAATGGGTCTTCGAGTTTAATTATCTGCTCCATGGCCCTTACTTTCTCCTCCTAGGGGCTTACACCTTGGCCGTGAGGGGGCACGTCAACGTGGATATCTTTTACGGGCGCCTCTCACCCAGAAAGAAGGCGTTGGTGGACCTCGTGACCGCGCCGGTCTTCTTCTTTTTCCTCATTATGATGGTCCGTTTCGGCACCAAATTCGCCCTTACATCCCTCGCCTTCCGGGAAAGGCTCTCCTCAGCGTGGGCCCCGCCCATCTACCCCGTCAAACTGGTTATCCCAGTGGCAGCGGCGCTTTTGTTCCTCCAGGGACTGGCCAAGTTCATACGGGACATTCACCTCGCACTCACAGGCCGGGATGGAGAGCTATGAGCATTGAACTCACCACCCTGATCATGTTTTTCGCAATGGTGTTGATGCTCTTCTCCGGCCTTCCTCTGGCCTTCGTCCTGGGGGGGCTTGCCTTGGGTTTCTCCTACTTTCTGTGGGGGCCCAACTCCATGCTCTTGGTGGCGGTCCAGTCCTGGGGAGTGATGACATCATATTTCCTGGTCGCCATCCCCCTTTACATCCTGATGGCCAATGTGCTGCAACGCTCTGGGATCATCGAGGACCTCTTCACGGTCATGCAGATGTGGTTCGGGCCCCTGCGGGGAGGGCTGGCCATAGGGACTGTGGTCATATGCACCCTCATGGCCGCCATGACTGGGATAGTGGGTGCCGCAGTGGCCACCATGGGGATCCTGGCGCTGCCCGACATGCTCAAACGGAAGTACGACAAGCGCATCGCGTTGGGTTGCATCTGCGCAGGGGGCACACTGGGCATCCTGATCCCTCCAAGCGTGATCACCATTGTCTACGCGGTGACAGCCGGGGTCTCCATTGGACACATGTTCATGGGAGGGGTGCTGCCTGGCCTGCTCCTCTCTGCGCTCTTCATTGTCTATATTGCCGTTCGGTGCTGGATTCAACCCGAGTTAGGGCCGGCGCCGCCCAAGGAGGAACGGGCAGGATACACCCTTTTGGACAAGATCATTGCCCTGAAGAGCGTAATCCTACCCATCCTGCTCATCGTGGGTGTGCTGGGCTCTATCTACGCGGGGGTCGCCACCCCGACCGAGGCCGCCGGGGTGGGCTGCGTGGGGGCCTTCATCTCCGCGGCCATCTACAGGAGGTTGACCTTCAGCAATATCAAGGAGTCCGTGTACGCAACGGCCCGCATCACCTCCATGATCCTATGGATCACCATAGGAGCACGGTGCTTCATCTCCGTGTTCTCCGCCGTGGGCGGGGACGAGCTGGTTCAGGAGTTCGTATCAGGCCTCGCCTTGAATCGGTGGATCATCCTCATCCTCATTCAGATAATGCTCGTCTTCCTGGGCCTCTTTCTGGACGAGATCGGAATCATCCTCCTCTGCGTCCCCATCTTCCTTCCCATCATCAAGAGCTTGGGCTTCGATCCGGTCTGGTTCGGGATCCTCTTCTTGGTCAATGCCCAGATGGACTACATAACTCCTCCCTTTGGATACACCCTCTTTTACCTCAAAGGGGTCTCTCCCCCCGAGGTGAGCATGGGGGATATCTATCGGTCCATCATCCCCTTTGTCCTGCTGCAGGCCACAGGGTTGGGGCTTTGCATGGTCTTCCCTCAGATCATCCTTTGGTTGCCCAGCCTGATGAAGTAGGACCCCCTGGTGATAACGAGGCCTTGATCCCCCGAAAGGGGAGAGAAGATTGGATGGCAGTGCCCCTTACTCCAGAAGCAGGTTGTCGATGAGTCGGGTCTTTCCGATCCTTACAGCCAGGGAGGCCAAGGCGGGGCCTCTGCACTGATGGAGTTCATCCAGGGTGATGGGGTCCGCCACGCTCACGTAGTCGATGGTCGCCAGGGGCTCCTCCTCAATGCATTGAATCATCTCCTCACGAAGCCGAGCCGTCCTGCGTTCGCCCTGAGCCCATAGCCGTTTCGCCCCTTGGAGGGCCTTCCAGAGGACTCGGGCTGCCTCTCGCTCGCGAGAGTTCAAGTAGACATTGCGACTGCTCATGGCAAGGCCGTCGGGCTCTCGGACGGTGGGCACAGAGACAATTTCCACATCCATGTTGAGGTCGGCTACCATCTTCCCGATCACCACTAACTGTTGGGCGTCCTTACGTCCGAAGTAGGCGCGGTTGGGCTTGACAATCCCGAATAGCTTGGCCACCACCGTGGCCACTCCAGTGAAGTGCCCCGGTCGGGATGCACCCTCCAGGCGCCGGGTGACCCCACCCACGTGAATATAGGTGTCGAATCTCTCCGGATACATCTCCTCTACAGAGGGAGTAAAGGCGATGTCCACCCCCTCCCTTTCCAGGAGGGATAGATCCCTTTGGATATCTCGGGGGTAGGTTTGGAAGTCCTCCGAAGGGTCGAACTGGGTGGGGTTCACGAAGATGCTTACGACCACTGCATTATTATCCGATCGGGCCTTCCGGACCAAGGCCAGGTGCCCTTCGTGAAGATAACCCATAGTAGGCACAAAGCCCACTGGCTCGGACAATCTCTTCCTGGCGTTGCGCATACCTGCGATGGTCTCGAAGACTTCCATGCACACCTCCATGGGACCGTCCTGCTCCATATGCAGAGAAGAAACCGCTTCTGTGAGCGCCTGAGAACAAAAGGACAGGGGCCTCTTCCCAAAAGACCAAAGCCCTCTCGGACACTGCCCGAGAGGGCATGCAGGAAGTGCTTTCCTCTTCACCGTCTCGGTCGTGACCGATCCAAGCGGCTTCCATGGAGCAGAAGGGGTCAACCTTAATCCCGCTCACCGCCTTGAAGAAGGTCGATGGCGGCGACTCTGTCCATAACAGAGCCCAGAGAGGATGTCAAGGGAGGTAAGAAAGGTCGGTTCTTCCACCTCGCCCCCAAGGCCCTTGATCCTCTATGGGGACCTATGCTAACAATGGTCTGGATCTAAATCTCAAGAAGAATCGACTCGGAATCTTGTAATCGAGAAAAATTCCTTCAAAATGGGAGTTNTCCACCTTCCTCGAACATCACGACGTGGAGAGAGGCCGATCCCCGCAGAGCGCTACAGCCGCCTTTACTACCTCCACCACTGCGGAGGACATGAGGCCTTTCAGAGAAGCAAGGGAGAGGAACTCGACGTCCGTCTCCGGATCGTACTTCACTTGGCTCGGATCTCCCCAGGGATGTGCATCCTGGATGTGGGTTGTGGCAGAGGAGAGCTGGTTCTTCACGGCGCTAAGGTTGGGGCGTCCGTGTGGGGGATGGACTATGCTTGGGAGGCTCTTCGCATCTCCAAGGGGATCCTGAGGGGGCCCGCGGGAGCGACTCGTGGACGGACAGGCCTGCTCCAGGGCAATGCCGTTCGGCTTCCCTTCAAGGACAAGGTCTTTCATCGGGTTTTGCTTTCGGACCTCTTGGAGCATCTCACACGGGAAGAAATGGATGAGACGATCCTAGAAGTCCATCGGGTCTTGAGGGATGACGGAAGGATCGTCTTCCATACATTTCCCAACCGATGGTTTTACGACGTGTATTATCCCCTGCGACGAATGTTCTGGGACCTTCCACGGGGCCGTGCGGGGCCCAAAGATCCCCGCACCCATTATGAGCGAAGGTTGCATGCCCATGAGCTCTCCCCGTGGGAGCTGCGGAGGGCTTTAGGAAAGGGGTTCCACCTGCGGATGTGGTGTGCCCATCGAAGTCTGTGGTCCCAGCAGAGGGGGAGCTTCCAGAGAAGATGGGCTTGGCTGAGCTGGATCAAGGAGCCTGAGATTTGGGGAGTGGGAGTCAAGCGGATGGATTGGATTAAGTCGGGATGGAGATAAGGATCAAGAGGCGGTCCCGATGCTGGCAAGACGGGACCCCAGGAGGAAAGGGGCATGTCGGATGAATTGAAAAGTACGATCGACCTGGTAATGGAAAGGTTTAAGGCCTCCGAAGAGGCTTCGTCCCTCACCGAGGGGCAGAAAAGGGAGATCGCCGAGATCCGAAAGCGATACGAGGCCAAGATCGCGGAGGCCGAGATACTGCTTGCGGGAAAGGAGGAACTTTCCGAAGAGGTGGCCAGGCTTCGCCGCGAGATGGAGGAGAAGGTGGCCGCTGTCCGGAAGTCATCCAGAGACCCCAATGCTGGCTGAAGCCTTATTCAGCCGGAGGAGTGTTTCCGAGTCCGGATGGAAGGAGGACCTCGTCGGGGGGCTTAGGGATGAACACCATGCAGCTTACAGCGTCCGATAGAATCCTTTTACACGCTCCGCGTAGCGGCGAGGGGGGGATTTTTCCCTTCGAAGGAGACCCTCCAGACGGGTTGGCCCCATGTTGTAGGCGATAAGGGCCAAGGAGAGATCCCGATATCGAAGTATCAGTCGAAAGAGATATCTCATACCCAAACGCACATTGATGCTCGGATGTCTCAGGAGCTCGTATCTCCGCAACTGGATCTTGACCTCCGGGGCCAAGGCCTTGGCCACGAAAGGACGAATCTGCATCAATCCCACGGCCCCTTTGGAGGAGACGGAGGTGGGCACAAAAGCGCTTTCGATGGCAATGACGGAGAGGACAAATCTAGGTGCAAAACCGTAGGCCTTGCATTCCTCGTAGATGACGTGGGCCAACTCCCTCTCCTCCTCTTTNGAAAGCCCCGTCCGAAACGAGGCCACGAAACGACGGATTTTCTCCTCGTCCCATCGCGGTTGGGGCTGGAGATGCCCCCCAGATACCTCCCGGAGCCTTACCATCTCCAGCTCGAGCCCCCATGGGGAAAGATCCGCTGACGGGAGAAGTGCAGGAGACATCAGCAACGAGGAGGCCCCCACAAAGGTAAAGAGTGCAAGAAGGAATCCTCCCACTCCCACAGCGACGGCACCCAAACCGAAAGAGACACCGATGAACCGGACGGGCATTTTCATGTCCGATCTCTTCATTGGAGAACCCTCGGGTGAGGAAAGAATCGAGTGATCTGCGTGTAGAGAATATCAGCTCGTCTTTTCTTTTTCATCATATATTTTACCCGATCCCTCCTTTCGATTCAAGAAAAGAAGAAGTCAGCCCGTGAAGTCCTTCAAAGTGAAAATGGTGGGCCTTGACAGGGTGACATTCAAGTGATAGGGACCAGAAGAGATTTCCCTCTCATGTGAGGTCGACCGCCATGAAGGACCGAAGAAGGACCCAACGGCGGGATTCCGATCGGGTCTTGAAAGAGACCGTGGAGATTCTGAAGATCCTGGAGGAGATTTCCCGCGGAGAGGAGGGCGACTATTCGGAGCACTTTGCCGATCTTGTGGGCCTGAAGGACCGCTTGGGGCGTCGAAAGGAGGACCGGAGGTTGGGGGAGACCCTCTGTTCCACCTTGGAGTCCCTGGCCACGAATCTGCAACAGTTGGTGAAAAGGAGGGGTGATCTACGCAAGGTCCGCATCACGAAGGTGAGCGGTCGGAAAGGAGCCCGCCTCGGACTCCAGATCGTCATTGTGGGCTGGGAAGAGGAGCGTCCCTGCGTGGGGAAGAACTACCGTCTCTTCAAGGAAGACGGGGGAATCTTCCGGTCGGCCTTGGTAACCAGGGTGACCGAAGATTATTTCCAGACACAGAACTCCCTCTACCGCTTGGAGGTCCTTCACGAATCCTGAGGTATCTTCCCCCTACCCTGGAAGGGCTTGATGGGATCTCATGGAGAAGGAAGGCCAAGGATGGCGCTCACAAGCCGTCTCGTTTCCAGAAGGTTGGAGCATGGTTCTTCATCTGGGGGTCTCGGTCCGTCCTCCTCCGTAGGGTTCACAAAGCGAGAAGTCGATGGGTTCCTTGCACCGAGGGCAGAGGTGGGCACGGTCAAACTCGTCGGAGAAGATCTCCTTCTCTGCCCCGCATGTGGGGCACCGACACAGAAAGCTTTCAAGGTCCTTGAACCTCTCAAATCCTGGGCAGTGCTTCGGGGTGCTCATTGGCCGCCTCCTTGAAATGGCGTCCGGAATCCGGTGAATGCCGGAAATTGCGGGATCTCCCTGTAACTGCCCGTTCGAGGAGGTGCGGACGAGCGGCTATGACTATGTATAGATGGCCACTCGTCCCTGTTTGTCTTTGGCTGCCTCAACTTCCTCCACAGGGGCCTCTCCGTGGATGTCGATCCATCGGATGGGGTCTTCGTCCTTGACCCCGAGCTCTTCTACGCGCCTTTTCAACTCACCCCAGGTCATGCCTACCTCCTTCGGGCCGTCTCCCTAAAGACAAGGTCTTTATTCATCGTAGAGGAAAGAGGAGGTTTCGTCTAGTCCGGCTGTTCATGGAGATCCAGGGGCATCAGGAGGTTCAGTGGAGAAAGGACTGAACCGCAGCGCATAGGCAGCGATTCCGAAGGCCACAGCCACGTTGAGGGACCTCTTGGAACCCAACATGGGGATATGAAGGAGGCGTTGACAGCGCTTCAGGATGGCCGGGTCCACACCGGAGACCTCGTTCCCCACCACCAGAATCAAGGGGCGATCCACAGGGACAGATGCGATCCCAAAGAGCGGCTCGGACCCAAGACCCCATTCCAAGGCCCATAGACAGGCCTCGCGGTCCAAAAGCTCCTCGACCGCGGCGAGACCATCAGGATGATGGCTCCAAGGGACGGACTTTTCCGCGCCCAGAGCTGTCTTGGAGATCTTAGGATGGTGAGGGGTCGGTGTGATTCCACAGAGATGGACATGCCGGATTCCAGCCCCATCGGCCGTTCGAAATATGGATCCCACATTGAAGGCACTTCGGATGTTATCCAGGAGTGCTTCTATATGCGGTCCGCGTTGGCTGGAAGACGGAATTTGAATTGGGGATGGGCCTTCTTCGGGCGGAGATTCCAAGACCACGTCCATGCGGGCCCTGCAGAGGGGGCAGATCCTTGGGGCTTTCTCGGCGTCCACTGCAGGGATGCGGAGGCCGCAGAGGGGACACGAGCAGCGGAGGATCTTTGCCCTTTTTCCGGCCGTAGGGTTCACCTCACGAAGCCCTCCTCTTTTTGTGCAGGTCCGGCCGCTGGGATCCCAACCTTCCCCTTGCTCCCCACCGGACACGCAAGCTCGCAGGCCCGGAAGTAGCTAATTTGAACCTTCTCAATGGGGTGGCCCGGGGTGTCCTTTTTTCGGACCCTTGTTTTCCTGGATACATCCATCTCCATTTGTCTCCGCCATTCGTTGCGTCCGAAGGAGCATCCTGGGAGTTGGCCCCCCAACAGGACCTGGGGCAACCCCGGGCTCAGATGGGGTTCCGTGGCTGAATGAACCAGAGCGAGGACGGATCGGGGGGCGGAGGATTTTTTCGGGGTCATGGTCGTCTGCCTTTCTGATATAGGGCAACGGCACGGAGGTGTTCCTTATAGGTCTTGGAAAAATGGTGGCTCCCGTCGTTTCGGGAGACGAAGTAGAGGTAGCCCTGATCTAGAGGGTAAAGGGCGGCCCGGATGGATTCCAGACCTGGATTGCAGATGGGGCCCGGTGGTAGCCCCGCCAGGAGGTAGGTGTTATAGGGGTGGTTCCTGTGGAGGTCTTCTCTTCGAAGGTTTCCGTCGAAGTCCTTGAGTCCATAAATCACGGATGGGTCGCTCTCCAGGCGCATTCCTAGCTTCAGTCGCCGGTGGAATACCCCCGATATCAAGGAGCGTTCTTCCGGCCGGCCGGTCTCCTTCTCGATAAGGGAGGCCAGGGTCACCACCTGAAGGGTGGTCCAACCCATCTGTCGGGCTCGTTCCTGAAGCCGCTCGTCGAAGATGAGGTGAAATCTCTCCACCATGGTCTTGAGGATGCGTTCTTCGGCCCAACCCTTGGGGAGAAGGTAGGTCTCTGGAAAGAGGAACCCCTCCAGGGAAGGGGCCCGGAAGCCCAAGAGACTCCGGACGAAATCGGGGTCTTGACATAGACGGATGAACCGCTTGGGGTCCGCAAGCCCCTCTTCAGCCAGCTTGGCCGCGATCTGAGCCGCCGTCCACCCCTCGGGGATGGTCACCGAATGCAGGTAGACGTCCCCCCGGGTCAACTTCCGGAGGACTTCCACCGGGGAGAGGGGCCCCTCAAAGCGGTATTCTCCTGCCTGAATCCTGTGATGCTCCCCAAGAAGTCTGGCCAACATCACAAAGGCCGTGGACGAACGGATGATTCCCCGCTGTTGAAGTCGACGGGCTGTCTCCTTTACCCCCTCTCCCTTTGAAATCTCCATCCATTTGGGATATGGGGGGCTCTCCGAAGGGCGGAAAGCCAACTCCCAACACAGAAAACCTCCTCCCAGGAGGAGGACAGCGGCGAGCGCCGCCGCGATCCTAATATGAGGTCGGCTCCTACGGTAGGCCTGCTCTGGAGGAAGAACGGGAGGAGATTGAGGAGACTCTTTGGGATCCATGGCCTTCTCCCTTCACTCCAGAAAGGGGGCCAGACGATGAAAGACGTCCGTTCCGGCCCTCTCCAAGAGGGCGAATGCGAGCATCTCCGAGGTGATGATCCGCACCCCCATCTCCTGTAGGAAGTTCAACGCCGTTCNCCATTGGAGTTTCTCTCGGGAGCTGACCGCATCTGCGAAGAGCCACACTCGGAACCCCGCCTCCTGCATCTGGAGGGAGGTCTGGAGGATCCCCACGTGGGTCTCCACTCCGCAAAGCCAGATCTGGTGGCGTCCCAGGGAGAGGACCTCCTTGCGAAATTGAGGTTCGGCCCAGGCGCTGAAGGTGGTCTTTTCCACCCTCGGAGCCCCCTCCAGGGTCTCCCCCACCTCCTTGAGGATTCCTCCAAAAGTCTGAGGGTGTTGTTCCGTATATATACTGGGTATTTGATAGAGGCGGGCGATCTCCAAAAGCAGGCGAGTGGCTTTAAGGATACGCGGTACTACCTCTTGGGGCATGGCCTTCATGAAAGATTCCTGCAAGTCCAAAATGATGAGGAGAGAGCGGTGAGGCTCAGGGAAGGNTTTCATAGGATTTCCTCCCTGTCTTCGTCTTTCGGAAACGTCAGGGTTCCACCCCCATGCTGGCACCAAGGTTGCACAGGGCACGAGGGACATCGGGAAGCTTTGGGTCTGCAGAGTGTCCGGCCAAGATGGATGAGATTCAGGTGGAGGCTGAACATGCACGGAGGTGGGATCAGCCCCTGAAGGATCTCATGGGCACGATCCGCGGTGGCCTGTTCGGGAATCCAGCCGAGCCTCCGGGTCACCCGCAGGATATGGGTGTCGGCGGGGAAGGCATCTCGTCCCAGATGGAATAGCAGGACGCATCTGGCCGTCTTCTTCCCCACCCCCGGGATGGCGAGAAGCCTCTGCTCCGCTTCTTCGGATGGAAGCCCCCGGAGGTGCTGAAGGCTGATGCGCCCCTGAGTGTGTCTCAGCTGATCCAGGAGGGCCCATATGCGGCGGGATTTGATCCGGGCAAGCCCTCCCACCCGGATGGCCTCTTCCAAGGCCTGAGGGCCAGCCTTCAAGGCCGCCTCCCATGTGGGAAAGCGCTCCTTGAGCCTCGCGAAGGCCCGGTCCCGATTCCGATCGTTGGTATTTTGGGAGAGCATGGTTAGAATCAGTCCGTCCAGGGGGTCTCCGGCCGTCTCCTTCCTGGGCCTTCCAAAGACCTCCTCGAGTCTCCTGTGAACCGCTTTCACATGGCCGAGCCGATCCAAGGGAGCACCTCGAGAGTAACCAAGGCTTCACACGAAGTCCTCGTAAGGGACAGGAGAAGCCTGTGCACGGCCAGCACATGGAATGAAATGGGAGTCAGCGTACCACATCACATTCGTTTTCTTGCTTATCATACCCGTCATAGAGAGGGCAAGAAAGCCCGCCGGACCCCTAATGTAAAGAGGGCGGATGATTGTCAGGGGATGTGCCTCATGGTACCATTCATGCCAGGGAGGAGTCGAAGGGACCTGGTTTCCCTTCGGGAGGATGACCCAAGGATGAGGGTCTGCCAGGGGAGGCGGCCGACGCGGGTCAGCGGGAACTCCGTCGAGGAACCATCACAAAGGAGGTCGGCATGGAGGCGTTACTCTACATTCTGGGGGGGTTGTGGATCGTGGTGGGGACCTTCGGTGTGCTCTATACAGAAGCGTTTCGTCGGTCGGTCTCAGGTCTGAGCCAAAAATTCCCGTTTCGGGGCTGGGCCGTGGTGGTCCTGCTGATGGGAGGCCTTCTTATCCTTTCTGCATTATGGACCAACTCCTTTTGGGTTGCGGCCATCCTGGGGATCCTGGTCGCGGCAAAAGGGGTCGTCCTCTTCTTTCTCCCTAAGGAGAAAGGAAAGAGGCTCATGGGTTGGTTCCAAGAGACCGCCTCCGAGGTGACGCTCCGCTTCTGGACTCTGTTGCTAGTGATCCTTGGGGTGTTCCTGGTGTTGAGAGTCTAGGTTTCAGAAGATAGGGCACCTTGGATCTTGCGAAAGTCGGCCTCGCTCAGCTCCAAGACATCCCGCAACTTCGCTACAAGGGAGCGGAAGAGGTCCTTTCCTTCCTCTCGGGCTGTGTGGAGGAGTTCCAGATCCTGGAGCAAGGTCTTGGCTTCTACCCACTCTGCCTGAGAGGGGAAGGAGAAGAGATGGACTTTCCGTTGCCACTCCCAGCGTTCCCCCTCCTTCTCAGGTCGAAAAGGGCTCTCCTGGATCTGAACCGGCTCGCCGGTGATCCGAACGATTCCAGCAAAGCGGGACTGGGGGGCGAGGGCATAGAGGACAACGTAGTCCCCCACCAGCATCTTGTCCCTGAGAGCCTCCCCCCGGGCGCCGGGTAGGGAGAGGATCCCTCGGTCACGCACCACCTCCACATTGAAGGTACTGAGGGCGGCCAACCACATGCGCCCCCCCCTCTCCTCCGCTCCTTCCTCTGAGGAGAGGACCTTTCCTTGAGGGCCTTCTTTCTCTTCCTCGCGGGGCTCCTCTGCAGGAGATAATTTGGGAGGTGGATATCGAAGCTCATCTAGGCCGAAGTAAATGGCAATGGCCCCTCCCATGAGGAGAAGGACAGGGATGATTCCACCTAATACGGACAGGAACGAAGGCCACCAGGCCACGGCCCAAATGATTCCAATGATGGCGGCCGCAGCACCACCGATCAGGATGCCCATCTTCCGCCTCCTGTCTAATGGAGTTGGAAAGTATGGTTTGTTGGGAGCACAATAGCAATTTTCTGGTGGATGTCAAGAAAGGATAGAGAGGGCTTGTCCCAGGGGATATTTGCTCCTTGTCAGCCGTTTCCTCGTGTGATAATCCAATGGGCATAGTCGAAAAAGGGAGGGAGAATGTCCAAAAGCGGCTACCAAGGAGCGGAGGGGATCTGTGTTCGAGACTGAGCGGCCTGTGGCATACGAGAAGGTCTATGAGGAATTGTTGGATCGCCTTTGCGGGGTGGATTGGGCCCAGAGAGGAAGGGAATTAGACGCTGAGTGGGATGCAGACGGGATCCGAGTCCCTCTGATGGGTCGGCTTTTTCGGATCTCGGAGGAGGGTGTGGAGGCCCTGGACGGAAAGGAGGCTCCTTTCACCTTTAGGATCGTTCTCTGTTATTACGTCCTGCACGGAGGTGGAGGTCCTCTGGCCGGAGAGTGGGTTTCGTACCGCAATTTCCAGGATTCGGCCTTCTTCATGGCTAGCTTTCGCCGACAGGTGGAAGAACGCATCGCACGCCACTTCTCGGGCCGGCTGGAGTCTCTGCACAGGGCTGGCCTCACCTTGCGAGGAGAACCGCATTCGGGACCCTTGACAGGGGACCTCTGCATGCGGTTTCCCGCCCTTCCCAAGGTGCCGCTTCTTCTCGTCTTCTATGACGGAGACGAGGAACTCCCCCCCAGTGCGACGGTACTTTACGATGCAAGCGCACCCAGGTTCCTGGATATGGAGTGCCTGGCTGTGTTGGGATGGGTGTTGGCCGATGAGTTGATCGCAGCGGACCTACAGGAAGGTGGCTCATGAGCACGGAAGTCCACGATTTGGTCCTGATCCATATTGAGGGAAAACCCGCGGTCTTCGCCCGAATCGAGGCCATTGATCCCGACGTGAAGCCGGGTTGGTGGCGCGTGCGGTTGTTGATCCTGACGGTGCCCCTTCAGACCATAGTCTGGATCCTGGAGAGGGAACAGATCGACGGAAAGCCCTTCACCATGGGGGGGACCCCCATCCAGTTGGAAAAAGTAGTACCCCCCGAGTCCAATCAAGAGAGCCCTCCGGAAGGGGATGACAAGGGGGACAGGGGAAACGTCATCTCCCTGGCGGATCGAAGAAGACGCCGATGATTCGAGAGATCCCCTCGGAGTTCCGGATCCCTCATGGACCGTAAGAGCTGGATCTTCCTCTTTACGGCCTTTTTGCTGTTTCTAGTGAGTGTCGCCGTGCTTTTCAGGGAAGCGCATCGGCCGTGGAAGGCTTACCGCCGCCAAGCCCTGGAGTCAAGGGCCCAGAGTGAGCCGATCCCCTCCCCCGAGGATAAGGTCCGGATCCGGGAGATTTATCTTCCCCAATGGGGTGTCCGGGAGCGATGCCTGACCTGCCACGAGGGGATCGAGGAGATCAGTCCCTCCCATCCGGTGGAGTCCTTTGGATGCACTATCTGCCATGGTGGAGACGGCCTGGGAGTGACCGTGGAAGATGCCCATCGCGGGTTGATCGGGGGGAGAAACCCATCCGACCTGAGGGTCGTGGATCGGACCTGCGGAAGGAGGGCTCCGGACGGGACGGCGTGTCACGAGGACCGTCTGCTTCCCTGGCAGAACCAGGTGAAGCGTGTAAAGCGGACCCTCATGGCCACTATGGCTGGAGTCATAGCGGCGCTCCGCTTCACGTGGCGGGCTCAAGAGACTCCCCTGGCACGCTATGCTGCCGTAGGTGTCCAGGACCTGGACGGACACGTCCCGGTGGACGAAGGGGCTGTGTCCTCTCTGGAGACCATTCCCGTTTACCGGCTTCGGGATTATCTCACCGGGTCTCCACCTCTGGATCCTTTGGGGAGGCCATTGAAGGAGTCCGGCGAGGTCGCAGACGACCAGTGGCGAAAGTTCTGCGCCCGGTGTCATCTCTGGAACCGAAGACCCATAGGTCCCAGCGGCCACTCGGGAGGGTGCGCATCGTGTCATAGCCCCCACAACGACACCTCCACCTATGAAGGCGGGGATCCCACCATTCCGAGAGGAAAGCCGGGATACGCCGCATTTCATAGGATCACCACCCGGATCCCCACTTCCCAGTGCGCGCGCTGCCATAACCGAAGCGGCCGGATCGGGCTCTCCTACCAGGGCCTCATGGAGTCCGACCGCTATGGGACGCCGTACCAAGAGGGGGGGTTCAACCGCAATCGTTTGAATGCAGGGAGGTTCGCTCTCCACTTGGTCCCGGATGTCCATTTCGAGAAGGGGATGCATTGCATCGACTGTCACACAGCCTGGGAGACCATGGGGGACGGCAACCTTTATTCCCGTATGCGGAATCAGGTAGAGATCCGCTGCCGCAACTGTCACGGCACCTTCCGCAAACCCCCTGAGGAAGGCGTTGTGGAAGGGGATGGGAGTTATCCATCTTGGGCCAGTCGCCTGTTCCAAGGCTGGTCCTTGGAGAAGGGGGACCGCACTGCCCTTTCCCGCAAGGGACGTCCGCTGATCAACGTCCTCAAAGGACCTACCGGATGGGTGCTCTACGGCAAGGTGGACGGGAAGGCCCATTCCATTCCCATCATTACGGGGAAGCCGGGCCCTCATGGGATGCCGGGACATGAACGTCTGAGTTGCATGGCATGCCACACCGCCTGGGCCCCCCAGTGCTACGGCTGCCATGACTACCGGCTCCGTGGAGAGAGACAATTGGATTCCAACACGAATTTGCTCGTGCCGGGACGATGGAGGGAGACGCGCGGGTACTACCGATTCGAGGACCCTCCTCTCGGGCTTGACGAGGAGGGCAGAGTCACCCCCTATATGCCTGGGTGCCAAGTCATCTTTTCGGAGCTGGATGAAGACGGAAACGCGATTCCTCCATTCGACCGATACGTGTTTCAGGGAGGAGGTCTCTTAAACGGGATCGTCTCCGTGCCCATCCACCCTCATACAATAAGGAAGGAAGTGAGGCCCTGCGTCTCATGCCATATGGATCTCAAGGTCCTCGGTNTGGGAGAGGGCTTTCTCCATAAGGGAGATGTGCCGGAGGAGATGAGGTTCCTGCCGCTTCACGATTCCGAGGCCGAGGGGCTGCCCTTTCCCTTTGCCCTAGAGAGTTTGGTGACACCGGATGGTCTTCCGCTACAGGGGAACAGCCACCCAGGGGCCAGGCCATTCAACAGTGAGGAGATTGGAAGGATCCTTCGAGTAGGGGCATGTCTTTCCTGCCATGATCGATACGAGGATCCCATATATCGAGACTGGCAGGGGAGCATCAGGCGGGACCTCTCGGAGGAACACAGACGGGCCGTCCTCAGGAGCCTGAAGGCGGCGGAAGGGGTTCGAGGCCGCTATGGGGGGCCGTGATCGTCTGGTGATGAGGGGAATCCTGGGGATCGTCCTGATGGTGTTGGGCGTCTCGGCCCAGGAAGTTCGAGGAGATGAGGGCTGTCTTGAATGTCACGCGGGGATCGAACGGATCAGCCCCACCCATCCCTTTCCATGCGTCCAGTGTCATGGAGGGGACCCCGGCTCCCGTAGCCGGGAGGGGGCCCACAAGGGGTTGGTCCCCAACCCCTCGGACCTCAAGCATGCACCGGAGCGTTGTGGAGGCTGCCATAAAGAGGAGGTGGCCAGAGTGCGGCGTTCCTTGATGGCCACGACGGCCGGGATCATCAACACCGTTCGTTACCTATGGGGTGCGCAGGAGTCTCCGGATGCCCGCTACGGCACGTTTTCGGTGGGGTCTCTTCAGGCCCTTCCGGAGGTGCGCGTCTCGGGGGAGTTGGTGGACGATCTTCTCAGGCGGAGGTGTCTTCGTTGCCATCTCTACACACGAGGTGCGCAAAGAAGAGGGGATTACCGGGCCTCGGGATGTGCTGCGTGCCATATGCCCTATGCGGACGATGGAATGAGTCGCAGCGCCGATCAGGCCCTCCGACGTCTTATGGATCGGGTTCGAGAGGGGAGTCGCACGCTCAACAGGGGGTATCCCAAGCGCCACAGCTTCACCACCCAGGTGCCCACATCGCAATGTCTTCGGTGCCACAACGGCAATCGGGTGGGATTGGATTTCGTGGGGAAGTTCGAACGGGACGAGGACGAAAACTACCGGTTCTTGTCTCTGGATGGGCGGACGGGGTCGTTCATTTATGGGCTGGACCAGCATCGGCTCCTCCCGGACATCCATTTCGAGCGCGGTCTGGAGTGCATCGACTGCCATACCCAACGGGAGGTCATGGGAGATGGATCCGTTAGGGGGCGGTCTTGGGATCAATTGGAGGTCCGCTGTGCCGACTGCCATGGGACCCCTTGGGACCTCCCCCAGGCGCATCGTCTTCCTGAGGGGGCGCCTCAGTGGAGAGTCATTGAGGCCAACCCTCGTCTGAAGAAGGGAAAAGGCCGGACCTTCCTCAGGACTGAAGCGGGAGGCTGGCTCCTGAACGTTGTCTGGGAGAAGGACGAGGCGTTCCTCATCTCCAAGGTGAGCGGAAAGAGACATAAGATCCCCTTGCTCGCTCGACAGCCGAAGGTGCCGGTGGCCCATCGGATCCGCGCCCACATGGAGCGCATGGAATGTCACAGTTGCCATGCGGCGTGGACTTTCCAGGATTACGGCCTCCATGTCTTACGCGAGGATGTAGCCCGATATTCCCGTTGGAGCCACCTTGCATCCCAAAACGACCCTCAGGTTCAGCGGCTATTAGCCCAACAGCTATCCCGCCCCCCCGCCCAGTGGGATCCTCCCGGCATGAGGGATTGGCTTACAGGCCGATGGTCCTTAGGGGTGTGGTATCGGGGATGGACCTATCGCCGTTGGGAGGGAAGGATCTTGGGAGTGGACTCGCGAGGGAAGGTCTCTTGTTTTCGACCGGAGGGCCAGTTTGTGGTCAGCCACGTGGGTCGCGGCGGGACGGTCCTCTTGGACAGCTGGATCCCCAGGACCCGGCAGGGGAGGAGGGGGTGGGCCTTCAATCCCTATGTCCCCCACACTCAGCGGAGGGTAACGGCCTCCTGCGAGGAATGCCACGGCCCGGGCGCGGTTCGAACGCTGGGGTTAGGGCCTGCCTTGTTGTGGGGAGGGAAGGAGGATGAGGCGGAAAGGCTTCTCCCCATCACCCGTCCGCATCTGGACGGCATCCCCATGGAGGGAGCATGGGAGCAGATGGTCCGTGTGGATGGCCGTGTTCTTCAGGCGAGTACCCATCCGGGAGCGCGTCCGTTTAACGCGGTGGAACTCGGAGGGCTGCTGCACTTGTCGGAGGCCTACAAAGGATGGCGGATCATGGATCTGGAAGAGAGAGGATTCTATCGTCTCTTCAGGGAGAGGTCAGGAGTCCCAGCAGACTCAGAGAGACTGCCAAGCCCAAAATTCCAAGGAGGATCAGAGAAGCCGTGAGGTGGCCTTTTGCGAGCCAGAGGCCTGTGCTCCCTCGGACGGGGGCGATCCAGGGGAGGGCCGCTAGGGTTCCAAAGAGAAGACAAGGGAGGGCCAGCCCGGCCGCCAGGACGGGGCCGTAACGGAGAAGCCACTGGACCCACAGGAAGATCCAGGGTGCGCGGACCGATGAAGGGGTCTCGAGAGGATCTCCCGGAGGTCCCAGGGCAGGCTCAAATAGAAGGGCCAGCAGAGCGATGAGGAGGGTGCAGATCAGTGCAGAGAGCCCTTCCCTTGCCAGGAGGTCTTCCCGAAGGAGTGGAGACTCCTCCTGGCTCTTTCTTAGAGTGTCTGTCATGCCCCTCCTCTTCCGTTGATGGGCTCCGAAGCCCTTTCCTCCCTCGGAGGATCCTAGCATGCAGACCGCGGATTGAGAAGTATGGGCNGCCGAGATCTCCATCGAAGAAGGATCCTGGGATTAGGGGCTGCCTTGCTGGGGGGTGCCCTCTCTCTCTGGTTTTGGATGGGAGCGCGCTTTCTGGGATATGGAAGGCCGAAGCGAGGGCCCACCCGTTTCGTGGCTGGCTTCCTAGAGGAGTTCCCTGAAGGCTCCCTGCAGTTCCGCCATGGGGTCTGGATCGTCAGGGACCGAAGGGGTCTCTATGCCATGGAGAACCTTTGCCCCCATCTGGGATGTCATCCCCGGTGGAATTCCGATCAGCGCCGCCTGGAGTGCCCCTGCCATGGGAGCCTGTTCGATGAGGAGGGGAACGTCCTTCGTGGGCCTGCCAAGCGTCCTCTACGGCGGGTGCAGTTGACCTTGGTCCACGGAGGGCGGCTGGTGGTGGACCTCAAACGCAGTGTGGAGAGGAACTTTCGTTTGAACCCATGAGAGAGCGAAGCCCCTGGATCCGGAAGAGCTTCCTTCGGCATCTCCATCCTCCTCGGATCGATCCTCGGGGAGGTCGGATCCTTTATACCCTCTGCCTTGGTGGAGCGGCCACCGTGCTTTTTCTCATCCTCGTGCTTACAGGGGGGGCCCTCCTTTTTCATTATCGTCCCACCACAGCCGAGGCCCACGCCAGCCTCTACGACCTATCCCGGGTGGTCCCCTACGGATGGTGGATACGCAACCTCCACTATTGGGGGGGGCAGGCCATGGTCCTCTTTGTCCTCCTTCACATGGCGAGGGTGGTTCTAACCGGGGCCTTCGCTCCACCAAGGAGGTTCAATTGGGTGGTGGGGTGTGCGCTTCTGAGCCTGACCCTGATTACGGACTTCACTGGATATCTGCTTCGGTGGGACCGGGATATGGTTTGGGCGGCAACCGTCGTGGCGGAACTCCTCCAGCGCGTCCCCGGGTTCGGAGGAGGACTTTACTCTTTCCTGACAGGGAGCGAAGGACTGGGAGATACGGCCCTGCTCAGATTCTACGTCCTACACTGCGTCCTCCTCCCCTCGATGATGGCCGTGCTTATGGCCTATCACTTCTGGCGCGTCCGAAAGGACGGTGGAATCTCGAGCCCCTTGTGANCCTCTTCTTTCTGAGCCTCGGGCCTTGCGGGCTTCCATCGGTTGACCTTCGAGAACATAGAGGATATAGGCGGAGACCGGAGTTGTCGGCGTTGGACTCTTTTTTTT
>MTPG01000036.1 GCA_002010915.1 Desulfarculaceae bacterium JdFR-97 | reverse complement strand
GCCCGGCCCCTATGTGATGCTTGCGGTGAGCGACACGGGGGTGGGGATGGACGAGGAGACCCGCTCACGGATCTTCGAGCCCTTCTTCACCACCAAGGGGANGGGAAGAGGAACCGGCTTGGGGCTCTCCACCGTCTATGGCATCGTCAAGCAGAGCGGGGGTTACATCTGGGCGTACAGCGAGCCTGGCAGAGGGACCACTTTCAAGGTCTACCTCCCCAAGTTTGTGGGCGGGGAGGAGGCCGCCGAAGAAGAGCCCAAGGAGGCCCCGCCCGAGGGCGGATCCGAGACCGTCCTGGTGGTGGAGGATGATGCCTCGGTTCGGAAGGTTGCCAAGGCCTTCCTCGAGCACTTCGGATATGTGGTGCTGGAGGCGGCCAATGCTGGAGAGGCCTTGGAGCTTTGCCGTCGGGAAGTCCATAGGATAGATCTGCTTTTGGCCGATGTGATCCTGCCCGAGATGAGCGGCCGCGAACTGGCCGAGCGCATCAAGGCCTTAAAGCCGGGTGTAGAGGTCCTATACATGTCAGGCTATACGGACAACGTCATCGTTAAGCACGGAGTTCTGGATCCAGGGGTGGCCTTCATCCAAAAGCCCTTCACCCTGGAGACCCTGGCCCGAAAGGTCCGCGAGGTGCTGGACAAATAGGACCCTCTGCCAGCCGGTCGCTTCGGGAAAGTGGTATCCGAAAAGTAGGAGGGAATTTTTTCATTTTAAGCTGCATTCTCCCCAGGCCACGGCGGTCGATTAAGGCCCGTTGAGGGTCATTTACCGCCCCTCGCCCCTCCCAATTCTGTCTCAAGTTCTGTTGCAATCCGTCTCACTTTCTCCTGCAATCTACATCTCGATCGTGCCTCAACAATCCGGTCTTATTCCAGAAAATTTTTCCCTTGACACACAATATGTAGGGGTGTAAATATTCGGACATACCAAATGAAGAGTAAAAAGGAGAGTCCGAATGGGCACTGTACACCCCATCTCGCAAGTAAGGGCAGCGCATCGGCGTCTCGGAGACACCACGGATATGGCCCTGTTCGTGCGCACCTCCAGCGAGGACGTGCGCGGGTGGGACCGCCAGGCCATCGTCGAGGCGCTCCTCAGGGAGACCTACATCGACCGGGACACCGCCGATGCCATCAGCCGCGAGGTGGAGGAATTGATTCGGAACTCGCGGGTGTCGGTGATCACGGCCCCTCTGATTCGGGAGATGGTCAATGCCAAGCTCATCGAGCGGGGCCTGGAGGAGGCTCGCCGGATGCATACCCGGCTGGGGGTCCCTCTCTTCGATGTGGATCAGTTGATCCTTCATCCAAACAGAGAGAACGCCAATGTCCCCCATGGGCCCGAGGCCACCAACCTGACCCTAGCCGAACGGATCAAGAAGGAGTACGCGTTGCTCAGCGTCTTCTCTCAGGATGTGGCCGACGCTCACATGCGCGGGGACATTCATATCCATGATCTCGGCTTCGTCGACCGGCCCTATTGCTCTGGGCAGTCCTTGGAGTACTTAAAGCGCTTCGGCCTCAACCTCCCCAACTCCCTGGCCATTGCCAAGCCAGCCCGTCATGCGGAAGTGCTGCTGGCCCACATGGTCAAGTTCGCCGCCGCCCTCCAGAGCCACTTCGCCGGGGCTATCGGTTGGGACGCCGTCAATCTCTTCTTCGCCCCTTACTTGAGAGGCCTCAGCGACCGGGAGGTGGAACAACTGGCCCAGATGCTGGTCTTCGAGTTCTCCCAGCAGGCCGTGGCCCGAGGCGGTCAGGCCATCTTCACGGATATCAATCTCTATTGGGAGGTCCCAAAGCACTTCCAGAACGTCCCCGCTATCGGGCCGGGAGGGACCTTCACGGGACTGACTTACGGGGATTACCTCCCCGAGGCCCAGCATTTCGTGTGGGCCATCTTCGATGTCTTCAAAAAGGGAGACGCCATAGGGAGGCCCTTCTTCTTCCCCAAGCCCCTGGTCCACATGACAGAGCGTTTCTTCCAGACTCCGGGTCACCAGGAGTTTCTCCATCACATCTGCGAAGTGGCTGCCGAAAAGGGAAATACCTACTTTGTCTTCGATCGGGGAGAGACGGCCAAGATCTCCGAGTGCTGCCGCCTCAGCTTCAAACTCGACGAGAAGGACCTTCGCGACGCCAATGAGCCGTGGAAGATGCGCTACTGTGCTCTGCAAAACATCACCTTGAACCTCCCGCGGATCGCCATGGAGGCTCGTGGCGAAGATTCCCGACTCTTTGCGGAGATCGCTCGAAGAGTGGAGCTGGCCGTCTTGGCCCACCGACAGAAACGGACCTTCATCGAGAAGTTGCTCTCCTTGGGCGAGGGGGGACCCCTGGGCCTCCTTACCATGCGTCAGGATGGCGAACCCTATCTGAGGCTCCATCGCGCCTCCTATCTGCTCGGTATGGTGGGCCTCAATGAGATGGTGCAGATCCATACCGGACAGCAACTCCACGAATCCCCCGAGGCCCTACGGTTCGGCCTTAAAGTCATCGCCCATATGAAGATCTTGGCGGACCGCTTGGGGCGAAGACACGGGATGCACTTCGTCCTGGAGCAGACTCCGGCCGAGAGCACGGCCTATCGTTTCGCCAAACTCGACTTGGAGCACTACGATGGGGACTTGATCCCCTACGTCCGTGGGGATGTGAGCCGGGGGGAGGTTTACTACACCAACTCCACCTACCTCAATGTGGGAGCGCCCCTGAACCCTGCGGAGAGGGTCAGGCTGGAGGGCCTCTTCCATCCTCTCATCGAGGCCGGAGCCCTCACCCACATCTGGCTGGGTGAAAGCCGGCCCGATAGGGAGTCCTTGGCCAACTTCGTGATCAAGACCTTCCGGAAGACCCAAAACGACCAGATCGCCTTTTCTCCCGAGTTCACCACCTGCATCGATTGCGGGCGCACTCAGCGCGGGCTGTGGGAAGGATGTGGATATTGTGGTTCCACACGGGTGGAGGGAATCACCCGCATNACGGGGTACTTCACCAAGACCTCCAGTTGGAACAAGGGCAAACTGGGAGAGCTTCGGGACCGTTTCCGCACGCGCACCCTCGGCTGAACGCCTCGAAGCGAGGCCTTCGGGACCCACTACACCTCACCCCGGGAGGAAATCATGACGCTTTTTACCAAGGAAGGATGCAGGAAGTGCGACTACCTCAAGAAAAAGGTGGACTTGGCGGCCTTCGGTATCCAGGTGGAGGAATTGGGGCCCGACAATCCCGATGCCTTGGCCCATCTTGCCTGGCATGAGCTCATCTCCGTGGCTGAAAAACAGCTCCCCATCCTAGTGCTCGACGACTCCAGCTACATTGCCGACGTGATCCCCATCCTTCGCTATCTCAAGAGGATCCAAAAGGGAGGGACCGTTTGCTGAAGCCAGAGTCAAAGCCAGCAACCATTTCCGGCATNAAAGGGTTCGTGGAGACCTCTTTCGTGGACTGGAGGGGGAGGATCGCCTCGGTGATCTTCCTGGGAGGATGCAACCTTCGGTGTCCTTTTTGCCACAACGCTCCGTTGGTGAACGACCCCCACGGCCTTGAGGATCTTCCCTGGGGAGAGATCTTGGAGCGGATTCAGGCCCTGGAGGATTGGGTGGACGGGGTCTGCATCACGGGAGGAGAACCCACGCTACACCCCCGCCTTGAGGATCTGGTGGCGGCCGTTGGGAGATTGGGATTCGGGGTCAAGCTGGATACCAATGGGACGCGACCGGAGGTCCTTGCTTCCCTCATCGCAAAGGGGCTCCTCGAGGCCGTCTCCATGGATGTGAAGGCCCCTCTTCGTCCAGAGGTGTATGCCCGTTGCGCTGGAGTTCCCCACGTCCCCCTTGAGGCGGTTCGGGAAAGTATCCGACTCCTTGCGGAGGCCCCTGTGGAGGTGGAGTTTAGGACCACAGTAGTCCCCCCCCTCCTCGATGAGGGGGATATCGAAGAGCTGGCTCGAACCCTTCCCCCCTGGATCCCCTTCCGTCTTCAAGCCTTTCGTCCGGAGCGGATCCTTGTCCCCGATATCTTGAGGTCCACCGTCATTCCTTCCGAGGAGTGGGTAGCGGAACTGCAGGCCCATATCGACCGGATACGCCGTGGCTTGAGGAAGAGGCCTTCGAGAGCCCTACCCAGGGACGTCCGGAAACTCATCGCTTCCGCCTAGCACGGAAAGCCTTGCGCGAAGGGTGTCCGGGCTCGGCAAAGCTTATAAACCCTTTTCCAGGTAAAGGCTGCCGCCTGGAGTAAAGCCCTGCTTGGCGAAAAACCGAAGCAGGTCCCAGTCATCCCACCGTACCAAGGTGTGGACCCTCTCCACTCGGGCCCCTTTGAGGATGCTGAAGAATTCCTCGATCAAGCGCGTGGCGATACCGCACTTCTGAAATTCGGGTTTGACCCCGATGGTATCGATGGTGGCCGAAGAGGCGGGGATGCCGAACTCGCCGTGGTAGAGTTCGCCCATAAGGAATCCCACGGGTTTGCCCTCGTATGTGGCCACAAGGGAGGTGATGAGGGTACGGGAGGGATCCAAAGCCGAGGCGATCTTGCTCTCGTAATACTCCCTGCGTTCCGTGCCAAAGACACTGGCGTCGATGGCCACAATGGCCTCCAAGTCTTCTCTGCGCATGACGCGCACGTCCAGCTTTGTGGGATCCCATTGGTTCGGCATGGCTCACCTCCTCTGGATGGAACTATGGAAAGAAAGAAACTCTCGGGGCTTCGAACATCCTCAGTTTACCGAGGGGTTCCCCTTTGGGGCAAGCCCTCGAGGTCATACCAAGATACCGATGGGCGTGATATGGACCCTCCTCCTTCTTATTAAAGGAAGGCCGTGCGGGGAGTAAAGAAGGCGGATCTCCGTGACCTGGATCAGCCCCTTTGAAGCCAGCTTAGGGTTTCCANNTGGTANGTTTGGGGGAACATATCGAGGGGGAGGACCCGAATCACCCGGTAATGTCCACCTTGCAGGAGGATCCTGAGATCGCGCGCCAAGGTGGGAGGGTCGCACGAGACATAGAATATGTGGTCGGGCTTCATCTCCAGGATCCCTTCCAGGACCTCACGGGCCCCTTGACGGGGAGGGTCGAGGATAAGGGTATGGAAGCGTTTCCCTTCCCGGAGGAGGTCCCGAACAGCCCTCTTGGCAGGGGATCGTCTCCAGATGATGTTTCGGATCCCAAGCCTGCGGGCGTTATACTGGGCGTTTTCCACGGCCCTAGGGTTGGATTCCACGGCCATGACCTCCTCGGTCTCCAGGGCCAAGGGGAGGCTGAGATTCCCCATTCCCGCATGAAGCTCCAAGAGGCGTCGTCCCCCGGACTCCCGAACCCACTGGAGGATCTGACCGATGAGGAGCCGGTTGATTTCCGGGTTGACTTGACGAAAGACTCCCGGCCATGCGGTCAGGGTCAGTTCTTTTTCGGATTCCGGTGGCCCAGGTACGCTAAAGCGGACTCCGGGGTCGTCCGAGGCCCTCTCCCACAGGGGCTGGATGGTCCCCCCTCGGCGATGGGCGAAATAGAGACCTCGAAGCCCCTCCTCCTTCGAGGCCGCCTTCCGGAGGCGAGATGCGGTGGCGCGGCTCAGACGTCCTCCGGCCCAAAGGAGGACCGTGATTTCCTCCCCAGGGGAGTCGCACGAGATCTCCACCCGGCCCACCTCGGAGGCACCGGTGCGTCGAAGCATCTCCCGGAGAATGGGGATCCACCTCTGGATGGGGGGGAGGGCAAGAAGACACTGGTGGATAGGGACCGTCCGATGGCTTCCTCTAGCAGAAAAGCCGAGCTGAGGGCCAGCGCCCCAGGCCACGTGAAGCTCGAGTCTGGATCGGTAGGCCGTCTCCGTATCCGTGCCTGTCACAGGGGCGATCGCCTCCTCGTGGAACCCACCGGCGTGGCGAAGCATCTCTCGAAGGAGAGCCCCTTTGATCCGCCTTTGGGCAGAGATTTCCATATGCTGAAAGTGGCAGCCGCCGCATCGCCCGTAGAAGGGGCATAGGGGATCCCTCCTCAGGGGAGAGGGATCCAGGACATGCACCAACTCCGCCTCGTCGTACCAACGGTGCCTCCGGACGATACGCACTTCCACGCGTTCTCCTGGGACCGTCAGGGGGACGAGGACCACCTTTCCCTCGTGGCGTCCGATTCCCACGCCCCGATGGCCCATGGTGGTGATGTCCAAGGGTATCCTCTGACTGCCCATGGCGTCGGCCTTCCTTCGGAGGCTCTCAGATGCTCAGAGTACCATTTCACCATGAGTCCTCTCAAGGCCTTTCCATCCGGATCAGGTCGTGTTACATTCGCCGGTGGCGCCTACTACCCTACCCTATTTGGAGAGAGAGGGCTATGAGCCGATACATGCAGATTCGGATTCATCTGGAACCTGTCTACCATCCCGAACTCAGGGCCCATTTCCCCAAGTTGGCCTCTGTCTTGGAAGGACTCGGGATCCCTGTGGACCCCTTGAGGACGACCCTCTACGATCTGGCCTTGGTGCTGGAGAGGGGCCTCTATGGGGAGATCCGGCCAGCCCTGAAGGCGGCCCTGAAGAGGCATCTTCCGGTGCTTCGTGACCTTCGGGGCCAGGTAGAGAAGAAGTTGGCTTCCTGGCAACGGGAGGGTCTCGACGACCTCCTCTACCGAATTGAGGATGTCTTCGAGGAGTTGGAAAAGGATCTGGACTGACTGCCATGCCCCGCCCCGGCGGGGCATGGCAGTCAGGTGGGGGATTCTTTCAGTCTCATGGATCAGGAGAACAGCATGCGACTTCGAGATCGGGTGGCCATTGTCACGGGAGCGGGGCAGGGGATTGGGCGGGCCGTGGCCCTCAAGTTTGCCCAGGAGGGGGCTTGGGTGGCGGTGGCCGAGCGCAACAGGGAGACGGGTCGGGTCGTAGCCGAGGAGATGGAAAAGGCTGGCGCCGAGGCACGATTCGTGCCCTGTGATGTGGCCGATGCGTCCACGGTGAACGCCTTGGTGGAGAAGGTGATTGAGACCTGGGGGAGGGTGGATATCCTTGTGAACAACGCGGGCTTCGACCGCCCCGCCACTCTCTTTAGGGTGACCGAGGAGGATTGGGATGCGGTCTTGGGAGTCCATCTCAAGGGAACCCTCAATGGGATCCGGGCCGTGGTTCCCCATATGATCCGACGAGGATACGGTCGCATCGTCAACATCTCCTCTATCTACGGCCGAACCGGCGGGATCGCTGCGATCAGCTACAGCGCGGCCAAGGCAGGGATCCTCGGGCTGACCAAGGCGGTGGCCAGGGAGGTGGGTAAACACGGGGTGCTGGTCAATGCCGTGCTTCCCGGCTTGACTCGGACGCCCACCATCGAGCGGATGCCTGCCAAGTACAGGGATATGATCATCCAGGAGACTCCACTTGGGCGTATGGCCGAGCCCGAGGAGATCGCCAACGTGGTGGCCTTCCTGGCCTCTGAGGAGGCCAGCTTTATGACCGGGGCCTGTGTGGAGGTCACCGGGGGATGGCGGATGTAGGGGGGGCGGTCGAAGCGGAGGGACCGAGGAGCTTAGAGAGAAAGGGGGTGATGGAGAGACCACAGGGATCGCAAGATCGTAAGGTGGATGTGGGGGTAAGGAGTCAGCCAATGCAGAGGAGGAGAAACCCATGTTCAAGAGGGTAGCCATTGTAGGGGTGGGTACCACAGGATTTCGGCCGACGACCCCGGAAGTCTCCTATCGAGAGCTAACTCATGAGGCGGCCGTCAGGGCCTACTTGGAGGCGGGTGTGGGACCCGAGGACATCGATGGCTTCGTGGCCACTTCGGAGGACTTTCTCGAGGGTTACAGCATCTCCGACGAATATTGCAACGATCAGCTGGGGGCCGTCCTCAAGCCCATCAGCACGGTCCCCGGCGATTTCATCCAGTCCCTCGCTCAGGGAGTGATGATGATTCGGTCGGGGGTGTGTCGAATCGTCGCCGTACAGTGCATGAGCAAGGCCTCCAACATGATGACTATCCCGCAGATGGTCGGATTTGCGCTCGATCCCATCTACAACCGTCCTCTGGGAGAACATCCCGACTTCATCGCGGGAATGGAGATGAATCGCTACATGTTCGAGACCGGCGCAACGGAGGAACAGTGCGCGGCCGTTGTGGTCAAGAACAAGCGCAATGCTCTTTGGAATCCACTGGCGGGTCACGGGGTGAACCTCACGTTAGAGGAGGTGCTTGGTTCGGAGCCCGTCTCTTATCCCTTGAAACGATTGGACGTGGCTCCCACTTCGGACGGTGCCGTGGTCATGGTCCTGGCTTCCGAGGACATCGCCATCTCCCTCACGGATAGGCCCGTTTGGATCCGCGGCATCGGTTGGTGCTCTGACACTCCAACCCTGGAAAGTCGGAGCTGGGGGGCGGCCGAATATACGCGTCTCGCCGCGGAGATGGCCTACAGACAGGCTGGGATCCGAAGCCCGAGATCGGAGATCGACTTCGTGGAACTGAGCGACGAGTACTCCTACAAGGAACTCCAACATCTGGAGGCCTTGAAACTATGCCGTCCCGGAGAGGCTGGCTACCTCACCGAGTCAGGGGCAACGGAGCTCGATGGAGAACTCCCGGTCAACGTCTCGGGTGGATGCCTTGGGGTCGGTCACCTATTCGAGGCCAATGGGGGACAAAAGGTCCTGGAGGTGGTCCTCCAACTCCGAGGCGAGAAGGGAAGGGCTCAGATCGACGATGTCCGTACAGGCCTGGCCCATAGCTGGAGGGGTGTCCCTACCACCACGGGTGCGGTTGCGATCCTGTCCAACGAATAGGAGGTGAGGGAGATGGGCTTGAGAAGAGTCGCCATCGTTGGCGCAGGGATCACCAAGTTCGTTCGAAGGGCCCAGGAGACGCCTAAGGAGTTGGCCTACGAGGCGGTTCGAATGGCCCTGGATTCCTGCGAAATGAAGCTCAAGGACATCGATTGTGTTGTTCTGGGAACAGCTCCCGATGCCTTCGACGGTGTCCACATGAACGGAGAGTATCTCATCGACGGTGCAGGAGGTTATCGGAAGCCCTTCATGCGCCACTATGTGGGTGGAGGAACGGGTGTCTTCTCTCCGATCCACGGTTGGTACCACGTGGCATCCGGGATGTTCGACACCTGCCTTGTGGTCGCCGAGGAGAAGATGTCCACCTGTCATCCTCACCCTGCCGGGGCCTTCTTGACGATCTTCGATCACACGACGGAACAGCCCCTCTATCCCACGCTCATCTGGATCTTCGCCCTGGAGATGCACCGATACATGCATACCTATGGGATCACCAAGGAGGAGATCGCCCAGGTATCGGTGAAGAACAAGCGCAATGCCCTGGATCATCCCTCCGCGCAGATTGCCGAGGAAATCACCGTGGAGGACGTCCTGAACTCGGAGGTGATGGCGTGGCCGGTGAACCGCCTGGACATCAGTCCCACATCGGACGGTGCTGCGGCCATCGTCTTGGCGGCGGAACACGTGGCCAATCGCATTACGGACAAGCCTGTCTGGATCGACGGGATCGGCTACAGCCTCGATACGGCCTACTGGTGTACACGGGATCTCTCTTATCCCGATTACGTGGAAAAGGCTGCACGAATGGCCTATGACATGGCTGGCATCAAGGAGCCCAGCAAGGAGATCCACGTGGCAGAGCCCTACGACCCCTTCAGTTACAAGGAGCTCCATCACATGGAGGGTCTTCTTCTCTGTGGGAAGGGAGAGGCGCCCCAACTCTTGGTGGATGGTGTCACCCAACGGGATGGGAATCTTCCCATATGTCCCTCTGGAGGGGCCTTGGGAGTGGGGAATCCCATCGCTGCAACGGGCCTCATGAAGATCATCGAGATCTTCCTCCAATTGAGGGAAGAGGCGGGCAAGCGGCAGGTGCCGGGCAAGCCGACTTGTGGACTTGCCCAAGCGTGGGGAGATCTCATGCAGGTGGGCACCGTAGTGGTGATGAGAAGATAAAGGAGGGTTGTGCCATGTTGGATGAAAAACGGATCAGGGCCACGGTGACCCCTCTCAGTCAGAAGGATTTCGCACAGGGAAAGATCCTCCAGGTCCGTTGGATTCCCAAGCTCCAATATGCCTGGGACAACGGAGTTGCCATCGGAAGGTACCTCCAGGAATTGAAGAACGGAAGGATCATCGCACGGAAGTGCGAGGGATGCAACCGCATCATGCTCCCTCCGAGGATGTTCTGTGAGTTGTGCTGGAAGCCCACGGACGAATGGGTCTACGTTCAGGACACCGGAACGATCAACACCTTCGTGGTGAGCCATGTGGACTGGAAGGCGGAGAGGATACCCAANGGACAACGCTACTATACGCCCGCTGTCATTGAGATCGACGGNGCGTCGCCCGGGATGGGGATCCTTCACCTCATCGATGAGATCGCCCCCGAGGAGATCGAGATGGGAATGCGCGTCCGGGCCGTGTGGAAGCCCGCAAGACAGAGGGAAGGGGCTATTACGGATATCAAGTATTTCAAACCGCTCTAGCCCGGCTATGGAGCCAGCCGATGTCTTGGGGGAAGCGGAAATCGGACTTGGGTGTTTCTGGAGCTTATAACCACGGGCTGGGAGGACTGCCATGGGTGGATTGACGGAACGCATCACGAAGACCACGGACCTGACGGTATGGAAGGGAGAAATCCCGCTTGAGTTCGTCTATACCATGGGACGAGCGGGGGAGGAATTTTTCCGGGCCATCAAAGAGGAGGGGAAGTTCATCGGTGCTCGTTGCGATGGATGTCGCATCCTTTACGTCCCCCCGAGGATCTATTGCGAACGCTGTCTGGATCGCCTCGAGGGGAATTACGTGGAGGTGAGCAGCCGGGGTATCGTACATACCTTCACCCTCTGCTATGAGTCCATGGACGGTGAACGATACGAGTCTCCCCATATCCTCGCCATGGTCAAACTGGACGGGACCGACGGAGGGCTGGTCCATTACATCGGCGAAGTGAGCCCCGAAGAGGTGTGGATAGGGATGCCTGTGGAGGCGGTTTTTAGACCCAAGAGGCAGAGAAAGGGCAGCATTGGGGATATCCGGTATTTCCGTCCCATCGAGGGATAAATCGTGTGGGGATTCGGGGTGCCCATGGATGCACCCCGACTCCCGGCTTTCCGTTCTCTTGAGAACCACTCCACCGGGGGAGCATCGAAGACAGGAAGATGGCGGAGCATCCATCCTCCAGGAGGGGCCTTAATGAGCAGCCTCTTCTCAACATCGTGCCCTCGGTCCGAGTCAGACCCTTGACACCCCTTCCAGGATTGTGCTATCCATTCCCGAATGAATGATCATTCACTCTAGTCTGCGGCATGCAACGTATGTAAAGGCGGTCCGTCCTTCTCGGCCCTCCTGCCTTTGAATAGGCTCGGCCTTCAGGTTGCATGCTCTATGTTTGAGAAAAGGAGCGAGGCTAGTTGAACCGATCACAGCCCCCGGAGAAGCACCACCGGATCCTCCAGGCCGCCATCAAGGTATTCGCCAGAAAGGGCTTTTACAATGCCAGGGTCTCGGAGATCGCCCGGGAAGCCCAGGTGGCCGACGGCACCATCTACCTCTACTTCAAGAACAAGGACGACATCCTCATCCACCTCTTCGAGGAGGAGATGGACCGTATCCTTCAAGCCATGCGGAGGGCCATCGAGCCCCTTTCGGATCCTTTGGAGAAGCTTCGCGCCTTTGCCCGGACGCACCTGAGCCTGGTGGAGGAGAATCCCCTCTTGGCCGAGGTGATCCAGGTGGAGCTTCGCCAGAGCAGCAAGTTCATGAAGGATTATGACAATCATAAGTTCCTGGAATACCTCAACCTATTGGCGGAGATCATCGAGGAAGGGCAGCGCATGGGGTCCATCCGTCCCGACATCCATCCCGCCATCGCCAAGCGGGTCATCTTCGGGGCACTGGACGAGATGTCGACCTATTGGGTCCTCTCCAAGAAGCGCCGACTCCCGATGAAGGAGGCGGCCCGACAGATCAGCGAGATCCTCATTCGAGGGGTAGAGAGTGGTCATCCCGGGCGAGGGGCCCGAAGCATTTCATCGAGTGGATAAGGAGGCCGTCATGTCCGAAAAGACGATCACGTACACCGTGGAGAATCGAATTGCATTGGTCACCATCGACAATCCTCCCATGAACGCCTTGAGCTGGCAAGTGCTCGACGAGATCTATGAGACCTTTACGGCCATCGACAGGGACGACGGGATCAAGGCCGTGGTCTTCTCAGGGGCGGGAAAGGCCTTCATCGCCGGTGCGGATATCCGGATGCTCAAGGAGACGCCCGGAGAAAAGGAGGCCCTTGAGAACACCAAGAAGTACTTTCATCGGACCCTCAACTACATCGAAGAGATGCGGAAACCTGTCATCGCGGCCATCCACGGATACTGCTTGGGGGGCGGACTGGAGGTGGCCCTAGCCTGCCACATGCGCATCGCCGGAGAGAAGGCCCAGTTCGGCGTTCCCGAGATCAAGCTGGGGATCTTTCCTGGTGCGGGGGGAACCCAGCGGCTCCCCCGTGTGGCTGGGAAGGCCAAGGCCCTGGAGATGATCCTCACCGGAGAGTTCATTTCGGCACAGGAGGCCCTTCAGTGGGGGATCGTCAACAAGGTGGTCCCCCAGGATCAGGTCCAGCAGGAGGCGCGGGTCTTGGCCGAGAAGATCGTCTCCAAAGGGCAGGTGGCCGTTCGCTGGGCCATGGAGGTGGTCATCGAGGGGCTCAAGGGGGATCTCCAGCGAGGGCTAGATCTGGAGGCCACCTACTTTGCCAAGCTCTTCGAGACCGAGGACATGAAGGAGGGGATGGCCGCCTTTCTGGAGAAGAGGGAGCCCCGGTTCAAAGACCGATGAAGTAGGGAAGAGGGAGGCGGGCGGATCTATGAGGTCCGCTGCCGTGCCCCGGGGACATAGGGCTGACTTTTTCAAAAAGTCCGGCAAACGAGATCCTTGATGGAGCTCTGAGGAGGAAGGGAACAGATGACCGACGTTTGTGTGGTTTCGGCTGTGCGCACGGCCATCGGCGACTTCGGAGGTGCGTTTCGGGACATGTCCGCAGTGGACCTGGCCGCGACGGTGATTAGGGAATCCCTGAACCGAGCCGGGGTATCCCCGGATCAGGTGGATGATGTCATCTTCGGGTGCTGTCTTCAGAAGTACAACGAGCTGACCCTGGGCCGCTTGGCGGGCCTCAAGGCAGGCCTCCCCATTCACGTGCCTGGGGTTACCATTCAGCGCAATTGTGCCTCGGGGATGCAATCCATCGTCTACGGGGCCCAGATGATCCACGCCGGGGACGCCGAGATCGTGGTGGCTGGGGGTGTGGAGGCCATGAGCGACGGGCCCTATTTCATCGAGGGGGCCAGATGGGGTCTTAGGCTCCGTCCCACGACCCTCAAGGACTCTGTCTGGGACGGTTTGACGGACGCCTGGAGCGGGCTCATCATGGGGATGACAGCGGAAAACCTCGCCGAGAAGTACGGGATTTCCAGAGAGGAACAGGACGAGATCGCCCTGCGAAGCCATCGAAACGCCGAGGCGGCCATCAAGGAGGGACGATTCAAGGAAGAGATCGTCCCGGTGGAAGTCCCGCAGCGGAAGGGACCGCCCAAGGTGGTGGACACTGACGAGCATCCCCGCTTCGGTCTGACCATGGAGGATTTATCCAAGCTTCCCCCAGTATTCAAAAAGGACGGCACGGTCACCGCGGGCAACGCCTCCGGTATCAACGATGCGGCCGCCGCAGTGGTCCTCATGACCAGGAAGAGGGCCGAAGAGCTTGGCTTGACCCCAATGGCTCGTCTGGTGGCCAATGCCGTGGCCGGTGTGGAGCCCGAACTGATGGGCTACGGGCCTGTGCCAGCCACCCATAGGGCCCTGAAACGGGCTGGCATGGAACTGAAGGACATCCAGCTCATCGAATGCAACGAGGCGTTTGCGGCCCAGTATCTGGCCTGCGAGAGGCTCATCGGTTGGGACCGGGACATCGTCAACGTCAATGGAAGCGGCATCGGTCTGGGACATCCTGTGGGAGCCACAGGATGCCGGATCGTGGTGACTCTGCTCCACGAGATGGCTCGCAGGGATCTTGCGCTGGGCCTGGCCACCCTTTGCGTGGGGGGAGGCATGGGGATGGCGACCATATGGGAGCGCCTCTAGTGGAGGCCCGAAGAGATGTCTGCCTTCGGGAGAAACCAGGACGGAAGGAGGAGAGACCGTGGAGATTGTGGCACTGATGAAGCAGGTTCCGGATACGGAGACACAGATTAAGGTCAATGCGGAGGGGACGTGGATCGTCGAGGATGAGATTAAGTGGATTATGAACCCTTACTGCGAGTTCGGTGTCGAAGAGGCCCTGAGGACCAAGGAGAAATTTGGGGGGACCGTCACCGTGGTATGCATCGGCCCAGCCCGTGCCGTGGAGGCCATCCGGACCGCTTTGGCCATGGGCGCGGACAAGGCCGTGCAGGTGGACGATCCGGCCATCTGGGGGGCCTCGGACAGTCTGGGGACGGCCCGTATCCTGGCTAAGGTCTTGGAAGAGATCCCCTTCGACGTGATCTTCGCGGGCAAACAGGCCATTGATGACGATATGGCTCAGACCGGGCCTGCCCTGGCGGAGCTCTTGGGCATCCCCCAGTTGACCTTCGTCAATGGGCTGGAGTGGGTCGATGAGAAGACCATCCGTGTCAATCGACAGGTGGAGGGCGGGACACAGGTGGTGGAGTGCAAGCTTCCGGCCCTGATCACCTGTCAGAAGGGGCTCAACGAGCCTCGGTACGCCTCTCTGCCGGGGATTATGAAGGCCAAGCGGAAGCCCTTGGACACAAAGACGCTCTCGGATTTAGGGCTGGACCCCTCGGAGGTGGGAAAGGCCGGGCAAAAGACCGAGATCTTGCGGGTGGAGCTCCCCCCTCCTCGTCAGGCCGGAAAGATCATCGAGGGGGAGACCCCGGAGGAAAAGGCCGCCGAATTGGCCAGACTTCTCAGGGAAGAGGCCAAGGTCATCTAGGTTGCGGCTCCACCCATTACCTGCTGAGGAGCGATAAGGTGCGCGCTTCTCCGACATGGAGATGATGGGGTGGGTAAGAGGGGCCTGCCTCAAGGTATTGCGGGAGGAAAGAGATGGCGAAAGGCGTGATGGTTATTGCGGAACAGCGAAACGGGAGTATCCGGAAGGTCACCTACGAGGTCCTGAGCGAGGGGAAACGTCTTGCCGACGCTTTGAGCCAGGAGATGGTGGCCGTTCTCATCGGAGGGGAAGGGATCTCTGAGAAGGCCGAGGAGCTGGGTCACTGGGGAGCCTCCAAGGTCTATGTGGCCGAACACCCGGAGCTTAGCCACTACCGAACCACTCCCTACGCCAGAGTCATTGCGGATCTGGCCAAAGAGATGGAGCCCAACATCATCCTGATGGGGGCCTCCTCCACCGGGAAGGACCTGTGCCCCCGGGTGGCCGCGCGGCTCGGTGTGGGTATGCTCTCGGACTGTGTGTCCTTCGAGCTCCAGGACGGAACCTTGGTGGGGCGCAGGCCCATGTATGCTGGCAAGCTCTACGCCTATGTGGCCTGCAGAGCCGTTCCCCAAATCGCCACGGTGCGTCCCAATGTGATGGAGAAGGCGGATCCCGATCCTTCGGCCAAGCCCGAGATTGTGAAACTGTCGCCCTCTTTAGAGGAGGCGGACCTGAACACCACGGTGGTGGAGTTGAGGGAGGAGGCCAGTGGAAGGCCCGATCTTACNGAGGCCGAGATCATCGTCTCCGGCGGACGAGGAATGAANGGCCCTGAGAACTATGCGATGTTGGAAGAGTTGGCCGATCTGTTGGGAGGGACGGTTGGAGCTTCCCGTGCGGCTGTGGATGCGGGGTGGCGTCCCCAGTCGGATCAGGTGGGCCAGACGGGCAAGGTTGTCACGCCCAATCTCTACATCGCATGCGGCATCTCTGGTGCCATCCAGCATCTGGCGGGCATGGGGACGTCCAAGTACATCGTGGCCATCAACAAAGACCCCGATGCTCCCATCTTCCAGAAAGCCGACTACGGCGTGGTGGAAGACCTCTTCAAGGTGGTTCCGCCGTTCATCGAAGAGGTGCGAAAGCTGAAGGCAGAGTAGGCGAAGGGGAGAATGGATTCTCATCCTGGTCCCTTTTTGCAGGTCCGGAGAGTCTCGGCGGTACGGACCCCAGGTTGACCCTTATGCCGGAAGCAGCCACAGAGAGGGGACTGCGGTGGCTCCTGACGGCCATGGTCGTCGCCGTATTGGGGGCGCTCGTGGGGTTCACCATTTCCCTATTGCGAGCGCCCTCACCATCGCAGCCCTCCCGTTGGGTCTCCAAGCCTATGCCGCCCCCACCCTCCGCCCCTGCGACCCTCTTTCGGGTCGAGGAGGAGGCGCTGCACACTGGGAAGCCAGGTCTATCCGAGAGATTGTCTTCTTCCAAAGTGGAGACAAAAGAGAAGCCTGCGGGGCCCGGAGTGGCGAAGCCCCTGAAGAAACCCTCAACGACGGCCCAACCCCCGCCTTTTGCCTTCACCCTCCATGTGGAGTCCTTTCGGGATCCCCTGGCGGCCCACAAGAGGGCGGAGTTCTACAAGGCTCTGGGTCTGGAGTCCTTCATTCGAAAGGTGGAGATTCCGGGCAAAGGCACGTTCCACCGAGTCTTCGTGGGCCGCCTCCAGCGAAGGGAGGAGGCCGAAGGTCTTCAAAGAAGGTTGGAACAGCAATACGGGCTCCACGGCGGGCGCGTGGTGAGCGCTCAGGATCTGGGTCGCTGATTCCGCCTCGACGACTCCTTGATTTTTCCCCTCCAGTATAGTAGTGGTTAGGGCTAGCCCGTGCGTGGATATGCTGCGGGGCCGCCGATAAAAGGGCGCTGGCGGAGGGTTACCCTCGAAGGTGGTGTCCACCTCAGGAGGATGATCATGTACGTGAAGGATTGGATGACCACGGATCCCATCGTCGTCTCACCGGATACCCCCATCATGGAGGCGCAGAAGATTATGCGCGAGAACAGGATCCGACGCCTCCCAGTGGTGGACAAAGGCAGGTTGGTGGGTATTGTCACCTACCGGGACCTCATCGAGGCCTCCCCCTCGGAGGCCACCACCTTGAGTATCCACGAGCTCAACTACCTGCTCTCCAAGCTGACCGTCAAGGATGTGATGACCACGGAATTGGTGGTGGTCGGCCCNAACGATACAGCCGAGCAGGCCGCGCTCCTGGGCGCGGAGAAAGGGGTCGGCGCCCTTCCCGTGGTTCACCGCGGGAAGTTGGTGGGGATCGCCACCGAGTCGGACATCTTCCGGTTCTATCTGGCCATGTTAGGGGCGCGGGAGGACCTCTGCAGGATCACGCTAGAGGATGTGGATGTCCAACAGGGGACGCTTCGGGAGATCTGCGAGGTCGTGGAGGGTGCAGGGGGTGTAGTGGTGAGTATCTTCAGCATTCCCCAGAAGGCCTCGGACCTTCGGATGGTCATGATCCGTGCCCGGGCCCGGTCGGAGAGGGCCCTGATCAAGGCCCTCAAGGAGGCGGGCTACCGAATCCATAGGTGAGCCCCGTCCCTGTGAAGGCCATCTTCCCCACTGCAGAAAGGAGGACGGAGAGATGCGGATCCGGGATTGGATGACGCGGGATCCTGTAGTGGTGACGCCGGAGACCCTCCTGTTGGAGGCCCAGCGTATCATGAATACCTATAAGGTCCATCATCTCCCAGTGGTGAAAAAGGGAAAACTCGTGGGGATCGTCACGCGGAGGAAGATCCTGGAGGCCTCCCCCTCTTCGGCCACTAGCCTCAGCATGCATGAGCTTTCCTACCTCCTGGCTAACATGAAAGTGGAGGAGGTGATGGAGAAGGACGTGGTGTGGGTTTCTCCCGACACACCAGTGGAGGAAGTGGTCCTCCTTGGTTACGAAAAGGGGATCGGTTCATTTCCGGTGGTGGAAAACGGGAAACTGGTGGGGATCGCCACCGCCACCGAGATCACTCGGGCCCTTCTGGAGATCTTTGCTGCCCGGGAGAAGGACGTGATCCGGTTGACCCTCCTCGGGGTCCAGATGGACGAGGACACCGTTCCGACCCTCACTCGGATCCTTAGGGAGCACCATGCCATTCCCTTGAGCATCATTTCAATGCCCTGGAAAGGGACTGGCGAATGGAGGATCATCATCCGGTGCAAGGCTCCGAAGAAGAAGCCGGTGGTGGACGCCATCAAGCGGGCAGGGTTCATCGTTGAGCGAATCCCTCCATCGAGGAGGAAGTCCCCTTAGCCCGGATGATCCCTCATCCGGGTTTTCAATTGAGAGGGAATGCAAGGATCTTGGGGGAGAATAATGGGGAGAGGGTTGGAGTGAGGGGGGTGAACTTGAGGGCCTCTCGCTTTTTTCCTTCGCCGTGTGGGGAGAGGAGACGTAGGAGGGAGGCCCGGATGTATTCGAGGATGCAGGGTTTTCCCTGCAGATCCGTGGAATGCATATACTCAGGTTCCGGATGATTCATGATATTTGGGACAAATGGTTTTATTCAGCCACCTGGATCCACACAATAGAGCGGACAGGGATTGATCTGAGAGTCAGTTCTTCTTAAAATGTTCGGTCTATGTGTGAAAAGGAGACACGTAAGGAAAGAGAGGATAAAGAGTCAGGGTCTTAAGGCTGCATAACCATGGAGGCCTTGTGCAGGATAGGATCCGACGGATAGGGGAGGGCGATGTGAAGGTGGCTGGGGAATTGCATTGAGAAGAGGGGAGGAAAAAGAGGATGGCGAGGATGCGCAAGACTTATCTACTGACGCCGGGGCCGACCCCTGTAGCTCCCTCGACCCTCCTGACCATGGCGCAGCCCATCATCCACCATCGTACGGCCCAGTATGAGGAGATCTTCCAGGAGGTTCGTGAGGGCCTCAGGTACCTCTTTCAGACCGACCAAGAGGTCCTGGTCTTTGCCTCTTCTGGAACCGGGGCCATGGAAGCCGCCGTATCCAACACCCTGAGTCCAGGGGACCGGGTATTGGTGGTTCGAGGAGGCAAGTTCGGAGAACGCTGGGCGGAGATCTGCCAAGCCTATGGCGTGGATACGGTCAACGTGGACGTGGAGTGGGGCCGAGCCGTGGACCCCGAGAGGATCCGGGCCATCCTGGACGAGGATCCTTCCATCCGCGCCGTGCTGGTCCAAGCCAGTGAGACCTCCACTGGGGTCAAACACCCGGTGAGGGAGATCGGGGAGGTCGTTCGGCCGCGATCGGAGACCATCCTTATCGTGGATGCCATCACGGGGCTTGGAGTATTCGACCTCAAGACCGATGCTTGGGGGCTAGATGTGGTCGTCTCCGGGTCCCAAAAGGCCCTCATGCTCCCGCCCGGCTTGGCCTTTGCGGCTGTGAGTTCAAAGGCTTGGGGATTCGTGGAACGATCCGCGTTGCCCAAATTCTACTTTGACTTCAAGAAAGAGCGTCGGTCTGCCCAGAAGAACCAGAACGCCTACACCCCGGCAGTCTCACTCATTGTAGGGCTTCGAGAAGTGCTTCGTCGAATTCGGGAGGAGACCCTGGAGGTGGTCTTCCGTCGTCACGCACGGATGGCCCTTGCAACCCGCCAAGCGGCCCAAGCGCTGGGACTGGAACTGTTGGCCCCGGAATCGCCCAGTGAAGCCGTGACAGCTATTAAGTCGCCGCCGGGGGCGGATGCCCAGTCCATTACCCGACATCTTTGGGAACGCTATGGTGTTCGGGTGGCCGGGGGTCAAGCTCAGCTCAAGGGGAAGATCTTTCGCATCGCCCATATGGGCTTTATGAACACTTTCGACGTCGTCATCGCCGTGGCGGCCCTAGAGATGACCCTCCGGGATCTGGGCCTTCCCGTGAAGCTGGGGGAGGGGGTCGCCGCGGCCGAGGAGGTCCTTTCCGGGGAAGTTTAGGAGGACAAGGGGGTAGCCATGACCTACCGGGTCTTGGTGAGCGATCCACTGGCGGAAGAGGGACTGGAAGTATTCCGCCGCGAGAGAGATATCTCGGTGGATGTGGATACGGCCCTGAGCCCCGAGGAGCTCCGGGCAGTCATCCGCGAGTATGACGCTATCGCCATCCGAAGCGGCACAAAGTTGAACCGCGACATCATCGAGGCAGCATCGAGGCTGAAGGTCATCGGAAGGGCGGGCATCGGGGTGGACAACGTGGACATCGCTGCGGCCACCAAGAAGGGGATCCTGGTGATGAACACCCCCGAGGGCAACACCATAACCACGGCCGAACATACCATCTCCATGTTGCTCGCTCTGGCCCGGAACATCCCTCAGGCCAATGCCTCGGTCAAAGCGGGCCGATGGGAACGCAAGCGTTTCATAGGCAAAGAGGTCTTCAACAAGACCTTGGGGATCGTGGGGATCGGCCGGATCGGTCGAATCGTGGCCGATCGGGCTCAGGGACTTCATATGAACGTAATTGCCTACGATCCTTTCATCAGCCCGGAGGCGGTTTCCAAACTCGGGGTGGAAATGGTCACCATGGAAGAATTGCTGGCCCGCTCCGACTTCATCACCATCCATACCCCCAAGACCAAGGAGACCGTCGACCTCATCGACAGGAAGGCCTTCTCTAAGATGAAGGACGGGGTTTACATCATCAACTGTGCCCGTGGGGGGATCGTCAACGAGGAGGCCCTCTACGAGGCCATTCAGTCGGGGAAGGTGTCCGGGGCTGCTTTGGACGTCTTCAACGAGGAGCCTCCCAAGGGCAACCCACTCCTCAAGTTGGATCGGGTCATCTGCACCCCTCACCTGGGGGCTTCCACTGAGGAAGCCCAGATCAACGTGGCTGTGGCTGTGGCGGAGCAGATCGTGGATTATCTCCTTCGCGGGACGGTGCGAAACGCCGTCAACATGCCTTCGGTCAGTGCGGAGATCCTGAACCTCCTTCGCCCATATCTTCACTTGGCCGAACAGCTGGGCAGCTTTACGGGACAGATCCTCCAAGGGGGGCTTCGGACCGTGCACATCGAGTATACTGGAGAGGTGGCCCAGTACGGGGTGGAACCCATTACCATTGCCACCCTCAAAGGGCTGCTATCGCCGATCCTCAGTGAAGACATCAACTATGTCAACGCCCCCATGCTCGCCAAAGACCGGGGCATAAAGGTGACCGAGGCCGTCACCGAGAGGCACGAGGACTACTCGAATCTGATCACCCTCCAGGTAGTATCGGACAAGGAGGAACTGACGGTCTCAGGAGCCTTGCTGGGGAGGCACAACCCCCGCATCCTCCGCATCAACAACTTCCTGGTGGAGGCCGTGCCGGAGGGGAACATCCTCTTCATCCACAACGAGGATCGGCCCGGGGTCATCGGCAATATTGGGACTACTCTGGGGAAGAACAATATCAACATCGGGATGATGCAGTTCGGCCGGGACCGGGTGGGAGGCATGGCCGTCTCTCTTCTGCATCTGGACGATCCCATCGATCGGCAGGTGCTGGAGCAACTTCAGAACCTTCCCCATATCATCCGGGTGACGCAGGTGGAGTTGTAGACCCGGAGATTCTTGGTACAAGCAAGGTCGGGGGCCGCATAATGGCCCTTCCAATAGTGAAGGAGCGACGTTTGAACATGGCCAACATCGTTGTCGTAGGAACGCAGTGGGGAGATGAAGGCAAGGGGAAGGTGGTGGATATCCTTGCCGAGTTTGCGGACGTGGTGGTGCGGTTTCAAGGAGGCAACAATGCAGGGCACACTATCGTGGTGGACGGGGAACCCCTCATCCTCCATTTGATCCCCTCGGGAGTTCTCCACTCAAGGAAGCGATGTGTACTGGGCAACGGAGTGGTAGTGGACCCCAAGGTCCTCCTGGAGGAGATGGACCTCTTGGCTGAGCGCGGGGTGGAGCTGACTCCGGAGAATCTCCACATCAGCGAGGCCGCCCATCTGATCATGCCCTACCATCGAAAGTTGGATAGGGGGAGGGAACAGGCACGGGGTAAGAAGGCATTGGGGACTACGGGGAGGGGGATCGGCCCAGCTTACGAGGACAAGGTGGGCCGGAGGGGGATCCGCTTTGCCGACCTGTTGGAGCCCTCCATCTTTCGGGAGAAGGTCCGAGAGAATCTCCGAGAGATCAACCCCCTGCTAAAAGAACGCCTCGGGATCCGCCCGTTCACCATCAAAGAGATCGTGGATGAATTCTCCAAATATGCCAAGAAGCTGGCCCCTTACGTGACCAACACGGCCCTCCTCCTCGATCGAGAGATCAAGCGGGGCAAGCACATCCTGTTCGAGGGTGCCCAAGGGACCTTCCTGGATGTGGACCACGGGACCTACCCATTCGTCACTTCATCCAATACGGTCGCGGGCAACGCCTGCACAGGCTCCGGGGTAGGGCCCAGTCGCATCCANGGCGTGGTCGGAATCGTCAAGGCCTATACCACCCGGGTGGGGGCAGGCCCTTTCCCCACAGAATTGACGGACGGAACTGGCGAGTTGCTTCAGGAACGAGGTCGAGAGTTCGGCGCCACCACCGGTCGACGAAGACGATGCGGATGGTTGGACACCGTGATGGTGCGCGACGCTGTGAGGCTGAACGGCATCACAGAGCTGGCCATTACCAAGCTCGATATCCTCCAGGGCCTGGGGACCCTGAAGATCTGCACTGCATACGAGTACAAGGGGAGACGCCTAGAGGAGGTGCCCGCCTCTTTGGAGGTCCTGAGACAGTGTCGTCCGATCTATGAGGAGATGCGGGGCTGGGAGGAGAGTATTCGAGACGCCCGAACCCTGGACGAACTTCCCAAGAATGCCCAGAGATACGTTCGCCGAATTGAGGAACTGACCGAGGTCCCCGTGGCTCTGATCTCCGTGGGGGCTTCCCGGAACGAGACCATCATGGTCAACAACCCGTTCAAGCGGGGGGTCTGATGGGCCTCTTCACCATCGTGATTTGCACGGGGAGGTTATCGAGAAATCAAGCGAGGTCGAGGCCTGGGCTCTCCAGCGTGAACCCTGATTCGCATCCTTGGCCTTCGGGTCGATCCGCTCCTCGCTCATGTCGGAGTAGGCTTTGCTCTCTTGAGTATTCAGGATGAAAAATGGGAAGGTTTCGGGAGTTGGTTTCCGTCAAGAGGGTTGGCGTTCGATGAACAATCGGCTATAATTACAGAGTTGTAGAGGCTTGCTGGGCCTTTTGTAGAGATGAAGGCAAGCAAGATGTATGCAGGGGTGATGGCATTTGTCATGGGATTGGGCCGTTAACTCAGTCGGTAGAGTATCTGCCTTTTAAGCAGAGAGTCGCTGGTTCGAGGCCAGCACGGCCCACCACAAGAAGGCGATTCGAGCGTCCCCATCGTCCAGCCAGGCCCAGGACACCGGTCTTTCAAGCCGGCAACACGGGTTCAAATCCCGTTGGGGACACCAAATGATATCGGGGGGTTAGGCTCTATGAGCCTGATCCCCCGTCTCTTTTCGGGCATTGCTTCGGGTATTTTTGTTGCTGTAGTTTGTTGTAGTTTGTCACATAAAATGAGAAAAATTTGCACGTAAAATGAGAAAATAGAGGGCTGGAGGGCGAGCTAGGGAGTTCCTATTTTCATGCCGCCTTTCAGGCCTGGGGTTGTGGCATTTCTATCGGTTCACCCCGCCTTTTCAGGCCCGATTCTGTATCGGCCCGTCGCAGGCACTTCTCATATACGTCTTCATAATCGGAACCAGTATAACTGTAGAGCGGTCTGGGATCTTTTTGGGCCATTGGGTCTCCACGCCTTTTTACCGGAATTATTAAGACCTCATATATTTCTCCACTAACAGTACTCTTTTGTTCATCGATGATCATAATAGTGGACCCCGAAATTTGGACAGGGTCATAAGTGGAATCTTCGTCATGGAAACACACCTCATCAGGCAGCCTCGGGCAGCGGTGTCAACGGGAATGGAAAAGTACCCCCTTATGGGAAACGAAAAATTCCCCCCCTGGATAAGGAAGGGGGTAGAGATGGAAGGCAAGGGTGTATGCTTTCTCCCGAGAACGATGGCATCGGGGGGGAGCGATATGGTCAAGGGGGAGCTTTGGCAAGAGGTGCACATCGAACTGCTCGGCTAACTCCGCCAGCGTCCGGTCCCCCCGCACCGCCGCCAGCGCCACCTTCGCCTTGAACCCCGGGGAATGGTTCCTCCTCTTTCTCTTCATCTTCTGCCCCTCCTTACTCTGGAGTCTATCGCAGAAGATTCCACTTATAAAACCACTCCCCCTGTCCAGATAATGGGGTCCACCTAAAGATTCTTGAGGGGCACATGACATGTGCATATCGATTTCTCCGAAGTATTCGGGTATATCAAGGGCAAGAGTACGATTGCGGTGGCTTGGCAGTTTGGTGGTAGGAAGCGGAATTTCAATGGGGAGAGTTTATAGGCTCGGGGTTATGCGGTTTCCACGGTACGTTTTGAATTGGACAAGGTGAGGAAGTATATCCGAGAGCAATACGAGCGTGATCGAAGTGGGGACGATGGCAATTTTTAGGGGCAATCTCAATCGCAGCCTTTGAGGCTGCTCCCAGCTATCAACCTGTGAGTACTACAACTTCGCCTGTCATTATTTGTTTTCATTGTAGCTTCTCTCTGTGTGAGCCCTCCGACCTCGGTTGTGATTGATAGGCCTTATTGTAGCTTTTCTCTAAGGACTTCGTAAGGGGTCTTTCCTTTGAGTGCCTGGTGAGGCCTGTGGAAATTGTAGAAGTCCTCCCACTGGGCCAACTTCTCGTTGAGCTCCACATCATCCGTGTAGGTCAAAAGCTGATAGAACTCCCTCTCGTCCGTNCCATGGGAGCGCTCCACCTTGCCGTTTAGCCGAGGGCTTCGGGGCTTGATATAGACATGGCGAATCCCCAGATCCTCCACATGCCAGTGGAACTTGGCCTGAAACTCATGGCCGTTNTCNGTGCGGATGGTGTGGATACGAGGGGAATTTGGCAATCACGTAGTCTATGAAACGGCTGGCGTTGAGTTGTGTGTGGCGCCTGTAGATCTTGATGGCCCGGATCCGGGTGGCATCATCCACCGCGGTACCTCTTGCCGTTGGGAGTCTTGAGGCTGAGAAACTTGACATCCACCTGGACGTGATGTCCGGGGATCTGTTTGGCATATCGTTTGGTTAGAACCGCCCGTCTTTTGGCATTGCGTGGAA
>MTPG01000038.1 GCA_002010915.1 Desulfarculaceae bacterium JdFR-97 | reverse complement strand
CCCCCTCCGGGCCCCCCCAATTGAGCAACAGTGACCGATCAGCTCCAAAATTTCGCCCGGGGGTCCGAAATATAGAGCCCCACATTAGGGTCCTTTTATTTATATGGAGACGGAAAGAAAAAAGGAGTGGATCGAACCCGGCCGTACGCTGTTAGGAAAGGCAAATGGCGGAGGAGGAGGGATTCGAACCCCCGGACCCGCTTGTGGCGGGTCTGCGGTTTTCAAGACCGCCGCCTTCAACCGCTCGGCCACTCCTCCGAACGAGCCCAGGCACCTCCCGCCTGGCAAAGGTATTCCCACTCAGGAATGCCCATAATCTATTGTAAACCGGAGTTGGGGAGATTTTCCATGAAAAAGAGGGGTGGAGGAGACCAGCCCCCTGGACCGAAGGCTAGCTCTTTCGGATCTCCTTCATCCCACCCATGTAAGGACGAAGCGCTTCGGGGACCTCCACAGAGCCGTCCTCCCGCTGATAGTTCTCCAGGATCGCCATAAGGGTCCGACCCACGGCGAGCCCAGAGCCGTTGAGTGTGTGAACAAAATCCGTGCCCTTCCGGCCTCTTGGACGATAGCGGATCTGGGCCCTTCGGGCCTGAAAATCGGTGAAGTTGCTGCAGGAGGAGATCTCCTTGTAGACCCCCTGGCCCGGAAGCCAGACTTCCAGGTCATAGGTCTTGGCTGCCGAAAACCCCAGGTCTCCGGTGCAGAGGACCACCACGCGGTAGTGAAGACCCAATCGCTGAAGGATCGCTTCCGCATCCCGGGTCAGGCTCTCCAGCTCATCCCAGGAGTCCTCTGGAGCAACGATCTTTACCAGCTCCACCTTGTTGAACTGGTGCTGCCGAGCGAGGCCCCGCACATCCTTTCCATAAGATCCGGCCTCACTGCGAAAGCATGGGGTGTATGCCGCAAAATAGAGAGGAAGGACCTCCTCGGCAAGGACCTCCTCCCTGTGGATGTTCGTCACCGGCACCTCGGCAGTGGGCACCAGATAGAGGTCCCACCCCTCCACCTTGAAGAGATCCTCGGCGAACTTGGGCAANTGTCCGGTCCCCGCCATGCAGGCCGAATTGACGAGGAACGGGGGAAGCACCTCTGTATAGCCGTGCTCGCGGGTGTGGACGTCTAGCATAAACATGATCAGGGCCCGCTCCATCAGGGCCCCAGCCCCCTTCAAGAGCGTAAACCGGGAGCGGGCCAGCTTCACGCCCCGCTGGAAGTCCAGGATGTCCAATGCCTCCCCGATCTCCCAATGGGGCTTGGGTTCAAAGGAAAATTCCGGAGGGGAGCCCCACCGGCGGACCTCCTCGTTTTGGGACTCATCCTCTCCTACAGGAACGGACTCATGGGGCAGATTGGGAACCTCCAGGATACGCTCCTGGAAGAGGGACTCGGCCTCCTGGCGAAGACTCTCCACTTCCTTGAGACGCTGTGAGATCCTTCGGACCTCTTCCTTGATCTCGGAGGCATCTTCCCCTTGTCGCATACGCTGGCCGATCTGCTGAGAAAGGGTCTTCCGCTGATGCTGCAGACCCTCCCACTGCTGAATAAGCTCCCTGCGCCGTGTGTCGAGGTCCAAAATGGCATCCAGATCTACGTCCACACCCCTAGCTCTCAGGGCCTCTCGGAGACGCTCGCTTTGCTCCCGCAGGATTTTAGGATCGATCATGTCCGTCGCCTCTTTCGAAACCGTGGTGGAGCCGATGGCAAGGCATAGGAGGACCCACCCCGGGCCTCCATAATCAGAGGCCCGTCCACGGGACGAGGTTCATGCTCCGCGAAAACGGGGCTCCCGTTTGTTCAGAAAGGCTTCGAGCCCCTCCAGGAAGTCCTGGGTGAGAGAGGCCTCCATGATCCCCCGACGCTCGGCTTCCAGTTGGGACTCCAGGTCCCGGGATGGACTTCCGTTGAGGAGCTCCTTGGCCCGGGCGAAGGCCTTTGTGGGACCTTTTGACAGACGATCCGCCATCTCGAGGGCCTCCTCCTGGAGACGGTCCGCGGGGACCACGCGCCCGACCAGGCCCCACTCGAGGGCCTCCCGTGCACTGAGAACCGGGTTCAAAAAGACCAGTTCCGCGGNCCTGCCGGGTCCCACCAGGCGAGGGAGAAAGAAGGTGGAACCTCCGTCCGGGACCAGGCCCAATCGGGTGTAGGCCTGGGTGAAACNCGCTTCTTCGGAGGCGATCCGAAGATCGCAGGCCATTGCCAGGCTGAAACCCGCCCCGGCCGCCACGCCATTGACNGCCGCCAGGATGGGTTTGGGCATCCGTCGCATCTCCACGACGATTCCGTGAAGATAGCGGGTCAGCCCCTGGAAAAAGACCGAGGGAGGCGCCTCGGCCCTCTCCACGAACTCCCCCATGGCCCGGACGTCGCCTCCGGAACAGAAGGCCTTTCCCTCCCCGGTGAGGATCACGGCCCTCACCTCTGCGTCCCTGCCGCAGGCCTCCATGACCTCCANCAGTTCCCTTCCCATCTGTTCGTCGAATGCATTGTAGGTTGCAGGGCGGCTCAAAGTGATCCGGACCGTTCCCCCGAAGCGNTCCCGTTTCAGCGTCTGGTAGTCCATGCCTCTCCCCCTAGAGCACTCCGTTCGGGTCATGCCTTGAGGTCGCACACCTCGCCTTCTGTAATCTCCACAAGATNCCGGGGCGTCAAGCGGAACACAGCATGAGGGGTCCCCGCCGCGGCGTAGATCTCAGCATAGTCCATGAGATCTTCATCGATCAAGGTCCTGAGTTTTCGTGTATGGCCCACGGGAGGCACCCCTCCGATGGCATATCCTGTGGCCTTGCGGACTTCTTCGGCACCGGCCTTCCTCGCCTTCAACCCGAGCCTCTCTCGAAGCTTCCTCTCGCTGACGCGGTTCTTTCCCGAGGCAATGACCAGGATCGGCTCTTCCCCCGCCATGAACACCAACGACTTGGCGATCTGGCCCACTGTGGTCCCCACGGCCTCGGCGGCCTCCTGAGCCGTCCGTGTGCTCTCTGGAAATTCCACCACTTCCAAGTCCATCCCCCGCTGCCTCAGGGCCTCTTGTACCCTCTTGGCCGCGGGCCGGANCGTCTCGTTCCCCTGCGCCATCGGCCTCTCCCCCGTTTTCTCTTATTCCTCCAGGATCATATCCTTCAGACGTGTCAAGGAGTCCTTCAAGCGGTCGTGGGGAACCTCCAGGGTGACCGTCCCATCGTATCCCACACGGATCATCTCCCTGAAGATGGAGGGGAAATCGATGGTCCCCTCTCCTATGGGAAGATGAAGGTCGTCCTCCACACGACTCCCTCCTCGGTTGTCGTGGACATGAACATGGCGGACCCTCTCTGGCCATCGATCGAGGATGTCCAAGGCCCGGTTGCGACGGGCGAAGAGTTCTCCATGGCCGATGTCCAAGGTTATGGAGAGCTCGGGGCAGGTCTCCATCAGAGGTCCGAGGTCCTCCGGACGCTCGCTCAGATTCTCCAGGCAGAGGAAGACCCCTTTTCTCCAAGCCTCCCGGGCGAGCCCGTAGAGGATGGACCGCTTCCGCTCCAAGATCCCCCCGGGGATGAACCTGGCATCCACCCAAAAGTGGAGGGTCAGGATGCGGCAGTGCAGGGCCCCGCACGCCTCCACCAAGCCCAGGATCTCACGGGAGAACTCCCCTTCCAGTCTCCGGACATCCAGGGGATCTCCCTCGTTGGGGGCGTGGACCACATAAGAGAGTCCCCTTTTGCGGGCCAGATCCAAGAGATCGGGAGTCCGCTTGATGAGCCCCTCCCCTTGAAGGAGGTTGATCTCGGCAAAGTGCATCCCCAGGTCCGCGATCCGGACCAAGTCCTCCCAGACATAGGCACGTCCACCGAATTGCACGCCTTCTCCGATCCGTCCCCTCATTTTCGCCTCTCACTAGAGACACGGGGGCAGGCCTTTGTCAACCCCCCTTGCCGCTGGGCTGCCCTTGCCTTCCCAGGGGCTTTGAGCCATCATGAGGTGGGAAGAACTCAAACCTGCAGTTTCTCGGGAGGAGGCCCTCATGTTGCTGAGCATCAACCCCCGTCACCCCGAGCCCCGCAAGATTCGTCAGGTCGTCTCCATCCTCCAACAGGGCGGGGTCATCGGCTACCCCACCGACACCCTCTACGGAATCGGATGCAGCATCTATCATAAGGCTGCCATACAGCGCATCTATGAGATCAAAGGAAAAGACCGTCACAAGCCCCTGAGTTTCATCTGTTCCGATCTGAAGGACATCAGTCAATATGCCCAGGTCTCGAACTATGCCTATAAGACCATGAAGAAGCTCCTTCCAGGACCGTATACCTTCATCCTCGAGGCCACCAAACTCGTCCCCAAGATGATGCTCACCAAACGGAAGACCGTGGGAATCCGGGTCCCCGACAACCCCATCTGCCTCGCTCTGGTCCGGGAACTGGGGCACCCCATCATCACGACGAGCGTCTCTCGACCGGACGAGACCCTCTACAACGATCCCAGGGAGATCCACGACAACTTCAAAGGTCGTCTCGATCTGGTCATCGACGGGGGTATCATTGTGGCGGAGCACTCCACCATCGTTGACCTCACCGGCGAAGTCCCGGAGATCGTCCGCAAGGGAAAAGGCGATACAAGCTATTTCTCCGTCGAGGAAGCTGAGTAAAACTCTGGTCCCCTGGAGGCCTTTGACCCGGCATCGAAGGCGGAAAAGTGGCCTGCTGGAGGAAGCGGCTCCAGGCTGCATGCCTTCTGCTGGAGCCGTGGGATAGGTGTGCCGGTCATTCACCGCAACCTCATGTCCTTATCCAGGAGGTGTGTCGCCATGCTGTTCATGAACATCTGCACCTGGCCCATCGAAAACCAGAAGAAGGTGGAGGAAAAATGGAGGAACTGGAAGTGGCCCAAGGGCGTGGAGGTCATCTTTGAGTTCACCGACCTTCAGGGCGGAAGGTCCTTCAACGTAATCAATACGGACCTCAAGGGCCTCATCGCCACCCGTGCGGAATGGATTGGCTTGGTCAAGTTCGAGACCTTCCCCGTCTACCCCATCGGGGTCTCCAAACCCCTTGCCGAGAAGTACAGCAGATCCTGAGGCGTATGGATCCAACAGGGGAGTCCGGGCCCCGATCGAGCCGTCCGATATGGGGTCCGCTGTCGGCTGCCACCTTGATGAGGATGGACGTTTTTCCACACCACCCCGCAGATCCCAACGGAGTTCCCTCTCCTTCCTCAGGCGTAGAATAAGGAGCTGCTGGATGCGAACTTCTCCGCTTGATCCCTCTTTTCCCTGGAAGGTCGTGGTGGTGGGAGCGGGACGATTCGGCCAAAGGGCCTTAGCCGTCCTCCGTGACCGATATCCTCGTTGTGATATCTTGGTCATCGACCGGAAGCTCCAACCCCTGGTATCGATTCGGCAGGAAGGAGGAGTGGGAATCCAGGGGGACGCCGTCTCCCTTCTCGACGCAATCCTTCGACAGAGCACTGCCCCATGGATCGTCCCTGCAGTTCCNCTCCATCTGGCCTTCGAGTGGGTTCGTTGGCGCCTTTCGTGGACACGGGACGTGCGACGGATTCCTGTTCCCACCCCTCTGCCTTTGCCCAACGCNANNGTTGGCCCCTCGGGGGATCTCTACTCCAGCTTCGCCACCTTCAGGTGCCCCGACGACTGTCTCGAGCCACCGGGCACATGTACAGTTACTGGGGAGTCCAGACCCCTTCCCCTTTTTCAAGTAATGGCCCTGTTGGACGTTCCCGGGTATAGGACCTTGGGACTCCGGAGCCACCAACTGGGACCCGGCGTGGGAGGATACCGGGGGAGCTCTCTCGGGGCCCTCTATGAAGCCCTCCGTCCCCAAAGGGGGAACTTTCTCCTCTACACGGCCTGCCGTTGCCACGGCGTCCTGAGCGCCCTGAGGTTGGATTCCGAAAACCCCGGCACATGAGGCAGACATTGACAATGTCTTAAGGGCTCTGCTAACGTGATAGCATCCGTGCGTCGAAAGACCCTGGGAGAGCGGCATTCAGGGCCTCGCCATGGTCCTGGTCGGCGCACCTAACGTTCCTCACTCCCTCAAAAAGGAGTGAGTAGACTTGGGGGTTACGGGCCGAAAGGCATGGGGCTTGATGGACTCGGACTTTAAGCCTCGTGCAACCGTCCCCAGGACAGAAGCCGGAAACCCTCCCTTTACCTCACCAAGCCTCATCCCATCCAGACTTGTATCCAAGGGTTCCCTCATCGGAGTGGGCTTGTCCCTCTTAGATGAGTCCAACCATAGAGCTTCCCAAGGCAGAGGCGTTCCCGAAAGCCGCCGAATCCCGGGAGAGGTTCGAGAGGGGGTCTCATGGGGAGAATGTGGCCCGTCCGAGTTCACTCCGGAGGGGCTACGAACGGGGATCGATCTTGCGGGCGTAGTGAGCGCGCCCGGAGGTCGCTCATGCAGGAGGAGAATCCATGTTTCGAGAGGACGCCCTAGACCAGATCCGTCAGATGCAGGACCAATGGAAGAAGGCTGTAGAGGAACACACAAAGGCCCATCCGGAACGCCGTGAGCGCTTCACCACGGTCTCGGATCAGGAGATCAAGGCCCTCTACACCCCTGTCGACCTTGGGAACCAGGATTTCGCCGACCGGATAGGTTTTCCCGGATCCTATCCCTATACCCGTGGGATTCAGCCCAATATGTACCGAGGGCGCCTCTGGACCATGCGGATGTTCGCCGGGATGGGGACCGCGGAGGAGACCAACCAGAGGTTCCGTTACCTGCTCTCCCAGGGCCAGACGGGACTCAGTGTGGCCTTTGATATGCCCACCCTGATGGGACGCGATTCCGATGACCCTTGGAGCTATGGAGAGGTGGGCAAATGCGGGGTGGCCATNGATACGTTGGCGGACATGGAGATCCTCTTCANGGAGATCCCATTGGACCGGGTGACCACTTCCATGACCATCAACCCTCCGGCTTCCATCCTCCTCGCCATGTATATCGCGGTGGCCGAGAAGCAAGGAGTCCAAAAGGACCAGATCGGAGGGACCATTCAGAACGACATGCTCAAGGAGTTCATCGCCCAGAAGACCTTCATGCTCCCCCTGCGCCCCTCCATGCGTATTATCGTGGATACCATCGAGTACTGCACCAAGGAGGTCCCCAGATGGAACACCATCAGCATCTCCGGATATCACATCCGGGAAGCCGGGGCCACTGCTGTCCAGGAGTTGGCCTTCACTCTCGCCGACGGCATCGCCTATGTGGAGGCCGCTCTGGAGCGCGGGCTCAATGTGGATGACTTCGCTCCTCGACTCTCCTTCTTCTTCAACGCCCATATCGACTTCTTCGAGGAGGTGGCCAAATACCGTGCGGCCCGCCGGATGTGGGCCAAGATCATGAGGGAACGGTTCGGAGCCAAGGAACCCCGCTCTTGGAGGCTCCGTTTCCACACCCAGACGGCCGGCTGTTCCCTCACGGCTCAACAGCCCTATAACAACATCATCCGCACCACGGTGGAGGCCATGGCGGCCGTGATGGGGGGAACCCAGTCCCTCCACACCAATTCCCTGGACGAAGTCCTGGCCCTTCCCAGCCAGGAGGCCGCCACCATCGCCCTTCGGACCCAGCAGATCTTGGCTGAGGAAACGGGCATCGCCAACACCATCGACCCCCTGGCGGGCTCCTACTTCGTGGAGGCCCTGACGGACCGCATGGAGGAACAGGCGTGGGACTACATCCACAAGATCGACGAATTGGGGGGCATGGTCCGGGCCATCGAGTTGGGCTATCCCCAGAAGGAGATCGCCGATGCGGCCTACAATTTCCAAAAGCAGGTGGACTCCGGAGAGCGGATCATCGTGGGCGTCAATAAGTACATCACGGACGAGGAGCTCCCCGTGGAGATCCTGAGGATCGACGACGCGCTGGAGCAGGCTCAAATCCAACGACTGCGGGAAGTCAAAAGGACTCGAAACAACCGAGAGGTAAAAGAACGCCTGGCCGACTTGAGAAGGGCGTCCGAAGACGGGGAAAATCTAATGCCCTATATCCTGAATGCGGTCAAGGCCTACGCCTCCCTCCAGGAGATCTGTGACGTGTGGAGGGAGGTCTTCGGAGAATATCGCGATCCAGGGGATTTTTAAAATGGCTCCTCATGGGACTCATCGACAGCCCTCCAGCCCCCTGTTCCTCCATGTGCATGAGGCCTGCATTCCTATCTTCCTTCCCCCCAGTGAAGGGGAAATGGTCCCCATGGACAATCGCGGGCGGGGATAGGAAATGAAAGACCACAATTGAGGAGGTCGACATGTCTCCCGAGCGCAAGATCCGGATCTTGGTGGCAAAGCCCGGGCTCGACGGACACGACCGCGGTGCCAAGGTGATCGCCCGGGGATTTCGGGATGCCGGGTTCGAGGTGGTCTACACCGGACTCCATCAGACACCGGAGCAGATCGTCAAGGCGGCCATCCAGGAGGATGTGGACGCCATCGGATTGAGTTCCCTGGCAGGGGCACACAACCGACATTTCAAGGATGTCCTGGACCTTCTCAGGGCCAATGGGGCCGATGACATCATCGTCTTCGGTGGAGGGATCATCCCCGACGAAGACATCGACAAACTGAAGTCCATGGGGGTCAAGGAGATCTTCACACCGGGAACGCCCATCGAAAAGGCCGTGGAATGGGTCCGGAAAAACGTCCGGCCCCGGGAGACCCGATCCGGAGGAGGATAAGAATGAAGCCGTCATGACCCTTCATTAGGCTCTAAGGCCAAGACCTTCGGAGAGACGGATCCAAAAGGGGGTAAGAGACGAAATGGCGCTATGTTTCGATCTGACGGAGGAACAGAACCTTATCCGGCAGGCCGTCCGGGAGTTCGCCGAGAAGGAGATCGCCCCCATCGCCCAGCAGCTGGATGAGAAAGAGGAGTTTTCCCCGGAGCTTACACGAAAGATGGCGGAGATGGGGCTNTTGGGATGTTTTGTCTCCGAGAAGTATGGGGGATCCAACATCGGGTACATCTCCTATATCATCGCGGTGGAGGAACTGGCCCGNGTGGACGGATCCCAAGCCGCCACCATCGCGGCGGGCAACTCCCTCGGCATCGGTCCCATCTATTACTTCGGCAATGAAGAGCAAAAACAGACCTGGTTGCCGAGGCTGTGCCGAGGGGAAATCCTGGCCGCCTTCGGGCTCACTGAACCCAATGCTGGCTCCGATGCAGGTGGCTCGCAGACCAAGGCCGAGCTTCGAAACGGCGAGTGGATCATCAACGGGAGCAAGATCTTCATCACCAACTCCGCATGCGAGATGACAGGGGTCATCGTGGTGCAGGCTGTAACCGGAGTGAGAAAGGACGGCAAGCGGGAACTCAGTTGCATCCTCGTCCCCTCCGATGCCCCTGGCTTCAAGGCCATCCCCATGAAGGGCAAGATGATGTGGCGGGCCTCCAACACGGGGCAGCTCTTTTTCGAAGACTGCCGCGTCCCGGAGGAGAACCTCCTGGGAAAGCGGGGAGACGGGTTCCATCAAATGCTCGCCACCCTGGACGGAGGGAGGCTGAGCATTGCGGCCATGGGACTTGGTGGGGCCCAAGGGGCCTTCGAGATGGCCCTCAAGTACGCCAATACCCGTGTCCAATTCGGCCGAACCATTGGATCTTTCCAGGCAATCGCCTTCAAACTGGCCGACATGGCTCTGGAGATCGAACTGGCAAGAAACCTTCTTTACAAGGCCTGCTGGTTGAGGGAAAATGAACGTCCGTTCGCCAAAGAAGCCGCCATGGCCAAGCTCTACTGTTCGGAGGTCATGGGAAGGGTGGTCAACCAGGCCGTGCAGATTCATGGGGGATACGGCCTGATGAAGGAATACCAAATCGAACGCTTCTACCGCGATCAGAAACTCTTGGAGATCGGGGAAGGGACCTCCGAGATCCAACGCATCGTCATTGCCCGGAACATCGGGGTCCATGGCCGTGCAATGTGAACCCCGTTTGAGGAGCGGAAGATGTCCAAGAAGGCAAGAAAGAGGAAACGAAGGCATGAACCGGAGGACTACCTCACGGATCCGGCTTCCATGGAGGTCCGGGCTTTGCCCGAGGAGGAGGGATCCTTGGGGCGTCGGATCGCCTGGATTCGGAGAAAGAGAGGCCTTTCTCTGGAGGACCTCGCCAGTCGTACTGGCATCGATGTCGATCAGCTGAAGAGGATCGAACAGGACGATTACACCCCCCCTCTGGGGGAGCTGATACGCCTGGGAAAGGCCCTCCAGATGAAGATGGGCTATTTCATCGCTCCGGCCGAGCCAAGACCTTATACTATTGTGCGCAGTCACGAGCGTCAGACCGTGGCCCGTTTCGCCTCGGGAAGCAAGGCCCGCCACGGCTACACGTACGAGTCCCTGGCCCCGGAAAAGGGCGACCGTCTCATGGAACCTTTCATCGTCACCATGCACCCCGGCGATGTCCAGGAGATATCCACTCATGACGGTCAGGAGTTCATCTATGTCCTGGAGGGGAGGCTAGAGGCGAGAGTGGGAGAAAAGGTCGAGATCTTGGATCCCGGAGATGCCATCTACTACAACTCCACCGAACCCCATCTGGTAAAATGCCACGGGGATCAGGTCACCCGGATCCTGGCCGTCCTCTTCACCGAAAGTCGGTAAAGGCAAAGGCCCGCAACCCTGGGTGAGGCTCATGGCCGCCATCTCGGGGCAGCCCGGGGTCTCTGGGGTGGGAGGCGTTCCCTTTTCTGGGGCTGGGCGACCATTGGAGATGAGACTTCAGATTCGGAGCGAGCGAAATGCTGGCTGAAGGGATATTGAAAGGAGAGATCAGAGCCGCGGCCCGGCTCATGCGGGATATCGACGATGAGGTCCCGTCCGCAAGGGAGGAACTCAAGAAGCTCTTCCCTCACACGGGACGAGCGCACATCGTAGGAGTAACGGGCTCGCCAGGAACCGGAAAATCCACGCTGGTGGATCACCTCATCCAGGCCATGCGAGAGAAGGGATTGACCGTGGGCGTGGTCGCCGTTGACCCCACCAGTCCCTTCTCCGGAGGGGCCATCCTGGGGGACCGGATACGAATGCAGAGGCACAGTACGGATCCCGGCGTCTTCATCCGAAGCCTGGCTACCCGGGGCTATCTGGGGGGGCTCTCCCGTTCTACCCACGACATCGTCGATGTCATGGACGCCATGGGAAAGGATGTGATCCTTGTGGAGACGGTGGGTGTGGGCCAGGACGAGGTCGAGGTGATCCGGCTGGCCCATACCAACATCGTGGTGCTCATACCCGGAATGGGGGACGACATCCAGGCCATCAAGGCAGGGATCCTTGAGGTGGGCGACATCTTCGTGGTCAACAAGGCGGATCGAGAAGGGGCGGACAAGACGGTCCGAGAACTGGAGATCATGTTGGAGATGGGCCACGGATCCGAGGATGGATGGAAACCCCCTGTGCTCAAGACCATAGCCGTCCATCACCAGGGCATTCCCGAGCTTCTTCGACAGATCGAACTCCATCGGGATTATCTGAAGGAGCACATATGGGAGGACCGTCAGAGGAGACGCATCCAAGAGAAGTTCCTCGAGACCGTCAGAGACCTGCTCTTTGAAGAGGCCTCCAGGCGCCTTCAGAAAGAGAGGAAGTGGAATGCCCTTATGGAGGCGGTGGGCCGACGGGAGATCGATCCCTACAGTGCTGCCGAGCAGGTCCTTGCGGAGATGCTCAGGCCCGAGGTGTCCTGATCCAAGATGTCCTGGACACCAAGGACCACGTTGGAGGAAGAGATGAGAGAGGTGGTCATCATCAGTGCGGTGCGCACCGCCATCGGCGCCTTCCAGGGGACCTTGAGCCCTCTAGGCGCTACGGATCTGGGGGCGGTGGTCATCCGGGAGGCCATCCGGCGGGCCGGGATCGGCCCGGATCAGGTCGATGAGGTGATCATGGGGCAGGTACTCCCCCACGGCTACGGACAGAACCCGGCCCGCCAGGCCGCCATCAAGGCGGATCTCCCCTGGGATGTAGGCTGCCTGACCGTCAATAAGGTCTGTGGATCCGGCCTCAAGGCCGTGATGCTGGCCCATCAGGCCATCCGGTGCGGGGATGCGGATGTGGTGGTCGCAGGGGGCATGGAGAGTATGAGCCGGGCCCCTTACATGCTCGACAGGGCACGATCCGGATACCGACTGGGTCACGGTGTCCTGCAGGACGCCATGATCTACGACGGCCTCTGGGATCATGTCAACGACATGCATATGGGGGTCAGCAACGACCTGTGTTCCCGCAAATACGGTGTCACTCGCGAGGATCAGGACCGCTACGCGGTGGAGTCCTATAGGCGGGCCCTCAAGGCAATGGCCGAAGGCCGCTTCCGGGAGCAGATCGTGCCCGTGGAGGTGCCCCAGAGGAAGGGCCCTCCCATCACCTTCGATACGGATGAATGTCCTCGGGAGCCGGACTATGAGACTTTCGCCCGCATGAAGCCAGCCTTCCAGGAGGAGGGATTCGCCACCGCCGCCAACTCCTCCATCATCAGCGACGGGGCGGCCGCGGTGGTGGTCATGGCCGAGGAGAAGGCCCGGCAATGGGGAGTTGAGCCCATGGTGCGGATCCGGGCTCAAGGATCGGCCGGAATCGACATGAAATACGTCCTGATGGCCCCCATCTACTCCATCCCCAAAGTGGCCGCCAAGGTGGGGATGAACCCCCGGGATGTGGACCTCCACGAGATCAACGAGGCATTCTCGGGCTCCACTGTGGCCGTGCTGCGCGAATTGAGCTTGGATCCCCAACGGGTCAATATCTACGGGGGTTCCGTGGCCCTCGGACACCCCATCGGGGCAAGCGGAGCCCGCATCCTCACCACCTTGATCTACGCGATGCGCGACCGGGAGGCTCGAACCGGAATGGCCAGCCTCTGCCTGGGTGGAGGGGAGGCGGTCTCCATGTTGGTGGAGAGCATCTGATTTCGACCGCACAGGGTCTTTCTTTTCAACCTCAAGGCCAAAACCAGGAGGCGACCATGAAAGAGGTGGTCATAGTAAGCGGTGTTCGAACGGCGATCGGGAATTTCGGCGGAAGTCTCAAAGATGTGCCGGTGGTGGATCTGGGGGCACTGGTCCTTCGAGAGGCCTTGCAGCGGGCATGCCTTCGCCCGGAGTCGGGCCCCCGACTGCTGGAGGTCCAACCCCAGGGATTGAAAGAGGAAGAGCCATCGGAGCTGGAGGCTCGCCACGGCCGCTGGGATCCTCAACTCCCTCCCGTCCAGGTGGACGAGGTGATTATGGGTCATGTGCTCCAGGGTGGGCAGGGACAGAACACCGCAAGGCAGGCCGCCATCCGTGCGGGCATCCCCAAGGAATCCAATGCGTTCACGGTCAACAAGGTCTGCGCTTCGGGGCTCAAGGCCATCGCCTTGGGGGCCCAGGCCATTGCTCTCGGACAGGCCGACGTCGCCTTGGCCGGTGGCATGGAGAACATGAGCCAGGCACCTTATGTGTTGCCCAAGGCCCGATGGGGGTATCGGCTGGACGTCAACGCCCGAGGAGAACTCCTGGATCTGATGGTCTACGACGGGCTGTGGGAGATCTTTTACGGGTATCACATGGGGGTGACGGCCGAGAACATCGTCGCCAAGTACGGCATCAGTCGCCAGGAGCAGGACGAGCTGGGACTCATGAGCCACCAGAGGGCACGTGCCGCCATCGAGAAGGGGCTCTTCAAAGAGGAGATCGTCCCCGTGTCCATCCCCCAGCGCAAGGGGGATCCTCTCGTCTTCGATACGGACGAGCGGCCCATGGAGACGAGTCTCGAGAAGATGGCCAAGCTCCCTGCTGTCTTCAAGAAGGACGGTACGGTGACTGCGGGCAACGCATCGGGAATCAACGATGCGGCGGCGGCCGTACTGCTCATGTCGGCCGAGAGGGCCAAGGAACTCGGCCTTGAACCCATGGCCAAAATACTGGCCTTCGCCTCCGGAGGCGTAGACCCCGCCTATATGGGACTGGGACCGATCCCGGCGGTGAGGAAGGCCTTGAAGACCGCAGGGCTCTCCGTCGACGACCTGGATCTCATCGAGCTCAACGAGGCCTTTGCGGCTCAGGCCATCGCGTGCATCAGAGAGCTCGGCTTCCCATTGGAGAAGACCAACGTCAACGGAAGCGGCATCTCCCTCGGCCATCCTATCGGGTGCACAGGAGCCAGGGTCATGGTCACCCTGATCCACGAGATGAGACGCAGAGGGGCTCGATACGGCCTCTGCACCATGTGTATCGGCGGGGGCCAGGGGATGGCCATGGTGGTGGAGGCATAAGGAGACCGGAAGACCCCAGCGAGGCCAAGCGCCGGGGATCTCTGGCACCAGGATGACGTTCTTTCTCCCGGAGGGGAGTTGGAACTCCCGCCATTAAGGCACCAAGTGGGGAACAGGTCCACCGGCGCTGGATCCCGCGTTCGAAGGAGGGTTCCTTCTGCAGGACATACAGCACGGATGGCCCACTCTCCGGAATGCACAAGGGATCCTCTCGGCCGGACAGGTGGGAGTGGAAAAGGATGGTAGAGGTCAAAGGGGCCCTGAGGTCTCCGGCGGTTGAACCAAGGTATGAAAGATAAAGAACCCGCATCAATACAGACAAAGCTTGGGAAGCAGCAACGGCGAGTATGCTAGAACTCAGGCTTGGACAATAAGACACACAAACGCAGAGGTCGCCAAACAGAGAAAAAAGCATCGACAAAATCATACTTCTCCCTGGCGGTGAACTCTCTGAGTAGAAAATCGAGATTATCATCGAGCGATATAATCAGTATCTTCAATAAAGAATATTGAAAAAGAGTCCTTTTAAGGTCAGCAAAATTAGATGGAGGAAGACTCCATGTCAAAGGGTGGTGTTTTTCGCAGTCTGGAAACCTTAAGTTACTCACTTTGCGAGGATCCACTTTCTGGAATTGAAAAAGGCCTTTCAGCCATTGGCAATTTCTTAGATATTCCGTTTGCAGCTCTGGTAAAAAAATTATATGAAGATTCAGATAAGTTCAATCTTCATGTGCTTGGTTCATGGGCAAAACCAAATGCTGACAGATCAAATTTGTGTCTCCTTTTGGAGTTTTTGCGCCCTGATGCTATTCCTGATACTTGTTGGGAAAAACTCAACGAAGGAAAATGGATTATTTTAAAGCAGAATGAACAACAGGACATCGGTTCAAATTATCATAAACTCCTCATCCCTCTCTTTCTGAATGATCACCTGTTCGGCTTTCTGGTCCTTTTTTTCTCGGAAGGGGGATGGTTTGGTCTGAAAGAAAGGCAGTTCCTACGAGTGGCTCGATCTATATTAGAACTTTGGATCCAGCAGTTGAACCTTCGGAAACAATACGAAGATTTTATTCACTTCATGCCGATTCCGGCATTTGGAATAAATGTAGAGGGAAAACTAATTGTATGGAACAAAGAGACGGAGGACCTCACCGGATGGAAGGCTGAAGAGGTATTGGGAAAGGGCAACTACGAGCACTCCATTCCCTTTTATGGAATGCGTCGGCCTGCCGTACCCGACCTCATATTGAATCCGGACAAAAAGTGGGAACGAACCTATCTTGAGTTTCATCGAGAGGGAGACTGTGTGTACTCACTGACCTATTGTCCTTCACTTCCTCGAGGTCCGGCCTATCTCCGACTGCATACCGTAAAGTTCCGAGACCTCAACAATAGAGTCCAGTGTGCCATGCATTACTTCCGCGATGTTACTTATGAAAGGCAGATGAAGCAGGATCTCGATCGCTCAGAATCCATGTATCGGGCCATTGCGGATTTTGCCGGAGTAGGGATCATGCTTTTGAGAAAAGAAGACATTATCTATTGCAACGACAAATTTGCTTATTTCCTGGGCATGGAGGAAGAAGACATAAGAATCGAGCATCTCCTTGATTGGATTCATCCGGACGACCGTGCCAGCATTTTGTCCCACTTCTCAAGGCTCTTCGAAAAGAAAGAAGAACCCTCTCGTTTCGAGTTTCGGGCACGCTGCGGAGAGGACATCCGCTATTTCAAGGGATATACCCAGGTCATCGTCCATGAAGACCAACCTATGATCCATTTTATTGTGGACGATATTACAGAACAGAAAGAGTTGGCGGAAAAGGCCCGAATCAATGAACTCCGTCTGTACCACGAGGATCGACTCACCTCGCTGGGGATCATGGCAGCCGGGATTGCCCATGAACTGAACCAGCCGCTTAACACCATCCGCGTGGTCACCGACGGGCTCCTCTTCGGAAGGGATCAGGGCTGGGATCTGGATTTGGATGAGCTTTACGACCACCTCGAGATGATCTCGAGGCAGGTAGTACGGATGTCGCAAGTCATCCAGAATATCCGCGACTTTGCACGAGACGAACAAGGAAAGAATCTGGGAGAGGTGGATCTAAACTCGGCGGTCAAGAACGTCTTCTCCATGATCGGCCGCCAGTTGGAAGCTCATGGGATTGAGGTAAGAAAGGACCTATCCGTCTACCTTCCTACAGTCTGGGCGAACATGCACCGGCTGGAGCAGGTCATCATGAATCTTCTGGTAAACGCAAGGCAGGCCCTGGATGGATGCGGCAAGGAAAAGAAGATGTTATGGATCAAAACAGTTATGGAAGACGGTCATGTCATCCTGGAGGTGGGCGACAACGCCACGGGAATCCCCGAGGAGATCCTCTCCAAGATCTTCGATCCCTTCTTCACCACCAAGGAGGTAGGGAAGGGAACGGGGCTCGGTCTGAGTATAAGCCAGTCCATCGTGGCGGAATGCAAAGGCAGAATAGACGTCCATAATAACCATGAAGGGGGAGCCACCTTCCGTGTCATCCTGCCGGCTTCGGGAGGTTTAACGTGAAGATCCTTCTTGTAGACGATGAACCAGATGTGCGAAGAAGCCTCATTAATTTCCTTCAGAAACTCGGGCATCACGTTACGGGGGCCGTCGATGGCCAAGAAGGTCTGAAGATCTTCCATTCCGATGAATACGATGTGGTCATCACGGACATACGCATGCCCGGGATGGACGGGATCGAATTGCTGAGGCGCATCAAGTCCGTGGAACGTTCAGCCGTCAGTGTGATCGTGATCACCGGTCATGGAGATATGGAAAACGCCGTCAAGGCCCTGAAATACGGGGCTTACGACTATCTCCAAAAGCCCATCAATGTTCGAGAATTGGCCATAACCTTGGAGCGGGCAGAGGAATATGCCACCCTTCGCAAGAACTACGCCCAACTCAAGGAAGAATTCCGCCAGAGGCTCGAACGGGAGACGCATGTCTTCAGGGGAGAGGCGGAGAGGCTACGAGAGGCGTATCTCAACGAACTGGGCCTTGGAGAAATCGGCATCTATTCCGACGCCATGCGACATGTGATCAGCTTGGCGGAAAAGTACAGCCTGGATCGATCCATTTCCGTGCTCATCCATGGTGAGACCGGCACGGGGAAGGAGCTTGTGGCCCGCTATGTGCATTACTATGGGGACGGAAACAAACTCTCCCCTTTCGTTGCCATTAACTGTGGGGCTATAACCGAGGAGCTCTTCGAGGCGGAATTGTTCGGACATGAGCCCGGAGCCTATACCGGGGCTACCCGGACGGGCCGCATGGGGAAGATGGAAGCCGCCCATGGCGGAACCTTATTTCTAGATGAAATCGGAGAGATGCCCCCTTCTATCCAGGTTAAGCTACTTCGAGTCTTGGAGGAAAAACGCTTTTATCGGGTAGGAGGTCTGAAAGAGATTCCTGTAGATATCCGCATTGTCTCTGCCACCAACCGAGACCTGAAAAAGGATGTGGCCGAAGGGCGATTTCGGAGGGACCTCTTCTATCGGATCAATATGGGGGTTATCCGCATTCCTCCTCTTCGAGAACGTCGCGAGGACATCCTCCCCCTGGCCCTGCGCTTTGTGAGACGGGCCTCCTCCAGGCGCGGCAAGCGGTTCGGTTCGTTTACGAAATCAGGGGAGCAGTATCTCCTCTCCTACTCGTGGCCCGGAAATGTCCGGCAGCTGAAGAACGCCATGGAACGGCTCGCCCTTTTGGGACCCTGGGACAGGGTGGACGACCACGCCCTTTCCTTTGTGGAGGAGATGGACGGGACCCCGGATCTGCTGGAATCTCCTAAGCCTGTCCTGGGGCGGGATGATTTCGACCTCCCCGGAGACCATCTGGATCTGGAAGAGCTGAACCGCACAATCATCCGAAAAGCGCTCAACAAACATAGGGGCAATCAGACTCGTACGGCCCAATATCTGAGAATATCCCGTCGAGTTCTTCAGACACGATTGAAGAGAATGAGGACACAAGGATTCTGAGTCCTTCCCCTCGCCTCCCTTGAGGAGATCATGAAGGACTGTTTGGTGCAATCTGCACCATTTGGTGCACCATTTGGTGCATCCCCCTATAATACCTCCTCCTCCTCTTTGTCTAAAATATCGATTTCTCTCGGTATTTATCCTGCAACGTTGGCACGACATTTTCTTTCTTTGTTTGGGAATTCTTTTTCCTGAGGCAGGAACATGATCATCATCGCCGAACGTATCAATGCATCCAGAAAGTACATCGCGCAGGCCATCGCTACCCGAAACGCCCCTTTCATCCAGAACGAAGCCAAGGCCCAAGCCCAGGCTGGAGCCGATTACATCGATGTCAACGCAGGGACCTTTGTCGGGGAGGAAGCACAACACTTGGGTTGGATCATCGACGTGGTCCAGGAAGTGACCGACCTTCCTCTGTGTATCGACAGCCCTGACCCGAAGGTCATCGCCGAGGTCCTCCCCCGAGTCAAAAGGCCTCCCATGATCAACTCCATCACCTTGGAGCCCGCCCGTCTGGAGGGCATCCTCCCCTTGGTGCTGGAAGCCGGAGCCAAGGTGATCGCCCTCTGCCAGTCGCAAGATTCCATGGCCGAGACGGCCGACGAGAAGGTCCGGATGGCGGAACGGCTGGTGGAAAAATCGACTCGAGCCGGTATTCCCCTGGAAGACATATATATCGACCCGCTCGTCTACCCTCTCGCCACCAACACCCGATCCGCGTTGGAGACACTTGAAGCCATCGAACGAATCATGAAGGAATTTCCCGGTGTGCATACCGTCTGTGGGCTGACCAACGTCTCCCATGGCCTTCCGGCGCGCAAACTCGTTAACCGGACCTTTCTGGTGGCCGCCATCACCCGGGGACTGGACTCGGCCATTTTGGATCCCACGGACAAGGATCTCTACGCGGCCCTCAAGGCCGTCCTCATGGTGATGGGAAAAGATGAATTCTGCATGAACTTCATCACGTCATACAGGGAAGGTCGGCTGGAATAAAATGAACTAAGGAGGACCTCTCCGGTAAAATTTCTCAAGGAGTTAAGGATGAGCCGAAAGAATGAGCCTAATTTTGAACGCTATCTAACTGCTCTCCATTGTGAAGAGCCGGACCGCGTTCCCCTGGGGGATTGGCATGTGGATCAACTGGCCAAAGACGCATTCCTGGGGAAGAAGGTGAAAACCCTTCAGGACCAAGTGGATTTTTGGTGCGCAGCGGGATTCGATTACGTGACCGCTTCGTCGGGGATATTAGAGCCGGTCCGCGCTCCAGAAGGGATGACCACCAAAGGCGATGCGGTCCGCACGCAATACGGGGAGTCCAGACAACGGGAGTGGGCCCACGAACACGAAGGGGTCATCACCAACTGGGAGCAGTTCGAAAAATTCCACTGGCCGAGCGTGGACGACTTTGACTTTTCTCAATGGGACGTTCTGGATCAAATCCTGCCCTCCGGAATGAAGGCCGTCCTTCTGCTGGGCAAGATCTACACCACTGTATGGATGTATATGGGGGCAGAGACCTTTTTCTATTCTTTGGAAAACAACCAAGAGCTTGTGGCCGCCCTTTTCGAAAAGGTGGGCCGGATCCAATATGAAACGTTCCTGAGGGTCATCGAGCATCCCTGTGTGGGGGCTGTCCTGAACCCCGATGACGTAGCTCACAACACAGGCCTCTTGGTAAATCCCAAGTACCTGAGGAAATACGTGTTCCCCTGGTATCGAAAAATAGGAGATGTGTGCAGAGAGAAGGGCCTGGGCTTCGTCTTCCATAGCGACGGAGACTGCACAGAGATCATGGATGACCTTGTGGCCTGCGGGTTTCATGGATTCCATCCTGTTCAGCCCAATGCCATGGACATTGTCGAGGCCAAAAGACGATGGGGAGACAAGCTGTGCTTGATAGGAAACATCAATCTGGACTCCACCCTGACACTTGGCACGCCCGAGGATGTCCGAGCAGAGGTCTACGAGAGGATCCGAACCATCGGTCCTGGCGGTGGGTACATGGTGGCCTCCTCCAATTCCATAACCGACTACGTCCCTCTGGCCAACATGAAGGCCATGATCGAGGCCACCTTCGAGTTCGGACGATATCCCATCCAACTGGAAGAAGGGGGAGTGAAAGGGAAGATCTGGACGTTCCGCGCCAAGCCCAAGATCGTGGAAGAGGTGGTTCCCGATCAGCTCGATGTGGAAGGATATGTTCGAGTCCTCCTCGGTGGTGATCCATCCCCGGTCATAGAGAGGGTGGAAAAGGATATGGGCGCCGGCCTCCAAGTCTCCGAGATCCTGAAGAAGGCCCTTATCCCGGCCATGACCATCGTGGGGAAAAAGTTCCAAAACGGAGAGATCTACATCCCCGAGATGATGTTGGCGGCCAAGGCCATGTCCGGGGCCATCTCCCATTTCCGAGATCGGTTGGTTACACAATCCGAACAGACTCTGGGCACCGTGATCATCGGGACCGTCAAGGGAGACCTCCACGACATCGGAAAGAATCTGGTCATCATGATGCTGGAAGGCCAAGGTTTCCGTGTGCAGGACCTCGGGGTCTCGGTGAGTTCGGAGGCCTTCGTGGAGGCAGTCAAGGCCCACCATCCTCAGATAGTTGCCATGAGCGCCCTTCTCACTACTACTATGATCGAGATGGAGAACACCATCCAAGCCCTTGAAANGGCCGGGCTCCGCCACGAGGTGAAAGTCGTCGTCGGGGGAGCACCCGTAACGGAAGACTTCGCCAGGAAGATCGGGGCAGACGGCTATGCCTACGACGCCCCAGGAGCGGCTTTAAAGTGCAAGGAATTGGTCTCTTGACACGAGACAGAATCTCTCCAAGGTGACCTTGAGATTGAGGCCAGGCTGGCAAGGATTCCGTTGGGGTAACATGGGGGCCTTATGCAAAAGGGGCCCCCTAGAATTCCACAAAAGGAGGAAGGGCCATGAAAAAGAAGACCGTTTGGACGTTTGCATTGATGGCACTCTTGATTATGGGGATCGGGCTGAGCCCCCTCCCTGTGTCAGCGGCAAAGACCTTCAAATGGAAGATGGCCACCTCGTGGCCTGCGGGGATCCCCCTCTATACGGATATGGCCGAGCTCTTCGCCAAATATGTAGAGGAGCTCTCGGGAGGGCAGATGAAGATCCAGGTCCTTCCGGGCGGAGCTGTGGCACCCGCCCTGGAGGTGACCGATACCGTCCGCAAGGGAATCACGGAGATGGGCCACACCTGGCCAGGATACGACATCGGACGGGATGCAACCACAGCCATCCTGGGTGGATATGCAGGGGGAATGGAATCCGTCCCCATGATGCACTGGCTTTATGAAGGAGGAGGCAAAGAGCTGTGGAGGCAGTTTCGTCTCGAGAAGTTCGGGGTGGTATCCTTCCCATGCGGCATCCGACCCCCGGAGGCATTCGCCCACTCCCACAAACCCATCCGCACGCTTGAGGACTTCAAAGGTCTGAAGATGCGCACTGTAGGGGCTTGGGCCCAGATTCTTCCCAAACTCGGGGCATCCGTGGTATCCCTCCCTGGAGGAGAGGTCTACCAAGCCCTGGAGCGCAAGGTCATCGACGCTACCGAGTGGGCCACCCCCGGAGAAAACGTGATCAGCGGTTTCCATGAGGTGGCCAAATACGTCATCGTTCCTGGAGCCCATCAGCCCAGCGCCCCCTTTGAACTCTCGGTGAACAAAAAGAAGTGGGATTCGCTGCCCGATCACCTCAAGGCGATCATCGAACGGGCAGCGGAGCTGACCACCTTCGAATCTTGGCTTCGAATCGGAAAGCTCGACATGGGCGCCATGGAGAAGTTCCGCCAAACGGGCAACGAAATCATCTACCTCTCACCTGAAACCCAGACTCGGGTCCATGAGTTGGGAAAGGAATGGGCCAAGGAGATCGCCCAGAAGAACGAATGGTTCCGCAAGGTTATGGAATCACAGGATAAGTTCGAGAACGAATGGAAAAAGGTGGGCACCNTCCGTTATTTCCAATATAAATAAAACTCTCGCCGCGGGCCCCATTAGCCCCATTAATGGGGCCCTATCTCATCCGAAAAGCGGGGACCTTACATTATGAGCAGGGCCGAAAAAGTTTTTCGANTTATCGATTCCATAAGCAATTTCACAGGTAATGTTGTATCTCTAATCGCCATTCCTATGATCTTTGCNTTGATATTCGAGGTTTTTGCAAGATATATTTTCCACAGGCCTACAATCTGGTCCTACGACATCACCTATATGATCTATGGAACCCATTATCTGTTAGGAGCTGCTTATACGCTTTATGTGAAAGGCCATATACGAATCGATCTCATCTATATGAAATTTCCTCCCAGAGGGCGCGCTTTAGTCGATGTGCTTGGATACCTCATTATATTCTTCCCTGTAGTTATCATTCTTATCTTTGGAAGTTACGATCTGGCAAAAGAGGCCTACGAAATTAAAGAGGTCTCCCAATTCTCCCCTTGGCAGCCCATCCTTTGGCCTTTCAAGGGCGTCATTTGCATCGGGTTCGTCCTTCTTCTAGTCCAAGGGATCGCCGAATTCGGCCGCAGCCTCACCACTCTCTTCACTGGAAAGCAGCCATGATCGAAGCCCTGACCAATTCAGACTATTTCGTCCTTTTGATGTTTCCAGGAGTACTTCTCTCCATTTTCTTGGGTTTCCCCGTGGCCTTCTCCCTTATGGGAATGTCCCTCATCTTCGGGTATGTGGGTTTTGGTGATTCGGTGAGCTACATGCTCATCCGCAGGGTCTGGGACGTGGCCAATAACTATATCCTGGCGGCGGTTCCCCTGTTTGTGTTCATGGGTTCCATGCTGGAAGCCTCTGGAATCGCCTCACGCCTCTACGAGGCCATGATCCAATGGACAGGCAGGTTAAGAGGGGGAATGGCCATAGGCACGGTCATCATGTGCACCATCTTCGCCGCCGCCACGGGGATCATCGGGGCCTCTGAAGTGGTCATCGGGCTTCTGGCCATCCCTCCTATGCTGGCGCGGAAATACAATAAGGGACTGATCTGTGGAACGATCTGCGCGGGAGGTTCCCTTGGGACCATCATTCCCCCCAGCGTTGTGATCGTGGTCTACGGACCTGCTGCCGGCCTCTCCGTTGGACGGCTGCTGATGGCAGCNGTGTTTCCGGGGCTTTTGCTCTCCTCTCTCTATATCGCTTATATCCTCATCCGTTGCTTACTTCGTCCCCAGGACGGGCCCGGGCTGCCCGCCGAGGAAGTGGGGATGCCCCTAAAGGAAAAACTCGCATTGACGGCGACATCCCTTCTTCCCCCTCTGTTTCTCATCTTCGCCGTCATGGGCACCATCCTTCTCGGATGGGCCGCACCTACAGAAGCGGCCGCACTGGGTGCTTTCGGGGCNACGATCCTCACCACCCTCTATGGGAAGATGTCTTGGCAGACCTTCAAGGACGCATGCATCAACACCCTCCGCATTAGCGCTATGATCATGTTGGTCCTTACCGGTGGGACCATGTACACCGGGGTCTTTCTGGGGATGGGAGGAGGAGAAGTCACAGAGAGGCTTCTCATGGCATTGAATCTCTCCCCCTGGACGATGGTATTCCTCTTCCTCTTGGTTGCCTTTATTGCAGGATTCCTCCTGGACTGGATCAGTGTACTTCTGATCTTTGTGCCTATCTTCGTTCCTTTGGTCTCCAAAATGGGGTTTGACCCCATCTGGTTTTCGATCCTATTCCTCGTGGTGATTCAGACAAGCTATCTTACTCCTCCAATGGCCCCCGCAATCTTTTATTTAAAGGGTATTGTCCCTCCGGAGATCAAAGTAACCGACATGTTCACTGGAGTAGTACCTTACATTGCTCTCCAATTGATTGGAATATCCATTATCATGCTTTTCCCAAAGATTGCTCTTTGGTTACCAGAAGTGATGATAGGATTTAAATAAGCAGTTTTATCAAATCTAGTTTCCAATGGAGTCGTAAAATGACACATAAAGAGCGCATCCTTATGGCGGCAAAGGGGGAAATGCCTGATCTTCTGCCTTATGTTCCGCGTTTTGACCTCTGGTACACGGCAAATTCGTGGGCAGGGACACTCCCGGAAAGGCACCGCGGAAAGACGGCCGATGAGATCGCCCGCGCGGAGGGGTGGGCCTTGCACAAGGTCATCCCCGAGCTTCTGAAGGTCGAATCCCCCGAGGACAACCTCCATCGAGGGATCGGCCTATATTCCCTGAAAGAAAACGGCTACCGCATCGAGCTCACAGGAGATATCGAGGTAAAGGTGGAGGAAGATGGCCTAGGTTCCAAGTTCGTGGAATACCACACCCCCAAGGGTACCATTCGAATCAAAGAGGTGATTACCGAAGAGATGAAAAAGGCNGGGGCCTCCATTACCTGGCTGGAGGAACGCGCCATCAAGACTGTGGAAGACTACAAGATCATGGCTTACATCTTCGAAAATGTGAAAGTGGTTCCAGCGTACGATCGTTACATCCGCTGGCAACAGGAAGTGGGTGAGGATGGCGTGGCCTGTCTTATGGGAAGCTTCGCAGCATCTCCAATGCAACATATACAAAGGGACCTTTTGGAAGCCACAGAATTCTTTTTTGAATATAACGATCACCAGAAAGAGATGCGCCTCCTTGAAGAGAGTCTCGAGCAAGTCTACCAACAACTGCTGGATGTGGTGGCTGATTCTCCGGCCGAAGTCGTCCTGTGGGGGGCGAACTATGATGATACAATCACGTATCCACCTTACTTCGAAAAAGAAATCCTTCCTTGGCTCCAAAAGGCGGCCCAGACTTTGGAGTCCAGAGGAAAGCTACTGATCTGCCACTGTGATGGGGAAAACCTAGGCCTCATGGACCTCATCAAGGATTCGGGGATTCATATCGCGGAGGCCGTCTGCCCGCACCCCATGACCAAGGTCACCCTGGAGGAATACTACCGAAAATGGGGCGACAATATAAC
>MTPG01000050.1 GCA_002010915.1 Desulfarculaceae bacterium JdFR-97 | reverse complement strand
TCGTCCATCTCGTTGATTTGGTCTATTTGGAAGGGGGGCGGTGAAGTTGCCCCTCTCCGATAGAGGCAAAGATCCTCGCATCTGGGCAAGCATTTTCATCCCTCAAGGGTGTCACGCCCATGCGTGATTCCAGGTTCTTGGTTCAGACGAAATAGACGAAAGCTATTTTCAACGTAACTTCCCATGGCCCTGCGGTCCCGCCCAAGGGCGGGATTCGCCAAGGCGGGCGCCCTGAAAAATCTCGAACGTTCGCTCCAGGAACATCCTCCTGACCAGTAAATACGGAGCTAAGTGAATAAGCGTATTCACATAATTCCTTCTCACCTTAGCCTCAACCTTTTTGGAATGCAACCTAGACATGCCCTTCCCCGGCCCGATGCCTTGACCGAGGCAGATCTTGGACCTAAGTTAGGCAAGAACAAAGGGGCTGGAAGTCGATCCTTCCAGAGGAGATCGATTTTCAACCATTGAGGAGGGACCCCATGATCAGGGCGAGGGTGTGGTTTCGGTGTGCAGCCATGCACGATCCTGTTCAACCCCTCCTGATCCGGCCGGCCACGATCGGCTGGAGGGGCAGATTTCGATCCGTGGAGCTGACCATCCAGCGTCCCTTCAAGGGGGAGGAGCTCGTTCGACGCATGAAGGGGTGGGTGACCGTGGACCCCGAGGAGTTCCTCCATGTGGTCCGACCTCATGGATGGCTCAAGGTCTTCGACGACGGGGGGCTGGTGGTGGAGATGGAGGACGAGGGCCGCTTTCAGGAGTTGGAAAGGGAATTGGCTCGGGCCTTTGGTGAGGAGGTGGAGTTGGAGAGGCTCCAGGAGTGAGGCTCCGTGCTTGTCTTGGCGCCGCACGGCGTGATAGAGTAGGCAACAAAATCTCAAGAGGGTCAGAGGGACAGGAGAGACCATGGGTCTTTCCCGGGAGCCAACCGAAGAGACCATTCGTCGGTTTCGGCAACGGGTGGAGAACCTCACTCGATGTTTCCGGGTCTGCATGCTCATCAACTCCTCCCTCGATCTGGATGAGGTGTTGAGTCAGATCATGTCCACCTCCAGGGCCGTGATGAATGCCGACGCCTGTAGCCTCATGCTGGCGGACGAGGAGTCCGGAGAGTTGGTCTTCCAGGTGGCTCAGGGTAGTGTGGGGGAGAAGCTTCGGGAAGAGGTTCGTCTCAAGAGGGGGGAGGGAATCGCGGGGTACGTCTTTGAGACGGGCCGTCCCCTCATCATCGAGGACGCGTACAAGGACCCGCGTTTCAATCCGGATGTGGACCGGCGAACCGGATACCGCACCCGATCCATCCTCTGCGTCCCCCTCATCGTCAAAGATCGGATTATCGGCGTCAGCCAGGTTATCAATAAGCTAGACGGAACCCCTTTCAACCAGGACGATCTAGAGGCCTTCTCGCTTTTGAGCGCTCAGGCGGCCATTGCAATCGAAAACGCCCGAATGCATCGAGACCTCTTGAGAAGGCAGAGGATCGAGAGTGATCTGGCCTTCGCCACCCAGGTACAGAAGAGCTTCCTCCCTCAGGAGGTCCCCAACCTTCCGGGCTACCGTTTCCAGACCCACTACCAATCGGCCATGGCGGTGGGGGGGGACTTCTTCGACTTCATCCCCTTGTCCCAAAACCGTCTGGGTATCCTCATCGGGGATGTGGCCGGCAAAGGGGTCTCGTCGGCCCTCTATATGGCGCGGCTCACCTCGGATTTCCGGTTTCACGCCCTGCGCGAACGGAGCGCCTCCAGGGTCGTGCAGAAGGTCAATGAGCTCCTCTGCGAGAGGAGCCGGCGGGGAATGTTCGTCACCCTTCTTTACGGAATCCTCCACGTCCCCAAGCGAACCCTGACCTACGTCAATGCCGGACACATCCCTCCTGTGCTCTGGAATTCCCGAGATGGAGTGGTGCGCGTCCTTCCCAAGGCCGGAGATCCCCCTTTGGGAATCCTGCGAGGGCGGACCTTTCGCTCCGCACGCCTCCGTCTTCAGGAGGAAGACTGTCTCCTGTTGACCACTGACGGGATCCTGGACGCCCGAAATCCCCGAGGAGAGCAGTTCGGATGGGATCGACTTCAGGAGGCCATGCGCAGGGGGGACGGGGACGCGCGATCAGTGCACCGAAGGATCTTGGCGGAATTGAACCGTTTCCTGAAAGGGGCTCGTCTGGCCGACGATGTGACCCTGGTCCTGATGGGCGTGGAGCCGATGTCATGGACCTGAGGTCGATCCACGGCCCCATAATCTTGGAGATCCCCAGCGACCCGTCCGGTCTCTTCCTGGTTCGTTGTCTGGTGGAGAGGCTGGCCAAGAGGATGGGGTACGAGGAGACCATCGTCTCCCAGATGATCCTGGCCGTTGACGAGGCCTGCACCAACGTCATCCGACACGCTTACGGCAACAGTCCGGATCAGCGGATCGTATTGACCTTCCATGTGAAAGAGGACCGACTGGAGATCCACGTGAGGGATTTCGGCACCCCTCCAGACCCGGAGCGCCTCCGACCGAGGGACCTCCGGGAGCTGCGTCCAGGGGGGCTCGGCCTTCACTTCATCCGAAAATCCATGGACGAGGTCCACTTCGAGGAGGCACGGGGGGGAGGAGGGCTGCTGCGTCTGATCAAGTACCGATCCCCCCAGACAGAGGGAGGGAAATGAACCTCAAAGTTCAAAAGACGGACTCCGGCGCTGTAGTTCTCCACATTGAGGGCGATGTGGACATGAGCACCTCACCCGAGGTCCGAAAGGCCCTGGCTCCTCTCTTCAAGAAGGGGGTCAGAAAGATCATTGTGGATCTGACCCGGGTCCCCTATATGGACAGCTCGGGTATCGCCACCCTAATCGAGGGGCTTCAACGTTCCCGGCAGCTCCAGATCCCGTTGATCCTTGCGGGGATGACGTCTCCTGTGGAGGCCGCTTTCGAGTTGGCCCATCTCAAGGAGGTCTTCGTCGTGGTCCCGCGAGTGGAGGATGCCCTCGAAGGGGGAGTTGAACAGTGAGTGGAAGGTCGGATTCGGTCGCCGGGAGCACCAGCGACGCGGTGTCTGGAAACAGGAAGGGCCGCATCTCATCGGGATCGCCCACGGGAGCGGGGCCGGGCCTCCTTAGGCCCGCTGTCCTCTTCCTCCAGCACCTGAGCAGTATTACCTTCCTCTTCCAGGAGACCCTNCGGTGGCTCCTCATCAAGCCCTTTCAGGGAAAGCCCCTTCGGGTCAAGGCCATCATCACCCAGATGGACGAGGTGGGCGTCAAATCGGTCCCCATCGTCTTTCTGGTCTCCTTCTTCATCGGCATCATCCTGGTCCTTCAGACCGCCTATCAGTTGGAGAAGTTCGGGGCGACCAACTATGCGGCGAGCCTGGCCAGTGTGGCCCTGACCCGGGAGCTTGGCCCCCTTCTGGCGGCCATTGTGGTGGCCGGACGGGTCAGTGCGGCCTACACCGCCGAGTTGGGCACCATGATGGTCACCGAAGAGATCCTCGCCCTGGAGGTGATGGCCATCCACCCCATAGCTTATCTGGTGGTCCCCCGCTTTCTTGCCATGGTGGTAATGCTCCCCTGCCTGACTGTGATGGCGGATCTGGTCGGGATGATCGGGGGATACATCATCGGGACCACTACCGTGGGGATCCGATCCACCCTCTATATCGAGACCACNCTCGATGCCATGCTCCTGAAGGACATCCTCACGGGTCTGGCCAAAAGCGTGGTCTTCGCGGGCATCATCGCCATGGTGGGATGCTATATGGCCTTTATCGTCAAAGGGGGGGCCGAGGGAGTGGGAAAGGCGACCATGATCTCGGTGGTCACCTCTTTAATCCTCATCATCCTGGCGGACTGTTTCTTCACGACCATCTTCTACTTATTTCTGTAACCCGGAGGCGNCCGTGNGGTCGGGAGGAGTAACGCCACCCCAAAAGACCGATCGACCGGTGAGGAGGAACAAAGGACCGGCGACCTCTCCCCGANGGGGAGAGATCATCATTCGCGTCCGGAACCTGGTCAAGTCCTTTGACGGCAGGGTCGTGCTCAATGGGATCAACCTGGACATCGAACGGGGAAAGATCACGGCCATCATGGGGGGAAGCGGCTGCGGCAAGAGCACCCTGCTGCGGCATCTGATCGGGGTCCTACGGCCCGACTCAGGAGAGATCTGGGTCAAGGGGAAGGACATCACCAAATTCAACGAATCCGAGATGGAGCAATACCGAAAGCGCTTCGGGATGCTCTTCCAGGGAGGGGCACTGCTCAATTCCCTGACGGTCAAGGACAATATCGCCCTTCCCCTCCGGGAGCACACTCAACTGGACGAGAAGATCATCGGGATGATCGTGAAGATGAAGCTGGAGTTGGTAGGCCTCCGAGACTTCGAGCACCTGAAGCCCTCCCAATTGAGCGGGGGAATGCAGAAGCGGGTAGCCCTCGCCAGGGCCCTGGCCCTGGATCCGGAGATCGTCTTCTACGACGAGCCCACCTCCGGGCTCGATCCCGTGGTGGGGNGTGTGATCGACCAGCTCATCATGGACTTGAGCCATCGACTCCATATCACCTCCGTGGTCGTCACCCATGANACTCGAAGCGCCTTCAAGATCGCCCACAAGATGGTCGTGCTCTATCGAGGCAAGGTCGTTGCCGAGGGAACCCCGGANCAGATTCAACGCTCCAAGGACCCACTGGTCCAGCAGTTTATTCACGGACGCCCCGACGGCCCCATCCCACTTCGCCAGTCAAGTCGAGACTACCTTGAGGACCTGATGGATATGGAGTGAGGGCCGACGGGGATCCTCGGATGAGGTCCCTGAGGGGAAGGAGGAGGGGTCACCGACCCGTGAGAGGGAGATTGTGTCCATGGAAGTCTTTCGATCGGAGATCAAGGTTGGGTTCGTCATTCTGACCTCTTTCGTCCTGTTGGCGCTCGGGATCTTCCTGGTGAGCGATATCCGGACCCTGTGGGAGGAGAAGAAGACCTTGGTTCTCCTCTTCCCTTACGCTGATGGGATCACCAAGGGATCTCCGGTATGGTATTCGGGATTGGAGGTGGGAGAGGTCTCAGATGTCCGCATCGTTCATGAGGAGGTGGATCGGATAGCGGTGACCGTGCGCATTGACCCCGAGGCCCGGGTCAAGGAGGACTCCAAGGCCTATATCCGCAATTTGGGGATGATGGGATCCAAGTACGTGGAGATCTCACCAGGATCCCCCCAGGCCCCCGAGCTGCCCAATGGAGGCACGTTGGAAGGACAGACCCCATCCTCTCTGTCCGAGTTCATCGAAACGGGAAAGGTGATAGCCGTNCAGCTCCAGGAGACCTTGGGAGAGGTACGAAATCTCGTGGCGGATCTCAGGACCCGTCTCCCCCTGGAACGGACGTTCAACAACGCCAATGCCTTTTTGATGGAAATGCAGGCCAGGGCCAAGGACCTCAAGGGAGTCTTGGAGAGGGTGGACCGTATGGTGGCCGACACCCACCGATCCCTAATGGAGGTCTCGCAGAGCATTCAAGTCGGGGTCAAGGACCTCCGAGGGACTGCTCGAAGAGGGGGAAAGGAACTGACCGCCCTGCTGAAAGAGCTGCGTCAGACCAACGAAGAGCTTCGAAAGAGCCTTGCCCGCGTGGAAGAGGCGGTCCTTCCGGTGCTCTCTCAGGCCCGCTCCGGGCTTCAGGAAGCGGAAGGACTCTTCGGCGATGCCCGCTCCGTCATAAACGATAACGACCGCAACCTCTACCTCCTCCTCCTGCANCTCAAAGAGGCCTCACGACATCTGGAGGCACTGAGCAAGGATCTCCGTGCGCATCCCTGGAAGGTCCTTTGGAAGGGCGAGGGGACCACCGACGGGGCTCCCCCGGCCGGCCCTGCTGAATGGAGGGAAAAGGGAAGGATCGGCTGGCATGAACCGAAGCAGCAATGAGGGAAAGGGCAGAACGCGCATCCCGTTTTNANGGCGACATTTGGTCCTCCTTTTTGGGACAGCGGCAGTCCTTTTAGTGGTAGGATGCGCTGGGACCGGCCCCACCCCCTTTCAAAGGGCCGTGGCCTATCACCAACAGGGGGATCTCCAACGGGCCGAGCTGGAATACCGGCGCGCCCTGGAGGCCGATCCCCAGGACCCCGCCCCGCGGTTCAACCTCGCGGTGCTCTATCAGGATCAGGGAAAGTTGAAAGAGGCCGCGGCCCTTTACCANAGGATCCTCAGGGATCATCCCGAGTATGCACCTGCATGGGTCAATCTGGCCTCCATCCAGGAGCGAGANGGGANGCCNGCGGAAGCGGAGCGCTCGTTTCGTCGCGCCATCGAAGTCGATTCCACAAACCCTGCGCCCCCGTCCCTTTACGGTTTCTTCCTGATGCGCCGAGGGCGATGGAAGGAGGCCGAAAAGGCCTTTCAAGAGGCCCTCAGGCGGGATCCCACCTGGCCCAACGCCCACCTCGGTCTGGGACGCGTGGCCAAGCAGAGGGGAGACCTCAAAAAGGCGCTGGAGGCCTTCGAGAAGGCCCTCCGCTTCAACCCAAAGGACCTGGAGGCCCACCTGGAGGCCGCCGAGGCGGCCTCCCTACTCGGGCAGCGGACAAAGGCCATCCGCTACCTCCAACGTGCCGGCGCCCTCAATCCCAACCGGGGGGAGACCTTCTATCGCCTGGGGTGCCTCCTGCGAGAGGAGAGACAGTGGAGGGAGGCGGCCTCGGCCTTTGAAAGGGCCCTGGAGCTGGGGAGCCATGTGGTCCGCTGCCACATGGAACTGAGTCGGATCTACGAGAGACTGGCCCTGGAGGAGTGGGAGGCCTATCAAGCGGCACTCGGGAAGAAAGGGGCCTCAACATCGCCCTCCACAGCCTGCCCGGAGACCCACTGAGCCCTGCTGATTCGGGTCTATTTGCCCATGCGTTCCAGATGCTCGGGGGGCAAGTACCACAACAGGGTCCCGCCTCCTCGCTCCCACCTTTCCACATCCAGGCAGCCCACACCACCCATCCGGAAGGCGATCCTCCGCTGGCAATCCATCAGAAAGGCGGCCAGCTCCGCCAAAGACGGGAGATGGCCCGCCACGAGCACCGGCCCCTCCAGTCCTTCTGCCTCCAATGCCTGAACGGTCTCCTCAGGAGGGACCAAGGGCTCCAGGGCCTCNAGGATCCGAATCTCCCNAGCCGGGATNCCCACAGCCTCAGCNACGGCCTGAGCCGTCTGTCTGGCGCGTTTTTTGGGACTAGAGACGATCCCCTTCAGCTCGACTCCCATGGCCCTCAATGCTCTGCCCGCACTCTCCACAGTACGCCTCCCCTCTTCGCTTAGACCCCTTTCGGGATCCACATCTTTGGGGAGGGCCTCTCCGTGCTGCATCAAATAGAGCTCCATGGTGCACCTCCAAGATCGGCTATGTGCCTCCTTCCTGTCGGCTCCCAAGGGGACCCACAAGGACCCATTTGCTTACAGAGAAACCCTTTCCTTGCTTCTGTGCTATAATAGCAGAATTGAGCAAGGAGGCACCCTTCCTTCCCAAAGAGATCGAGAGCACGAAAAGTCCGAAACCCATGGACCAAACTTCGGCCTTGCCTGGTAGAGACGAAGAGACTGGGTGAGAATGAAAGAGGATTTCTACCAGATCCTCGGAATCCCAAGGGATGCCAACGAGGAGGCCATTCGGAGAGCCTACCGCAAGGCGGTCCATAGGGTCCATCCCGACGTCTCTGAGACACCCGATGTGGAGCGGCTACTGAAACTGCAGGAGGCCTATGAGACCCTCTCGGACCCGGAGAAGCGCAAGGACTACGATCGTTCCTTGAAGCAGGAGGCCCGGGGCCACGTGAGCTCCTCGTGGGAGGCCCGGGTGGGGCCTCCTCGAGCCACGTCGCCCTGGATCGAGGTCATCCTCTCCCCTTGGGAGGCCATAAACGGGCTCCGAATCCCCCTTCACCTCCCCTTGGAGATTCCCTGCCGGAGATGCGGGGGGGTCGGGTGGCGGGGTCTGTTCCCCTGCCTGGACTGTGGGGGCTCGGGAGCCGCGATCCAGCATCTCACCTTCTTCATTCAAATCCCACCTGGGATCCAGGACGGCGCCCGTCTCCACATCCGGGTCCCCAACTTCGGGACAAGGATCTGGGTGCTGGTCCGCGTGCAACATCCCTAGCCCGGGCCGATTTATCCCTCCTCAAGTCCCCTTGACTGAGCAGCAATACAGTGGTACAAAGATCCCGACAAAAGGGATGATCCCGAGCGGTGGAAACGGAAACCGGTGTGAATCCGGTACGGTCCCGCCGCTGTGACCGGCGACGAAACCCGCAAAGGGCCACTTTTCCGTCACNAAGCGGGAGGGGAAGGCGCGGGGAGTAGGACGACCCGGAAGTCAGAAGACGTCCTCCGCTCGGTCGGCCCTCGAGGAGATGGTAAATCCTCAGGCATGACGGTGCCTGAGGATTTTTTTTGATCATCCGGAAATCAGGGAGGGGCGACTTTAGTCGCCCCCTTCGGGGAGGCTAAAGCCCCCCTACCCAACCAAATCGACGAAATGGACGAAATAGACGAAAGATTATTTTCTACGTAACTGTCCATGTCACGCCTGGGCGTGACACCCTTGATGGATGAAAATGCTTGCCCAGATGCGAGGATCTTTGCCTCTATCGGAGAGGGGCAACTTCACCGCCCCCCTTCCGAATAGACCAAATCAACGAGATAGACGAAATAGCCTCCCCTACCCAACCAAATCGACAAAATAGACGAAATGGACCAAATGACGAAATGGACGAGACAGACGAGATAGACGAGATAGACGAAACCAACAAAGAGGATGAGGAGGAAGCCGATGGAACTGAATGAGATCCTCAAAGGCATCCGGCCAGTGGACCCCCGATGGATCGAAAAGGCCAGAGAACGTACCGCAAGGCTGGTCATGCCTCCCCGCGCCTTGGGCCGGCTCCATGAGATCTCCGAACGCCTCTGCGGAATCCGCTCCACCTTGGAGCCCTCCATGGGACGGAAGGCCTTTCTGGTCATGGCGGGCGATCACGGAGTCGTTGAGGAAGGGGTCAGCGCCTATCCCCAGCAGGTGACCGGGGAGATGGTCCGGACATTCCTTCGAGAGGGGGCCGGGATCAACGTCCTGGCGCGTCATGTGGGAGCGGAGGTCTGGGTCGTGGATATGGGGATCATCCCCGAGTTGGATCCCTCGACCCTCCCCGGTGGGGACCGACTCCTGATCCATAAGGTCGCTCCCGGCACCGGGAACATGGCGAGAGGGCCCGCCATGCATCGTGACCAGGCATTGAAGTCGGTGCTCACAGGATTCCATCTCGGCTCCAAACTTATGGAAGAGGGCGTCGAGGTCCTGGGGACCGGAGACATGGGGATCGGCAATACCACTCCCTCGACCGCCATCGCCTCGGTCCTCACAGGAAGGGACCCGAAGGAGGTGGTGGGAAGAGGGACGGGAGTGGACGATGAGGGCCTGAAGAGGAAGATCCGAGCCATAGAGAGGGCCATCGAGGTGAACCGGCCGGACCCCACAGACGGCCTGGATGTCCTGGCCAAGGTAGGAGGCTTTGAGATCGGGGGAATAGCCGGTTGCATCCTGGCAGGTGCCTATCACCGAAGACCTGTGGTCATCGATGGGCTCATATCCACAGCCGGGGCCCTCATTGCCCAGAGCCTCTGCCCCTCGGTGACGGACTACCTCTTCGCCGGACATCGTTCCCNAGAGCCCGGGCATCAGGCCATGCTCGAGCACTTNGGACTCGAACCCATTCTGGACCTGGGGATGCGNCTTGGNGAGGGCACAGGCGCCGCCCTCGCCATGGGGATCATGGAGGGGGCCGTCAAGGTCTTCCGCGAGATGCTCACCTTCGATGAGGCGGGGGTCTCCGACAAGGCCCCGTGAAGGATGGCAACCCTAGCGGTGATGCGCCTTCGAAATGGAACCTTTACCCCTGGGAAGAGGCGGAAGACGGCCCCTCCGGCACTCCCACAAGGAGAATCCGGACGTCCATCACATTGGTCCGGGTGGGGCCGGTCATCAGCAGGTCCCCAAGGCGCTTGAAGAAGGGATAGGAGTCGTTGCGGTCGAGGAAATCCCTGGGCTCCAGCCCCATTCGGCGGGCTCGATCCAGGGTGGTGGGATCGGCCAGGGCCCCTGCGGCGTCGGTGGGGCCGTCGGTCCCGTCCGTACCGCCGCTGAGGACCACCACGGGGCGGGTGCCCTCCAGGGCCATGGCCGAGGCCAGGACGAACTCCTGGTTCCTTCCTCCCCGTCCATCCCCCCGCAGGGTCACCGTGGTCTCCCCCCCTGAAAGGATGCATGCAGGGGGAGGGATAGGGTTCCCCGAGGCGATAACCTCCTTGGCCACGGCCGCCAATGCCCTGGCCACTTCCCTGGTCTCCCCCTCGATGCCCGAGGAGAGGATCAGGGGCTTGTAGCCCAACCGCCGGGCCTCCTCTTGGGCCGCCAAGAGGGCTTGAAGGTTGGTCCCCACCAACTGCCANATCCCCTTCTGGAACGCGGGATCTTCGGGTTTGGGGGTCTCCTCGATCTCCCCTTTGAGACCTGAGAGGATCCTTCGCCTCACGGAAGAAGGAGTATCGTCCCAGATTCCATACCGCCTGAGGATCTCCTCAGCTTGGGAGAAGGTGCTGGAATCAGGCACCGTGGGCCCGGAGGCGATGACGTCGAGGTCGTCCCCCACTACGTCGGAGAGGATGAGACTGACCAGCGTGGCCGGGTAGGCCGCACGGGCCAGGTTGCCCCCCTTGACCCGAGAGAGATGTTTCCGCACCGCATTGATCTCGTGGATGGTAGCGCCGCAGGCAAGGAGCAGACGCGTGACAGCCTGTTTGTCCTCCAGGGTGACGCCTTCGGCAGGAGCGATCATCAAGGCGGATCCTCCGCCGGAGATGAGGCAGAAGACCAAATCGCGTTCCGAGACATCATGGAGGAGGGATAGCAAGGCCTGGGTCCCGCGGACCCCCCGCTCATCGGGGATGGGGTGAGAGGCCTCGAAAACCCTTACCCTCCGGAGAGGAAGTGCATGCCCTTCCTTGACCACGATCACCCCTGCCGAGATTCGATCCCCCAGCAAATCCTCCAGGGCCTTGGCCATGGGGGCGTCGGCCTTGCCCGCACCGACCACAAGGACCCTCTCCACACTGTTGAGGGGAAGCCGTCTCCCTCCCACCAGGAGGTCCTCCCCCTCGAGAGCCACGTGTCGTTGGACGGCCCTCTCAGGGTCCACGGCATCCACAGCCTTCAGGAAGATCCTCTCGGCATCCGCACGCATTAGAGCGTTTGGATCGTTAGGTTGGTTTAGAGCGTTAGGAGCGTTGGTTTGGTTGGTCTTGCCGGGTCTGTTCATGACTCCCCGTATCCTTCGTGAGGGCGCAGGTTGAAGCCCGCCATCGTGTTAGAGCCTGGTTTAAGGGCAGCAGGCTACCCCGCCCCGCCGCAGACGGGCCCCCTGCTTGGAGGGCCCAGACACGTTTCCCCTGGCACGGCGCCTGACTCCAAGCAAAAGCCGGTATAAAGGGGGACCTTCAAGCGCCGCAGGCACCTCTCGGGGACGGCCGGCGTTCTTTCATGTCGGAGACGGACTGGCCAGAATCGGCTGAAATGAAGACGCCCCGCAGGGGATTCGACCCTTACGACTCATCCGACCGGGATTGGCCCACTATCTCTCCACCGGATCTCCGAACCAGCGGGACTCCTCCGAACGTCGGGCATCCTCGTCGGTCACCGGAGCCTCGGGCTGGATGCTCTTCTTGATGGAGAACCACATATGATGGAAGTCCCGGTAGGAAGCTCCTTCCCGCTTGACTTCCTCCCAACCGGGGCCTGAGCAGGAGACCGCCCCGATCATGAGAAACAAGGCTATTCCTACGATTCCCCTTCTCTTCATCCCCCCTCCTTGGCCCAGCAAAAGGGCCTCGCAATTCAGATTTCGCCCTCCAACTCTACTTCCCGAGGAATCGAAGGTCAAGGAACAAGGGGGCCGAAGGTCCTATGTTTTCCATCACCCCTTTCCCATGAGCCGGGCCCGGGATCTCCCCTCAGGGCAGTCCTTACAGATATTGAGGCCGGCCTGACGGGCCAGTCCGAACTCGTCCTCCGGCAGAGCCTCTTTCTTCTTCTGGGCAAGAAGATAACGGAGAGCACAGGCATGCTCGGAAATCCTAAGTCTTCCCGGCTGCCTGGTGCACTCCACCAGACGAAGGCAGGCTTCTTCCACCTCGGCGAAATGTAGTGAACTCATGATCCATCCCTCCCAATCATTAGGAATTCGAGCCGCGTCTTCCACTGAGCACCAACACGGCGTCTTGTCGATCTCGATATGGGAAACTCTCTTGTCCCAAACAAGACCCAAACAATAATTATCTCTTTAGACAATGAAAGGCCCGGAAAGTTTTCATGACGGGCCCATCCTGGCGAAAAAAGGCCTCGGGGATTTCTTCAGGACAACATCTCCAAACCCTCAAGGGAGGCTTTGAGCCTTTCCGGATCCACCCCAAGAAAGGCACCCGTCACCACAGCACTGAGGAGGTTTTCAGGAAAAGGAGCACTAAGCTTCCCCAAGTCCCTCTCCCCATCCTCCCAGGCCAAGCGGATCCTTCCTTGGGTCACCCAGGCCCCCCGATCCACCGGGGTCCGCGAGGAGACGTAGGCGGTCTGTCCCCAGTGCCTCTCCGCCAGCATCCCGAGCCGTGGGTCATCCCTGTTAAGGACGAGCAGATCGCCGGGGCCTTGATTCATGAAGATGCGGCCTTTGACCCGAAGAGTCTCCTGAATGTCTCCGTGCCGTTCCAGATGGAGGGCACCAAGATTGAGCAACACCGCCACCTCCGGGTGGAAACGGACGATGGACTCCAACTGATAGCTGGATACGGCAAGGAGAAACCGGTCTGCGGGCTCCTCCAAGAGCAACTGCGAAAGGGGCCGGCCTTTGTTGCCCCCCACAGCCACGCGCATGCCGCACTGGGCCAGGATCCGTCCCATCAAGGAGACGGTGCTTCTTTTGCCCACGCTCCCGGTGACGGCCACGAGGGGTCGACCACCCAACAGCGAGGACACCTCCAGTTCGCTCAGGACCGGGATCCCGCGCTCCATCAGTTCCCTGACGATCCTCAAGTGGGGCGGCACCCCGGGGCTCCGCACCACCACATCCGACCCCGCCAGAAACTCCAGACGATGCCCGCCCCGCTCCCAGGGACAATCTTCCAGGTCAGGGGGGATCTCCACCGAACCCTGATCCGAGATTCGAATGCTGGCCGCACCCCTTTGTCGGAGAAGACGGGCCACCGCCAAGCCGCTTTGACCCGCCCCTAGGATACCCACTCGGAGACCCTCGATCCTCTCCCCTATGGACGGCAGAAGATGCCAACGGATCTCCTGTAGGATCTCCACGCTCTTGGATAGGGGCTGTCCATCGACCAGGACCTCCTTCCTTCCCGAGACCCCGTCCACACCTCCCGCATCCACCACGGCCTGCACGGACCTTCGGAGATCGTCCACCGAGGGGAGCAGGTCGCGGCCAGAAAGCACAGAGAGGGCACCGGCCAGTCCATAGGCCCCCCAATTGGAGACCCCCGCCACGATGACGTAATCCGTATCCACAGTGGAGGCAATGCGCATCCCATGGGGGATGGATCGGATCACCTTCTGGAAGACCCTCCCCATCCCCACCTCATTGCCGCCGTCTCCGATCCCGATGGTGACGATGCCCCGGGATTCCGCCTCCAGGAAGAGACCGTCCAGGGGGGCCACCAAATGAGTGATCTCCTCCCCTTTCATATTGTAGTACCGCCCATCCCGTGCCCTGCCCGGTCGTTCCACCGCCACCAAGTGGGTGGGCCTCCATTGCCCGAGGAGATCCGGCTCCCATGAGAGGAGGGGCCGAGCCCCCAGGGCCTCGAAAAGAGGGCGATGAAGGGGATCCGTCACAAAGGCAACCTCCACACCGAGCATGCTCAAGGCCCGCCCCAAGGCCCACACTCCGGGAGGCCCGTCGGTCTCGCCGACCCCCGCTCCAAGGATGGGAAAGCCGCTGGTCAAGAGCACCCGCTGCGCTCGCATGAGGCTCAAGGCCGCAAGCCGGAGATGATCCCGTTGGACCAGTGCGAAGACGTTCCGACAGGCGGGATCCCGGCAGATCAGATTCTCGATGGAGGCTATCCTAGAGCGCATACCGCATCCCTTGGCACTCTCTCGGGACCAAAGCCTCTCTTTCATGACAAAGAACTGATTATAATACCAGAATTCCCGCCCGTGTCCAGACTTTTTTCCTCTCGGAGCGGGGACAAAATGCGCGGAAGCGGCTCAACCCTTGACAAGGAGAGGNACCTGGAGCCATGATCTTCCCCCGAATGGAGAGTTCCCCCAGTGGGTCCACCTTAGAATGGAGGTGGGGGTTCGATCCGTTGATAGGCCCGTTCGTATCCTGAAGCGAAAGGAGGAGAGTCCATGAGCCGTTTCGACTACATCGAGCCCGAGGAAGCGGACGCCTTTACGCGCAAGCTCTTCAAGAAGATCGGAATGGTCCCCAACCTCTACTGCATGATGGCCAACTCCCCCAATGTCTTCGATGGATTCATCAAGCTGACCGCTTGTCTGGACGCGGCAAAACTGGACAAGAAAACCCGGGAGATGGTCTATCTGCTCACCTCCCAGATCAATGGGTGCGACTATTGTCTGGCATCCCATACTTCCACGGCCGTGGAGCACGGGGTCATGACCAAGGAGGAGACGCTGGACGCCCGCAGGGGCCGAAGCGAGGATCCCAGAATCGACGCCATGCTCAAATTCGCCAGGGAAGTGGTGGAAAGACGAGGGCACGTGAGCGACGAGACCTTTCAGGCCGTCAAAGACCAGGGCTATACTGATGAGGAGATCATCGACGCCATCGGGACCATCGCCCTGGCCACCTTGTCCAACTATATCGCCATTGTGGGGCAGACTGAACTGGACTACCTGGACGCACCCCCTCTGGAAGGGGAGTGAGACAANACACCCCTCGGGTCCGGCTCAGGGACCGGAGGCCGGACCTTCCCCGGCTCGGACATGGCCTATAAGCTCATNGGCTTTGTGGGAATCTTTGTCTTTCTCCTCATGGCCTGGGCCGCCTCGGGTTTCCGCAGGCCGGTGAACCTGCGCCTCGTAATCTTCGCCCTCCTCTTCCAGCTAGGATTCGCCTTCGTTGTTTTTCGCGCTCCGGTGGGAGTGCACATCTTCTCCTGGCTCAACGAGGGGGTACTGGGGCTCCTTTCCTTTGCTCGGGAAGGGATCTACTTCGTGTTCGGCCCCCTTTCGGTGGCTCCGGGGACCAAGGGACCTTCCGGCGAACCCTCCCTCGGGTTCATCCTGGCCTTCCAGGTGCTCCCGTCGGTCATATTCTTTTCGTCGTTGGTATCCCTCTGTTACTACCTCCGACTGCTTCCCTTTCTGATCCAGCTCTTTGCCAGGGTCTTCACCGTCTTGATGAGGATCAGCGGGGCGGAGGCTCTCTGCGCATCGAGTAACATCTTCGTGGGGATCGAGTCAGCCCTCACCATTCGGCCCCATATCTCCACCATGACCCGATCCGAGCTCTGCACGGTATTGACAGCGGGTATGGCCACCATCGCCTCCACGGTCCTCGGACTCTATGTAAGCTTTCTCCACGGCGAGTTCCCCGGGATCGCGGGGCATCTCATCTCCGCCTCGGTCCTCAGCGCACCTGCTGCCATTGTCCTCTCCAAGCTGGTGGTCCCGGAGACCGAGAGCCCCAGGACGCTGGGGATGCGAGTCCCCCTGGAGAGGGATCCGCGTTCGGAGACCTGGATCGAATCCATCATCTATGGGGCTCAGGACGGAGTGAAGCTCGCCGTGGGGATCGTCACCCTATTGCTCGCCTTCCTGGGGCTCCTCTCCATGGCCAACGGGATCCTGGGGCTGCTGGGACGGACTCTTCTGGGGCTCGACCTATCCCTCCAGTCCCTCCTCGGGCAGATCTTCTATCCCCTCGCGATCCTCATGGGTGTTCCCGTGCAGGACGCTGGGCACGTGGCTCGCCTCCTGGGCGAAAGGACCATCGTCACGGAGGTGGTCTCCTATCAACACTTGCATCAATTGATGGCTGACGGCATACTCACCGATCCACGGACCGTGACCATCGCTTCCTATGCCCTATGCGGGTTCGCCCATATCGCCTCACTGGCCATCTTCGTGGGTGGATTCGCCGCCTTGGCCCCGGAGCGGGCCAAGGACTTGGCTCGGCTGGGATTCCGGGCCCTCTATGCGGCCACGCTGGCCTGTCTTATGACGGGAGCCATTGCAGGTCTGTTCGCCTGAGACCGGAGAGGCACCGAAGGCAGGATGATCGTCTCCAATGGCTGTGGTAGTCTGAGTAGACGAAGGGTTTCGCAAGCCCTTTCCAGGCGATCCATCTCGGCCCAGGAGGATAGTGATGCCCGTCTATCTCGACGAGCTCTTGGGGAGGGCCTTCCGGGTGATCCCTGGGGAAGCCTACAACCGTTACCGCATGGAGGAAGAAGGCCGAGGAGCCCGGGATCTCTTCTTCGAGGTCTCTCTCCTCGAAGAGAGGCCTTGGGCCTATCTCAGGGACCGAATCTATCCCTCCTTCGTCCGTTTCCTTCGATACAAACGCAAGGACCCGGAGTCTCCCGAAGGGGTTGTGGTGGCCGTCTTTCGGGGAGATCTCTGCCATCTCCTTCGCGGCAGGGACTTCCTTCGTGTGTTTCAGGAGATGGAAGGGCTGGATGATGCAGGAATGAAGAACACCCTGCGTCGCTGGCAATAAAAAAGCGGGCTGGAAGCCCGCTTTGCCTACTTACCCCTCTGAGGGTGAGGGGGACTCAGGCCGCCTTCACCTCGATCTTCTTGACAGCCTCCTCCTTGGTCTTGGGCAGCCGAATCGACAGGACCCCATGTTTGTACTCGGCCTTTACCTTGTCGGGGTCCACTTGGGCAGGAAGCGCGATGCTCCGGCAGAAGGCCCCATAGCTCCGCTCGATCCTGTGGAAGTCCTCCTCTTTCTCTTCCTTCTCCTGCTTGCGCTCCCCTCGGATGGTCAGGACGTTGTCATGCAACGAGACATCGATATTCTTGGGATCCATCCCGGGCACCTCGGCCTTGACGATGACCTCCTTGCCCGTCTCGGACACATCCACTGAGGGAAGCCAGTACCCATCCTCGCTGCCCAGTCGAAACGGCCACCCTTCAAAGAACCGATCAAAGAGCCTGTCCATCTCGCGACGGAACGAGGTAAGATCCCTGGTTTCTCTCCACGGAATCAGGCTGAACATGACCCATCACCTCCTTCACACTCCCCACGTGTTGGCCTTGTATTCTTTTGTTATCAAAGCCTTTTTCAGCTTTCACTCCTAAAATAAGATCGCTTTTCCCCGTGTCAAGGGGGGAGGCTCTGACTGCACCGGTCTTTCATGTACTGTCCGGGATAAGCACCTTAGACTGGATTACTCACCAACAGGGGAATAATCCAGGTTAAGTACCTGAAATCACATCGCCTCCTCCTTTCGGCCCTGTGGCATTTTTTCCACAACCACACCCGCGTTATACATAACGCGGGTTTTGGAGGCCAAGCCCCCAACTTTGCAGGCCCTTGATGAATCATTCGGGTTAGAGAATAGCCTCTCGTCTGTCTCGTCCATATCGTCGTTTCGTTTGTTTCGTCTATGTCATCTCGTTGAGAGCGCTGAGGATGGGTAAAGGAGGCTTTCGGCCTCCCAAATGGGGGCGACTGAAGTCGCCCCACTCCGGATAAGGGCATTGATCCTCGCATCCGGCAGGGATTTTCATCCATCGAGGGTGCCCCGCGGCAGGCGGGGCCGCAGGCGGGGCATGGGGAGTTACTTGAAAAGGGGCAGTTCGGATAATCAGTGGAAGGCAGGGGGGTTGGAACAGACGGCTCCTTCAGTGGCGACGGCTCGAGATGTCAGTCCAACCCCTTCAGCGTCCCGGCCACGCCCTCGGCCCAAAGCAGAAGGCGTTCATCGGCCATGTGACGCGCTACAAGCTGTATTCCAAGGGGCAATCCGTCCTTTGATCTCCCCGCAGGTAGGGTGAGGGCGGGAAGGCCCGCCTGGGTCCATACGATGTTCATGCAAGGATCACCCGTGGAGTCCAAACCCGATGGCGCAGGCCCTGGAGCAGCAGGCGCAACCCATAGATCGATTCCATTTTGGGCCATCTTGTCTTCAACCCTAGCCCGTAATTGGGCCACCTCTCTCAAGGACCTCTCCAAAAGGCTGGAACTGACCTCGGAACCCCTATATATCAGATCCAAGGTCCGACGGCTGTAAAGAGGCTCATACATCTTAACCCACTCCTCATGGACCCGAGCCAGCTCTCCAGCGCATATGATCCAGTGTCGTTGGTGAATGGATTCGAGATCATGGAAACACCTCAATCTTCGAATGCGATATCCAGCGCTTCCCAGCAGGTCCAACTGGGCCTCGAACATGCGGAGCGCCTCTTGTGAGGCCTGGTCGAGATACGGCCCTTCTGGAACCCCGAGAACAGGATTCTCCCCAGGATGGATATCCTCACTCCAGTCATCGCAAAGGATGGAGGACGCCAAGAGGGCTCCCTCTACATCCTGCGTAAAAATTCCTATTTGATCGAGGCTGGGAGAGAAGTAGATTATACCGTCATTGGGGATCCTTCCCAGGCTGGGCTTAAAGCCCACAACTCCGCAAAATGCCGCTGGCCGTATTACGGATCCCAAGGTCTGGGTGCCCAATGCCAGAGGACACATTCCCGCGGCAACTGCAGCCGCAGAGCCACTGCTGGACCCTCCGGGCGTGTGGCCCAGGTTGTGAGGGTTTCTGGTAGGACCGGGTTCGAAGTAGGCGAATTCAGTGGTAACCGTCTTGCCCAAGATCAGGGCGCCGGCGGCCAGCAATCTGCTTACACAGGATGCCTGAGGTCCATCGAAAAGCATGGAAGGCAGTTGGGAACCAGCCTTTGTGGGAAGGGTGTCGGTGCGGAAGACATCCTTGACCCCCACCAACACTCCATAAAGGGAAGGACGACGGAGAGAATCAGCGAACTTCCCTTCCAGAAGCTCGGCCTGGTGCAAGAGCCGGGAACGGCGGTCCTCTTCCNGAAGAAAGGCACGGACATGGGGGTCAACGGCCTCGACCCTATCGCAACTTTCATTGATGTAGTCAAAAACTGCTGTCCGCCCCCATCGAAGAGACTCGGCAATATCCCCAAGGGGAGCTCGACAAACCAACGGGACGACCCCCTCCGCTCGCTTCACACACCGACCCCCAGGTACTTGTCCATGAGCTCGTCATTGCTGGTCAATTCGTCCAGGCTTCCCGAGTACACCATCTGTCCCTGGTCGATTACGTAAACCCTGTCCGTCAATCCCGCGGCCCAGTGGAAATTCTGTTCAACCAAAAGAATACTGATCCCGTCCTTCTTCAGTTCGTCCAGCATCCCCAGGATGGTCTGTACTATCAACGGGGCCAACCCTTGAGAAGGCTCATCCAGAAGGATCAAATCCGGGCCTGGCATCAAGGCCCTGGCGATGGCCAGCATCTGCTGTTCACCGCCGCTCAGGTGAGCCCCCCTCCGGTCCTTCAGTTCTCTTAAGGCCGGAAACGTGTCGAACACCCTCTTAACAGTCCATTTAGAGCCCTTCCTGGCCGCGATCTCCAGATTCTCCATAGTGGACAGGAGGGAGAAAATATCCCGGGTCTCCGGAACATAGGAAATCCCCAGCCGGCAAATCGAATGGGGTCTCATGGCGGCGATGTCTTTCCCCTTGAACAAGATGCGACCCTCACGTGCAGGAGCCAGACCCATGATGGTCTTCAAAGTCGTGCTCTTCCCCGCTCCGTTTCTTCCCAGAATCGTAACCAGCTCACCGGACTCGCAATCAAACGATATCCCCTTCAGGATGTGGCTCGTCTCATAGTAGGTATGGACACCTTGGACATCGAGTAGCATTTCAAGACCCCAAATAAGCCTGTCGAACTCTTTCGTCGTTTTGTATCTGCTTGGGAGGTCCTTGAGCGATAAGCTTGCCGAAATACATCACAGAGATGGTATCCGATATGGACATCACGATCTCCATATTATGCTCGATCATAAGGATGGTGTAATCCTTCTTGAGCCCCTCTATGAGCTCCACCATCGCGGGGATCTCCTCCCGCGCCATTCCGCTCGTCGGTTCGTCCAGCAGCAGAAGGGTCGGGGAAAGTGCCAAAGCCATCGCGATCTCCAACAACCTCTGCTCATGATGGGGCAGTTCATTGGCACGCTTCTTCATGCTTTCCTGAAGACCCACCTTCACAATAACGCTCTCGGCCCTTTCCCGAATGGACTCCAGTCTGGAAGAATTCCGCAAAAAGTGGGACCAGGCCTTGTTCATGGAAAACGCAGCCAACCACACGTTCTCCCACGTGGTGAGTTTCGGCAAGATATTGGTCTTTTGAAACGACATCCCTATTCCCAAGTGTGCAATGTGATATGAGGGTTTGCCNGTGATATCCCTGTTGCGGAAGATTATACGACCCGAACTGGGCTGGATTTCTCCACATATCAAACGCAAGAAAGTGGTCTTCCCTGCCCCATTGGGACCGATAATGGCATGAAGCGTTTTCTCCTCGACCTCGAAGTCGACCTCTGAAACCGCTGTCATGGCGCCGAAATTCTTAGTGAGTTTCTCGGTCCTCAGAATGGACATCGTTACTCCCCGCCTCTCCTCCATCGGGAGACCAGCATCTCCCCTGCCTGGACCAACCCGCCGCTGAAGAAAAGGATCACACCGATGAACACACAGCCGAAGATAAGCGGCCATCTCGCCCAGATGGGACTGATGAGCTCGGACAACCAGATGAAGAGCCCCGCCCCCAAGACGGGACCATAGAGATTGCCGATTCCTCCCACCACGGTCATGAAGACCACGTTTCCGGAGGTCATCCAGGCGATGAGATCCAAAGGCACCTGCCGGAACAAGAGGGCGTACTGAACTCCTGCTACCCCCGAAAACATGCCGGCAATGACGAAACAGGCCCACAGATACCGATGCACATTGTATCCCATGGCCCTCATTCGGTTCTCGTTCTCGCGGATACCCACTAAGATGTTTCCAAAAGGGGTCTCCACCAGATATCTAAGGATAAAGAAGCAGATAAGAAATATGATACCGGAAAAGTAATAATAGCTTCTTGGAGAATTGAGGTCCAAAATCGCCAGACCGGCGATCGTAAAATCCGGCCTGGAAATACCGATCAGACCATCCTCTCCTCCGGTTAAAGAGGTCCATTGATAGGCGATGTAATAGATCATCACGTTGAATGCAAAACTGAGCATCACGAAGTATATGGCCCGTCGCTGGATGCAGAAGTAACCGATGACCAATGCCGCGACCCCGGCCGAAACCGCGCCTGAAAGGAAAAGCGGAACCAGGGGAAGATGGTAATGCAAAGACAACAGTCCCGCGGTATAGCCCCCCATCCCCATAAAGGTGGCCTGTCCAAAGCTCAGTAATCCCGAGTACCCCAAGAGCAGATTGAACGAACACGCCATCAGAGCGAATATCCAGATCTCTGTTGCGACATTGTACGGCATGAAAACAGGCAGAACGCCCACCGCCACCACAAGGCCCCCCATTGGAATAAAACGACCTTTTTCTCTCTGCACAAGCTGCATGGTTCCCTTTCTTGGAGGTTATCGAATCCCGAAAAAGCCCTGAGGCCTCACGATAAGGCCCAAAGCCATCACCGCGAACACGCTCACCATGGAAGCACTGGGCCAAAACAAGACGATGAGGCTCTGCACCACCCCCACAAGGAGCCCCGCCAAGAGGACCCCCACCAGGCTTCCCATCCCTCCCAGAACCGTTACGACAAACGATATCAGCAAGATATCCAATCCCATNGCGGGGTATGCACCCCTGATGGGAAGGATCAGGGCTCCGGCAAGTCCGGCCAAGAGCGCTCCGAGGCCGAAGGTCAAGGTAAAAAGCATATATATGTTGATGCCCAATGCACTTACCATCTCTTTGTTCTCGATGCCGGCTCTGATAATGGCACCATATTTTGTTTTCTCCAGGAAAACCCATAACAGAAAAATGATTATGCTCGCAGTAACCAAAACAAAGAGTCTGTACACAGGGAAACCCACCATCCCCAAGTTAACGCTTCCCGCCAGCGAAGGTGGAGGGTTAATACTCTTTCCCACAGGTCCCCATATGATGATGATGATTTCGGTGATAACCAGTGAAAACCCGAAAAGGACGAGCAAACGAGACGTCTCATCTGATTTGTAAAGAGGCCTTATGGTGAAACGTTCTATGGCCATTCCCACCACAGCCGCAAGAAGGGGAGCTACTAGCAAAGCAACCCAAAAGTTATCCAGCCACTGCACCAAAGTCAGAGTCATGTAGATTCCAATGGCTGCCAGGGCTCCATGGGCAAAATTGGGTATATCAAGCATTCCCAAAATCAAAGAGATCCCAAGCGCCATTACCACATAACTCATTCCTGTGACTATGCCATTGAACAATTGTATGAAAAAGAACGTCAGGTCCATGATAGCTCTGCTTTGTAATCTGCCTTTATTTGAATCCGGATCGAGAATTCTCCGGATGAGCCGTGGGCGGGGATGTCCCCCACAGGGGGGAACATCCCCGCATCCTCATCACGGCCCCATATCCCCTCGAAGCTTTCACTTGATTCCAGGACACTCACTCTCGCTCAAAGGCAAAGGGGTATTGTCGGTAGCTATGATCTCGGCGAAGTCCAGAGGGTGCTTCATGTCGGCCTTTTTCTTGCACTTCAGAAGGAAATAGGGGCGAATGGCCTGGTGGTCCTCAGCGCGTATCTTCAGTTTCCCCAAGATCGTCTCTCCTTCCCAGCCTTCCAAGGCCCTCACAATGGCATCGCTGTCTGTGCTCTTTGCCCTCTCCATGGCCAACAGCATGATCCTCGTCATGGAATACGCGGCCGCCGGGGCATATCCTGGAGGCTCATTGTACTTGGAACGGTAATCCTCCACGAATTTCCTTGCGATTGGATTGTCNACCGTATAGTAGAAGTTGGTCCCCACATAGAGACCTTCCCGGATCTGCGGGGTGAGCTGACGCAATTCCTCCACGCCGGAGCTCCATGTCATGATGATCTTAGCCTTCTTTTTTACCCCGTAATTCACTGCCTGTCGTACAGCAGATATGGCATCCAATCCGAAGTTGATCATGCACAACACATCGGGTCTGCGGGCCATGGCCTTGGTGATAAACTGNCTGAACTCACGTTCTCCGAGTGGATGGTAATCATTGCCCACGAACTTGACCCCGTGTCTCTCCCCTGCCTTGTGGATGAAATCAAGCACCCCATATCCAAATGCATAGTCAACGGTGAGCGTGTACCATCTCTTCGCCTGGGGGTTCTCCTCGAGGAACTTGTCCACCACCACATTGGCTGCTGTATAGGGCGATGCAGCCCACATGAAAGAGTACTTGTGACATCGCTTGCCGGTGAGCTCAGAGGTACCACCGCTGAAGATGTGTGGTACCCTTCGGTTTTTGGCCACATCCGAAACGGCCAGGGCCACACCGCTCGACCACGGACCGATAATGGCCTTAACCCCCTCCTCCGCGATCGCTGTCTCGACTCTCCGAACCGCTGCACCTGCCTTGGTCTCTGAATCGGCTTTGACATATCTGATCTTCTTGCCCAGGACCTTTCCTCCCACGTGTTCTATAGCCAATCGGACTCCTCTGTCCATCACAACCCCGGAATCAGCATATGGCCCCGTAAGTGGAATAATGCCCAAAATGGGTATTTCATCCTCGGCCAAAGCCGGCGCAGCAGGGCCGGAGAGCAAACTCAATCCCAGAAGCACCAGACCAGCCAAGGCCGACAAAAACCATCTGTCCCTCTTTTTTTGCAGTCGAGCACACATTTTCTTATCCCTCCTTTTTGTTGGTAGTCCTCCTAAATGGTGGGAACTGAGAGCCTCCCTCTCCCAAAGTCTCAGGAGAGTGATCCACTTCTCCATCTCCCTCAGGCAAAGGCCCTCCGTAGGATACAGGCCATCTCCTCACGAAATGGCGGAAATACGAATACTCTGAACAAGATGCGAAATGGGAGCGCGTCTACTGGAAAGTTTCTAGCAGCAGTTGAGCGACATGGGAATAGTTAAAAAATGGGTATTAAATGGTTAGATGGCATACTCATTTTACGGACTTGCTCTCTCCATATCCTGGTTCCGGCCAATGGACAGGAGATAGCTCCTTAGGTTTATCCTTCTCTTGATCAGGCCCAACTTGGAACGGATATTCCTTCGGTGGCAACAGATTGTGTCGTAGGAAAGGCCAAGCAGCTGGGCGATTTCTTTTGTAGTTTTTCCGTTTCGGATAAGATCGGCTATCCGCAATTCCGCAGGCGTCAAATTCAGAGTCCTCGAGTTTAGTTGATTGGCAAAGGGTAGAGATAGATTCCCCAAATTGGATTTGATTATTCCCACTAGTGCCTTTTGTTTCCAGTCCAATCGAGTTTCATATAATCTATCCAAATAGGGATAGACCAGTTTTTCGATATTGGACAGTATATCCTTCTGTAACTGATATTTCTCCTCGTTTCTGTGTTCCAGAAGGACCTTTAAAGCCGTGTTCAGTTCCTCCAGTTGACGAGCCTTTTCTTCCAGTTCCAGCTCTCTGGCCCTCAATGCTTCCTGGGCGTTCTTACTGTCAATGACCTCTCCGAGCCGCATGGCTATGGTACTTAACAAATCCCTTTCCTCTTTGAAGAAAGGATCTTGGCTCTTCGTTTGGTTTTTCTTGTAGCATATCTTCAAGATCCCGGCTGGGCCGGTTTTCACGTTGATCTCGGCCGTCAACTTCCAAGGAGTATCACTGAAATCTTTTGTCTCAAAAATGCGGTCCCCAACGATTATCTGCACCTGGGTGATCTCTGGAAATTCAAACGCCTCGGCGATTATATCGAGGGTACGCTGCAATATTTCATCCAATGACAGAGAATGGTCTTCGATCAAGTTCGATATGCTGTAGAGACAATTGAGCTCCTTTACGCGTTTCGAGAGAGTCTGCGCCCATCTCTGTAATATCTCTTTGTTCTCCTTGCGTTCCGTGATATCTCTAATCCAGACCTGAACGCCTGGCTCTCCATCAAAAGTGATGGCCTTCGCGTTGACTTCGCCATAGAACCACGAGCCGTCCTTCCGTTGGAGTTTCACCTCATACTGGGATGGAACCGCCTCCCCTCGCATTCTTGCCAGTGCTCGCTCTCTGGTGAGGTCCTGATATTCAGGAGAAAAAACCTTCCAATGATCCAGCCCGATCAAATCCCCTTGATCATATCCAAGCATCTCATGGAGTCTGCGATTGGCAAAAACAATCTTCTGACGTTTCTGAACGAAGATCCCGTCGAAGCTTTCCTCCACAAGAGTTCTGTACCGATTTTCCCTCTCGATGACCTCTTTCAGGTCCTTCTCATAAGTTGCCCTGAGCAATTGGAGCTGATCCAACTTCTCCTTGAGTTCCCTCAGCTCTTCCTGGATGCACCGAATCGCTGTCTTATCCTTCATGATCTCTCCGGGGTGCCTCCTCTTAGACGAATCCACGTCTTTAATCAGGCAAAAAGATGAACCCTCCACCCCTGAAAAGGGGCATGCTCACCCCACACCGTTTGGACAAGGCCTACATATCGTACTTGGGTTCGGTTTTGCAACCGATGGAGCAACTCCTCTCGCGGCATCACCCCCGGCCAGAGAATTGACTGGGATAATTCACGAAGCTGTGAAGTTGGAAGCGAAGCCCCGCCCTGAATTATGCCGACCGACCTTCCCCAGCCTTCGTTTTTGA
>MTPG01000053.1 GCA_002010915.1 Desulfarculaceae bacterium JdFR-97 | reverse complement strand
GAGGCTAAAGCCTCCCCTACCCGACCAAGACCAAATCGACGAAATAGACGAAATCGACCAAATAGACGAGACAGACGAAACGACGAGACCGACGAGATAGATGCTCCTAACCATCCCAACGAACTTAACGCTCTCAACGAAATGACTAGATAGACGAAATAGACGAAACCGACGAAATGGACGAGACAGACGAGATAGACGAAAGACTATTTTCTACATAACCATGGCACCCACGGTATTCATTGAGGATCGGTCTCTGAGCGGTGGAGTTGTCCGCGAGGATGAGCTTCGTGAGGCCGCTGCTCGGATCCTTCGGACGCTTGGGGCGGACGAGGCCGAGCTTTCCCTCGTTCTGGTGGATGACGAGGAGATGGCCCGACTCAATGCCCGTTACCTCCAGCGGAGCGGACCCACCAACGTGCTCGCATTCCCCATGCGGGAAGGGGAGGGGGGGGATGTGATGCCTCACCTTTTGGGGGACGTGGTGATCTCACTGGAGACGGCCCGAAGGGAAGCGGAGACTGCCGGAATCCCCTGGGAAGAGCGCGTCCTGACCCTCCTTATCCACGGGATCCTTCACCTGCTGGGATGGGATCACGAACGGGGACTACAGGAGGCTGAGGCCATGGAGGCCCAGGAGAGGCGGATCTTGGAGGCCGTCCGGGGGGTGCTGCGCTTTCATCCTCCTTGAGAAGCCCCGCCCGTGGATCTGCTTGCCTGGGCGCCCGCCTGCAGGGACAGGGAGTGCATGAGAAAGGCCTCGATGAAGGGATCGATCTCCCCATCGAGCACAGCATCCACGTTGCCCACCTCCAGCCCGGTCCTGTGATCCTTCACGAGGCGATAAGGCTGCAGTACATAGGATCGGATCTGGCTCCCCCAAGCGATCTCCTTCTTGCCGTCGTGGAGCTGTTGGAGCTGTTCCTCCTGCTGTTTCTTGTAGTAGTCGTAGAGCTTGGCACGAAGGACCATAAGGGCCGTGGCCTTGTTCCGGTGTTGGGACTTCTCGTTCTGGCACTGGACCACGATGCCCGTGGGGAGATGGGTGATTCGGACGGCCGAGTCCGTCTTGTTGACGTGCTGCCCTCCATGGCCTGAGGCACGGTAGGTGTCGATGCGCAGATCTTTCTCGTCGATCTCCACCACGATGTCCTCCACCTCCGGGTAGACGAAAACGGAGGCGAAGGAGGTGTGTCTACGCTTGCTGGCGTCGAAGGGGGAGATGCGCACCAGCCTGTGGATCCCCACCTCGGATCGCATATATCCATAGGCATAGTCCCCCCTGAGGAGGTAGGTAACGCTCTTGATTCCCGCCTCGTCGCCCTCTTGAAAGTCCAGGATCTCGGTCTGGAATCCCTTGCGTTCGGCCCACCTGAGGTACATGCGCAGAAGCATCTCCGCCCAGTCCTGCGCCTCTGTTCCCCCTGCACCCGGGTGGATCGTAATGATGGCGTTGCCCGGGTCGTGTTCTCCATTGAGGGCCTGGCGGATCTCCAGATCCCGAAGGTCCCTTTGAAGCGCCTGGATTTTGTGTGCGATCTCTCGCTCGGTCTCGGGGTCCTCGGTCTCCTCCACCAGTTCGATGAGAATCCCCACCTCCTCGGCCTCATTCCAGAGCCGCTTCCAGGGTTCCAGCACACCCAGGATCTGGGATCGTCTTCCCGTCACCTGGCGGGCCTTGGCCGGATCGTCCCATAGCCGGGGATCAGCGATCTGACGATCCAGTTCCTCCAAGGAACGCTCCATCCCGTCCAGATCAAAGATGGCCTCGGAACCGCTCGAGCTTCTCGCGGATCCTACGAAGATCCTCTTTCCATTCCGGGGAGAGCATGATCTAACCTCCTCCTCGGCCGTTGGAGTGCTGCTTCAGTAGCCGCTTCCGAACTCGAGCGGCCGAGCAGCCCAAAATGATCAGCCCGCTCGTCCAGAGAGAGCAGGCGTAGACGAAAAAATCACCCCATCGTGTATAAAAGGATTCTATCGAAAGCCTTCGGATAGTGTCAACTACCCCTTCCCGGTGGAAGAAGGGAAGGGCCCGCCGAATCCGGCCGCAAGGGTCCATTACAGCGCTGATTCCTGTATTGGCCGAGCGTACGATCCACCGGCGGGCCTCCACCGCCCGGAACAGGAGCATGGTGAGATGCTGGCGCGGGGCCGCCGTATCGCCGAACCAAGCGTCGTTGGTGAGATTGGCCAGCACGTCTGCCCCGTTTCGGATCAGATCCCGCGTCAGCTCGGGGAAGATGCTCTCAAAGCAGATGAGGACCCCGATGGAGGCCCCCGAGGAGGAAGGGAGGGGGCGGGATTCGGCTCCCGGAGAGAAGTCTCCCACCGACTCCACCATTCGACGGACGAAGAAAAGGACACGTCTCAAGGGGACGTATTCTCCGAAGGGGACCAGGTGAACCTTGTCGTAGCTGCCGCGAACCTCTCCGTCCGGCCCAAGCAGGTAGGCCCGATTGTAATAGGTGCGTTGCCCATTCCCTCGGATCCCGAAGGCGGGGGATCCGAAGAGGAGCTCCACCCCCTTGCTTCGAGCCATCCTACGGATCCTGGTGTTCCAGGCGTCCTCAATCTGGAAGAAGAACGGGGCGGCGGTCTCCGGCCACACCACAATTCGGGCCCCTTTTGCGGAAAGCCGTTCGGTCAACTCCTCGTAGATCTGGAGGGTGGCCTCCTGATAGGCGGGGTCCCACTTGAGGGTCTGTTCGATATTGCCCTGGGCGATCCCCACGGTTAGAGGAGGTGCCGTCAGGCAGAGGGCCTCCGTCCGTTTTATGGCGTGGACTCCGTAGATGAGAGACGCTCCTACAAGGAAAGCGGCGGTCAATACAGCGACGAATGCCCTCCGGATGGTTCCGGGGGCAGGATTCCAACAAGCCCCCAATAGATCCGTCAGTGCAGCGTTGGAGGCCATCAGGAGAAAGCTCACCCCGTAGACCCCCGTCAGATCGGAGATCTGGATGAGGGGGACCTGGGCCCACTGACTGTAGCCCAACAGCCCCCAGGGAAATCCGGTCAGGAGGTGGCCTCTCACCCACTCCAAGGCGCACCACAGGGGTGGTGCCAGGACCATAAAGGGAAGCCCCGTCCGGCCTCGCAGGTAGGAGAGCAACCCGCCGAAGAGTCCCCAGAATGCCCCCAGATAAAGCACGAGGAGTAGATGGACGGGCAGGGCAAGCAACAGAGGGAGTCCCCCATAAGTCTGGATCGTTCCCAAGAGCCAGTAGACCAGGACGGCATAGTGGAGGCTTCCTGCCAACCACCCCATCAGGACGGATCTTCGCGGGCCGCAGGGACCCAAGGCCCAAAGGAAGGGGACCAGTCCGAACCATGCGACTGGCCAGAGGTTCCAGTGGGGAAAGGCCAAGGCCGTGCTCGTGGCGGAGGCAAAAGCCGCTGTCAGCCGCCATAGGAAAGAACTCATCACTGGAGCCGATCCTGCCGAGAGAGGGCCTTCAGGACTGCCTGCGGGATCCGCTCGATGCTGTCTACCATACGGGCGATAGCGTCGGCCTGGGGCCCCCAAACCATGGTTGGGACGGGGTTTTGGGTGTGGGTCCGGACCGAAGGGTCCTCCAGATTTCCATGGTCGCTGCATAGGATAACAGTGGTTTCCCGAAGGTCCGTCTCTTCCAGGAGTCCGTAGAGGAAGCGCCCGAGTTTGTGGACCTCTTGACGAGCTCTAAGGGGATCGGCCTTGTGGCCGACCAGGTCCGTTAGGAAGTATTCGAAGAGGGTGAAATCCAGGGGTGCGGCGATGCATGCCAGGCGCCTTCCCGCCTCCTCGGGCCTCCACAGCGGCAGGTCCTCCCCCTGAAGAATGAGGAGGGTGTTGGTAAAATCGTGGTGGAGGGCACGTCCCTCCCGGATGTCCTCCAGTCCTCTGAGTCGTTGGCCACTGGATCGGGCCGCCAGGGTCGTGGCGCTCATCAGCCTTCTCCTTCGCACCGTGGGGTGCAGGGGCCGATAGGCGTTGATGTATCGTGCCCTTAGGCCCCATTGGTTCAAGGTGCGAAGGAGATTGGTTGTGGCGAGAATGGAACGAAGGGTCGGAGGAGGAAAACCGGGGAAGTGTCGCCCCAGAACTTTGGCGGCATTGACGCCAGTAAGGAGTGCGGTATGACCCGTTGCGCTCTGAGGAAGGCCTTGAACATCGAGGTCCGCCCGGGTGGGGACGGCCCACCCTCCTCCAGGCAGAGGAGACGGCTCGTGGGGGTGGAGAGGAGCGAAAAAGGGGCTTCCCTCACGCAGAGGGTCCCGTGCGCCCCGTGGCGCGATGCCGATACCGTCCACCAGAAGCATGATCAGGGACAACGCGGCCTACCCCATCTTCACCTCCCCTCCGGGTCTTCGGAGGAGGAGCTGAAAAAACTGAGGCGGGTTTCCCTCCCGCCTTTTGGCGACATTCTAGCAGAGCTCATGAGGGGCTTCAACGGTCCCTTTTCCGGTCGGGGAGAGAAGACCTGGTGGGAGGCCCTAGAGGGCCCTCATGAACTCTGGTCTCAACAGCGAGCGGTCCCTTTTCTCCAGGACTTGGTGGATCAGCCGGAGGGCCTCCTCCTTCTGATGGGGGAGCCAGGCTCGGAGGGGAAGGTAGTTGGAGGCGTGGTTCGAGGTAAAGTAGCAGCGGGTGAAACGGCTGTGGGCGATCATGAGGCCCAGCTCCTCAATGAGCTGGAATGTATCCGGCAGGTGGAACTTCCCTTGCATCATCTCCTCGTGCAAGGGAGTCCCCGGCACCACCATGAGGGTAAGGGCGCCCACATAGTCGGGGTCCATGCGGCTGAGGAGGTCTGCCGTGGCCAGGGCATGGCGCCGGCTTCCCTCCACTGCGCCGATTCCCAAAAGGACAGTGACCGAGAGGGTGATGCCAGCGTCCTTGATGCGGCGGCCCGCCTGAAGCATACGTTCGCTGTCCACTCCTTTTCGGACCCGAAGGAGGACCTCGTCGTCGCCGCTTTCCACTCCAAGGTAGACGATTCCCAACTTGCGTTGCCTCAGTTGTTCCAGTTCTTGAGGGGTCCTGAGGAGGATGCTCTTGGCGTTGGCATAGAGGCCGATGCGCTCTAAGGCGGGGAAGGTCTCATTGAGGAGGTCCATAACCGGGAGGAGCTTGCGCGGAGGAACTACGAGGGCATCCCCGTCGCAGAGGAAGATACGCCGCACCTTGTCCCCCAGGGCCTGGGACGCCTCCTCCACATCCCTTCGGATCTCCTCCAGGGGCCGGATCGCGAAACGCCTCCCTTTGTAGGTCGGACAAAAGGTACATCGATTGTGGGAACACCCGTGGGTGACCTGAAGGATCAGGCTTGCAGCCTCGCTGGGTGGCCGGATGATGATCCCCTCGTACCGCATGGTTCCTCTTCACGATTCATGGAAGTGGTGGGGGCCGGTAAGGAGTTTTACGGTCGCTCTTGGACCCGGTTGCCTCCGGCTCGTTTCGCCTGGTACATACCCTGGTCCGCCCTGCGGATGAGGTCCTCGCTTTCGTCCTGAGATTTCATCTGGGTGACTCCCAGACTCAGGGTGCAGCCGTCGATCCCTTTGGCCTCGAAGGAAGTGCGTACCCGCTCCGCCACTTGACTGGCCTGCCCCAGATCGGCCTCGATGAGCAGCACCGCGAATTCATCTCCTCCATAGCGGTAAGCGGTGTCCACGTTCTGTCGGATGGAGGTGAGGAGAATCTGGCCCAGGGAGGCCAAGACTTGATCCCCCTCCAGATGGCCGTGGGTGTCGTTGTACTGCTTGAAGTGGTCGATATCCAGGATGATAAGAGACAGGGGATGTCTCTGCCGTTTGGCCCTCTCCACCTCCTCTTGGAGCTTCTGGTAGAAATACCTTCGATTGTAAAGCCCGGTAAGGCTGTCTCGGATGGATAGGTACATAAGCTCGGCCCTGAGGTTCCGTTCGTAGAGGATCCGTTTGATCTTGGCCTGAAGCTCGTCTCTCTTGAAGGGCTTGGCTATGAAGTCCGTGGCCCCGGACTCGATGACATCGGTATAGCTGTAATCTTCATGATAAGCGGTCATGATGAGGACATCCACCCCTTTGTAATTTGCGGAGATCTCCTTGAGGAGCTGCATGCCGTCCATTCGGGGCATTCGGATGTCGCTTATGACGATGTCGTAGGCCCCATCCTGGAGCTTGGATAGGGCATCGATGCCATCGGTGGCCGTCTCGCATTGGAGGCCCATCCTTTGGATGATCTTTCGAAGAGTCTCCCGGATGTGTGCCTCATCGTCTACGACCAGAATCTTGGTCTCCATCCTAACATACCCGATCGGTTCGTTGATGTGGCTTTATACCAAATCTTGAGGAGGACGCGCAAGGGTTCTACGTCCGGGCAGGGCTCAGGGGATCCGCCCCTGCCAGTGGGGGACCCATTGCCCCGACTTCCACCGCATCACACTCCCCTCAACGTTTCGTCGGTCCCCCTTCTCATCGAAGGCCAGAGGCCCGGTAAGCCCTTCAAGGCGGGTCTCCTTGAGGGCTTTCATGAGGGAGGCGGGGTCCACCTCCAGGCCTGATGGGGTCTCCTTGGCTGCACGGCTCAAGGCGTCGGCCAGGACCAGAAGGGCATCGTAGGCGGCCAAAGTATAGACCCCAGGCTCTCCGAATCGGCCGCGGAAGAAGCGGAATTGGGGGGTCTCCGGATCCCCGGTCGGAAGATGGAGTCGAGCACTGAAGAGCCTTCTGGGAGTCGGTCCCTTGTGGACCACGTGGGAGGCGGCCCTCATGTCCAAGACCCAAGGGACATTGAGGAGGCGCTTGGGCACGGCCTTCCAGAGTTCAGAGATTCTTCGGCCTTCTCCTATGTAGTAAAGGCATTGAGGAGGGCGCTTCTTGCGGAAATAAGCCTCGGGGGTTTCCTTAAAGGCCTCCAGAGTGGAGACCTGGAGGCGGTCCTTGGAGGATCCACTGGGGAAGGCCTTCTGGAAGGCCTCCAGCCTCCACCGGGAGAGTTCATCCGATTCGTGGACGAGGAGGATCCTGCGCCAGCGGCGCCGCCGCACCCAATGGGCAACTAGGTCTGCCTGGCGGGCTCGGGAGATCCAGATCCTCAGGACCCAAGGGGATCCCTCCTCGGTCAGGCGGGGATCGCCGCCGCTCACATTGATCATGGGGAGACGGCATCGGCGATGAACCTTCAGGGCCTCCATGGCTCCCGCAGAGCACAGATATCCCACCACGGCCACCGGTGGGGGACGAAGGCCGCAGAGGGCCTCGGCGGCCCGAAGGCTTTGCTGTCGGTCGCACCTATCGTCCTGGGGGATCAGTGAGAGGAGGCGTCCTTGTACCAGGGGACGGTCCCGGAGAAAGGCCCGGGCTCCCTCCAGAATCTCCCTGCCCAACGAGGCCTTGAGGCCTGAAAGTAGGGTTGCCACTCCTACCGGCAGAGGAGAGTCCGGGGGATAGATGCGGATTTCGTCTCCCTGCTCAGTGGCGTGGGCGTGGAAGGGATCTGCGGGGAGGATAGAGAGAANGAGCAGAAAGAGGAGAGATCTCCTCACGTCCGAGTGCCTTATCCNCGGGTTCATAATTACATCGCCTCGATGGAGGCCCTGATCTGCTGGCGTCAGGTCTCGATCTCCTCGCCCAGGTAGAGCTTTCGGACCATTTCGTTCTCCTGAAGGTTCTCCACCGAGTCCTCCAGGACTATCCGGCCGGATTGGATGACATATCCCCGGTGGGCGATGAGGAAGGCCATCAGGGCATTTTGCTCCACCAACAGGATGGGGTTGCCCTGACGATTGATGTCCGAGATGATGTCGAAGATTGTCTCGACCAACACGGGAGCCAATCCCATGGAGGGCTCGTCCAGCAACAGGAGCTTGGGGCGGCTCATGAGGGCACGTCCGATGGCCAGCATCTGCTGTTCCCCTCCGCTGAGGGTGCCCGCCACCTGCCTGCGACGTTCCCGAAGTCGGGGAAAGAGCTGATAGACGCGATCCAGGTCCTGACGGATTCCCTCGCTGTCCGTCCGGATAAAGGCCCCCATCTCCAGGTTCTCCTGGACCGTCAGCCGGGTGAAGATCTTTCTTCCCTCGGGGGATTGGCAGACCCCCTTGGCCACGATCTGATGGGGCCGTAGAGGATCGATGCGTTCTCCTTGGAAATAGACGGCCCCTTTTCGGGGCTTGAGGATTCCGCTGATGGTGTTGAGGGTGGTAGTCTTGCCCGCTCCGTTGCTGCCAATGAGGGTGACGATTTCGCCCTCCATCACCCTCAGGGAGATCCCCTGCAGGGCATGGATGCTGCCGTAATAGGTATGGATGTCCTCAACCTTGAGGAGTTCCATGGGGTCTCTCTCTGGTGGCGGTCCTCCGCCTCCTGTGCAGCAGTTCTGATCTCCGGCCGAGGTAGGCCTCGATGACCTTGGGGTCCTTCTGGACCTCCTCCGGAGAGCCCTCGGCGATCTTCATTCCATAGTCGAGCACCGTCACCCGATCGGAGATCCCCATGACGACCCGCATATCGTGCTCGATGAGCAGGAGGGTGAGCCCCAGTTCCCGTCGGATCCGGTCCACGAATCGGGTCAGAGTGAGGGTCTCCTGGGGATTCATCCCGGCGGTGGGTTCGTCCAAGAGGAGCAGCTTGGGTTCCGAGGCCAGGGCCCGTGCGATCTCCAGCCGTCGCTGATCCCCGTATGGGAGGTTCTTGGAGAGGGTGTCCTCCTTGCCCTCCAGCCCCACGTACCGGAGCAGCTCCAGGGCCCTCTGGTGTGCGGCGGCCTCCTCGCGGAGGGTGCGGCGGTTGCGGCTTAGGGCCCCCCATAGCCCCGCCTTCATGCGGCAGTGATGCCCGACCAAGACATTTTCCAGGGCCGTCATGTTGGCGAAGAGGCGGATGTTCTGGAACGTCCTGGCAATGCCCAAGGCCGTGATCTCATGGGGCTTTCTCCCGGCGATCTCCTGTCCTAAGAAGCGGATCGAACCCTCCTCAGGGCGGTACACGCCGGTGACCACGTTGAAAAGGGTGGTCTTTCCGGCGCCGTTGGGCCCAATGAGGCCGGCGATCATCCCCTCCTCCAGGGTCAGGTCCACCTGGTTGAGGGCCACCAAGCCTCCGAATCGCTTGGTGAGCCTTGAGATCTTCAGGAGCTCGGCCATGGAAGGTTCAGGTCTCCTCCTTCAGTTCCAGCCTTCGTCGGGCAGAGGGGATGAACCCCGACGGGCGGAAGATCATCATGATGATCAGCAGGGCCCCGAAAGCGAGCATCCTGTAGATGGCCACGGCCCGAAGCACCTCGGGGATGCCGATGAGGACGACGGCCCCCAGGATGACTCCGGGGATGCTCCCCATTCCTCCGATGATGATCAGACACAGCACATTGATGGAGACCATCAGGGAGAAGTCGTCGGGGAAGATGGAGCCCTGCCGTGCGGCGAAGATGATCCCTCCGATGCCCGCGAAGGATGCCCCGATGGTGAAGGCCAGAAGCTTGTATCTGAGGATGTGAATCCCCATTAGGGCGGCTGCGTCTTGATCCTCGCGCATGGCGATCCAGGCCCTCCCTATGCGGGAGTTGTTGAGCCGGTCGGCCACGAAGGCCGACAGGATGCACCCTACCAGGATCAGATAGTAGTAGTGGGTCGGTGTGGTGAACTTGAAGCCCCCGATGGCGGCGGGGTCGATCCTGAGGATCCCCTTGGGCCCGTTGGTGATGGAGTCCAGATTGTTCATGACAATGCGGATGATCTCCCCGAAGCCCAGGGTCACTATGGCCAGGTAGTCCCCCCTCATCCGCAGGACGGGAATCCCCAGCAGGGTCCCTCCCAAGGCGGCCAGCGCCACGCAGACGGGCAGCATGGCCCAAAAGGGGATATGGATTCCGAACTTGGGCGAGGCCAGAAGGGCGTAGGTATAGGCACCGATGGCGTAGAAGGCCACATACCCTAGATCCAACAGCCCCGCAAAGCCGACCACCACATTGAGCCCGATCCCCAGCATGACGTAGATGCCGATGTAGGCCAGCACATGGGTCCAGTAGTTGCCGATGAAGGGTGGAAGTGCCGCCAAAAAGACCAGAAGTATCCCTATCCGGAGCCAAGGGGGGATGCCTCGGAGGGGTCGTAGGGTGGATGGAAGAGCCTGCGATTCCATAGGTTACGCCCTCTCGGAGACCACCTCGCCGAGGATGCCTCTCGGACGGAAGATCAGGATCAGGACCAGGAGGCTGAAGGCGATGACGTCTTTGTACTGGGCCGGGAGGATGAAGACCCCGTAGGCCTCGAATAACCCCAGAGCGTAGCCCCCCACCATGGCCCCCACCACATTTCCGATCCCCCCCAGAACAGCGGCCGTGAAGGCCTTGATTCCGGGAATGAAGCCCATCATGTGGTTGATCTGGGTGTAGTACATACCCACCATGACCCCGGCCACGGCGGCCAGGGCGGAGCCCACCGCGAAGGTGGTCACGATGATCCGGTCCACGTTGATCCCCATCAGCGCAGCGGTGTCCTTGTCCTCGGCCACGGCCCTCATTGCCTTTCCCGTCTTGGTCCGCTTGATGAAGAAATAGAGGCCCGCCATCATAAGCACGGACCCCAGGATGATGAAGATCTGGAAGGTGGAGATGGAGACAGAGCCGATCTCGATCCAGTCTTCCGGGAAGATGTCCGGGTAGACCTGCATCCGGGCCTTCACAATGAGCATCATGACGTTCTGCAGGAAGATGGAGGCCCCGATGGCGCTGATCAGGGCGGCCAGCCGTGGGGCCTTCCTCAGGGGACGGTAGGCGATGCGCTCGAGGAGGACCCCCAAGGTGGAGGAGACCAGGATGGCCCCTACAAAGGCGGCCAGTATGGACAGGTAGACGTGCTGCTGGGCAAAACCCGAGCGGGTCAGTTGCACCAGCACGAAAAAGCCGGCGAATGAGCCGAACATGTAGATCTCACCATGGGCGAAATTGATCATAAAGAGGATGCCGTAGACCAGGGTGTAGCCCAGGGCGATGAGGGCGTAGATGCCGCCGATGGTAAGCCCGTTGATGAGCTGGTCGATGAGGATCTCAAAGCTGGGGATCATAGGTGTTGGGCTTCTCCGGCAACAGATGAAGGGGAGGGAGGTCCCCGCACCGAGGCTCTCCGCTCCCCTTCAGGTATTGGATCTACCCCGACTGAATTCCCATCAACGGGGCAGTTCCTTGAAGGAACACTTGCCTGCTTCGCAGACCACCTTGTTCACCACGACGATGGAGCCAGTCCGATCCCCGTATTCGTCGAAGGTGATGGTGCCAGTGACACCCTCATACCGAATGGCGGCCACCGCGTCGCGAAGCGCCTTTTTGCCGATGATGAGAGATCCATCGGGTTTCTTCTGAGCCACCTTCTCCACCGCGGCCATGAGGATGTTGGCCGCATCGTAGGCCTGGGGGGAGAAGGTCTGTCTCGGCCCGTACTTGGCCTCGAANTTCTTGAGCCACTGTTCGTACTTGCCCCCGAGAGGCAGTTTGGCGTAGGTCACAAAGGCCCCTTTGGCGGCCTTTCCAGCGGCCTGAATGAAGTCCTTCTCCGTGTAACAGCCGTCGTCGCTCATGAATTTGGCCTTGATGCCCATCCGCCGCATCTGTCGCACCAGGAGGGAGCCCTCGGCGGCCATCCCCCCGAAGTAGATCAACTGGGGCGCCTTGGGCTTGATCTTGGTCAAAATAGGGGTGAAGTCCTTGTCCCCCCGGGTGAGCCCCTCATAGGCCACCACCTCTCCGCCGCCCGCGAGTATATTGCGCTTGAACTCGTCGGCCAGCCCCTGACCATAGGCACTCTTATCGTGGAGGACCGCCACTTTGGTCCACTTGCGCTTGAGGGCGAACTCAGCGGCGGCCTTCCCCTGGATCTTGTCGTTCCAGCAGGTTCGGAAGAAGACGGGTATTCCTCGAGCCGTCAGCTCCAGGCTGGTGGAGGAGGGAGATATCATGACCACCTTGTACTTATTGTGNACATCCGAGGCCGGGATGGAACCGCCGCTGCACATGTANCCGACCACTCCCACCACAAGGGGATCATTGCAGAACTTCTCGGCGATGGCCACCGAGGGAGCACCTTCACATCCGTCATCTTCGGCCTGGAACACCAGCTTGTGTCCCAGGATCTCCCCTTTCTCCATTACGGCCATCTCAGCCCCGTTTTTGATGTCGATCCCCAACGTAGCGTAGGCCCCAGACAGCATGGCTCCAAGGCCGATCTTGATGGGTTTGTCGGGCGGAATTACGATTTCTCCCCATTCGTCGGCGGCCATGGCCCCCGCGGTCAAGAAAAGCAGTCCGAACGCGAGCACGAGCGAAAACCAACGGCTTGCCTTCATCTTGACACCTCCTTGACGTTTTGACAGACAGAAGATCTCAGGACATGGTCTTGAGTGACAACGACTCGGAGCCTCAGCCCTTACCCCTTGGAACGCCTTAGAGGCGAACGGAGATACCAGGTCCCCCTGCCATGCCTTGAACTCCACCGGCCTGAAACGAACCACGCTCCCGCCGCAACCGACAAGGGGTTTTTGTAGCATGGTGGCTCCTGTCTTGTCAATAGGTGGTCCCCCCTGTCCACTGGCTGGGACGGGTCGGGCTGAGGATCGCCTATGCTTCCTGAAGCATGAAATCCCAAAGAATCCGGGGAGCCGTAAGGAGTCCGGAACCCGAAGCCCTTGACAAGGGGGGGAAAGGTCGGTAAGGAAAGGACAAAATAGAATGGAAAGGCATAAGGGGATGTGACGGGCTCCAGCGGATATGCGCGGGCAGGCTCTCTCTTTCTGAAGTTCTCACACCTGTAGACTCTCCGGCGACGGCGGGCGCGGAAATCTCGGACGGCTCCATACCCAACGGACAGGATACGAAGGTGTTGTGAATTTGGGTTTCGGAGCCCCTCATGGGCAAGGTGCTCTCCTTGCGCAGGGGCGAAATGCCGGTTGAGGGGCGAGGAGTTTTGTATGAGCGTTCCCTGCCAGAGAGGAGGGTTTTTCCCGTCGGGCGGGGGAGAGGAAGGGGGTGAGAGGAAAAGAGAGTCCATGGATCACGGGTTCATTGCTTCNACCATAAGGGAGGAGACCGCCATGAAGAAGATCGCCGTTTTGACGGGGTTGTTGGTCCTTTCCATGGTCATGGGCCCCTTGGCCCAGGCTCAGGAGATCGTCGTGGGGACCCTTCTGGCTCACACGGGGCCGCTTAAGGAGTTTGGTCCCAANATCCAGAACGGGGTAATTTTGGCCGCAAAACAGCTGGGCGAGGCCGGATTTGCCGTGAAGCTCGTCCACGAGGACAGCGAGACCTCGGCCATCCCGGCCACCAATGCGGCCAAGAAATTGGTGGAGATCAACAAAGTAGTGGCTATTATCGGGGCCTTGGCCAGCGGGGTCACGGTCCCCGTGGCCGAGTCGGTCACCTGCCCCAACAACGTGATTATGATCTCGCCCGCCTCCACCTCGCCCCTTATCACGTTCCTCCCAGCGGACAAAGGGAAGGACTTCCTGTTCCGCACCTGTCCCTCGGACGCCCTCCAGGGGGTAGTCTCCGGCAAGTTGGCGGCGGGGCTCTTCAAGACGGCCTCCGTGCTCTACGTCAATAACCCCTATGGACAGGGACTCGCCGAGCAATTCAAGCGTTCTTTTGAGAAACGGGGCGGGAAGGTCCTGGCCATGGTCCCCCATGATGAAAAGGCGGCCGAATCCTACACCGCCGAGCTCAAGAAGGCCTTGGGGGGCAAGCCCGATGTCCTCTGTGCCTTCAGCTACCCCCAGCACGCCCAGATCTATCTGAAGGAGGCCATTGAATTCTTCAAGTTCAAGACCTTCCTTTTCTGCGATGGGACCAAGTCCGAGGACATCGTCAAGGCCATCGGAGCCGAGCCCCTGGAGGGGAACATGGGGACAGCCCCTGGAACAGCCGGAGGTGAGCCCTATGTCATCTTCAGCGCGGACTACAAGGCGGAGTTCGGGAAACTCCCGCCTCTGCCCTTCATTACCAATGCCTATGACGCCATGGCCGTCATCGGTCTGGCCTCCTACGTGGCCAAGATGAAGGGGCTTCCCTTGAAGCCCGCAAACATCCGAGATCAGCTTCGGTTTGTGGCCAACCCTCCGGGAGAGGTGATCAAACCGGGAGAGTTCAAGAAGGCCTTTGAGCTGTTGAAGAAGGGCAAAGACATCAATTACGAGGGAGCGGCTGGCTCCGTGGACTTCGATGAACACGGTGACGTGATCACCCCCATCGAGGTATGGAAGTACTCCAAGGGGAAGATCGTGACGGTCCGGATGGAGTACGACGTTCCCAAGGAATAGCCCAAGCCAAAGAGGATGAGGCCGCTGATGGATTGGGGGCGCCGAGAGCGCCCCCTTTATCCTTACGGGAGATCCCTCCTGTTTGCCCGCGCACTCAGTCGATCCATCTGGAGACCCTCTTTTCCTCTCCCACCAGCCCTTGGGGCCTGTAGATCAAGATGATCTCCAGCAGGATTCCGATGAGGAGGAATCGAATGTAGGGCGCTCGGGCCTTGAGGGTGTAGGGGAGGAGGAAGTCGGTCAGGAACTTGGTCCCGATCCAGATCCCCCAGACCAGGTAGGCCCCCACCACGGCCCCCCGGTTGTTGCCGCTGCCTCCGGCCATGAGCATCACCCAGATCAGAAAGGTGCCGTAGAGGGGGGAGAAGACATCGGGCGAGATGGCCTTGGTGTAATGAGCGTAGAGGGCGCCGCCCATCCCTATGACCATGGACCCGAAGACCAGCGACTGCATCTTGAAATGGGAGACGTTCTTCCCGCACATGGAGGCGGAGATTTCGTCCTCCCGGATGGCCCTCAGGACCCGCCCCCAGGGGGAACGGATGGCCCTTTCGATCAAGAGATAGATCCCCAGCACCACGGCAAGGACCACCAGGAGATAGATGTAGTTGTAGTGACGGGGGTCGACGAGACCCTGCAGTGGCTGAGGCAGGCCCATAAGCCCCCTGGGGCCGTTGGCAAGCCAGTGTTCGTTGTTGAATACCAACCGGAAGGTCTCGGCTATCCCGATGGTGGCGATGGCCAGATAGTCCTCCTTCAGTCGGAGGGTGGGGATCCCGATGAAGAAGGCCACGAGTCCGCAGACGAGGGCGGCCCCCAGCAGGCCGAAGAGGAAGGGGAGGTTCAGGCCGAAGGCCTGTTGCACGTAATGGGCATAGGGACCTGTGGGTTTGGGCGTTGTGATCAAGGCGGAGACGTAGGCGCCCACGCAGAAGAACCCCGCGATCCCGATATTGAACAAACCCGTATATCCCCATTGGATGTTGAGACCCAAACAGAAGACTGCGAAGATCCCTGCCATGATGGCGAAGGAGACCAGATAGGCCGAAATCCCACCTAGGTCCATGGNTACTTTCCTCCGAAGATCCCCTGGGGTCGGATCAGCAGGATCCCGATCATGATGAGAAAGGCCACGGCCGGTTTGTAAGTGGGCATGAGGAAGGCCGTGGAGACCTGTTGGGCCACTCCGATCACGAAGCCCCCCACCAGGGCCCCGTAGACATTGCCGATGGTACCCAAGATGGCGGCGGCGAACAGCGGAAGGAGGAAGTTCCACCCCATTCCGGGATGGACCTGGACATCGATCCCATAGAGGATCCCTCCGGCCGCGGCCAGGGCCCCGCCGATCCCCCAGGTCCAGAGGATGATGCGTTCGGTATCGATCCCCGAGACCCGGGCCAGCTCCATGTTGTCGGCCGTGGCCCTCATGGCCTTCCCCATCTTGGTCTTCTGGAGGAAGAGGTGGAGGAGGATCACCAGAACCGTCACCACCGAGAGGATGAGCAGTTGGTCGGGTCGGATCTTCACCCCCAGCGGAAGGGAGAGGGCTGGTCGGAGGACGCCGGGGCGATAGAATCGGTAGTCGGCTCCCCAGAGGATCAGGATGATCATCCGGATGATGAAAGAGGCACCCAGCGCGGACATGGCCAGCATCACCGCTGGGCTGTTCTTGTGCCGGAGCTTTCGGTAGAGGATGCGGTCCATGGCGATGGCCACTCCCCCCACGGCCAGCATAGAGAGGGGAAAGGCGAGGACCATGCGCCAGCCAATGGACAGGGGTGCGAAGTTGGAATCCGGGATGCCCATCCCGGAGAAGAGGACACTCATCAGGAAAAGGGAGATGTAGGCCCCTGCGGACATGAGATCGCCGTGGGCGAAGTTGGCGAATCGCAGGATTCCATAGACCAGGGTCAAACCCACGGCTCCCAAGGCGATAATGCCTCCCAGAACAATACCGTAGATGAACAGCTCCACCATATTCAGCCCCCTAAGAAGAGGCGGCCTATCTCCTCATTGTCCAGCAGGGCCTGGGCCTCATCGTCCATCACGTTTCTCCCCATGGCCAGGATATAGCCGCGGTGCGAAAGTTTCAGTGCCTCCCGGGCGTTCTGTTCCACGATCACCACGGCCACCCCCGTGGCGTTGATCTCCTGGATCTTCTCGAAGATGAGGGAAACGAGGAGGGGGGCCAGTCCGGCCGATGGCTCGTCCAAGAGCAATACCCGCGGATCCAGCATAAGGGCACGGCCCATGGCGACCATCTGGCGTTGCCCTCCGGAGAGCTGCCCCACCTTCTGTTTTCTCCTCTCCTTAAGGAGGGGGAACAATTGAAAGATCTCCTCCATCCTCGAGGAGTAGTCGTCGGTCCGGATGAAGGCCCCCATCTCCAGGTTCTCCTGGACCGTAAGGGAGGGAAAGACGTTGTGGACTTGGGGCACATAGCTGAGGCCTTTCCTCACGATCCGATCCGGAGACAGGCCGGTGATCTCCTCCTCCTCAAGGAGGATCCTCCCCTTCCTGGGCTTCAAGAGGCCGAAGATGGCCTTCAGGAGAGTGGATTTGCCTGCACCGTTGGGGCCGATGATGGAGACGATCTCCTCGGGTTCCACACGCAGGTGGACCTCGTTGAGGATGTCCACCTCGGTATAGCCGGCCGTGACACCCTCCGCGCAAAGGATGCTCATGTGGAGACACCTCCCAGATAGGCCTCCAGAACCCGTCTGTCAGACTTGACCGCCTCTGGAGGCCCCTCCATGAGCTTCTTTCCCTCGTTCATGACGATGATGGGGTTGCAGAGGTTCATGACCAGGTCCATGTCGTGCTCGATGATGAAGAAGGTGAGCCCCTGTTTCTCGCAGAGGTCGCGGATGCGCTCCGTCAACTTCTGCATGAGGGTGGGATTGACGCCGGCACCCGGTTCGTCCAGGAGGACGATTTTGGGACGGGCCATGAGGCTTTTGGCCAGCTCCAGGAGCTTTTTTTGCCCCCCAGAGAGGGCTCCCGCATACTCGTCCTTCAGGTCGATGAGCTCCACGAATTCCAGGACCTCCAGGGCCCTTTCCTTGATTTCCCTCTCCTGACCGCGGATCCGGAAGGGTCGAATCCACGTATTCCAGACCTTTTCCCCGCATTGATAAGGGGGGATCAACATGAGGTTCTCGAGCACGGTCATGCGGGAGAATTCCCGCGTGATCTGGAAGGTCCGAAAAAGGCCCTTTTGAAAGACCTGGTGTGGGGGGAGCCCGTCGATACGCTCTCCCTCGAGACGGATTTCCCCCCGGTCCGGGTGATGGAACCCCGTAATCAGGTTGAACAGGGTCGTCTTTCCAGCACCGTTGGGCCCTATGAGGCCCGTGATCGTCCCCCTTTCCACTCGCAGGGAGCACTCGTGGACGGCCTGAAGGCCGCCGAAGCTCTTGGATACCCTCACCGCTTCCAACATGGACAGTCCCTGCCTCGTGCCTCGTCCATTGGTAGCCCTAGGCACGGCCTTGGGCGCGGGATCTGGATGCCCGGATCTCATTCTGAGCCCTCTCCCTGAGCTGGAATCGGATGGGGGCTCCTTCGAAGCCGAACTCCTCCCGCGTCCTGCGGACCAGATAACGGATATAGCTTTGCTGGACCCCCTCCGGGCAGTTGGTGAAGGCTACAAAGGTGGGGGGTGCAATCTCCGCTTGAGTACAGTAATAAAACTTGATTCTGCGCCCTTTGTAAAGGGGCGGAGGATGTTCCTCCACCCACCGGCGGAATGGGGGGTTGAGACGGGAAGTTGGGATCCTTTGGGTCCAGGATCGGTAGACCTCCATCACTTGGCCCAGGATGCGTCCCAGGCGTTGACCGGTGAGGGCTGAGACCGTCATCACCGGCGCGAACTCCAAGTGCCGAAGCCCTTCCTTGAGGTCGGATACGAAATCGTCATGGGTTCGGGAATCCTTGGGCACGAGGTCCCACTTGTTGGCCAGCACGATGCAGCCTCGGCCCCTCTCCACGATGTAACTGCCGATCTTGGCGTCCTGATCCGTTGCTCCCTCGGTGGCATCCACCAGAAGGAGCGCCACATGGGCGCGGTCGATGCTCCGCAGGGCCTTGATGACGCAGTACTTCTCCAGGGGGATTCGGGTGCGGGCCTTTTTCCGGATCCCCGCGGTGTCGATGAGCAGGAAACGGCGCCCGTGCCATCGAATCTCGGTGTCGACCGCGTCGTGGGTGGTGCCGGGCTCCGGGCTGACCAAGGAACGGGCGGTCCCGCAGAGGCGGTTCACCAGAGAGGATTTCCCTACATTGGGCCTCCCCACCACGGCCACCCGGATCACCTCCTCGGGCCCGGGCTCCTCCTTGGGGGACGCCAGTGGCAGGCGTTCTGTGACCGCCTCGAGCAGCTCCGTCACCCCGCGGCCGTGTTTGGCGGAGATGAGGTGGAGACGATCCGCCCCAAGCTCGTAGAACTCCATGGCCTGGGCGTCCCATCGAGGGCCGTCCACCTTGTTGACCACGTAGTGGACCGGTTTGGAGGTCCTTCTGAGCAGTTCGGCCGCGTCCCGATCAGAAGGGGTCAGGCCGTCACGGACATCGAGCACAAAGATGATGATGTCGGCCTCCTCAATGGCCAGCTCCGTCTGTTCGCGCATGAGGCTCAGGAGACCCTCCTGGCAGGTGGGCTCGAATCCCCCGGTATCGACCAAGAGGAAGACCCTTCCGTTCCACTCCACCTCCTGATAGAGCCTGTCCCGTGTCACCCCCGGCACATCGGCCACCAGGGCTCGCCGCTCTCTGACGATCCGGTTGAAGAGGGTCGATTTGCCCACGTTGGGTCGACCCACAATGGCGACCACGGGCTTCATGCTCCCTCCAACTCCGTAGAGGGCGGGGGCCTCATCTGTACCCCAACCTACGGAATCTCTTCCGGTCCTTGGACCAGTCCTTCTCCACCTTGACCCACAGCTCCAAATAGACCGAGCGGCCGATCCGAGCCTCCAGGTCTTCTCGAGCCAGTTTTCCGATACGCTTGAGCATCCGGCCCCCCGCCCCTATGACGATCCCCTTTTGGGATTCCCTCTCCACGTAGAGGGTGGCGCGGATATAGACGGGCCTCGGGGGAGTCCTCTCTTGATACTCCTCCACCACCACTGCCACCGAATAGGGGATCTCCTCCCCACAGAGGTGGTAGACCTTCTCCCGGATCACCTCCGAGGCCAAGAAACGCTCCGTTATATCCGTAATCTGGTCATCCGGGAAGTACTGGGGCCCCGGGGGGAGACGCTTGAGGATTTCCTCCTCCAGGATCTCCAACCCGTCACCCGTCAGGGCGCTGATGGGGATGAGGGCCTCGAAGGGGAACCATCTCCGGTATTCGTCCATAAGGAGCAGGAGAGAGGGTTTCTTGACCAGGTCGATCTTGTTGATGACGAGAAGGACGGGGATTCGAGTCTGCTGGAGTCCTTCCACGATGTATCGGTCGTCCTTTTTGCTGGAGCCGTCGGCCTCCACCAGCAAGAGGGCCAGATCCACGTCCTTGATTGAGCGAAGGGCCTCCTTCACCATGTACTCATTGAAGGGGCCCTTGGCCTGGTGGATCCCCGGTGTGTCCACGAAGATCATCTGGGCTCCTGGAAGCGTCTTGATGCCCAGGATCCGGGTCCGCGTGGTCTGGGGCTTGGGTGAGGTAATGGCCAGCTTGTAGCGGAGCAACTGGTTCATGAGGGTGGATTTGCCTACATTGGGCCTTCCGAGGATCCCCACGTATCCTGACCGGAAGGGCTCCTCTCCGTTCGCTCTTTCCCGTACTGCCCCATTGTGCGCGGGATCTTGAGCTCCTTCCTTCTGCAGCGTGGATTCCTCACGCCCCTTCATTCCTCTTCCATCCCTCTCTCCGAGCCCCCTTGGGAGACCTTGGATCGGTTTCCAGGCGTCGAAGCATGGCCNTCGCAGCACGTTGTTCCGCTTCTTTCTTGCTCCTCCCGCTCCCTTCGGCCCGAAGACCCTCTCCCACATCCACCTCCACGTAGAAGAGCTTGTCATGATCGGGCCCTTCCTGGGACACCAGACGGTAGCGGGGGGTTACTTTCAGGACGGACTGGGTGTATTCCTGGAGGCGGGTCTTGAAGTCTTCCTCCGGCACGGCCCGCTCGGGATGNTCGAGCTCTTTGAGAAACTGNTGGCGGATCACCCGAAAGGCCTCCTCGAATCCTCCGTCCAAATAGACCGCGGCCAGCAGGGCCTCGTAGGCATCGGCCAACAGAGAATCCTTCTCGTTGCCGCGGCTCCGCTCCTCCCCCCGCCCCAGCCTTAGGAAACGGCCCAGAGTGAGGTCTCTCGCCTTGCGGGCCAGGGCCTTCTCGTTGACCACAGCGGCCCGCCATCGGGAGAGGACACCCTCGGACTTCCCGGGATGGGCTTCCATCAACAGGTGACTGATGACCAAATCGAGGACCGCATCCCCCAAAAACTCCAGCCGTTCGTTGCTGGAGAGACCCTCAGCCGGATGTTCGTTGACGAAGGATGTGTGGGTCAAGGCGGTCTCGAGGAGCTGACGGTTCCGGAAGCGATACCCGATAAGTCCCTCCAGCTCCTCCCAAGGGGAAGGAGATCCCTCGGAAACGTCTCTGGGATCCATGGACATCCCTGGGCCTCCTGAACCTTGCCGGCTCGGCCCTTCCACGAGAATCGCTCCCCATCCTAGCCTGTCTCCTTTCCGGGGGTCAAGGTGTGAGGGGAGGGGAGGGGGGCTCCGGGGTTGCCAGGAACAACGGAGGCTCTTTGCCCTCCCTCAAGGAGAAGGGACGGCATCGGGCCAGAAGAGAGGGGTCCCGGTGGGCTGGAAGTCCCGGATGATCCTCTGACCCTCGGGTGAAGTCAGGAAACCGATGAAGGTCATGGCCTCCACATAGCGGACATGAGGATGACGGGCGGGGTTGACGGCGATGACGCTGTAGGGGTTGTCCAACTGGGGCCCTTGAACGCCCATATCCTTGAGGGCGAGCTTGGGTGCGAGGCTGGCGAAGGTGCCGCTGTCGGTGAGGGTATAGGCCTGCAGCTCGCTTGCCATGTTCAGCACGGCCCCCATCCCCTGGCCGACCTCCTTGTACCACTCTCCTCGAGGATGGATGCCGGCCTCCTTCCAAAGGCCCTGCTCCTTGGTGTGAGTCCCGGATCGGTCTCCGCGGGAGAGGAAAGGAGACCGCGTGGCGGCGATGCGCCTCAGGGCCTCCACCACGGTGGCATCCTGAGGGATGCCCGCGGGATTGGAAGGAGGGCCTACCAAGAGAAAACGGTTGTGCATCACGCGTCTCCGGTTGACCCCGAAGCCCTCCCGGACAAAGGCCTCTTCCATGGCTGGGGCGTGGACGAGGACGAGATCCACGTCCCCGCGTCGAGCCGTCTCCAGGGCCTTGCCCGTCCCCACCGACAGGACGTCCACCCGTATGCCCCATCGCGCCTCAAACGGGGGGAGCAGTACATCCAAGAGCCCCGAGTTCTCGGTGCTCGTGGTTGTGGCCATCTTAAGGCGTTCCGCACCCCATGCCGGGCCCCAAACGGCACTACCCATCCAGAGAGTCAGGATAAAGGTCCGAAGGATGTGATTGATCATGGTTTCTCTCCCTATCTTTTTCTTCGGGGGATCCCGGCAAAGGCCTTAGGGGCGACGCTCCCATCGAGGTCTCCCCCCAGAGAGGACCAGGACCCCGTGGGCGAGTCGTTCCGCTTGGAGGCGGTCGTGTGTGGCCAGGATCACGGAGACCCCTTCCCTTTTGTTGATCCTCCGAACCACCTCCTCGAAGAGCCTTACGGTCTCTTCATCCACGTTGGCTGTGGCTTCATCTAGCAGAAGGGTTCGAGGTCGGACGGCCAAGGCTCTGGCCAGGGCCACCCGCTGCGCCTCCCCGCCGGAGAGCTCCCTCACCGACCGGAGGGCCAGCTCCGACAGCCCCACTTCTCTCAAGGCCCACTGGACCCTCTGTCGGATCTCCCCGCGGTCGAGGCCTCGTACCTTGAGGCCGTAGGCCACGTTGAAGGCCACTGTTCCCTGGAAGAGATAGGCCCGTTGGAGGACCAGTGTCATGGACCGACGGACTGCGAGCAGATCCTCGCCATCGGGCCAGATTCGCTGCCCTCCATACCAGACCTCCCCCTGGGTGGGGCGCAGGAGCCGGTTCAAGATGGCCAATAGGGTGCTCTTGCCCGATCCATTGGGTCCGAGCAGGGCGTAGATTTTGCCCTCCTCCAGGGCGAGTCGGGGGATCTCTAACACGAAATGCCCTCCATAACGGTGCCGCAGGCCCTGGATATGGAAGAGCGTGGAGGCCATCATCCCATCCCCCTGGAGCGAAGATGATGAAGCAGGCCGTTGATTCCGAAGGCCAGGGCGAGGAGGATCATGCCCAAGGCCAGACTCAAGGAGAACTCACCCTTGGCCGTCTCCAAGGCGATGGCCGTGGTGAGGGTGCGCGTGTACCCCCGAATGTTTCCCCCCACCATCATGGCCGCCCCCACTTCGGTGATCACCCTGGCGAACCCTGCGGCCACGGCGGCACCCAGGCCGTAGCGGGCCTCGCGCAGGAGGGCCCATGTGGCCTGGATGGGGGTGGCCCCCAAAGTGAGGGCGGTCGGTTGGACCCGGGGGTCCAGTGCCTGGATCGCCGACAGACTCAATGAGACCAGGATGGGAAAGGATAGGATCCACTGGGCCAGGATCATGGCCCACGGGGTGTAAAGGAGACCGAGACAACCCAGGGGACCCTGCCTCGAGAACAACCCGTAGACCAACAGCCCTACCACCACTGTGGGGAGGGCCATGAGGGTGTGGAAGAGCACGCAACAGGCCCCATGGCCGGGAAAGGAACGGGTGGCGAGGAGGAACCCCAGAGGAATGCCGCTTAGGGTGGCGAGGCAGACGGCGGTCAAGGATACCCGCAGGGAAGTCCAGACGGTCCTGAGGACCTCAGGGTCCAAGGAGAGGATCCGGTCGACGGCTAGAAAAAACGCATCAAGGAGGAAGTCCATCTTGTTGCAGCCTCACAGAGGCAGAAGGACTCGCTGGCCTTCGAGGAGGCCGGCACTCGTTCCCGGAGATCAACTCTCATGCCCCGCCCATGCGGGGCACCCTGGAGTCACGAAGATGTCGAGCAAATATCTGGGTTCTGCTCCAAGACAACGCTGTATACCGTACGCCGTGAGCCGCAAATAATATATGCAAAAATAAACATAACAAAAGGAGAAACCAAAGCCAAGCACCTGGAGGCAGGCAGGCTCATCTGTTGGGTCTCCATTCCAGGAGGGAGAGGATTGCGGAGGCCCGGTTCTGGAGGGGAGAAGAGGCCCCCGGGACGAAGGATCGCCCTGGGGGCGGGGGATCAGCCCCGGTTGCTCATGCTACGTTTGGAGGCCTTCAGGGGGTTGATCTTTCTGGCGGTCACCCTGTACTCCCGCTCCACATGTGTCGCCAAGGGGCAGATCCCCTTGGCCCACTTGAGGCGAGGTTCGGTAAAGGAGATGCAGTACCTGCCCGTGGGGAACTCCATCACCCGCTGGCAGCCCTCGCACTTCTCCACGATGGGATGACAGTGCCCCCCATTATAGGAGCAGCCGCTCTTCTTCATGAAGATGCAATCATAGCCCTCTTTGATGGTTTGACAGATCATGGTGCATACCTCCCAACCGTAATCAAACCCGGATCCGCCCTATAAGGAAAAAGGGGCCGCTCCGCCCCATTCCAAAGGGCAAATCAAACGCCCCTGAAGGATCCCAGGGGCGTTCATGAGCCTCATAAGGAGTTTGATAAAACCAAAATTTGTTTAAGAATAGTCCATCCGCGGGCCCGTGTCAAGAGGGGATATGAAGAAAAACGCTTATTCGCTTAGCTCCGTATTTGCTGGTCAGGAGGGTGTTCCTGGGGCGAACATTCGAGATTTTCCGAGGTGCCCCGCCAAGGCGGACGAGCCTAGAGGCGGTCTCGTCTATCTGGTCCGTTTCGTCCATTTCGTCTGTCTCGTTGATCTCGTCCATTTCGTCGTTTCGTCGGTTTCATTTGAACCAAGAACCTAGAACTAACTAACTTCCCATGTCACGCCTGGGCGTGACGCCCTTGGTGGATGAAAATGATTGCCCAGCTGCGAGGATCAATGCCTTTCTTTATCGGGTAGGGGCGACTTCAGTCGCCCAACGCTCCCAACGAAACGACGAGATAGACGAAACAGACGAAACAGACGAGACAGACGAAATAGACGAAATAGACGAAATAGACGAGATAGACGAGACAGACGAGATAATGGATCAAAGATAGCCCAGGGCCTCGAGCACCTCCTCGATCCTTCGCCTCTCTTCCTGGGAGAGAAGGGCGGGGGGGGCTCCACGTGCCTTCTCCAAGCATATCCTCCTCATCTGTGCCGCCACAGCGGGATGGTTCGCAGCGAGGTCGACCTCTTCCCGTGGGTCCGAGGGCAGGTGATAGAGTCCCGTCACAATGGCCTGGGAGGGGTCCTTCATGCGGGGGTCTCCCTTCAGGATCACTTTCCATTCAGGGGTCCGGAGACCCATATACCCTTTGGGCCAATTCTCCAGGTAGGCCTCAACATCCTGCATGGGAGAGGAGTGGCCCTCCCAGAGCGGGGCCAGGCTGCGTCCCTGGAGACCCTCCACATGGGGAAGGGACAGCAGGTCGCACACCGTAGGAAAGAGATCCACGAGGCGCGCTTGAGATCGGATACGGACGGACGCCGGAACTCCTTCTCCTCCTCCCCAGAGTATCAAGGGGATCCGGATGACATCCTCCCCAAGCCCTCCATCGTGGAGGGGTCGTCCGTCGGGATGGAGTTCCTCTCCGTGATCCGAAAAGATCAAAAGCAAGGTCCTCATCAGGACCCCCGCTTCTTCAAGCAGATCCAACAGCTCCCCCACGCAGATATGGTCGGCGTAGGAGATCTTCCCGTCNTAGTATTGCCATCGAGGTGCGAACCGGTCCCGGTAATAGGGGGGGAGGTGAAGGCGGGGAAGGTGGTGGGTGTCGATGTAATGGACCCACAGGAAAAAGGGCTCTTTCACCTCGGAGAGCCACTCTCGTACCCGTCGAAGGACCTCCTTCCACTCGTTCCGCCAGAGGACCTCTCCTTCCCGGCATGTTCCGCCGGTGGGTTCGTCGAAGGTCTGGAATCCTCGATCGAATCCCTGGGCCCGGCTCAAGAGGCTGTTTCCGGGAAAACCCGCGGTGGAGTAACCATGGAGGGAGAGCCATTGGGCCAGGGTGATGACCTGGGGCCGGAGTCGATGGTCCGGTGCTCGAAGCCCGTGAGCGGGGGGGAGCAGCCCCGTAAAGAGGCACGCGTGGGCCACCCAGGTGTTGGGGGCATGGGTGACGGCCTGTTCGAAGAGTACACCCTCGGCCGCCAGGGCGTCCAGGTTGGTGGTCTCCACCCCGCCGTACCCGTAGCAGCCCAAATGGTCGGGCCGCACGCAATCCAGCGTGATCATCACCAAATTCCGGTGGGATCCGGGCACCAGGGCTCACCTCCATCTCCCTCAAAAAGATTCTAAGGACGAGGGGCCCGCCTGGCAATGGGCTAGAGCCCGGGATCTTGGATTTGTGCTAGGATGGATTTAGAGAGCGCCCATCGCC
>MTPG01000052.1 GCA_002010915.1 Desulfarculaceae bacterium JdFR-97 | reverse complement strand
TGATGGATGAAAATGACTACTGTCTCGTCTATCTGGTCCGTCTCGTCCATTTCGTCCGTTTCGTCTGTCTTCCACTTTTGCTCGACTTCAGCCCTTGGCGACTCCATGCTAATCTGCCTTACGCCGCCCCTTCGGGGAGGCTAAAGCCTCCCCTACCCAATCAAGACCAACTAGACGAGACAGACGAGAATCGACGATATGGACGAGATAAGCGAGAAGCTATTTCCTAACTAGGAGGGATTGAAATGAAATCGCCAACTGCTTGGAAATCCTTGATCGACTCCCTCCCCCGCATCGGCTGGAATCTCGCTCTCCTTGCCACGGGAAGTATCGTCTGCGCCGTGGCCATCAACGGCATCCTGATCCCCAAACAGTTCGTGAGCGGGGGCTTTTTAGGGCTCGCCCTAACCATCCACTATCTGTTCCCTGGGCCGCCCTCTTTGGGCCTCCTCTTCCTTCTGTTGAACCTGCCCTTGTTCGCTCTGAGTTGGCGCTTTGTGGGAAGGCGCTTCTTCCTCTATAGCGTGGCGGGGATGTTGATCTTCTCGGCGGCAGTGGAATGGATCCGGATTCCCGTCCCTCTGGAGGACAAGCTTCTGGGGGCCCTGTTGGCGGGGATCATCAATGGCCTCGGATCGGGGATCATCCTTCGCTCCCAAGGATCGGCAGGGGGCACGGACATCCTCTCGGTGCTCCTTCTCCAACGCTTCTCCATCCGCCTCGGGTCCACCATTTTGGCCTTCAACGGGGTAATACTGACCGGGGCGGCCTTCCTCTTCTCTTTGGAGGGGGCTCTTTACACTCTCATCTACCTCTACGTCTCCTCCCACATGGTCAACCTAGTGGTGACAGGTCTGAGCCAGCGCAAGGCCGTCTTCATTATCTCACCCCGGTGGGAGGAGATCTCCAAGGGGATCCTGGAAGGAATTCGCAGAGGGGTCACGGTCCTCTATGGTCAAGGAGGATTTACCGGGAACCCCGAGCGAATCCTTTATACGGTAATAACCTTTCGTGAGCTCGCCCGCTTGAAGCGCCTGATCCGGAGCGTGGACCCCGACGCCTTCGTGGTCGTTACCGACACCCTGGAGGTGATGGGCTATCGGATCGGAAACCAACCCCATTGGTAACCCGAAGCTCCCCGGACCATCATCCCCCGCTTTACGCACTGGGGAGGGTGGTGGTACAGTGGGCTGACCCCCCAATAGATTCGGGGTAAGAGCCGGATGAGCTTTCTGAGGAGAAAGGAACCGACGACCCTCAGCATCTTGGGATTCGCGGTCTTGATCCTTATGGGAGCAAGTCTCCTCTCCCTCCCCGGAGCATCCAAGGGGGAAAGGCTCGGATTCATCGACGCCTTGTTTACGGCCACATCGGCCACCTGTGTGACGGGCTTGGTGGTGGTGGATACTGGCAGTGGGCTCTCCCCTTTGGGTCAGGCCGTAGTCCTCCTGCTGATCCAGATCGGAGGGCTCGGCATCATGACCATCTCCACGGTCTTTCTGTTGATGGCCGGACGCCGACCCAGTCTGGCGGGGCGGATCGTGGTCCGCGACACCTTCACCCACGGCGGGGAGCGGAGGCTGGCAGATTTCATCCTGGATGTGGTGCGTTTCACCCTCATTCTGGAGGGGGCCGGGGCTTTGATCCTCTTCGCCCGTTTTCTTCTCCAGTATCCGCTGGCTCAGGCCCTCTATCTGGCCGTCTTTCACGCCGTAAGCGCATTCTGCAACGCAGGGTTCAGCCCCTTCTCCCAGAGTCTCCTCCCTTACCAGGGGGACTGGGTGATCAACCTGACCATAGGGGCTCTGATCCTCTGTGGGGGGATCGGCTTTCTCGTGATGACGGAGATCAAGAGATCTCTGCACCTTGGACGAAGGATGTGGTCGCGCCTGAGCCTCCACTCCAAGTTNGTCCTCTCCACCTCGGGAATTCTGCTCCTTCTAGGGGCTCTCCTCATCCTGCTTATGGAATGGCGAAACACCCTCTCCGAGCTTCCTCTCTCCTCACGGCTCCTTGCAGCTTTGTTTCAGTCGGTGACGGCCCGTACGGCTGGGTTCAACACCCTCCCCATGGGGGAGTTGGCCAATGAGACCCTCTTCGTCCTCATCCTTTTGATGTTCATCGGGGCCTCATCGGGCTCCTGTGGAGGCGGTGTGAAGACCGGTACCTTGGCCGTTCTGGTCACCCTCAGCCTCTCCAAAATCCGAGGTCATGAGCGCCCTCACGCCTTTGGCCGCACCCTCACCCAAGAGAGTGTGGGGCGGGCCGTGGGGCTGATCCTGGTCAGCTTTGCCATAGTGGTGTTTGCCACCTTTGCCCTGCTGGCTTCCGAGCTGGGAGGGGTCTCCCATGCCCGGACACAGGGTCGATTCCTCAGCCTCCTCTTCGAGGTGGTGAGTGCCTTCGGCACTGTCGGTCTCTCCATGGGAGAGACCTCCAATCTGAGCCCTCTGGGAAGGCTCATCATCACGGGGGTGATGTTCGTGGGCCGCCTCGGTCCCCTGGCCGTGGGCGTGGCCCTCAGTCGCAGGAGGATCCTCCGTTACCACTACGCCGAGGAAGGAATCATGATCGGGTGAGGTGTTCCATGAAGCAGTTCGCCGTTATCGGACTGGGGAGCTTCGGCTCCTATCTTGCCACTCGCCTTTACGAGAAGGGACATGATGTCCTGGCCATGGACCGCGATACCCAGAAGGTCCAGGACATCAAAGATCGGGTTACCCAAGCAGTGGTGGCCGATGGAAAGGACCGGGAGGTCCTTGAGGCCCTGGGCCTCAAGGAGATGGATGCGGCGGCAGTCTGCATAGGGACGGAGATGAGCGAGTCGATCCTGGTGACCCTAACCCTCAAGGACATGGGGATGGAACGGATCATCGCCATGGCCGTCCGTGAGGCCCACGGCCGGATCTTGGAGAAGATCGGAGCCTCTGAGGTCCTCTACCCCGAGCGGGATATGGCCTTTTCCCTGGCTGAAAGGCTCCATAACCCCAACATGATCGATTACCTTCCCTTTGTGGAAGGATACAGCATAATTCAAATGACCGTTCCGTCGGAGTTCGTGGGGAAGCCTCTCAGGGACCTGGATCTCATCAATCAGTATGGAGTCCAAGTGGTGGCCATCAAGGAGACTGTCCCGGATCGTCTGAATTTGATCCCCACGGCCGGCTATGTCCTCAAAGGGAGTGACCTCCTGATCCTTCTCGGTCCCAACGATTCCCTGGACGAGCTGAAAGAGAAGGATACAAGCTCCAAAAACTTGCAACCTAGTTGATTTATTCATACCATAGGCCTATGAGTGATGGGTGCCATTATCCGGGACTCCTGGCCCGGCATGGAGTGCGCTGCACGGCCATCCGGCTTGCGGTGTTGGAAGTGTTGGGTGGGGCGGAAAGGGCCCTTTGCGCCGATGAGATCCTCCATCGGATCCGGCGTTCCCGAAGGGTCAACCGGGTGACCATCTACCGGATCCTGGAGGACTTCAGCCGACGTGGAATACTGAGAAAGGTTCTCTCCGAGGGACGGGCCCTCCGTTTCGAGCTGGCCTGCGAGCATCACCCCCCACACCCCCACTTCGAATGCCGCGTCTGCGGGGATCTTCAGTGTCTGGATCCAGTACCCCTGGAGAAGGTTTGGGTGGAGTTAAAAGGCCCCGTAGGTAACCGAGCGGACCGCATCGAGATTCGGGTCGAAGGTGTATGCCGCAGGTGCCGGGGCCTCGCTTGAGAAAGAGAATTTTTTCAACTATGTTGCATTTTTTCTCCAAACGAGGATCTCGCTTTGAGGATGCGGAGGCCCTCTGCAGTCTCCGTGCTCTCCAAAAGAGAGGGTCTTCCCACGCCTCGAGGCGGGAGATGGTGAAACAAAGAGGGGGCGGCGTTGCGCGTCTGTTGCTCTTGGCTGTGGCCTTGAATGCGCTAATCCCAAGTGTATCCTGGGCGCAGATGAGAGCCGACGTGCCCATCCCCGTTACGGCGAGCATCCTCCCGCTGAAGTTCTTCTGCCAAAGGATCGGGGGACAGCGAGTGAATGTGCAGCTTCTCGTCCCTCCCGGAGCAAGCCCCCACACTTACGAGCCTTCCCCCAGGGCGGTGGCCTTGGCGAGCCGCGCGAGGGTCTTCGTCATGGTGGGAGCGGGATTGGAACCTTGGGCCGAGCGGTTCATCCACGGGACCACGTCCCAAGATGTGCGTCTCGTGGAGGCGGCACGGGGAATCGACCTCCTCGCAGACGAGGAAAGCCCCTCCTGGTCTCCCAAAGAGAACCATAAGAAGCAGCAAGGAAATCCCCATGTCTGGCTCGACCCTCTGCTGGCCAAGGAGATCTGCAGGAGGATCGCGGAGGCCCTGGCCGATGTCGACCCGGACCACAGGTATTTTTATCGGTCTCAACTCCGTCACCTCTTGCACCAGATGGATCGACTTCATGAGGAGATCACCCGTAGAGTCAAGGATTTCTCCATTCGGGAATACGTCTGTTTCCATCCTTCTTTCGCGTACTTCTCCCGACGCTATGGGCTCCGCAGGGTGGGAGTCATCAAGGCCTCCCCGGATAAAGAACCCACCCCCCGGCGACTTCGCGAGATCGTCCAACATATCCGAAGCTACCGGATCCGGGTCGTCTTCGCTGAACCCCAGCTCAACTCCCGCCTCGCCGAGGTGATCGCCAGGGAGGCGGGTGTTGAGGTCCTTATGCTCGATCCCATCGGGGGCCGACCTCCTTATGGTTCGGACTACTTCGCCCTGATGCGCCACAACCTCTCCGTAATGGAGAGCGCCATGCGGTAGAGAATCGATCATGGAATCCTGAGGAAACCACCATGACCGAGGAGATCGCCGTCCACCTTAGCGGGGTTACGGTCCAATACAATGGGCACACGGCCCTGGAGGAGATCGACTTGCAGATCTCTCATGGGGCCTACGTGGGGATTGTGGGGCCCAACGGGGCAGGGAAGAGCACCCTCTTGAAGGTCATCTTGGGGCTCATTCGACCCACCCGAGGGGAGGTTCGGGTCTTTGGAGAGAATCCCGATCGACTCCGGGGGAGGGGACGGGTGGTAGGCTACCTCCCCCAACGACCTCTCACCAACCCTCGGTTTCCCGTTACGGCCCTGGACGTGGTCCTCATGGGTCGATATGGACATATGGGACTACTTCGGAGACCCAAGGCCGAGGACCGAGAGGCGGCCCTGGCCAACATGGAGAGGGTGGGGATCGCCCACCTTGCGGAGAGACCCATCGGGGAACTCTCAGGAGGAGAACAGCAGCGGGTCTTCATCGCCCGGGCCCTCTGTGTTGAGCCGAAGCTTCTGGCCTTGGATGAGCCCATGGTGTCTTTGGACGCTTGCGCCCAAGATGAACTCTACGAACTGATTTATGAACTGAAAGAGGAACGTAACTTGACGGTCCTCATGGTCTGCCACGATCTTATGGCCATCGCACGCCACATCGATGATGTGGTCTGTATCAATCGCCGAATACACATCCACCAGCCCCCTCCCCTGGGGCGAGTCGGTCTAGAGAACACCTTCGGTTGCAGCGTGGAGTATCTCTTCCACGGGCAGATTCCCCATCGGGTGGTCGAAGAACATGATGATTGATCTGCTCTCCATGGGCTTCTTCCAGCGAGCCCTGGTGGGAGGAGTGGCGGTCAGCGCCCTTTGCGGAAGCCTCTCCGTCTTCGTGACCCTTCGGCGGATGTCCTTTATAGGGGTCGGAGTCTCTCATTCCGCCTTCGGGGGGGTAGCCCTGGGATTCCTCCTGGGGGTGGATCCCTTATGGACGGGAGTGGGCTTCGCCGTGTTGGTGGCCGTCCTTATAGAATGGGCCCAGTCCAAAGGGGAGATGGAGGAGGACACTGCAATCGGGATCTTCTTCGCCACCTCCATGGCCATGGGAGTCGTATTCGTAAACCTCTCCAAACACTACAACGTGGATCTCTTCGGGTTCCTATTCGGAAACATCCTGGCCATTGGCCGAAGAGAACTTTGGGAGATCCTCCTGGTAAGCGGGGGCGTCTTGGCATTTATCGGCCTCTTCTACAAGGAACTCGTCTTCTTGGCATTCGACGAAGAGATGGCTTGGCTCAGCGGAGTCCCCGTGTCTCTTCTTCGATATATCTTCTTGGTGATCCTGGCCCTCGCTGTCATCGTCTCCATTCATCTGACAGGAGTCATTCTGGTGTCCGCCCTCCTGGTGATCCCGGGGGCCGCGGCCCGAAACCTCTCCAAGGACATCCATAAAATGGTAGGAATCTCGGTGGCAGTGGCGATGCTATGCACCCTGGGAGGGCTCGTCCTCTCCGCGGCCGTCGACTTTCCTTCCGGGGCCACGGTGGTCCTGCTGCTTTCGGTCTTCTTCTTTCTCTCCTTACTGGCCAACAAGCTCCCTTGCATCACGCGGCCTTTTGTGAAATCTTAACGTGGACGATTCCGCCAGGAGGTCATCTTCCTCCCTGGTGTGTAAGAAAGAGCAGTCCCTCGGAGAGGGGAAGACATACCCTCATCCGGCAATGCAGACTCCACAGGGCTCGTATCCTCGAGAACCGNTCATGCCCATTCGGTTCCTCTCCTCGGATCTGAACGGAACCCTCGTGGTCCCCCACACCATGCAGGAGATGATCCGAAGGGCCTTCCCCGGGGAACCCGAGCGCTTCGCACGGGCCCGGAAGGTCTTCACCGCTCAGACCGAAGGACGACTTCCCATAGAGGAGGCCTTCCGCATCGCGGGGGAACAGACCCGAGGGCTCTCCCTTCGTGAGGCCATAGCCTATGCTTCAGAAGAGATGACCCTCATGAAGGGCTACGAGGCTTTCATGGAGTTCATTAAGGAAAAACGGATCCGGCTGGCCGTGGTCTCCACTGGCTATTCGGTCACCCTCTATACCTTGCGCTATAGCACTCCCACGCCCCCATTCCAGATGCGATGCAACCGTCTGCTCTTTTCGGATCCCCATGGAAGGATATTGGGAGAGGAGGAGCTGGAGGATCTTGTCCGCGGATATTTCCAACAATCCAAACCCCTGACGAGTCGGGACTACGATCGAATCCGAGCCACAGGAGATGTGGTGCTGGGGATCGAGCGGGAGGAGGACAAGGCCCGGTTCGCCCTGGAGATGGCCAGAGAGCTCGGGATCCCCCCTTCCCAGGTGGCGCATATGGGCGACACCATGGGCGACAGCGGGGGAATCCTTGGGGTGGCCCGTGCAGGTGGACTCGGGATCGCGTTCAACTACAACAATCCCCTGGCGGAGTTCCTCCGCAAGGAGGGATCCAAAGAAATGGCCTCCGGACGAATCGTCCTGGTGGACCCCAAGGGCCCAGATTCGGACCTCCGCCATGTCCTCCCCTACCTCCAACGGAGGGACGCGGCTCCATGACTTTCAGGCACCTTTGGCTCCTGGCCTTTGGTCTCCTCCCTTTCTTCTGCCACGCTTCAGCCTGGGGGGCAGCCCCCGGCCGTGGTCCCGTCTTCAATAACTCCGTCCCCCTGGAGGACTATCTCCGGCGGCTCTATGAATGTGGGAAGATACTCCAAGAAGGCAGGGGAAGACTCTCCCCCGTGGAGGCGGATCGATTGATTGGCTGCCTTCCCGCCGGCCTCATTGTCCTCGATGAAGAGGGGGGCGCGACTCGCATTGACGTTGAGGGATGGCATCGAAGGGTAGAACAAGCACAGGGACTGGAAGATGGGAGGATGCGTCTGCTTCGTCATGTTCGGGCCCTTCAAGAGCAGCTCACCCCCAAGGGTGACGCCTCCGAGGTCCCTCTTCTGCCATGGAACGAGTTGCAGGCAAAGTTGCAGGAGATCTACCAGGCGAGGGAGTTCCAGCACCTCCGTCCGAGGCAAGAGTCCCCCTGGCTCGAGTCCCTTCGGGAACTCTCCTACAGATTTATTCGATGGCTTCAGGGGCACCTCCCTACCTCCTTGGCCCTCGGACCCCCTTGGATCGTGTGGGGAATCTATGGGGCCATTCTGCTTGCCGCCTTCCTGACTCTGATCTGGATCCTTCGGGGGGGAAAATTAAGCCGGGTGGAAAAGGGAACGCACTGGCGGTCCAAGAAGGGGTCCGGAGCGGCTGGCCCGACGACTCCTTGGAACTGGGTGGGGCGAAGGGACAAGGCCCGGCTCCTGGCCCAGCAGGGTGCCCATCGAGAGGCCATCAGAGAGCTCTTCATCTCTGTCCTTATGGAGGGAGAGGAGAAGGGTTGGTGGTCCTATCGACCCCAAGCCACCAACGGGGAACATCTGGCACGAATCGAGCTTGGATCCTTCCGCAGAGAGGTCTTCTTTCGCCTGATGAAACACTACGAGCGGGTTTGGTACGGCTTGAGGTCCGCCTCCGAGGCAGACTACCTCGCCTGTAAGCGATGGGCGGCCAAGTTGGAGCAGGCCGCATGAGGCTTAAAAGGAACCGCCTTTCCTTGCTGGGATGGGCAGCTGCCATCCTTTTCTTCGGGATCGCCTCCCTCCTGGTGCGCGAAGAGGCCCTTCTCAGAGGAGACCAGGGCTCGACTCAGAGGACCACCTTCAGCGCGCGATCCGGGGGTTGCAAGGCCCTCTACCTCTGGCTGAAGGCCCTCGGCGTTAAGATCGAGCGCTGGGACAAGGATCTGACCTGTCTGCCCAGCGACGCCGACCTTCTTCTGATGTTGGAGCCAGAGATTCCTCCGGGAAGAGGGGAGGGTCCTGCCCTGGACGCATGGATCCGGGAGGGAAGGACCCTGGTTGTGGCCCTGACCCCCTCTAACCCCTGGAGGGAGGCCCTCTTCCTTGAGTCCTCGGAGGGCTCCAGGCTTAGGGAGACTCAAAATCCTGTCGTTCAGCCTGGCCCCTATACCCTGGGGGTGAGGTCCCTGAACAGCACCGTAAAACAAGGGCTGACTTCGAGGGATTGGGGGGCCGTAGTCCACCTCCAGACCTCCCACGGGACCCCTCTACTGACGGTCTTGAAGAGGGGAAAAGGATGGGTGGCCGTGATCTCCGACCCCTCGCTCCTCTCCAATGCCAGACTGCGAGAGGGAGACAACGCCCGGGTGATTCTCAATATCCTTCGAAAACATGGAGGTCAAGGAAGGACGCTGATCGACGAATACCATCACGGATTCGGACGAGCGGCCTCCCTGTGGGAACACTTCCTCGGATCTCCGTTGGCCGCCCCTTCACTTCAGGCCGGCCTGGTTCTCCTCCTGCTTTGGGCTTCCTGGGGCAGACGGTTTGGACCAGCCCGGTCCCTTCCTTCCACCTCCCAGAGGTGGCCCCACTGGGCATGCACGGGCCTTAGGGGGCCTCCTGCGAAGGACCGGGGCGACAGGATTTGCTATGTTAGAGGTCTCGGCATGGGCAGAGGAGGAGGCGCGGAGGCTGCTTGTGGATGGAGACCGGGCCCTGCAGAGCGCCCTCAGGGAGATCAGAAGGCGTTCCACCTCCCGAGTCTCGGAGAAAGAACTCCTTCGGCTTACCCGAGGACTCCATTTTGCCCTGGATCGAGCATTGCGGAGGGCGCCTGGTTGGGCCGGCCAGGGGTCCCTCCACCGGAGGACAAACCCGTGATTGAAGAGGCGGTCAAGCTGGCGGAGAGGGTCCGGAGGGAACTGGGCAAAGTGATCGTGGGCCAGGAAGAGGCCGTCACCCTACTTCTGGTCGGTTTTTTGGTCCGGGGCCACATACTCCTGGAAGGTGTGCCCGGATTGGCCAAGACCCTCCTGGCCAAGGCCTTGGCCCATGTGCTCCAGTGCCGGTTCACTCGGATCCAGTTCACCCCCGACTTGATGCCCGCCGACATCGTAGGGACCCCTGTCTTCGACTTCAAGAGCCGCACGTTCCGTCTTCGCAAAGGACCGATTTTCACGGAAATCCTCTTGGCCGACGAGATCAACCGGACTCCTCCCAAGACACAGTCAGCCCTCCTGGAGGCCATGGAGGAGCGCCAAGTGAGCATAGAAGGTCGCACCTTCCTCCTCCCCGAGCGGTTCTTCGTGGTGGCCACACAAAATCCCATCGAACAGGAGGGGACCTACCCCCTTCCGGAGGCCCAACTCGATCGATTCTTGCTCAAGGTCCTCCTGGATTACCCCACCGCCCCCCAGGAAAGGGAGATCCTCCATCGATATGGAACGGGAGCCGGAACTCCCGATCTCCAGGCCCTTGGAGTGAACCCCTTGCCTCAGGACGGCACTATGGAACGATGCATGGAGGCAATACGAAGGATTCGGGTGGAAAAGGGGATCATCGGCTATGTACAGGCCCTTTTGGAGGCCACAAGGCGATCACCCCATCTCCATCTCGGGGCAAGCCCCCGGGGCGGAATTGCCCTTCTGCGTGCCGCCAAATGCCTGGCGGCCCTCTCTGGCAGGGACTTCATCACTCCCGATGACGTAAAGTCACTGGCCCTCTCTGCTCTGAGGCACCGGGTGATCCTCCGCCCCGAAGCCGAGCTGGAAGGCCTTAACCCGGACCGGATTCTCTCCCGCATCCTCGAGGAAATCCCAGTCCCTCGATGAGGTCTGCGTTGGAGAGAACCAACCCGAGGATGCGTAACTTTCTGCACCGCCTCTTCATCCTCCCCGTCCCCACGGCCAGGATGGTGGGATTGGCGGCGTTGGGGATCCCTATAGCCCTGGCTTGGGGGCTTGACGCCGCCCTGATGCTCGATGGGCTCCTTCTGGGACTGGCTGCCGCGGACTGGATGGGGGTCCGGAAGAGTGGACCCTTGAAGGGAACCCGATATTGTCCCACTAGGTTCTTCGAGGGGGCGCCCGCCAAGATCAAAATCCGCGTGACCAATGGAGGAGAAAAGCCGCTCCGACTCCGGATTCGGGACGAGACACCCCGGCCATGGAAACCTGCTCCACTCATAGAGGGAGAGGTTCCGGAGAAAGGGGAGGCATGGTTCTTGTACACGATCACTCCCCCTACCAGGGGAGAGGCCTTTTTCGGAGACCTGTGGTTACGTATCATTGGCCCTCTGGGGCTATTCTTCTTTCCTTCCAGGATACCCGCCTCCCGGCGTGTCCGGATCTACCCCCCCGTCCCCATACGGTCGCAGGTGGACCTTTCCACCCATCGAAGGCTCGCTCGACGCATGGGCATGAGACCGACTCGACTCCTTGGGGGAAGTCGGGAATTTGACAGCCTGAGGGAGTACGTGGAAGGGGACGACCCAAGGGCCATCCATTGGAAGGCCACGGCGCGGATGGACCGTCCCATCGTCAGGGAATACAGGGCCGACAGCAGTCAATCACTCCTGGTGGCCTTGGACATTGGCCGCCTCATGGGAATGCGGACCTTGGACAGGACCAAGCTGGACCATGCACTGGAGGCAGCCCTTCGGCTCTGTCAGGCCGCCCTTTCGGTCGGGGATCAGGTAGGGCTTCTTGCCTTCTCTCACCACGTGGTCTCCTTTCTGCCTCCCTCCACTGGGCCAGCTCAACTTCAGCGACTCTTGGAGGCCAGCCGAAGACTGGCTCCAGAGACCATGGAACCCTATTATGAGGGAGCAATGATCTGGCTCAGACGCCGCCTCCGACGCCGCTCCCTCATCCTTCTCTTTACAGACCTAGTAGACGAGGCCGCCTCGGATTCGCTTTTGCACGCCATCTCCTTGCTGAGACCCCGCCATCTGCCCATCTGTGTGGCTGTACGCGCGGAAGAAGAGGATCGGATGCTCCATTCCCCGCCCACGTCTCCGGACGATGTCTTCACCAAGGCCGTATTGCACCAGATTCAAAAGGAGAGGAGGCGAGCCATGCGGGCATTGGAGAAAAAAGGGTCCCTTGCCCTGGACCTGCCTCCCAGCCGCCTTGCCTCCGGCACTCTCCAGTGCTACCTGGAGGTGAAACGAAGAGGCCTTCTGTGAGGGCCTCCTCCGTGGATCGAAACCGGACAGCTTCGGCAATGCCCAACTTGTCCTCAAACGCTGCGTTCCATCGCCGAGGGTGCAAGGGTCCGGGGACTTCGGGGCCCTCCGGCCCACATATAGCTCAGAACCAATATCAGAAGGCAGGCAGCGAAAAAAAACTTGAAACCCGGAGCCAAATGGGATGGGGAGACAAAACCTTCGACCACTGCCGCCACCAACAGCAAAGGGACGCATCCCAAGGTGAGTCGCACAGCCCTCCTCCCTCGAAGGACCAGGGCCTGTCCCCGGGGAAGATCTCCGGGAAAGAGAAAGGCGGAGCCCAGAAGAAGGCCCCCTCCTCCTGCCATGAAGACGGCCGTCAACTCCACCAATCCATGGGGCAAGATAAAGGACCAAAACGGGATGTCCAGGCCATGAAGGTGACAGAGCCCCGCCAGGGTCCCCACGAGCAGCCCGTTGAACAACAGGATGTAGGCCGTTCCCAACCCAAATGTGACCCCGAGGGCGAATGCCAGGAAGGTAACGGAGACATTGTTCTTCATGATCAGGCTGGTGGCCAACGGTCGAACTGCCAGGATGGAGTCGAACCATACTTCTCCTTTCTCAACCGTACGCAAGATGTCCGAAGGCACAAGCAGGGGAGGGAATGTCTCGTCATTCAATGTGTGAAACCAACCGTAGAGGAACCCTACGACAAAGAGGGNCAGGGCCCCCANGGTCCAGGGGAGGCCTCGTCNGAAGGTCTTGGGGATCTGGATCCACAAGAAGTCCCATAGAGAGGTCCATAATGGGACCTGACCGCGGTAGATCAAGCCATGGGCTCGTCCTACCAGGTGGTTCAGGTATGCCTCCAGGAACTCTGAATCCTCGCCTGTGGTGCGGAGGAAGGTCTGGATCCGGGCCAGGTCGGTGGAGACCTCTCGATACAGGCATCCCAGCTCTAAGACGGCCTGGCCATCGAGGGTGGATCTTCGCTTGGATTCAAACGCCTCCAGGAGCTCTTCCAGGCGTCTCCACCTCCCACGACGTGCTAGGAGAAATTCCTCCAGTGTGCGAGCCATGAGCCGACTCCACTCTGTGCCTCCGCCTTCCAAGCTACTAGAAGGGATTCCGGATGAAAAGGGACTCGGATGACCTGACAATTATGACCCCAGAGCATGTGGGGATCCGTTTCCTCCTGGCGGGATTGGGGAGCCGATCCTTGGCCTTCCTCCTGGACAGCCTCTTTCGCATCCTGTTCATCACGGCCCTCGTGGTGTTGGGCTTGATCCTCGGGCACTTCATCCCCGCCCTGGATCCCACCGGCACTCTCATGAGACTTTCGGCCACCTGGTTGGTAGCCCTGGGGGTACTGGTCTACACCGTCATCGATTTGGGATATTTTCTCCTCTTCGAGGGCTTCTGGGAGGGCCAGACTCCGGGCAAGCGGATCCTAGGCCTTCGAGTGATCCGTGTGGACGGGCGACCCATAGGTTGGACCGAGTCGGCGCTGAGAAACCTACTGAGGGCTGTGGACCTCCTGGCCGGTCTCTATCCCCTGGGGCTCCTCTTAATGTTCCTCACTCCACGATGTCAGAGGCTGGGGGATATGGCAGCCGGGACTGTGGTGGTGGCCGAGCCCAAGGAGGCACCTCCCGTAATGGCCGGCGAGCCGTCGGAGGAAGGGAGATTTTCCACCTCGGGTGTGGATGTCACCCGGATGGAGGCCAAGGACTACCGGGTGATCCGTCGATTTCTCCAGAGGCGTAACACCTTGGAAGCCACCCACCGAAGCCAGATCGCCCGAGTCCTGGCGGGCCGTCTGATGCGAAGATGGAGACTGGCTCCTAGGCCGGACCTTTCGTACGAGGATTTCCTGGAAGCTGTGGTCCGGGCCTACGAACGAAAGCGCCGTTTCCTTTAACCGAATGAGGGCCATCTGACTTCACGGACCCACGGACTGTGGATCTCGGACCATTGTATGACCACACGCTTATTTGGCCTCTTCCATCATCTGGTCTATGGGTAACTGCCATGTCACGTCAAATGGCGATATCCTTGGCGGACGGACTATTGGCTCCGTGCTCCACGCTCTTCACTCCATGCTAACACGCCCCCACGCCATGGGGCCGTGCGAAGGGCACCTCCTTGTGGCGACAACTATTTTTTGCTTACACTCGGAGAGGGTCCTGAGGTTGACATCCTAAAGGGGCTCTGCTAGTGAGGAGGGCAATCCGATGGAAGGCCCGTCAACCGCCGATGGAGGAAGATCATGAACCGGAGAACCACTCCGGAGGATCCCGTCCGGATGGTCGTTCGACTGGTGGCACTAAGGCCGGGGGCCTCCCAGGAGGAGTTGGTCCGTGCCCTCCAACGACTCTACCGCCGCAAGAGCCCTGATGAACTCCGGCGGGCCCTGGCCCGCATCCCTTTGACTTTGACCCGCTCGGCCACTGAGGAGCAGGCTCAGAAAATCCGCCGTTTTCTGGAGGCCCGAGGGGCTGTCCTGGAGATCGCCTACGTTACCCCTCCAGAGCCTGAAAGGGCCGAGCCCACCCCAGTGCAACCCCTGTCCTCTGGATGGACGGGTCCTCCGCATGGAGTGGAACGCAGGACCAAGCCCCGGATCCATCCGGGGATCCTGCTTCGCCCCATGGGGGTGGGAGAGATCCTGGATCGCTCTTTCCGTCTCCTCAAGGACCATTTTGGGGTCTACTTCTTAATCCTTCTCATTCCACATGCCATTGCCTTCTTGGTGGGAAAAGTCCTCCAGCTTCTCCTCCAGGGGGCGGCCGGGGGGATAACCCTGGTTTCGGGACTGGGGGTGGCAGCCTCCATATTCCTCGTGGTGGCCGTCTTCCTCATCCTCCAGATCTGGGCCCAGGGGGCGCTGATCCACGCTGTCTCCGAGACCTACCTGGGGCACCGCACATCGGTGGGAGAGGCCTACGGTGCCATGCGCCCGCGTCTGAGCCGTCTCTTGGGAACCCTGTTTCTCATGTGGTTTTTGGTGGGCTTGGGCACCCTTCTCTTCATCATCCCAGGGATCCTCCTCTTTATGAACTGGCTTATGGCAGACAAGGTGGTGGTCCTGGAGGGGGGCAAGGGGATGCAGGCTCTGCGCCGAAGCAAGGAGCTGATGAAGTACCGAGCCGAGCCTGGTTTCTGGAAGGGCCCTCGGATGAAGGCGGGGATCATCCTCCTGGTCGGGCTCCTCATCGGGATCGGGATCCGGATCCTGTTTCAGATTCCGGGGGCGGTCCTCAATCTTCTCATCCCCGACAACTTTTTCATCATGACCCTCAACGATGCCCTTCAGGTCATGGCCGAGGCCTTGGCGACCACCTACGTGGCCATAGCCATGATCCTCTACTACTACGACATCCGAATCCGCAGAGAGGGCTTCGACCTCAAGATGATGGCGCAGGGCTTGTAGGCACGGCTTCTTCTTGGGTTTCGTTACGGCAAGGCAGCAGGACCAGTTCCACGGCCTCATGGAGGGTCTCGATGAACTCGATTTTCAGGCCTCTGTGTATCCGTGGAGGAAGACTCTCCAGATCCGCTCTGTTCTTGGCGGGAAGCACCACAGTATCGACTCCGGCTCGACGGGCCGCAAGAAGCTTCTCCTGGAGCCCGGCCACCGGCAGGATCCTCCCCGTAAGGGTGATCTCCCCGGTGAGGGCCACCCTTCGGCGGGCAGGTCTTTGAGTAAAGAGAGACATAAGGGCCATGGCAATGGGAAGCCCTGCGGACGGACCGTCCTTGGGGATGGCTCCGGCCGGGATGTGGATATGGACATCGATCCCCTGGAGGCGCTCCTCCGGGATACCGAGAAAGGGGGCGTTGCTTCGCAGGTAGCTCAGGGCCGCCTGGGCGGACTCCCTCATAACCTCTCCCAGGGATCCNGTCAGAATCAGGCCGTTTTGGCCCTTCATGGAGGTAGCTTCGATGAAGACGATATCCCCCCCCGATTCCCTCCATACCAAGCCCGTGGTGACGCCGATCCGATCCTTTGCTTCGGCAACCTCGTGGTGAAAGCGTCGGGGTCCCAAATACTGGGGAACATCCTCTGCCGTGATACGCACGGGCCTTCGATCGGCCTGAGGACGGACGAACTCCATGGCCAATCTTCGACAAACAGCGGCGATCTGCCGTTCTAAATCCCGAAGACCCGCCTCCTGGGTGTAGTCTTGGATAATCCGGAGGATGGCCTCCTCCTCGAACTGCGGAGGAAAGGGCGTCAACCCGCTCTGTTCCACCTGTCGCGGGATCAAGTACCTCTTGGCGATCTCCGCCTTCTCCTCATCGGTGTATCCGGACAATCGGAGGATCTCCATTCGGTCCAGCAAGGGTTCAGGGATGGTATCGGTGATATTGGCTGTGAGAATGAAGATTACCCGAGAGAGATCGAAAGGGACATCCAGGTAGTGATCCAGGAAACGGGTGTTCTGCTCCGGGTCCAGCACCTCCAGGAGGGCTGAGGCTGGATCACCGCGAAACTCCAGCCCCAGTTTGTCCACTTCGTCCATCATGAAGACCGGATTGATGCAGCCCACGCGACGGATCTCCTGGATGATCCTTCCCGGAAGGGCACCCGCGTAGGTGCGACGATGTCCACGTATCTCGGCCTCATCTCGAATCCCTGCCAGAGAGACTCGAACGAACCTCCGTCCCAAGGCCCTGGCGATGGAGCGCCCCAGAGAGGTCTTCCCGGTCCCTGGAGGTCCCACAAGGCACAGGATGGGGCCTTTGGTGACCTGCTCGAGGCGCTTGGGCTCTAAGGCCTTGGAGACAGCATCTCGAACCTGATCCAGTTGAAAGGGCTTGGCGATGTAATCGCGGGCGCCCTCCTTCATGGCCTGGACCGCGGTATCCACTGTGGCGTATCCCGTGATCAGGATGACCGCCACATCGGGATGGCTGGCCTTGACCCTCTCGAGCAGATCTAAACCGGAGACCTTCTCCATCTTGAGATCTGTCAGCACCAAGTCAAAACGGCTGGATTGAAGGTAGTTAAGGGCCTCCACTCCATTTGCCGCGGTCTCCACTAGATAGCCCTCTTTCTCCAGGATGTGAGCCAAGTTTTCCCTTGCCACGCGCTCATCGTCCACCACAAGAAGCCGAAACGGCCTCTGCGTGCAAAGGGTCCGAACGGCCAGGTACTCGAGGATCCGTTCCTTGATTCTACGAAGCCCGAAATGGTCTTCATCCAGGATCTTTCTGGCCCTCTCCAGATCCAGATTGTCCTCTGTCTGGACGCCCCAAGGCATGGAGAGGAGATAGTCCACATACGTGATCCCGATGGTGTATTCGGAGGTATCCGGATGGAGTTTGCTCAATCGAACAATCTCCCTCAACGCCGCCTGCCGCACTCCCTCCGGCATGCCGGAAACCTCCACCTGAGACCGAATGGCCTCAAGCTCCTCCGGAAGGGCCTGCGGCACCTCTGCTTTTTCTCCTCCAGATCTCCGAAAGAGCCCCATCTTGCTCCTTTCCTGGGGAGGAGGCCTCACGCACCCCTTTCTCCCAGTTGGATTATAGATCTTCGAGGCCTCCCGCACAACGCAAACCCAACTCCAAAGACCAAAGGCCCACTCTCTTATAACTGCCATGCCCCGCCCCCAGGCGTGGCAGCCTGGAGTCATGAAANTGAGCGCACGGCTATTCCCACTGCATCCTCTTTCAATGCGCAGGCTAAAGCCTGCGGCTACAACCTTTTTCGGCATTTCTCCATGCTCTTTGCTCCATGCTAGTGTGCCTTGCACCCTGCGCCGTACGCCTTGGGCCCTGTACCTTTGTTTGAGTTGTCCTCCATTGCCGCCCCCTCGGCGAGGAAAGGGCTTTCTAAATATTTCATTTTGCAATAGTTCGGCCGGCAGTTGTAACAATTAGTTAATTGTTTGATTCTTCTAAGGTTTCTCCATTTCGAACGCAAAAATATTACAAAATGCAACATATCTTCCTTTCCCTTCCTTTTGGGCCATGTGATGAAAATTGAAACAATTTCCATGGGTTCTAAATGCTCGGTCGAATTTGGCACAGTTTTTCGTTTTACATAACACAAAGGGGAGCTTCTCTTAAGGAGGGTAGGAAAATGAGAAGGTCATGGAAGGAGAAGCTGGAGGACATGATGGCGGCCGTCGCTTTTGCCGAGGCAGGCGACATGGAGACGGCCGTGGAGATCATGCGACCACAGCGGCCTCAGAAAGTTGCTCGCAAAAGAGCCCGGCGAGAGAAACGCATTGAGCTTCGAGCACCAGGGGCGATGGAGGATTTCCGGAAATAGAGAGACTGGAGGTGCGTTATGATCAAAGGATTGAAAGGCCGTCTCTTCAAAAGGCCTTCTAAAGAGACAGAGGTGTCGGTCTCCAACAGGAAGCTCTCCACTCTCGGAGAAGGCCTGGAGCGATATGGCGAAGCTGCAGGCCTGGCCCAAGTAGGCGCTCAGGATATGGCCCAAGAGGTCATCCGACAGGAGATGCAGGAACGCCCCAAGATCCTGGTCGTGGGCAACGAAGAGAGCTTCTCCAAGCCCCTTGTGGATTATGCAGTGGGGTTTGCCAAGAGGATGGGCTATGAGATCGTAGCCCTCAACTGCGTCCCCTTCGGCCACGAAGCACCCAAGGTCCTTACTCCTTATCAGGAGCAGCTCTGCAAGGAGTTCGAGGCCAAGGCCTGCGATGGAGTGGCATCTCTGATCTGCCGGGCACGGGAAGAGGGCATTCCTTGTCGGCATGTAGTGAAATTCGGTCCCCCCGACAGGTGTATCCGGGAAGTCCATGAGGAGCTGCGCCGAGTGGAATTCGTTCTCACAGAGCCCGAAACCAAACCAGAGGAGGGAACGGAACCCGCCATTCCCGTCTTCTGCCTGGCCAACTAAGATACCGAGAGGGGACTTGATACTGAGACGAAAGGAGTGAGAAGCGAGTTCTGTACCCAGTGGATGCGCTCTCTACAACGGGAAATCCAACCGCGGTCGTGGTCGCACAGTGGTGAAACGTCTTTTGAGGAGTCGAAAGCACAGCAATCCATGTGAGGTCTGACCAGGGGTCTACCCTCCCCATGGGTCCTCGTAAGCTTTTAAAGCGAGGCCCAGGGGCAGAGGTGTGACCCTTTTTCTTTTTGATTTTCTCGCGGAACGTTCCAGTGGCAGTTGAGCGGAAAGGAGGTCCTTGAATGTCTGCACCGACCCTGACAACAGATATGATCCTGGTCATGCTCATGATTGGAGTAGCCGTCTTCCTCTTCATTGTGGAATGGGTCCGGGTGGATGTGGTGGCCATCATCATGATGGTGGCGCTGCCCATCCTGGGGCTGGTCTCCGGAAAAGACGCCTTTATCGGACTGAGCAGCAACGCGGTGGTCTCCATCATCGCGGTGATCATTATCGGGGCTGGGCTGGACAAAACCGGGATCATCAACCGCGTTGTAGCCCCCATCGTCCGTCTGGCGGGAAACAGCCCCTCCCGCATCATCCTGATGCTTTCGGGAACAGTAGCCTCCATCTCCAGCTTCATGCAGAATATCGGGGCCGCAGCACTTTTCCTGCCCGCCATCCAGCGGGTCTGCCGTCAAACAGGGATCCCCATCTCCCAGGTCTTGATGCCCGTAGGTTACAGCGCCATCCTCGGAGGGACCATCACTCTGGTGGGATGCAGCCCTCTGATCCTTCTCAACGACCTGCTTGCTCCATTCGAGCTGAAACCCTTCGGCCTGTTCGATGTCACCCCTATCGGATTGGCTCTGGTCACAAGCGGGATCCTCTATTTCATCCTCTTCGGCCGCTTCGTGCTGCCAGCCCGCGAGGCCGACGGCGATGAGCCCGGATCCCAATTCGACGCCGCCGAGTCCTATCGTCATCTCGGGAAGATGCACGAGATGGTGATGCCCGAAAACTCCAAGGAGACCCCCACGGTGCGGGCACTCAGGGACCACTTCCTCCTCCATACCGTGGCCCTCTCTCCGGATGGGGGTCGGACCAAGCTCATCCCTCCTGATCCCGACGCAGGAATAGACTCCGGCGCGGTCTTCGTGGTCTTCGGAAGGCCCGACATGGTGAAGAAGGCCGCCGACATCTACGGGTTGCAGGTCAAGCCGGAACTGGATGTCTTTCGGGATGAGCTTTCCCCCAACATGGCGGGAATCGTGGAGGCCGTCGTCGCCCCCAGGTCCAGCTTCATCGGCAAGACCTTGCGACAGATGCGGTTCCGAAAGGAATTCCAGGTCACCCCCTTGGCCATTTATCGTCAGGACAAGATCTTCTATGCAGGCCTTTCGACCATCGTCCTCCGGCCAGGAGACGCAATCCTTCTCCACGGCACCTGGGAGCGGTTCCATATCCTTCGGGAAAACAACAGCTTCATCTTCACCCACCCGGTCGACGCGGAGGTCCTCTACCCTCAGAAGGCCATCCGGGCGGCCATCTGCTTCGCGGTGGCCATCGGAATGGTGATCTTCACGGACCTTAAACTCTCGGTCTGTCTGATGACCGGGGCCCTGGGGATGATCCTGACTAAGGTGCTCACCATCGACGAGGCCTATCAGTCCGTGGACTGGAGGACCGTCTTTCTCTTGGGCGGACTAATCCCCCTGGGAATTGCCACGGAGAAGACAGGCACCGCAGCATATATCGCCCAGAGGGTCCTGATGCTGTTGGGCCAAGTGGAGCCCATCGTCCTTCTGGCCGTGATCGGGATTCTCTCCACGGTCTTCACCTTGGTCATCTCCAACGTGGGAGCCACCGTTCTCCTCGTCCCACTGGTGGTAAACATGGCCATCGGGGCGGGGGTGGATCCCCGAATGGCGGCTCTGGTGGTCGGCCTGGCCACCTCCAACTCCTTCATGCTTCCCACCCACCAGGTCAACGCCCTTTACATGGGACCTGGACGCTATCGAAGCATTGACTTTATGAAGGCCGGGACCATCATGAGCGTGATCTTCATCGTCGTGATGATCACAATGATATCCATCGTATATGGGATCTGAGAAGGAGGCTCACCCTCTTTCACATACCTTTGAATAAAGCCACGCGCTCTTTTATTGAAGGGAGTTAACGGTTTATACTGATCAATAGGCTGATTCCCCAGACCTACTTTCACACAGGGGACCATGCTTCGCGCCTTTTCCAAGATCCGACACCGCCTGATTCTGGGGTTCTTCCTCTGCTTTGTGGGGGTAGCCGCCTTCGTGGCATTGAGCTACAGCTATTTCCTCAACATCGAGCGGAACCTCCTCTTTCTGAACAGCGCGGACCGCATTTTGAATACCATCCTTGAGGCTCGAAGGTACGAAAAAAACTTCTTCCTCTACAATCAGGAGGCGGATTTTCGAGAGGCCCTTGTCTATCTCGCCCAAGTGGAAGAGTTGGTCCTCATCAATCGAAAGGAGATCATCACATCCATGGGCCGCGAGACCTGGATCAACCTCAGGGATCTTCTATGGGAGTACCGCAGGTCCCTTTCCCTGGTCCATGAGATGAACTCCAATGCCCCCTTAAACGCGGATGCCAAAAACCTCCTCAACCGACAGATCGAGGATCTCCGCGACGCTGGCAAACAGATCATCTTCTTGGGGGAACGTCTGGTACAGAATGAACGAAACAGAATCCAGAGGATCCTGCGTCACTATCGAATACTCTTCGGGATCTTTTTCGTCTCGGTCATCCTGACCGGGGCCTTTGTGGTCATTCTCTTGGAGACCAAGGTGGTCAGACCCCTCCACACCATCGAGGAGGCCACGAGGAATGTGGCCCAGGGGAATTTCCAGCCCATCCGTTGGTCTCGAACTCGAGATGAAATCGGATCTCTCGTGGAGTCTTTCAATACCATGGTGGTCCAGCTGCAGGAGAGCCGTCAGCATATGATCCAGACCGAAAAGCTCTCCGCCCTGGGCACCCTCACAAGCGGTGTGGCCCATGAATTGAACAATCCCCTGAGCAACATCTCCACCTCCTGCCAAATCCTCATGGAGGAGGTCAACGACCGACTCCCGGATTACCACAAGGAACTGTTGAGTTCCATTGAGGAACAGGTGATCAAGGCTCGAGACATCGTGCGGGCCTTGTTGGAGTTCTCCCGGGAGCGCGAATTCGAGCTCAAGCCCACGGATCTCCATGAGATCGTTGAGGACACCTTGAAACTCATCAAAGGTGAGATCCCTTCCCACGTTGAGATCCGGGTCGAAGTCCCCCAAGGGCTGGTGATCAACGCCGACAAGGCGCGGATGGAACAGGCCCTCCTGAACTTGATAATGAACGGTATCCAGGCCATGGAGGATGAAGGAGTCCTCACTCTCCGGGCCTTCAAATCGGAGAATGGAGAGGTTGTCCTGGAGGTGATCGACACGGGGGTGGGTATACCTCCAGAGAACCTCCCCAAGATCTTTGACCCCTTCTTCACCACCAAGGACGTGGGGCGAGGGACGGGACTCGGCCTTTCCGTCACCTACGGCATCATCGAAAGACACGGCGGACGGATCACCGTTAAGAGCAAAGTCGGCNAAGGGACTACCTTCCGGGTTCATCTCCCGGCCNTCACCTCCCTCCATGCCTCCCCATCTTGACGGAGAAGAGGGAGGTGAAAAGATCCGCTGCCATCCGGAGAACCTGAGGAAAGGCATTTTATGACCCTTCCGGCATGGAGGGAGAATGAAAGCCACCTGGAACCTTGTCTTCTTGGACATGGCTCTGAACCCTCGGTAACACAATAGGTGATTCCATGCCACGAAAACCTCGAATCCTCATTGTGGAAGACGACGAAATCGCCAGGAAGAACCTGGAGCACATCCTCTCCCGAGGAGACTACCATATCGACTCTGTGGGGAGTGGGGTGGAGGCCCTTCGGCTTTTGGACAAAAAGGCTTACGATCTGGTCCTTACGGATCTCCGGATGGAGAAGATAGACGGAATGGAGGTCCTCTCCCGGGTCAAGGAACGCCAGCCCGACACCGAGGTGATCATGATCACCGGCTACGCCACCGTCAACTCGGCCATTGAGGCCATGAAACGGGGAGCCTTCCACTATATCCCAAAGCCCTACAAGATCGAGGAAGTCCGAGCCCTGGTGGGACAGGCACTGGAGAAAAAACGGCTCAAAGACGAAATCAGAGAACTCCGCCAGGACCTCAAGGCCAAGGGGGGAATTCCCTTCTTTGTGGGGAAAAACCGAAAGATCCAAGAGCTGATCCAAACGGTACTACGCATTGCCCCTGCCGACTGCAATGTCCTCATCTTCGGGGAGACCGGCACAGGCAAGGAGCTCATCGCTCGGGCATTGCACCACGCCAGCCCCCGCTCGGAACGTCGATTTGTGGCATTCAACTGCGGGGCCTTCACCGAAGAACTGCTGGCCAACGAACTCTTCGGCCATGAGAAGGATGCCTTTACCGGCGCTACCTCCCTCAAAAGGGGCCTTTTCGAAGTCGCCAATGGGGGAACCGTCTTCCTCGACGAGATCGGGGATATGCCCCCGTCCATGCAGGTGAAGCTCCTCCGTGTCATCCAGGAGAAGGCCGTTCTTCGACTGGGAGGGACCGAACCCATCCCCGTGGATGTACGTATCGTGGCCGCAACCAACAAGGACCTCAAGAAGCTGGTGGAAGAAGGGAGGTTCCGCTCGGACCTCTATTACAGGCTCAATGTGGTAAGCCTCCACATCCCTCCCCTGTCGGAGCGAAAGGATGACATCCCGCTCCTGGTACGCCATTTCATGAAAAAGTACGCGGAACATCAGGGGAAGATGATCAAAGGGGTCTCCGATGAGATGATGGAAATCCTCATGAACTACCCCTTTCCAGGCAATGTACGCGAACTGGAAAACATCATCGAGCGGGCCGTCACCCTTGCCACAGGAGATACCTTGCAGGCCAAGGACCTCCCAGAGGATCTCAGAATGGTCCACTTTAAGGCCATCCGCACCTCGTCCCGAGGTCTCCCTACCCTGGAGGAGACGGAACGGGAATATATCCGCTGGGTCCTCTCCCAAACGGGAGGGAACAAGACTCGGGCCGCGGAGATCCTGGGGATCGATCGGGTCTCCCTGTGGCGCAAGATCAAGAAGTACCATCTCGAGGGATAGGGTGTCCTTCTTCGAGGAGGAAACCGCCTCCTTTCACCCCACCTCTCTCTTTCCCCCCAACAAAGACCCTTGAGGCTTCTCCTGTGCAGTTCTCTTCAGACGGAACGATCCTCCTTACAACATCCCCTTCCTCAAGGAAACAACGGACACCCTTTGTCTTGACGTACAAAACGCGATCTGATACCTTCACCAAAATCTCGACGGAGGTGTCTCAAAAATATAGTAATTACAGCCAGATACAAATTAAGCGTTACATTTTTCAACACACAAGCCAGCCCACAAACTCGGGAGAAGGGTTTCTACACGTTCCCTATTCAGCCCTATGAAGTTCTTCTGAAGGAATAAGGAGGATGCGGATGCGGAGTCGATGGTTATCCAGTGGAGTGTCGACGGTAATGTTCATTGGCTTGTGGCTTTTGGCACATCCCGCCATGGCGGCGGAGGCGGCGGCTCCGGGTCTCAGCAAGCCCTGGTGGTTCTGGCCCGTGGTGCTGTTCCTTTTCTGCCTGGTGCTCGGGGTCCTGGCCGTGCTGGCGGGAGTCGGAGGAGGGGTTCTCTACGTGCCCCTGGTAAGCGGTTTTTTTCCTTTTCACCTGGATTTCGTTCGCGGGACAGGCCTCCTCGTGGCCCTGGCCGGGGCCCTCGCGGCAGGACCTGGTCTCTTGAAACGGAATCTGGCCAGTCTTCGACTTGCCCTTCCTGTGGCGCTGATAGCTTCCACATGCGCCATCATCGGGGCCTTTATGGGGCTGGCCCTTCCCCGAAACATCGTCCAGATCGCATTGGGCGGAACCATCATTCTCATAGCGATTCTGCTCGCCACCTCCAAAAATGTCGAGCGCCCTGAGGTCAAAAAGCCCGACAGCGTGGGACAGGCACTTAAGATAATGGGAGTCTACAGGGAGGAGTCTACGGGGGAAGAGGTGGACTGGAGGGTCCACCGCACGCCCTTGGGCCTTTTCCTCTTCATTATCATTGGGATCATGGCAGGCATGTTCGGTCTGGGTGCCGGATGGGCCAATGTACCCGTGCTGAACCTCCTTATGGGGGCGCCCTTGAAGATCGCGGTGGGGACGAGCAAGTTCCTCCTTTCCATCACGGATACATCCGCGGCCTGGGTCTACCTGAACCAAGGCTGCGTCATCCCCCTGATGGCAGTCCCCTCCATCGTAGGACTGATGCTGGGTTCCTTCATCGGAGTGAGGATCCTGGCGGTGGTCAAGCCCAAAGCCATCCGATACATTGTCATCCTGGTGCTACTCTTCGCGGGTGGAAAAGCCCTCCTCAAAGGACTCGGAATCGGATAAGCGAGGTGGAAACCATGAGGGAGACAAGATCCAAGACAGCTGCATCTCCAGAACAGATCCGGTACGCCAACCTCCTTTTCTACGGATGCTGGGGAGCCATCTTCTTCCTTTTCGCGACATACTTTCTCTATGTGTTCGGGATCTTGGCGCCCCACGTGCCCCTCGAAGAGATAAGCGCATACTGGAGCCAAGGTGTCCACCACTACTTGGAGGAGGCCAAGATCCCCCTGGGATGGGGATGGGTGGTCCTTCTGGGAAAAGGGGATTTCCTCAACTTCGTGGGGATCGTCATCTTGGCTGGACTTACCATCGTGGCCTACCTGACCCTCCTTCCGGCTTACATCAGACAAAAGGACCTCCCCTTCGTGATCATCGTGACCTTGGAGATCCTTATCCTGTCTCTGGCTGCATCCGGAATCCTGGTGGTGGGACACTAATTGATTCCAAGAAAGGTCGGCGGATCCGGTTCATCACCTCCCTTCCTTCAGGGTGGGTTCGCCGACTCGCCTCTTGGGCCAGAGTGGCCGTCCCAAGACGACTGTGGTAATCTACCAATAGGGGCATTTCAGGACCCTCTAACGTGAACCTCTAAGGCCGAACCCATCCCTGCTGTGGGAAGGAAGCAAACTTCAGCAGGTACCACGGCTTTTACCCAGGACTCCTTCGGCGGGGATCTCCGAGAGGGGG
>MTPG01000108.1 GCA_002010915.1 Desulfarculaceae bacterium JdFR-97 | reverse complement strand
CTCCAATATACTAGCTTCGTTCTGAGGTACCAGCAAAAGCCTCCAAAAAGGCACAAGAGCCCATTTGGAGGCAAAGTATCGGCATTTTCAGGGGACTCCATTCCATGACTAACTCCATAAGGTTTGGGTTATGTTTTTAGTATGAAGCCAAAGTGTGGAAGGTCTCTACTTTATTAGACAAAAAATATCGGCTGGCTGTTCCAAGTTAATGATGGATTATTTTGTCCGTCGATTGCATTCAAAGGTTTATCCCTAAACACTGCTGTCCGGTTAAGAGGTAAAGTAATGGCCTGGTCTTGCTTTAGTGTTATATCGGCGTTCAACATAACCGCCATGCCCCGCCCGCCAAACCGGGGCGTGGCACCCTCGATGGATGAAAATGATTGCCAAGATACGACGGTCGGTACCTTTCTATCTGGGAAGGGGGACTTCAGTCGCCCCCATTTGGGAGTCTAAAGCCTCCCCTTCCCAACGAGCTGGCTCGTCTATCTGCTCTGTCTCGTCCATTTGGTTCGTTTCGTGCGTGGTGTTGCACTTTTGATGCGCAGGCTAAAGCCTGCCGGCTACCCCGCCTACGGCGGGACTCCACGCTACTCCGCCTCGTGCCTCTCGTCCCTAGCTTCGGGCACGAACGGCCATTTCCCAACCAGCACCTGAGATTATCAATTGGACGGAAAAACCTGGGTGATTTTGGTGGGGTTTTTTTGGACTCTACACTCCAGGAGGTCTTTGTGCTGGGGTGGGGGGACCTTCATTGCCTTGAAGAGGCTGAGCTGCTCGGCTGTAGCCTTGACCATGCCGTGGACTACCTCAGCCTCGGTGTGACCTCCAGGGCCCCCCGGATGGAGAGCTTCTGAAGGGCCCTCTCAAGGCTTGGGGCAATGCTCGCCTTGTGAAGACGACCCTCTGATCAACATCTGGATCTGAAGGCTCATCACACAGACGAAACGGGCGTTCCCTAACCATAAATTCCATAAATTATCGGGCCGGGGGGCTATGCCGAGAACACCTCCTGCAGGGCTTCTATTTTCTTGATCCCGGGTCTTGAGCCGACCGGGGGTTGACAAATTTCTACTATTAGAATATTATAATTAATAAATAAAGATGAGGAGGATTGCTATGGAGGCTTCGGTCGCTCAGGAAAGGGATCTGGAAAAGCGTATGGAGGAGCTCGAAGAGAGGGTCCGCGACCTCGCCACCCAGGTGGACGAGGATCGGATGGTCATCGGGGTCATCAGCGGTGACTTGGACAAGATCATGGCCAGTTTCATCATCGCCACAGGGGCTGCGGCCATGGACACTCAGGTGGACATGTTCTTTACTTTCTGGGGGACCGCTGCCATGCGCGACCCCAAGGCCTCCCCCCCACCCAAGAGCTTCATCGAGAGGATGTTCGGCTGGATGCTCCCCAAAGGTGTAAACAAGCTTCCCTTGTCCAAACTGAACTTCTTAGGGATGGGCCCAAAGCTCATCCGCAGCGTCATGAAGCGCCATGGAGCCAAGTCGTTGGATGAACTGATCGAAGACGCTGCAGCGATGGGCGTGCGCATCTGGATGTGTCAGATGAGCATGGAACTCATGGGGATCAAACCCCAGGAGATCCGCCCCTATCCTCATCTGGAATACTGCGGGGTGGCAAAGTTCGTGGAACTGGCCTCCCGGGCCAAACAGACCTTTTTCCTGTAACCTTGAGACGGGGGGAAGGCCGATTGTCCCCTCACTGCTGGGCCTTCCCCTCGGTGTTCGTCCGCCAAGCCCTACGGTTCCCCTCCTTCCTTGACAATCCAACCTCGCCTTGTTAGCGTCCTAATGATAACGGTAGTCTCAGGTTTCTCTTTTTTTTCGGTTTTTCGATTCCGTTTCATCTCGCCGTCATGTACCGGGACCCCTTTCCTGTCATGGCGGTCTTTTTCGTGGAACTGGAGAGGATATGCCCATGTCCACTCGCAACCACAGTCACTATCGTCCCAAATGGTCAGATAGAGAAGTGTTCCAGCCCAAGCAGCCCATACCCCGGGGGCAGTATATATCCTTCAGCCTGACCTCGTTCGGGGTCATCTTTCTTGCCTGGATCATCCTTTCCTACGGGCGCCTGGTGGATGCCATATTCCTGCCCACCCCCGGCTCCATCCTCAAGGTGGGCTGGGAGATGGCGGTGAGCGGAGAGCTCTGGGAACACATGCTTGCCAGCGTCACCACCATCCTGATGGGCTTCGCGCTTGCAGCCGTGCTGGCCGTCCCATTGGGGATTCTCATGGGAAGCTTCAAGTTCGTGGAGGCCTTCATCGAACCGATCATCAACTTCGTCCGCTACCTTCCCGTCAGCGCCATGATCCCTCTTCTCATACTCTGGTTCGGCATCGGCCGAACCGAGAAGGTGGCCGTCATCTTCATCGGTACTTTCTTCCAACTCATCTTCCTCATCTCGGACGTATCAGCTAACATCTCCAAGGAACTCCTGGAATCCGCCTACACTCAGGGAGCTCGAAAGCGAGACGTGGTATGGAGGGTCCTCATTCCAGCCGCCATGCCGGGGATCTTCGACAACCTTCGCATGACCTTGGGATGGGCCTGGACCTATCTCATCGTGGCGGAGCTGGTCTCTGCCCAGCGCGGTTTGGGGTACATGATTCTCCAGTCAATGCGGGGCCTCCACACCGAGGCCATCTTCGTAGGGCTGGTGGTGATCGGACTCCTGGGCCTCATTACGGATCAGTCCTTCAAGGTCCTGACCAAGCTCCTTCTTCCGTGGTCCGAGAAGGCGGGATACTGAGATGGCCCGGAAAAAGCTCATCATCGAGAATGTCTCCAAGGTCTTCACAACGGCCCGGGGCCAGACCATCGAGGCCCTGCGCCATGTGAATGCTTACGTGGAAGAGGGAGAATTCGTCACCATCGTGGGCACCTCCGGCTGCGGCAAATCTACATTGCTGCGCATCGTAGCGGGTCTGGAGAAGCCCACCAGCGGCCGGATTCTATTGGACGGGAAGGAGATGCATCGTCCCGGCGCGGATCGAGGCATGGTCTTCCAGTCCTACACCCTTTATGAGTGGCTGACGGTCTCCGACAACATCAGCTTCGGGCTCCGCCTTCGGGGGGTATCCCGGAAGGAGATCCGGGAAAAGACGCGATTTCTCATCGAGAAGATCGGCCTGAGCGGATTCGAGGACACCTATCCCAAGTATCTCTCGGGAGGAATGAAGCAACGAGTGGCCATCGCAAGGGCCATGGCTAATGATCCGTCCATCCTCCTGCTGGATGAGCCCTTCGGTGCCCTGGACGCTCAGACCCGCACCATCATGCAGGAGCTGCTCCTGCAGTTGGTGGAAGAGAACCGCATGACCGTCCTTTTCGTCACCCACGATATCGATGAGGCCATTTTCCTTGGGGACGCGGTCTATGTCATGAGCTTCCGTCCGGGCACCATCAAGGAGGAGGTCAAAATCGACGTCCCCCATCCTCGAAGCCCGGAGGTGCGCACATCTCCATTCTTCATGGACCTGAAGCGGAGCATCACGGCCGCCATCCGCGAGGAGACCATTCGCTCCATCGAGGCGTCCAAAGCAGACATGCGACGGACTTCCCCCCGGGTATCCGGTTGGCTGAGCCGTCTCCGTGGAAGGAGGATCCTTTGAGCCCTGCACGCATTCCTCCCAAGATCGACCCCACCCGCGCGGCACGGGATGAGGTCCTCCGGCTCCACCCGTACATCCCCGGAAAACCCATCGAGGAAGTCCGGGAGGAGTTCGGCCTCCAGGAGGTGATCAAACTTGCCTCCAATGAGTCTCCTTTGCCCCCGTCCGAAGAGGTCATTCGGGAGATACACCGTGCGGCCCGACGAATGAACCGTTACCCGGACGGGCAGTGCCGTCCCCTTCGGCATCGGCTAGCTCAGCGGCTGGGAATTCCCCCCGAGGCCATCCTGTTCGGCAACGGAGCGGAGGAGTGTATCCGCATCATCGCCCAGACTTTCATTGACCCAGGGGAAGGAGCCATGATCTTCCCCCCCACCTTCGATGCCTACGAGACGGCCACACGTTTGGCCGGAGGCCGGGTGATCCACGTTCCCCTCCGCCACTTCCGAGTCGACCTAAAGGAGGCCCTCCGTACGGTGGACCCCCGCACTAAGGTGATCTGGATCTGTTCCCCCAACAATCCCACCGGAACGCTGGTCAAAAAGGCGGAACTGGACGCCTTTCTTCAGGAGCTTCCGGAAGACCGGATCGTGGTGTTGGACGAAGCCTATCGAGAGTTCGTCACGGTTTCGGAGGCGGCCGACTCCCGGGACTATCTCCTGAAGGACGGGAGGGTCATCGGGATCCGGACCTTCTCCAAAGCGTTCGGCCTGGCGGGTGTCCGCGTGGGGTATCTTTTGGCACACCCGGCCCTCGTGGAGCTCATGGCCAAGGTGAAGCTCCCGTTCAACGTCAGCGTCCCGGCACAGGCCGCGGCCCTGCGGGCATTGGAGGAGGAAGGGTTCGTCGAGGAGCATGTGAGACGGATCGTTGCGGGAAGGGAATTCCTCCGAGGAGAGTTGGAATCCCGGGGGCTGAACGCGGTTCCCTCCCAGGCCAACTTTCTCTTTGTGGAGGTCCCTTTGGACGGGGAGGAACTCTTCCGCCGCCTCCTGCCACGAGGAGTCGTGGTCCGACCAGGAAGGATTTTCGGTGCCCCGAGATTTATCCGCGTCACTGTCGGGACCGAAGAGCAAAACCGGAGATTTCTCGCCGCACTGGATGAGGTATTGAAAAACCCTTGAAAAAGGATCGACGGAAAGCCCTGTTTGACGTATCATGGGATCTCCGCCCCGGTGCGGCTTAACATCAAGGACAAAGGAGGGCAGCCATGAGGTGTAATAAAGCTGTATGGATCCTGGTGGGTTTCCTGGCGTGGCTGGGAGCAACGGGCTGGTCCGCTGCCGCCCCCTTGAAGATCTCCATGCCCACCTGGGTGGGCAACGGACCCCTCTACCTGGCCCAAGAGAAAGGCTTCTACAAGGAGGAGGGGGTGGAGGTTGAGCTCTCCATTATGGACGACATCTCCATGCGCTTTGCTGCCTACTATGCGGGCCAGATCGACGGGATGAGCACGGCCCTGGCCGCTTTCATCCTCAATGCCAAGCCCGACATCCCCTCCAAGGTGGTCCTTCTCCTCGACGACTCCAAGGGAGGGGATGGGATCGTGGCCAACAAAGATATCCGGACCATCTCGGACCTCAAGGGCAAACGGGTCGCCTTCAAGGAAAGCTCCATATCCGAGTGGTTCATCGCCTACCTCCTCATGAAGGAGGGATTGAGCTTGAAAGACATCCAGGTGGTCAACATGGAGCCCGGAGCAGCGGGCAGCGCCTTCATTGCCAAGAAGGTCGATGCGGCGGTCACCTGGGAGCCCTACCTCACCAAAGGAAAGCAGGCTCCCCACGGCCACATTCTTATAGACAGTTCCCAGACCCCCGGGCTGATCTCCGATGTGCTCATCTTCCCGGATCGAGTCATCCAGGCACGCCAGCACGAGATCCAGGGAGTATGCCGGGCCGTGGTGAAGGCCATCGAATACTGGAAGTCCCATCCAGAGGAATCCAATGCCATCATGGCCAAGGCCATCGGGGGCTGGCTCAAGGACCCAAAACTGTTCGGGGAAACCCTCACGGGGATCCAATATTACGACCGGGCCATGAACCAGGAGGCCTTCGAGAAAAGGATCCACGGCATGGTGGCCGACCGCATCAAGGTATGGAAGAAGTTGGGCAAGCTCGGCTTCGATGCCAAAGCTGAGGATTTCTATGACCCATCTTTCGCCAAGGGTCTGTAACGTGAGGATCCGTCGCCGCTTTCGGTCTCGCAGGTGAGGCCACCCACCTTGCAGTGACGGAAGAGACTTGGAAGTCCGAGCCTGCTCTTTCCGGCTGGAGCATGAGCCATAACGCCATCACCGACGTTGCAGGGATCCAGGTGGGGCATTACACCGACCGTGATGCAGCATCGGGGGTGACGGTCGTTCTCTGCCTCCAGGGAGCCGTGGGAGGTGTGGATGTGCGGGGCTCGGCCCCTGGAACCCGCGAGACGGACCTCTTGGAGCCCGGAAACCTGGTCCAGAAACTCCAGGCCGTGGTCCTAAGCGGGGGGTCGGTCTTCGGTCTCGCCGCCGTGGATGGTGTGGTCCGTTGGCTGGCCGAGCGAAAGAGAGGCTTCCCCCTCGAAGGAGACTATGTGGCGCCCATCGTTCCGGCCGCGGTCCTCTTTGATCTGGGTCGGGGGCGTTCCTACATCCCTCCCGTGGATCCCTCGTGGGGATCTCTGGCCTGCGAGAACGCCTCGAGCGGGGCTGTGGCCATGGGCTGTGTAGGGGCTGGTACCGGAGCTGTAGCCGGAGGGCTCAAGGGAGGGATCGGAACCGCAAGCGAGATCCTCCCATCGGGGATCACCGTGGGAGCCTTGGTGGCCGTCAATTCATACGGCACCGTGGTGGATCCCCGCACGGGCCGTCTCTGGGAGGCCCGGCTGGAACAAAACCGGGAATTCGGGACCGCAGGACGCAGGGCCGTGAGGGTCCCCTCGCCCCCTGGGGGATCCCCTGCCCGAAACACCACCCTGGGTATAGTGGCCACCGATGCCCGGCTCGACAAAGCCCAGGTCCGCAAAATGGCACAGATGGCCCACGATGGGATCGCCCGGGCCGTGCGCCCGGCCCACACCCTCTTCGACGGGGATACCATCTTCTGTCTGTCCACCGGCGAGAGGGAACTCTCTGCCACGCCGGGCTTCTTCGCCGCCCCCGCGGCCCAGGCCCTGACCGATCTGGGCAGAGCGGCCGCCGACACCGTGGCTCGGGCCATCATCCACGCGGTCCTGTCGGCCGAGACCATGTACAGCTATCCGGCCTTCGCCGATCTCGAGGACCGTCCCCGGGAAGAAAACGACTGAAAGCCAAACACCAACAAGGAAAGGAGAAAATGGAAGATGAGACGTTTGGTCTTCGTCCTGTTGGCCCTCGCATTGGCCTTCCCTGCCTTGGCCCAGACACCGCAGCGGGGAGGTCATCTGATCGTCTGCCAGCCCGCGGAGCCTCCGGGTCTCGACCCTACGGCAAATACAGCCGCTGCCATCGACCGGGTGGTCTACTCCAATGTCTTCGAGGGACTCATCAAGGTCGACAGCGAGGGACGGTTTCTGCCCGGCCTGGCCGAACGGTGGGAGGTGTCGCCAGACGGCCGGGTCTATACCTTTCACCTGCGAAAGGGAGTAAAATTCCACAACGGCGAGCCCTTCGATGCCGAGGTGGCTGCGTGGAATCTCCGCAGGGCCATGGCTGATAAGACCCAGAATCCCCATCCAGAATACTTCCGGGGCATCGCCGAGATCCAAACCCCGGACTCCCACACCCTCGTGCTCACCCTCAAGGAGCCCGACGCCCTGTTCATCCCCCACATGGCCGAGGGGGATGCCGTCATGCTCCCCATGGGAGCGGCCGACAAGGCCAAATCCCATCCCATAGGGACGGGTCCTTTCCAATTCGTCAAGTGGGTCCGGGGTGATCGCGTGGAGTTAAAGCGCTTCGAGGGCTACTGGGACCCCGAGCTCCCCTATCTGGACCGTGTGACCTTCAAGTTCATCCCCGACCCCAGCGCCCAAGTGGCGGCGCTCAGGGCCGGGGACATCCATGTCATCGGATACATCGCAAGCCCCGAGTCCGCCCAGGAATTGGCTCGTGACAAACGCTTCAAGGTCCTCAACGGGACCACCACCGGCGAGGTCATTCTCTCCACCAACAACAAGGCCAAGCCATTCGATGACGTGAGGGTGCGCCGTGCCATGGCCCATGCCATCGACAGAAAGAAGCTCATCCAGCTGGCCATGTTCGGCTATGGCACTCCCATAGGGTCCCATTGGTCTCCCTCCACCCCCTATTACATCGATCTGACGGGCATGTACCCCTACGATCCCGACAGAGCCAAGGCCCTCCTCAAGGAGGCGGGCTACCCGGACGGCTTTGAGGCGGTGATCAAGCTGCCGGCCCCCTATTCGTACTCCCGTCGGTCGGGCGAGGTCATCGCTGATATGCTGGCCAAGGTGGGGATCCGACTCAAGATAGAGGTCATAGAGTGGGGCCAGTGGATCGACCGGGTCTTCAAGAACAAAGACTACCAGCTGACCGTCATCGGCCACGTGGAGCCCTGGGATATAGGTATCTACGCTAACCCTAACTACTATTTTCAATACGACTCCCCCAGGTTTCGGGAGGCCTACACCAAGGCCCTTAGGGCCCGAAACGAGGAGGAGAAGGCCCGCTACTTCGGTCTTTGCCAGCGGATCATCGCCGAGGATGCGGTCAACGGATTCCTCTTCTCCGCCCCCAGCCTCCCGGTGATGCGCTCCGAAGTCATGGGTTGGTGGAGGAACTATCCGACCATCGCCCTCGACTGCACCCGGGTCTGGCTGAAAAGATAGGAGGCCGCAAAGAGGAATCCGAGGGGCGGGAGACTCTCTTTCCGCCCCTTTTTCCTTTGGAGGGACATGACGGCCTGGCTTGTAAAACGGTTCTTGACTTTGGTTGGGATGCTGTGGCTGGCCTCGGTTGCCGTCTTCTTGGTCCTCTTCATCCTACCCGGCGACCCTGCCCAGGTCATCCTGGGAATTAACGCCACCCCCGAGACCCTGGCCAACGTCCGGGCGGAACTGGGACTCGACCGCCCCCCATGGGTCCAGTACGGCGACTGGATCCTGGGGCTCCTCCAAGGGAGAAGTGGCCGTTCCATTCACTATGACGTTCCAGTGACGGAGCTGATCCTCTCCCGGATGGCCGTCACAGGGCCTCTGGCGCTTTTGGCCATGGTCTTCGCGGTGGCCTTCTCCATTCCTTTGGGTATCTACGCAGCCAGGCACCAGAATCGGCCTGGGGATCTGACCGTAATGGGGTTCACCCAACTGGGGCTGGCCACCCCCGAGTTCTGGCTGGGCATCCTCCTGATGCTCCTCTTTGCGGTCCGCCTGGGATGGTTCTCGGCAGGGGGGTTCCCAGGGTGGTCCGTCAGCTTCTGGGGGTCCCTCAAGGCCCTCCTACTTCCCTCCTTGGCCCTTGGCCTGATCCGAGCGGCCATCCTCACCCGGCTTACCCGCTCTTCTATGCTGGAGGTCCTCCGGGAGGACTTTGTCCGGACCGCACGAGCCAAGGGGCTGCGGGAGCGTACCGTCATCTACGTTCACGCCCTCAAGAACGCCCTCATCCCGGTGATTACCATCCTGGGCCTGCAATTGGGGCAACTGCTGGCAGGGGCCATTGTCATCGAGAACGTATACTATCTGCCCGGGATCGGACGGCTCGTATTCCAGGCCATCGGGCAGAGAGACCTGCCCGTGGTTCGCGAGGTGGTCCTCTTGATGGCGGCCATGATCATCCTGGTCAACTTCCTTGTGGATGTGGTCTACGCCCTGGTGGACCCTCGAATCCGACTGGAGTGAGACCTTGCGTCGGTTCTTCGGAAACCTCAATTTCACCGTGGGCTTTATCCTGGCGGCCGTGGTCGTCGCGGCCGCATTGGCCAGCCTCTTCTGGACGCCCTACGCCCCAAACGAGATGAACGCGGCCCACCGCCTTCAGCCACCCTCCCTCAGTCACCCACTGGGAACGGATCAATACGGCAGGGATGTCCTGTCTCGGGTCATGGTAGGGGCCGTCAACTCCATTATCGTGGGGCTGGTGACCGTGGCCATCGGTTTCGGCATAGGGGTCCTTCTGGGGCTGCTGGCCGCCTTCTTTAGGCGGTTCATTGAGGAGGGGATCATGCGCCTGTGCGATCTCCTCTTCGGCTTTCCCGCGGTGCTCACCGCCATCCTGATTACCGCCGTTCTGGGGCCTTCTGTACTCAACTCCATGCTGGCCATCGGCATCTTCTATATCCCCGTCTTCGCCCGCCTTACGAGGGCTGTGACCCTGAGCATCTGGCAGAGGGACTTCATCGCCGCGGCCCGCGCCTGTGGACTGTCCGAGACGGCCATTGTCTGGCACCATGTGCTGCCCAACATTCTCTCCCCCTTGATCATCCAGGGGACGATCCAGTTTGCCGTGGCCATCCTGGCTGAGGCGGGCCTCAGCTACCTGGGACTTGGCACCCAGCCGCCCCATCCCTCCTGGGGACGAATGCTCTATGAGGCCCAGACCTTCCTGGGGACGGCCCCATGGATGGCAGTCTTCCCGGGACTGGCCATTGCCTGGGCCGTCTTGGGCTTCAATCTCCTGGGGGACGGGTTGCGGGATACCCTGGACCCCAAGATGACGAGACTGAGGTAGGTTATGATCCCTTTGAAGACCCAACGGGCGGTGTTGGAATGCCTTCGGTTCGAGGAGCTCGTTGACCTGACGGCCCGACTGGTCCGCATCAATTCCGTGTGGGACCCTGAGGCAGGGAGCAGCGAAGAGGAGGCGGCCCGGTTGGTGGCCCGCTGGGCAGGAGATCAGGGCTTTGAGGTGACCCTGGAGGAAGTGGTCCCGGGGCGGCCCAATGTCGTGGTCAGGCTCCGATTCTCTGACGGCCCCAGGAAGCTGATCTTCGAGGGGCACACAGATGTGGTCACTCCGGGGGATCCATCCCAATGGCGCTATGACCCCTTCGGCGCCCGGGTTGTAGGCCGTAGGATGTACGGCCGGGGTACCAACGACACCAAGGGCAACTTGGCCGCCATGCTACTGGCCATGGCCGCCCTCAAACGCTCGGGGATCTCCCTGAAGGGGGAGGTCATCGGGGCAGTGCTCTGCGACGAAGAGGGCCTCATGATCGGAGTTCAGGACTTCATCCGTCGGGGGCATGCCGACGGGGTCACCGGTGCCATTATCTGTGAGCCCCAGGACGGAATCATCTGTTGCGCCCAGAAGGGGGCGCTGCGTGCCCGCTATCGGGTTAAGGGGAAGATGGGCCATGGAGCCATGCCCCTCACGGCCCTCAATCCCCTGCCGGCCCTAGCCAGGCTTATCCACGAGTTGCGCCGATTGGAGTGGGAGGCCGTGGAGGCGGCGGGAAGGGATCCGTGGTTGGGCTGGCCGAGCTTCACCCCCACGGTAGTGCGGGCCCCTTCCCGAGGCCCTGGACAGCTCAATGTCATCCCGTCTGAAGGGGAGCTCCTGGTGGATATTCGAACCCTTCCCGATCAATCCCATCCCTCCATTGCGGCCCGCCTCCAGGAGCTCGCCGCGGAGGTATGCGCCGCCACAGTGGAGGACTACCAACAGTCGGACAACCACATGGGGGTCAGCCGACCCTATCCGCTGGAGGTCTCGTTGGAGATCCTCACCGACCGTCCTGCCACGCGCACTGACCTTAACGACCCCCTTGTCCAGTGCGTGGATTGGGCCACTCGTCGGATCACTGGAAAGGAGCCCGTTTACGGCGGCGTCCCGGGGGCCACGGACGGGACTTATCTCTGGTCCTGGAAGGGGATCCCCATCGTGACCATCGGGGCCGGAGACCGCGACATCCCCCATCAGGTGGACGAATGGGTGGACCTGGACCAGTTGATGGACACAGCCAGGATCTATGCCCTGAGCGCATTGGCCTATCTCCTGGGGGAGTAAGCATGGGAGACCCCTTGCTGGAGATCCAGGGTCTGTCGGTCCGATTCCACACCCCTGAAGGGACTGCCCAAGCCGTGGACGGGGTGGATCTTCGGGTCGGGCCCGGAGAGATCCTGGGTCTTGTGGGCGAGTCCGGATGCGGAAAATCCGTAACCGCCCTGAGCGTGCTGCGGCTTATCCCGTCTCCTCCTGGAGAGATCCATTCGGGGAGAGTCCTGTTCGAGGGGCGGGACCTTCTGGACCTCCGGGAGGAGGAGATCCGGCGGATCAGGGGCAGAAAGATCTCCATGATCTTCCAGGAACCCATGACCTCCCTGAATCCTGTCATGACGGTGGGGCGGCAGATCATGGAGCCCTTGTGCCTGCATCTGGGCCTGTCCAAGGCCGAGGCCCGCCAGCACGCGGTCCAATGGCTCGAAAGGGTAGGGATCCCTGCCCCCGGCAGGCGCCTTCGGGACTATCCCCATCAACTCTCTGGAGGGATGCGTCAGAGGATCATGATCGCCATGGCCCTCGCTTGCAGCCCCCGGCTCCTTATGGCGGACGAGCCCACCACAGCCCTGGACGTCACCATTCAGGCCCAGATCCTCTCCTTGATCCTCCGTCTTCAGGAGGAAATGGGCATGGCCGTGGTCCTCATCACCCACGATCTGGGGGTAGTGGCCCAGACCGTGGATAGGGTTGTGGTCATGTATGCGGGTGAAGTCGTGGAGGAGGCAGGGGTGACAGACCTCTTCGACCGTCCCTTCCACCCATACACCCAAGGGCTTCTGGCCTCTATGCCTAGGCTAGGGGCGGCCGTCGGAGGACGGAGGAACCGGCTCGCCGAGATCCCGGGGATGGTTCCCCCTCTCACCCACCGCATCCCTGGATGCCGATTCGCCGACCGCTGTCCCCACGTCTTCTCCCTCTGTGGTGAGCGACACCCTCCCCTCTTCTCCATCCGGGAGGGGCATCGAGCTCGATGCTGGCTCAAGGAACACCCCAACAAGAGAAAGGAACCATGAGCGAGGCGCTCCTTTCCGTGGAGGATCTCGTCAAACACTTCCCCCTGGGGGGCGGCATCTTCCGTCGGCCGCGGGCATGGGTGCGGGCCGTCGACGGGGTATCCTTCCAGATCCACCAGGGCGAGACCTTCGGGCTGGTGGGGGAGTCGGGCTGCGGAAAGACCACCATCGGTCGGCTGGTCCTGCGGCTCATGGAGCCCACCTCCGGGAGGATTTTCTTCCGGGGACAGGATCTCCTCGCTCTCCGAGGAGAGGAACTTCGGCGCATGCGCCGCCACATCCAGATCATCTTCCAGGATCCCTACGCCAGCCTCGACCCCCGCATGAAGGTAGAGCGGATCATCACCGAGCCCCTCAGGGCCTTCTCCCATCTTGGCTCAAGGGACAGGCGCAAGCGGGCAGCGGAGCTCCTCGAGCGGGTAGGCCTCCAGCCGGGGGACCTGGAGAAGTATCCCCACGAGTTCTCGGGAGGGCAGAGACAGCGCATCGGCATCGCCCGGGCCCTGGCCGTCCGTCCGGAGCTTGTGGTGGCCGACGAGCCCGTAAGCGCCCTGGACGTCTCCATCCAGGCCCAGGTAATCAACCTCCTTCAGGACCTCCAGGAGGAGTTCGGGCTCTCTTATCTGTTCATCTCCCACGACCTGAGCGTGGTAGACCATCTGTGCGACCGCATCGCCGTGATGTACCTCGGGCGAATCGTGGAGCTAGCCCCCAAAGAATTCTTCCGCGAAGGCCCCAAGCACCCATACACCCGGACCCTGCTGGAGTCGGTCCCCCTCCCCGACCCACACCGGAGGAGGCCCCTTCGCTTTCCAGAGGGCGAGGTCCCCAACCCCATCCAGCCACCGTCTGGGTGCGCGTTCCACCCTCGCTGCCCACAAGCGGTGGAGCCCTGCCGCAGGCACCGCCCCTCCCTCGTCCACATTGGTTCGGGCCACTACGTGGCGTGCTGGCTTAATCAGGAGGACGATGTGTTATGAGCGTCCCCAACGCTGAAGATGGATACCCGAATCCATCCGGCCTCAAAGGAAGAAAAATCACGGTCGGTATCAGCGCCTGTCTCGTGGGAAAGGCGGTTCGGTACGACGGATGTCATAAACTGGATAGGTTCTTGATCCAAGCCTTGGGCAAATACGTGGATTTCATCCCGGTCTGCCCAGAGGTGGAAGCCGGCTTCGGGATCCCTCGGGAGCCCCTTCGCTTGGTGGGGGATCCAGGAAATCCTCGGCTCGTCACCGTGTATTCAAAAAAAGATCACACGGAAAGGATGCTCGCCTGGGCCCACAGAAAGGTCAGTGAGTTGGAGACAAAAGGGCTCTGCGGCTTCATCTTCAAGAGCAGATCGCCCAGCTGCGGCAAGAGCGGCGTCGAGGTCTTCGACGAAAAGGGCATCCCTGCAAAGGATGGGGTTGGCCTCTTCGCCAAGGTCTTCATGGAACACTTCCCCCTCCTCCCTGTGGAGGACGAAGACGGCATGCGAGAGCCCGCCCACCGAAGGGCCTTCCTCCATTCCATCTTCATGGTCCACCAAAAGCCCCATCCTCAGTGAACCGAGCGCCGCCAAAAAATTCAAATCTCCAAAGAGAGCACGGCCCTGTCCCGAAGCCGCACGTACCCTTTGTGGGTTAGACGAAGGTGCGGGATGGCCGCAGTCCCCAAGGTATTGAGGGTCAAAAGGGGCTTTTCCCATGGGACGCCGTTTTCCCGAAGGACCGACTCCAGGCGTCGGATCTGGGCTGCCGCCGTCTCCATGGACTCCAAGGAGGCCACTCCGCACAGGGGAGCGGGAAACTCGGCAATCACCTCCTCCCCCACAGCATAGACCGCTCCCCCGCCCAGCTCCTTGAGGCGGCCTATGGCGGTCTCCATGGAGCGCGGGTCGAGTCCCACCACCATCATATCCACTGTATCCCAGCACATGGTGGTGCCGCAGGCCCCTTTTGCGAGCCCGAATCCCTTGAGAAACCCCAAGAAGGCCTCTTCTCCTCCCGTCCGATCCAGAGCCAGGGCCGGAAGGAGGTCGGAGGCCTCCTCTGGATCATCCAGGTCCACAATCCTCTCTGTGGTCACAAGCCGGGTCACCAGCTCCATCACCCTGACCGATCCCGTGGATGGGGGAGGCGGGATGGACAGACCGCTGATCCGCACTGTCTGAAACATCCAGTCCGGGAATGCCACCGGCGCAGGCTCCACCAGGACCTCCTTCTCCCGGAAAATGGGGCGTCCCTCAAAAAGGATCAACCGGGGGTCATACTCCCTGGGTGATGGGATGAGCACCACGTCGGCCCGCATGCCTGGGGCCAGGGCGCCGATCTCGTGATCCAGGCAAAAGTGCTCGGCCGCATTCAGGGTCACCATCTGGTAGACCTGCGACGGTTCAATCCCCAACTCCAGGGCCCTTCGCACGGACCCGTCCAGGTAGCCTTCCTCCAAAAACCCCTCCGGGTCCTGACTGTCCGTACAAAGGATCAGGCGCCTCAAGTCCACGGGCTCGGAAAAGATACCCTTAACACCGTCCAACTCCTTTCGAATCCCGCCCTCTCGGATCATCACCCAGTATCCCAGCCGGATCCGCTCGAGCACCTCCTCGGCCTGGATGGGCTCGTGACACGAGGCGACCCCATAAGCAGTATAGGCCTGGAGTTTCGGGCCCGACGCTCCGGCCGTGTGTCCTTCCACCCGTTTCCCCAGCCACCGAGCCCTAGCCGCAAGCTCCCGAACACGCTCCCCTTGTGCCCCTTCCAGAAAGAGGTTGGCCCAATAGACCTCACCCAGCCCCAGACACCTGGGTTCCTTCAAATATTCCCCCAACTCCTCGGTGGGGGGGGCCGCCTTCTCCACCTCCGGGATCAGACCACAGAGGGGGGCCACCGTATAGTAGAACCGGATGGGCTGGGCGAGGAGTCCTCGGACCAGCACCTCGATCCCGGCCCCACCTACCACCGAGGCCAGCTCAATGGTCTCGGAGACCACAGTGGTCACTCCCGATGGAATGACCCGCCTCACGAACGCCTCGATCCCCGCGAAGTTGATGACATGGGTGTGCGCTTCGATGAGCCCTGGAAGCATGACCCCTCCTCTGGCGTCGATGCGTTCCGTCTCCTTGAACGAGGCAGGTTCCCTACGGGGCCCTGCATAGGCGATCCGTCCCCCTGCGATCCAGAGACAATGATCCTCGAGAAATTCTCCTGTGAAGGCGTTGAAAAGAACGCCGTTTTCGATCACCAGATCCGGGGCTTCCAAGCCGCGGGCCACCCTCTCGAGCCGTCTGCGCTGATCCATTCCTTCCATTGGTGCTATCTCTCCGAGTCAGGTCATCGGGACCGCCTCCGGGTCCACAGGGACAATCCGGTCCAACACCAAGAACCAGAGTTCAAAGCGGGGAGGATGCTCCAGGGCCAGGGCCTCCTGGATCGCCCTTACATAGACCCTCCCCTGGAGGGCGTACGCGGAGATCCTCGAGGCCAGTTCTTCCTCCGAGGCCACTTCATCGGTCTTGAAATCGGCCACGACCCACCCTCCATCGTGAGGATCGCGATAGAGGAGGTCCACGCTTCCCGTCAGGAATCCCAAGGGGGCATTCTCTCCACGGGGAGCCAGAAGCACGGGAAGTTCCCTGGCCACCACAGCCTCCGCCAAGGAAAACAGTCTCCGCAGGAGGTTCCCTTGAGCCATCCGCTCCAGCAGGGAACGGGCCCGGTGGAGGGCCTCGGTCTCCTCATCCTTCTGCTGCACGAGACCGAAAAGGTAGTCGGGAAGCCGGCCCAGTTGGCGTCGGATCTCTTTCTGAGGGTCTCCCTTAAGATTCAAGAGCTCAAGGGCCTGATGTACGGCCGCCCCCACAGCCAGGGAGACGCGGGACCCTTCCCTCCGCCGTGCGCTTCCCATCCAGGCGGTCTGGAACTCCTCCAGGAATCGCTCTCGAAGGGCCTCGTGGGCCTCTGCTGAAGCCGGCCCTCCGAGCTGCTTCTTCATCCTGATCTCAGCCTCTCTTCGCCTCTTCGCCAGCAGGGCCGCATCCCGATCCAAACGCTTCGGATCCAGCCCGAAGCCTCCTTCCAAAGTTGGAAGGAGCCCCTCCTTGGTTTTCTCCCCCAGAGAAGGAAAGCACCAAAGGATCCCTTCCTCCATCTCCACCCCCACGTGGCCTGCAAGGGTTGTCTCACGGGAGGCCGAGATCAGATCCGGGATCCCCCCTTCCCGATGCGCCAAAAGGTCCATATAAGTCCGGGCCGTCTCCAGATCCCTCCCCTCGAGGGTCTTTGGCCATCGACCGGCCATGACGAGCCGATCCTTAGCCCGGGTCATGGCCACATAGAGGGTTCGAACCCGCTCCGCCGCCTCCACCTCCTTCTTTCGTTCCTCTACTTCCCAGTATCCTGGAGTGGGCATCCCGAGGAGGAGATACTCTACCCGCCCCTTCATCTCCTCCACCCGAGTCTCCCGTCCCTCTCTTCCCCCAGTCCCTCGGTGGAGTTGCATGAGGTAGACATGTTGGAAGTCCAACCCCTTGGCCTTGTGGATGGTCATGACCTGAACCGCATCCTCCACGGCCTCCTTGGGGCGGCCCTCCTCGGCCTCCAGGCCTCGCGCCACCCCCATCCGTAATGCGCGAAGGATCCCCTCCGAGTCTCCCTGACCCTCCCCCAATGCGGCGTTCACGATGCGAAAGAGGCGCTCCAGGTTGGCTGTACGAAAGGACCCGAGGTGGCGCACCGCCTCACTGGCCTCCATGAGGGTCCAGAGCCTCAACCTCTCCAGGAAGAGGTCCGGGGGGTCCTGTTCCAGGCTTTGCCTTAACTTTCCGAGGCACCGGAGTGCCCAAAGAAGGCTCTTCTCCCANCCCTTGATGCGCTCCAGCCCCGGAACCTCGTTGGGAAGGCCCTCGCTGGCCTCTTCCACCAAGGCGGTAAGTTCACGGAGACGATCCGGGGCATCCTCCCTCAATTGGGAGACCAGATCCGGCAACCCCCGCCGCCAGAGAGGGAGGAGCGCCGCATCCGGGACCCCCACCCAGGAGGACCGAAGGACCGTAAGTAGAGCCAACAAGTCATTGGGATCCAGGATGCACCGGATCAGGGCCGAGGCCTCGATGACCTCACGTCGTCGAAAATAGCTCCGATCCTTGGAGACCGCATAAGGGACACCCGCCCGGCGCATGGCGGCAAGGTAGACGTCCACATCCCCGGTGCTTCGCAAGAGGACCCCCATCTCCCGCCAAGGAACCCCCTCCTCTTGGTGGAGCCTTAGAAGGTCGTGCGCCAGGGCCTCGGCCTCCGCCTCCACGGCCTCCTCATGGGTCGGCGGGGGGCGCACCTCCCCAGTGTCCTCGTCCCGGATCCAGTCCACCCAATACTCAACGGGCCTCCACTGGCCTTTCCGAAACCCCGGATCCAAGGAGCGCCGGGCACATGGGATCAGAGACTGAAAGGAGGGCTGAAGTCCTCTTCGTTTTTTCATCACCTGGGAGACTACCCGTTCCGTCTCTTGGAGGATAACGGGAACGGAACGGAAATTGACCGAAAGACGATAGAGCTCCCCTCCTTCGGCGAGGACCCGCTCGATGAAAGCATCGTAGGCCTCCAGATCCGCGTCCCTCCAACCGTAGATGGACTGTTTAGGGTCCCCTACCAGAAAGAGCCCGGGACGGTCCTCCGGGGGGCCTTCCAGGGCCAGGAATTGGAGGATCTCACACTGGATGCGGTCCGTATCCTGGAACTCATCCACAAGAAGCTGCCGAATGCCGCGGCGAATCCGGTTGCGGACCCCTGGATTCCGGCGAAGGAGGTCTCTCGCTATGCGAAGGAGGTCCCCGAATCCAACCAATCCCCTGGCGCGCATCTCCTCTTTGACCTCCCGCCAGAGCCCCCCAAGTGCCTTGCGGGCGTGTTGAAATAAGCCAGGCCGCAAGCGCAGGAGATGTTGGATGCCTCTCAAGACCGGCTGAACACGCCTCCTCACCTCTTCCGCCCCATCACCTAAAGCCCGGAGCTCGGTCCGGTTGAAATTGCCCGACGCCCAGTCCCGAAGACGCTTCAAAGCCGAATCCTCCCACACGGCCCCCAGCGCCTCCAGCATCCGAATCACATCCTCCTGAGCGGCTCCCTCCACTGCCCGAAGAAGCCGCTGTGTCTCGGCCAGGGCCTCCAACATCCGAGGGGTGGTAGTGGATTTCCCCCATCCATCACCGTTGAGATTCTCTATGGTCCCCAAGAGGGCCTCAATCATTCCGCGCTGGTGATCCAGCAGTCCATGTAAACGCTCTGGGGCAAAGGGATCCTCATCCAGGATCTCCGGGCTGTAAGGCGAGTGGACCAGACTACCCAGCGCCTCTAGGAGTTCCTCCGGCCCCCACCCCTCAGCCACGAGGGCAAGAAGATGAGGATCCCCCGGCTCTCCATAGGCCTGCTTGAGTGCCCTCTCCAGTACATGCTGCATGATCTCCTCGGCCCTGGATCCTTCCCCGTCCACCACGAAGTAGGGATGGAGACCCGACTCCAGAGGGGCCTCGCTCAGTAACCTCAAGCAGAACCCATGGAGGGTCCGCACCGTAAGNCGATCCAGATTGCCCAACAGGGCCCGAGCTCGGATGCGGCGTTCGTCGGAGGACTGGGGGAGGACCTCAGGCAGCAGACCTATGGGACAACCTCCGGACTCGATCCGACTCAGGCCCTCGGCGATCCTGGAGGCCATCTCCGCGGCGGCTGCCTCCGTGAAGGTGATGGCCACCACACCTTCCAGGACGGCCCCTGCGATCCGGTCCGGTTCCGCCTCCAGCTCAGGACGAGACCCCATTTCTTGATCCCAACCCTTCCCCACACACCAAGAGAGGACGCGGGCCGTCAAGGCGGTGGTCTTCCCCGTGCCAGCTCCGGCTTCAAGCACTACAGGACGGTGGAAAATGGTCTGGGCCGCTCTCCGGGCGACCTCGTCCCNGCGTCTCAGATCCTCTTCCTTGGGATCCCTCACCGAGATACTCCCGTTGAAGGCTCCTCTCCCAACCACCAAAGCCTCAACAGACTCTTCTCTAGATCGTTCCTGGGACCGAAGACCTCCTCCATCTTCTTGAGCCATCGCACCCATCGTGTGCGGAACCCCGAGTCCCCTCGAAGACAGGCCTCGGAAAAACCGCAAGAACCGCAACGGCCAGGCTCCCGTCTTCCATCGGGCTCCACAAGCCTCGGGAAGAAGATCCCCTTCTCCCAGGCCGCCTTCACTGTAACCACAACTTCCTGACAGGCTTCAAGGAATTCCTCGTCCTGCGAGTCGACGGAGAATTCGGCGCATCCATCTGGGGCGTCCGGCCGAAGGAAGAGGAAGCGTCCCTGAGCCCTCTGTCCTTTTGCACCCAGCACATAGGCCGCGGCCTGAAGCCACCTCCCCCTTCGGACCTCCTTGAGGAACCTCCCCCTTCTGCCCTTTTGTGTCTGGTGCCGAGCCACAGGGCTCCCAGTCTTATAGTCAGTCAGCCGCACTCCTCCCCCCCACTCATCCACCCGATCGGCCCGAAAGCGAACGGGACGACCCTCTACCTCGAACTCCCCCTCCACCTCGACCCCGAGGACGGGGACTACGGCGTCCGGTTCAGACCACTCCAGCTCCACCGCCCGCCAGAGATAGGGAAGGACCGCTTGAACCAGAAGGGCTTCAAGACCAGGAAGGAGGGTCCCTCGTCCCTGAAGGATCCGTTGGGCTTCCTCCCTTGCAAGCACCTCGAGTATCCCTTCCTCGGGGCGATCTGCCCTCACATGGGGCGTCTCCACTATCTCCTCAAGATCGCCCCCCGAGGAACAGCCTGACTCCCGAATCCACCTCTCCAACACTGCGTGAACCAGCCTCCCTAAAAGAGGGGGGTCCGGGATGGGGAGGATCTCCATGGGATCGGGAAGCCGCTCCAGGCGGAGCACCCTCTCCACAAATGCCTGCCAGGGACAGGCGGCCATGGATTCCACGGTGGTGATATAGAGATCCGAGCTGCGGGGATCTCCGGTCCCTGCGATGTGCCCCACAAACCCGAAATAGGGCCCCAACTCCTCCATGCGGGATCGACCCTCCGGTGTACGCGGATCGGGATCCATCTCTTGAAGGATCCGCAATCGGGCCTCCGTCAAAGTCTCGGCTCGGCGCCCCTCCTCCCCCTCTCCAAATTCCTGGAGGGCTTCCTCCAAGGCCCTACAGAAGGCATAACGAATCTCGTCCCTTCGTCCCCTCAACCCGGCTGCCACAGCATGCTCCAATGGGATGAAGGGCTCTTCCAAATCGCGATCCGGGGCCGGGGGACCCACCGTAGGGGGGGCTTGGCCGAGGGCGATCCGAATCCTCTCTGCAAGTGGGGAGCAGGGAATGGGGCGGCCGTCCTCGTCCACGGCCTGCCAGGAGAGGACCACGTGCGGAGAAGAGGAAAGGAGATGCGCGAAGAGATAACGCTCTTCATCGTGGCCCTGCGCCTTGCAGGGGAGATCCGGAAGGACCTGCGAGAGGAGCCTCCGCGTCCGATCCGAAAGGATGGGGTCCTCCCGGATCCTCCGCGGGAAGATATCCCTGTTCAGACCCATGATAAAGAGATGCTCGAAAGTCCTCCCCCTTGCTTCCATCACATCGAGCACCTGCACCCCCCCACCCTTGCCTCCCAGATCATCTTTTCCTTCCTCCTCCAGGCACCGCCCCAGGAGGAGGACGAACTCCGACAGGGTGAGAAGGAGATCCTCGGGGATCTGCTCCCTAAGGCGTCCCAGCGCCTCCATCAGCGCTTCCTTTTCTTCCCCCCTCCAGCCGAAGTCCTCCTCCAGAGAGCGGAGGAAGTCTTCCAGGTGGGCCCACAGGGCCACCTTAGGGGGCCAGCTCCGCCATCTCAGGATGAGGGTGCGGGCCGCCTCAACCGCCCCCTTAAGGACTATCCCGGGCAGGAATTTCCGCGGGCTTGCGGTCCGGGGATCCGTCCCGTCCTGCTCCACGATCCCTCTGCGGACGGGCAGAGGAAACCGGCCACCAGCATCGAGGACCCTCTCTGGATCCAGTTGGGCTGCATCGACCAGACGAACCACTCCCAGGGCCTTCAGAGCCAGCCTCAGATCGAAGAGCGGCCAAGACCGCCAATCCGAGCCGGGCTGAAACTTCTGGGCATCCAGCCAGCGGTCCACGGGGACCTCTTCCCTGCGCCTGTAGACCTCCGCGAGGGCGCGCAGCCTTCGTCCCCATGGCAGAAGGGGGCCCTTGACTCCCAGCCCGGAAAAGGGGATTCCCAACCGACGGAAATGGATGCGCAGTGGGGAACGATAGGCACTGAAATCCCGGGCCACCACGGCGATTCGCTCCGGTGTCGCACCTTCCTCCAGCAAACGGGCGATCCTTCGGGCCACCTCCCTCACTTCCGCCTCTCCCCCAAGGGCCTGGAAAAGTTCCTTACTTGGGGGGGGGGTCTCGCCATGGTCATGTTCCGGGGAGGCCAAGGTAAAAAGACGTCGCAGGAATCGCTCGGTGAAGATGGCCCCGGGGTCCTTCTGTGGGGGTTGGGAAGGATCCGGGGGATGATCCATATAGACCCATGCATCCTTCCAGCGCATCAACGAGACTATGAAGTCCGCGGCCCGTCCCGTGGCATCGGCGAATCCATGTATCAGAAGGGCCCGGGCCGGAAGGACTTGCTCGGGATCGGCTTCCAGGAGCTCGGCGGCCTTCTGCAGGAGAACGGATGGAGGATAGATCCCCCAGCGTGTCATCTCCACCCATGCACGCCTGGCTATTTCCACCACGGCTTGGGCGCACTTGGTTTCCTCCTCATCCATTCCCTCCTCGATCCTCTCGGCCATGCACTCCATCAGGGCCTCTGCGTGGGCTGCCTCGAATCCCGCATCCAAAAGATCCATCACGGCCCCCACCACCGTCCCGTATCCGTCCTCCAGGGACCCCAATGGGACCGCTAATGCCTCAGCATCGGCCGCATAGCGCCGCACCAGGATCTCCACGAGTTCCCGACCGCCCTTCCACTTAAGCCCGCATCGGCCCAGGATCTCCAAGGCAGCCCCGTAGAGAGTCTGAATGCGCAAGGCGGCCACAGCGCCTCCCCACCTGCGCACAACCTCCATGGAGAGATGTTCCCGAAGGCTTCGCGAGGGCACCAGAACNCGAACAGGTTTGGAGAGAAGACGGGGCTCCAGGCCGCCCCCCGGANGCACTAGGCCCTCCAACTCCTCCATGAGCCGCTCTTCAGTACGACGAGCCCCTCTGGCCAGGAGGATACGCGGCATCAGACCATCGTCTCCCTGTTGTGGAACTTGGCACCTTCAGAATTCGAACACAGGAAGGAAATCGTTGTCAACGCGGGCACCCCGCCCATTGATCCCACCCGAAAGAAAGACTATTCTAATCCAATCTGGGTTGTGTGCGGGTCTCCCTCAACCTCGATCCTGCATTTCCTACAAGGAGCCCATTCCATGGAGACACGCCTCCGAGATCTCCTGCCCCATATGGAGCAACTGGCCCTGAAGGCCGCTCTGCGGGCCGGAGAACTCCTTCGTCGGCGCATGGGAAAGATCGCCTCCATTGAGAAAAAGGGGACCTTCGACTACGTGACCGAGGTCGATCGGGAGAGTCAGAATCTCCTCGTCGGCATGGTACAGAAGGCCTTTCCGGACCACCATATCCTCTCTGAGGAGGAGCCCGCCTCCCTGTCAGAGTCGGGAATCATCTGGATCATCGACCCCCTGGACGGAACCACCAACTTCATCCACGGGATCCCCATTGTGGCGGTCTCCCTGGCTGTATGCATTGAGGGCGAGACCCTCTTCGGCCTGGTCTACGACCCCTTCCGCAAGGAGCAATTCGTGGCCCGAAAGGGGCAGGGGGCCTTTCTCAACGGCCGACCCCTGAAGGTAAGGGAAGGCTTCCCCCTCTCAGAGGCCCTTGTGGCCACAGGCTTTCCCTTCCGTGCCAAGCATCTCATCGACCCCTATATGGCCACGTTCAAGCGGATCTTCCAGGAGGTAAGTGACATCAGGAGAGCGGGCTCCGCCGCCCTCGATCTCGCCTATCTCGCTGCCGGCCGTCTGGACGGATTTTGGGAGATCGGTCTGGGCCCTTGGGACGTGGCTGCAGGCGGGCTTCTCATCGAGGAGGCCGGAGGAAAGGTGAGCGACTTCTGGGAAAAACCCCAATTCATCCAAAACGGTCATATCGTGGCGGGGACGCCCTCGGTCTACCCTTTCCTCCTCGAGGAAGTAAACCGGTCTTTGGCCCCTGTCCTGGATCCTAATGCCCTTCCTTTGTGATGAAGGCTGAGAAGCCTCTATGTACATCCGTGCATCTCGGCCAGTATTAATGGCAGCAACTCGCCAGCCTTTCCCCTTAGGAACAGATCGCAAAGGTGAGTCAGCTCCGACTCCTTGGGGTTGATTTCCACCAGGAATGCCCCGTGTGATTTAGCACTCCGGGGCATGGCCGCTGCGGGATAGACCACTCCTGATGTCCCCACCACGAGCATCACGTCGCAGATGTCCACCTCAGCCATGGCCCCCTTCAGATCCTGCACAGGCTCCCCGAAGGCAACAAAGTCGGGCCTCGCCAAGCCTCCGCAATGACACTGAGGCATCAGGCGGAACATCTCTCCCAGGCTGAATGACATCAAACGATCCAGAATCCCCCGCATCATTTCCACGAAGGCCTCCCGGGAAAGGTCCCTCCTCTGACCACAGCGGAGGCAACGAAGTCGGAATAGGTTTCCGTGGAGCTCGTGGATGTTGGTTGTTCCCGCCTCCCGGTGTAGGTTGTCCACGTTCTGAGTGATGACGGCGTGCAAGTATCCCATGCGCTCCATCTGGGCCAGAGCTAAATGTGCAGAGTTGGGCCGCGCCCTCTCAATCTTTGAGAGAAAGTCCCCCAGTTTCGGTGAGCATCCTGTGGGTGTCTGGCCAGAACGNCCAGTATTCCCCCAGAGGACCCTTCTCGATAACGATCCCATAGCCCTCCCGGATCCCGATAGGTTTGAATGCCGCTTTCGGCCGAGATCCCTGCACCGGTCAGGGCTACCGCACAGCTGGCCTTGAGGAGGACCTCCGCGACACGCCTAATTTCCTCGAATGCACGATCCCGTCCCATGATCCTTCTCTCAGCCATCTTCCGCGACACCGATGAAATCCCGCATGTCGAGAAGGTCTTCCAGTTTCAGGATCATCTCTTCGAGCCGGAGAGCCCTGGCCTCGCCCAGAACCGGGTCGCAAAGGTCATGGAACTTGGACGTGATCTTCCCACGTTTGACGGCCAACTCGGGGACCTCTTGGGAGACATCCGCACTTGCAGCCAAGATTCGGCCAGATTCGAGCTCGATCTCCACATTCGCCAGCCAGGATCCATCTGGGATTTGTGGGTCCCCTATCACTTTTACCTTCTCTATGAATTCTTTCCGCTGGGGGTCATTCACCCTTTCCAGAGTGAAACCCCTCAGGCCCGTCGGCCCGCCCAGAAGGGCATTGGCCACACAATAGCGCATGCTGAATTTCCCCTCCAACTCGGTCCTGGGATCCTCGATCCCAGCGGTCCTGGCGGCGAGCTCCGACACACGAACCCTAACTTCTCGAATTTCCTCTGGCGCCATATCATCCTTCTGTGCGACTGCCTTCAAGACCCCCTCTATGGGTGAGTGTGTGAAGTGGCAAGAGGCGTGGTACTTCTGAATGATGGCCTCCACCTCCCATTTTTTGCCCAATCTTTCGAGAAAATCGTCGTTAACCTTTCCGCCGAAGACTTGAAGGAATCCGAAGGGACCTTCGAGGATGTTATCAGTGCTGGTGAAGCCGTCCGAGGCCAGAAGGACCGCTGCAAGCCCTCCCTGAGAAGCCGCCCCCGCGTGGAAAGGCTTGCACATGCTGCCGAAGACTCTCTTGAGCCCGCAGGCTTGGGTGGCGGCGATCCCTAGAGCATGGACTACCTGCTCTTCGCCGAGCCCCATGAGCTTAGCGCAGCCCGCCGCGGACGCCAGTCGACCGATTGTGGAGGTGGCATGCCACCCCGCGCTGTAATGCTCCAGCCCTGCACTGGCACCTATGCTTGCACCCACTTGCAGTCCCACCAAGTAGGCGGTGAGAAGGTCACGTCCACCCAAGCCCCTCCATTCGCTGTAGGCCAGAAGGGCCGGAAATAGGGTCACCGAAGGGTGGCCGATGAAGGTTCTAAGGGTATCGTCGTAGTCCAGCGCGTGCGAGGCCGCCCCATTGATGAGGGCCGCTTGGCATACGTTCTTCTTGACTCCATGGCCCAAAACTGTGGCCTGTGCATGGCCTCCCAAGAAATCGGCATAATTGATGAGCTTTTTGACTAAAGGCTCGTCCTTGCCGGCCATCAATACCCCGATCCAGTCCATGAAGGCAACCTTGGCGTGCTCAAACACTTGTGGGGGGATATCCTCGGCAGTGGTGTCTGCCACAAATCTCGCCAACCTCCTGGTCATGTCGACATTGGGTTTCTCCATGGATCCTTCCTCCTGAGGGAGTGCTAAACGTTGTAATATCTGCCTTAAGGGGGGTCTTGCCGGTCGAGAAGCCTTTCATGGAGTCCTTCGAGAACCTCCTTGGCCTGCCTGATCATCCCGGATATGAGATCTCCAATGGACAGGACCTCCCGCAGTAGCCCCGAGATCTGACCCGCAGGCAGGATCATCTCTTCCACTTCGGAAACCGACGCATCCGAAGAGAGTGCTCCAGCCTCCTTGGGAGGCTCGGGGGGTGAGTCAGCATGCCCGCTCAGGAGCCTCTCGGCAGCCTTGGTCCGCAGGACACGAAGGGGCATCCTCCCGTCGCCGATCACCACCGTCCCATCGCAGGGGGCCTCCACGATGCCTCGCTTGTAGGACTCGGGAACCGGGCACTCGTGGGTGGCCAGAAGACGCGTCCCCACCTCCACGCCCTCCGCCCCCAGGGCCAGAGCGGCCAAAAGGCCACGACCGTCGGCGATGCCACCGGCGGCCACCACGGGAACCTCCAGGGCGTCCACCAGCTGAGGGACCAGGCAGAGGGTAGTGATGCCGCCTCGGCCCAGGTGTCCACCTGCCTCGTATCCCATGGCGATGACCCCGTCGACCCCTGCCTCCTGGGCCCTGAGGCCCATCTCCACCGTGGAGACCTTGTGGAGCACGCGGAGTCCGGCCTCCTTGATCCGGCCGATCAGCTTGGCCAGGTTTCCGGCTGAGGTGGTCACGGTGCGGACCCCCATTTCGATGGCCACCTCCAGGGCCTCCTCAGCATTGGGCCGGTAAATGGGGATGTTGACCCCAAAAGGCCTTTGTGTCAGAGACCTGGCCCGCTCTATCTCCCGTCGAAGCCGATCGGCGGGAAGACCCGATGCCGCGATCTGGCCGAACCCCCCGCTGTTGGAGACAGCGGCCGCCATCTCCCCGAGGGTGATCCCCCGCATAGGTCCCTGGATGATGGGAAAGTCGGTGCCCAAAATACCGCAAATACGATCTCTTCGCATGGCCTCCCACCTCATGGTCTCCCATACCTCTCC
>MTPG01000040.1 GCA_002010915.1 Desulfarculaceae bacterium JdFR-97 | reverse complement strand
CCCCGCCGTAGGCGGGGCCGTAGGCGGGGCAGGCGGGGCAGGGGCATGACGGTTATAGGAATCTCAGGAGAGCTTGGAGAGGGCTTCCTCGATGCGGTTCAGCCCCTCCTCTATCTCCTCCATGGACACCGCAAAGGAGAGCCTGATGTGATTCGGGGAGCCGAAGGGCTCTCCGGGCACCACGGCCACGCGTGCCTCCTCCAGGAGGTAGTCCGCCAGTTGCGTCGCACTCTGGATGGGGGTCTTTCCTGCCTTGCGCCCGAAAAAGGCATCGACCCGGGGAAAGAGGTAGAAGGCCCCTCCAGGATCGTAGCAGCGAATCCCCTCCATCTCGTTGAGGCGATAGACCATGAACCGCCTTCTCCGATCGAACTCCCGCACCATCTGGCGGACACAATCCTGAGGGCCGGTCAGGGCCTCCACGGCCGCCTTCTGGGAGACCGCCGTGGGATTGGAGGTGCTCTGACTCTGGATCTTGGCCATGGCCTGGATGAGAGGCTGGGGGCCAACAGCCCAACCGATCCGCCAGCCGGTCATGGCATAGGTCTTGGAGACCCCGTTTACGATGAGGGTCCGCTCCTGTAGGCCCGGCCAGGCATAGGCGATGGAGGTGATCCGGATGTCATTGTAGACGATCTTGTCGTAGATCTCGTCCGCGATGACCAGGAGGTCCGCCTCCCGCACCACCCGCGCGATCTCCTCCAGCTCCTGCCTCAGGTAGACGCTCCCCGTGGGGTTGCAGGGGCTGTTCAGGATGAGGGCCCGGGTCCTGGGGGTGATGGCCTCTTGGATCTGCTGCGGATTGATCTTGAAGCCTTCGTCCTCGTCGGTGGAGAGGAAGACGGGGCTGGCCCCCGCAAGGGCCAGAATGTCCGGATAGGAGACCCAATAGGGTGAAGGGACCAGGACCTCGTCTCCGGGCTGGAAGAGGGCCAAGGCCGCGTTGAACAAGGCCTGTTTGGCCCCGCAGCAGATGATGACCTGGGAGGGCTCGTAGCTCAATCCCTGATCCGCCTGAAGCCGGTGACAGACGGCCGTCTTGAGCTCGTCCAGACCGCCCACCGGCGTATACTTGGTGTAGCCCTCCATGACGGCCCGGACGGCTGCATCCTTGATGTGTTGAGGAGTGTCGAAGTCCGGCTCCCCGGCCCCGAAGCCTATCACGTCGATCCCTTGGGAGCGCATCTCCTTGGCCTTGGCGGAGATGGCCAGGGTGGCCGAGGGGCGAATAGCCTGGATGCGTTCCGCCAATCTCACGAACCACCTCCTGCGAGTCGCTCTCGGAGTTTTTCGGCCACGAAGTCGGGCACAAGGCCCTCCACCGTCCCCCCGAACATGGCGGCTTCCTTGATGATGCTGGAGCTGACGTAGAACCAGCGAAAGCCCGTCATGAGGAAGATGGTGTCGATCTCCCGGTTGAGGCGCCGGTTCATCAGGGCCATCTGGAACTCGTACTCGAAGTCGGACATGGCCCTGAGGCCTCGGATGAGGACGTTGATCCCTCTCTTTTGGGCGTATTCCACAAGAAGCCCGTCGAAGGCATCCACGGTCAGCCGAGGCTCGTCCCCCACGGCCTTACGGATCATATCCATCCGCTCCTCCAGAGTGAAGAGCGGACGTTTGGCCGGGTTCTTGGCCACCGCCACTACCAGCCGATCGAACAACTCCAGTCCACGGCGGATGATATCCAGGTGACCGTTGGTGACTGGATCGAAGGAGCCAGCATAGACCGCCGAGTTGCCTCGTTTCCTGCCGTCCGTCACGATTCGGATCCTCCCTTCTCCTCTTTTGATAATCCCTGCACAAACATCCCTGGAGGCCGGCCGTCGATCAACAACGGCCAACCCGTGATCCCGGAAGTATCAATCCTCCTGCGCCTCCACTGCAAAGATGCTCAACGCCGTCCCCCCATAGACCCTGCCATCCACCATGACGAGCGGGTCCCGCCTCTTGGGGAGCTCCTCCTGAACCCCGTGTTCCACCACCAGGCGTCCCCCCCGACGAAGCCACCCTCCTCGGGCCACCGCCTCCAGACACCGCCGCGCCCATCCCCTCCCGTAGGGTGGATCGGCGAATATCACATGGAACCNCCCGGCCGTGGCCGACCCCCCTGCCAGAAAACGCCACACATCGCGCTGAACCAGTCGGGCCCGCTGTTCGAATCCACAGGCGCGAAGGTTGCTTCTCAAGGCCTCCAGGGCCCGAAGGTCCTGCTCCACGAACCAGACCTCCTCCGCCCCGCGGCTCAGGGACTCGATGCCGAGCCCTCCGCATCCGGCGAAGAGGTCCAGCACCCGACACCCCTCCCACTGCCAGGCCAGGATGTTGAACAGGGCCTCCTTGACTCGGTCGGCAGTGGGCCTCACCCTCCTGCCCCGTGGAGCCTTCAGCCGACGTCCCTTGGCCGACCCCGAGATGACCCTCATGGCCTCACTGACTCAGGGCCTCCAGGACCCGGCTGGCCGTACCTCGAGCCCGAAAGGCCTCCATGAACTCCTTGGCCGTCTCATAGGCCTCTTGGGCGATGGCNTCGCGGTTCTCCTGCGGGATGGAATCGATGCGGTCCTTAAAGGGCTTGGTGGCGAATTTGATGTCCTTGCCCTGCTCGNGGGCCCAGCTCCGCATGGCCTCCATGAGGTCCCTGGGGAGACCTCGATGCGCGATGTTCTGCCACTGGGTCCCCACATTCCCCTTGCGGATACCGTAATCGGCGAACCGCCCCACCAAGTGCAGGGGTGTGCCCGTGATGCCGTGCTGTGCGATGGCAACCCCGTAACGCCGCACGGCCTCGTAGATCTGGCCAGTGCGCTCAAGGTCGATGTGGATCTCCTCCCCCTCCAGATAGTTGCCGTGCTTGGAGCCGTTGTTGATGGCCAGCAGATCCGGATGGATCCCCTTCTCCCTGAGGCCCTCTATAAAGGCCACGGCCTCCTCCACGGTGGTCAGCTCGGCCTCCATGCCTGCGGATTTGATCTCCCCCACCTCCACCTCCAATCCGTAGCCTTCCTCCTGGATGGGCCCGGCCAGCTCCGCCGTGATCCGAATATTGTCGGGGAGCTCGTTGAAGGAGGCATCGATGGCAAAGGAGGTATAGCCCGCCTCCATCTCGGCACGGATCAGGCGGCGGGCGGCCTCCAGGGCCTCGTCAGAGGTATCCTTGACGGTGATATGGTCTCCATGGATGAAGAAGGGCCGGTCGAAGCCCATCTCCCCGGCGTACCCCACCACGGTCCGGAAAAAGGTGTCGGGGTCCTGTCCCGTATATCCCCCGTCCACGTCCCCCTCGGACTTGGCCAACTCGAAACCGACCACGGCGTCGAGCTCGCGGGCCGCACGGAGGATCCCCGGGATCACATGGCGGATCCGGATATTGCAGGCCATGACGATGACCGGCTGGGCCGAAAGGACCCGGAAGATGTCCCGGGAGCTCAAAAGGCACAAGGGGCTGTCCTCCCCCAGCCGTTCCACCACCCGCTCCGGCCTTCTGGCCAAGACCTTGCGCACATCGATCTTCATCCTCCTCCCCCCTCTTCTCAGGGCAGCCCGGCACAGACCGCCTCTGTCTCGTCTGTCTCGTCTATCTCGTCGTTTCGTCTGTCTCGTCTGTTTCGTCTGTCTCGTCTGTTTCGTCTGTCTCGTCTATCTCGTCTGTCTCGTCTATCTCGTCTGTCTCGTCTATCTCGTCGTTTCGTCTGTCTCGTCGTTTCGTCTGTCTCGTCTGTTTCGTCTATTTCGTCTATCTCGTCTGTATCGTCTGTATCGTCGTTTCGTCTGCCTCCCAAAAGGGGGGCGACTGAAGTCGCCCCTCCCCGAATAAAGGCATTGATCTTCGCATCCGGGTAAGCGTTTTCATCCCTCAAGGGTGTCCCGCTCCAGCGNGACATGGGCAGCTACGATACAAAGGGGCCCTCCTCCTTNTGCATGGCCTTCCAGGCCGCAAAGTTCTCTTGGATCACCGAATAATGCTCATGGGTATCGATATCCANNGCGGCCCCTCCGTAGCGGGTCTCCACTGTGCCAAAGCGGGTCTTGAGAAGATTGGAGATGCTCTCCTCCAGGCTCTTCTTGGGGAGAAAACGGGCCGGGATTCGATGGAGGCCCGCACCCNGGATCCGGAAGAGGAGCGCGGAGAGATGCAACAGGAGGTATCGTCCGGCCATGACGAGGGTCCCTTCCTCGGTGCGGAAGATCTCCCACAGGAGCCGGATGATGTTCCCCCACTCCCGCTGCAGGCGGTAGTCGTACATCTTCTGGATGTAACCCCGGTTGACGATGCGTAGCGGTTTGACCATATGAAGGTTGTTCTGACGGAAACTCCCCTCCCGGACGTGGAAGTACATGAGCCGGATCCCTTTGCGGTGCTTCTGGGGGTAGTACCGAGAAAGGACCCGCTCGGATGTCAGTCCCACCACGTAGTCGAACTGGTCCATACGGCAGGCAGAGATAAACTCCTCGATCTCTTCCGGGATGACCAGGGGAATGTCGCTGGGTACGACCAGGACCGCGGTATCCGGAGAGGCGGTCTCAGGCGACACCCCCCTCTCCTCCAGGATCCCAACGAAGGTGCTCCAGACGTTCTCGTAGAGGTTCTCCCGCTGTTCGAAGACCCGCACTGGACGCCGCCCCTGAAAGGGGATCCCGGGCCGNGAAAGTCCTTCCTCNAGGGCCTCTTTGGGACCTACCAGGTAGAGCCCTCCCACCCGAGGACACGCCTCCAGGGCAGCCAGCACATGTGTGAACACCGGTGCCCCATCCAGCGGGAGGAGGGCCTTGTTGACCCCACAGACGAGCCGGGCACGGCCCCGGTCGCCCGCCGTCACGATGACCGCATAGGATTCCCCCCCGGTCTCCCCCATGGGATGCCTTCCTCCAAGGACCTCGGCCCTCCTCATCTCAGATGATGTTGGATCAGATACTCGGCGATCTGCACGGCATTGAGGGCCGCCCCCTTGCGCAGATTGTCGGCCACCACCCAGAGGTTGATCCCATTGTCCACGGAGGGGTCCTCGCGGATCCTCCCCACCCAGGTCTCATCCCCCCCAGCAGCCAGTATGGGCATTGGATACCGGAGCTGATGAGGGGCGTCCTCCACGCGCACGCCCGGGGCCCTGGAGAGGAGATCCCGGACCTCCTCGGCGGAGATCCTCCGCTCGGTCTCGATGTTGATGGCCTCCGAATGCCCCCGGAAGACGGGGACGCGCACCGTGGTGGCCGTCACCCGGATGGTGTCATCCTCCATGATCTTTCGGGTCTCGTTGATCATCTTCATCTCTTCCTTGGTGTAACCATTCTCCAGGAAGACATCGATGTGGGGCAAGCAGTTGAAGGCGATGGGATGAGGATAGACCCGGGGCTTCTGGGTCTTGGAATCGCACCACGCGCGGACCTGCTCCTCCAGTTCCAATACGGCCTTCATCCCCGTGCCGGAGACGGCTTGGTAGGTGGAGACCACCACCCTCCGAATTCTGGCCGCATCGTGAATGGGCTTGAGGACCACCACCATCTGGATGGTGGAGCAGTTGGGATTGGCGATGATGCCCTTCCGGGTGTAACCCGCGATGGCGTGGGGATTGACCTCGGGGACCACCAGGGGCACCTGGGGGTCCATTCGAAAGGCGCTGGTATTGTCCACGACCACACATCCCGCCGCGGCCGCCGCAGGGGCCAGTCTCCGGCTGACAGTGGCCCCCGCTGAGAAGAGGCCGATCTCCACCCCCCGAAAGCTCCCCTCTGTGGCCACCTCCACGGGGATCTCCTCCCCCCGGAAGGTCACCCGTTTTCCCACGGAACGCTCCGAGGCCAGAGGGACGAGCCGTCCCACCGGGAACTCCCTCTCCTCCAGGATGCGGATCATNTCGGTCCCCACGGCGCCTGTGGCGCCCAAGACGGCCACGGTGTACGTCCTTCCGNTCACGCTCTCCCTCCTTCCCTCGATGTTGCCCCCATCCGGCCGTGCCTGCTGTCCCCCAGCCTTCTCCAGGCCTCGACGCAGGGAAAANGGGGGCCTCTGAATCCAGCCCTCCTACAGTCCCCNTCCGTCTGGAGAGGGATCCTGTCAGGGCCCTTGAAGGCCTTTGGTCTCCTCCTTCCACAGGGGGGCCGCTTTCCCACGCCCGAGCAGCAGCCCCACAGGTCCGGACAACACGTAGGTAACCGCCATGGCGAAGAGTGTGACAGGGGGGTGGAGGAGGATCACCACAAGCAAGAGGACCGAGGCCACCAATGTCTGAAAGGGTCTCCTCCGGACGAGGGCCGTGTCCTTGAAACTCCTGTAAGGAATATTGCTCACCATGAGGAAAGACAGGACATAGAGAGTGCCCAGCACCGCGACCCCGGGAGGCTCCGCCTGCCAGCCGACCTCCCCCCAAAGGAGGACCATGGCGGCTATGAGTCCCGCTGCGGCGGGAATGGGGAGCCCTTGGAATCGGTCCATCCGACCTTTGGAGGCCTGCACGTTGAACCTGGCGAGTCGGAGGGCCCCGCAGGCGGTATAGAGGAAGGCCGCAAGCCATCCAAGCCTTCCGGAGTGACCCAATGCCCAGGAAAACGCCAAGGCGGCCGGGGCCACTCCAAAGGCCACCAGATCGGCCAAGGAGTCGTACTCCAAGCCGAAGGCGCTGGAGGTCCGAGTCGCCCGCGCCACACGGCCGTCCAGGCCGTCGAAGAGGAAGGAGGCCACAACCGCCAACGCCGCCCTGTGGAAGTCCTGATGCAGCACGGCCACCAAGGCGTAGAACCCGCAAAAGAGACTGGCCGTGGTGAGCAGATTGGGCAAGAGGTAGACCCCACGCCTCGGCTGCCGGCTTCGATGGCCTCGTCTTCTCTCTCGTTTCATCCTTTCCTCGCTCCTTCCCCTCAGGGAGGGAGGCCCCCTCCGCCCTCCCGAGCCCCTCCATCAGGATCTATCCGGCGGCCTCTCTCCAGGCTTCTCCTTCAACAAGAAGTAGCCGATTACGGTCTCCCCCGCCCATACGCGCTGTCCCTCCCGGACGTCGGGATCGAAGCCGGGCGGGAAATAGCAATCCACCCTGGAGCCGAATCGAATCATTCCAAAGGGTTCCCCCATGGACAGGACGGTCCCCTCCTTCACCCAACTGACGATGCGTCGGGCAAGGATGCCCGCCACCTGCACGCAGGTCACCCTCCTGCCGTCCTCCATGGCGAGACCCATCACCAGCCGCTCGTTCCCCTCGGACGCCTCGGCCCTATGGGCGGGCCGGAAACGTCCCGGATAATGCCTCAGCTCCACCACCCGTCCCCGAACCGGGGAGCGGTTGACATGCACATTGAAGACGGACATGAAGATGCTGATCTTCAATCCCCCGTTCTCCCCCTCTCTGCGGACCTCCACGACCCGTCCGTCGGCCGGAGCAAGGGCCAAACGGTCATCCTGAAGGGGACGACGGGGAGGATTCCGGAAGAAGAGGGCCACGGCCGCTGCCAGCAGGAGACCCAACCAACCAACCCAGGACCAACCCAAAACGAACCCCGCCACGGAGACGAGCACGGGCGGGGCGATGAAGGGATAACCTTCCTTGAGGATCCATCCTCTGCGGACCAAGACCTACCTCCACCCCGGAAACGGCAGGCCCCGCAACATCCCCCCCTTGAGGCCACGTCGACCCATGCGCTTCATCATCTTCCGCATCTGGGCATAGTTCTTCAGGAGACGGTTGACGTCCTGGACAGTGGTCCCGCTGCCGCGAGCAATGCGCAGGCGCCGACTCCCGTTGATGATGGTGTGGTTCCGCCTCTCCTCCCGGGTCATGGAGTTGATGATGGCCTCGACCTTCTTGAGCTCGCGATCGCTCTGTCGAGGATCGATCCCTCTTGCCACCTTGCCCATCCCCGGGATCATGTTGAGGAGGTCTTCCAGCGGCCCCATCTTTCTCAGTTGGCGGATCTGCTCGAGGAAGTCCTCCAGGGTGAAGGCGTCCTTGCGGAGCTTCCGCTCCAGCTCTCGGGCCTGCTCCTCGTCATATGCGGCTTGGGCCTTCTCGATGAGGGTGAGCACGTCCCCCATCCCCAGGATCCTGGAGGCCATGCGGTCGGGATGGAAGACCTCCAGGGCATCGAGTTTCTCGCCCACCCCCACGAAGACGATGGGCCTCCCGGTGACGGCCCGTATGGAGAGGGCCGCCCCGCCCCGGGCGTCTCCGTCCAGCTTGGTCAGGATGACCCCGGTGATCTCCAACCGACGATGGAAGCTCTCGGCCACTTGGACCGCGTCCTGGCCCGTCATGGCATCGGCCACCAAGAGGATCTCCCCAGGGGCCGTCGATGCCTTAATGCGGACCAGCTCCTCCATGAGCTCCTCATCGATGTGGAGACGACCCGCCGTATCCATAAGGAGGGTATCGAGCCCCTCGGCCCGCGCCCACTCCTTGGATCGAATGCAGATCTTCACCGGGTCCTCGCCGTTCTGGGGTCGAAAGACCGGCATTCCCAGCCATTCCCCCAGCTGGATCAGCTGTTCCACGGCCGCAGGACGGTATACGTCCGCAGGGACCAGCCCAGGCCTGCGCCCCTGCTCGGAGAGCCACCGGGCCAGCTTTCCGGCCGTGGTGGTCTTGCCAGACCCCTGAAGTCCCACCAGCATGACGGCCGCGGGGAGCCCCTTGAGGTTGAGCCGTTGTGGGGAGGACCCCATGAGCCGGATCAATTCCTCGTGGACGATCTTGATGAACTGCTGACCGGGGCTGAGGCTCTGGAGGACCTCCTGCCCCAGGGCCTTCTCCCGGACGGCCCCGACGAAGTCCTTGACCACCCGGAAGTGCACGTCGGCCTCCAAGAGGGCCATCCGCACCTCTCGGAGGGCCTCCTGGATGTTCTCCTCATTGAGGATCCCGTGGCCACGGAGCCGCTTGAAGATCCCCTGAAACTTCTCGGAAAGAGACTCAAACATGAAATCGTTCCGCCCGGTTCGAATTTTCCATTAGATTAAGGCATCTTATGGGATCCCTTTGCGGGTGTCAAGTGATCGTTCCCGCAGGAAGACCCGGGAGATTCTCCAACAGCCTCCCCGAGACCTCCTCTCACGCATGAGGTCTCAGCGGATCCTGGGCTGTGCCCGGCTCGTCCTGCAGGGCCCGGATCTTTCGGCAGCAGGAACACTTATAGGTGTGATCCAGTCCGAAACGGGAGATGAGGTTCTGGTCTTGCCGGAAGGCCTCCATGGGTAGGTCACGCACGATGCGTCCCTCCCGCATGACGACCACGCGGGAGCATAGCTGGTAGAGGATGGGGAGGTCGTGGCTGATGATGATGGTGGTGCCCGAGTGGCGCCGGAGGAGGCTCACGATCCTCTCGGCGCTCTCGGGGTCCAAGTGAGCGGTCGGCTCGTCGAGGACGAGGATCTCGGGTCCCATGGCCAAAATGCTCGCGATGGCCACCCGCTTCTTCTCCCCCATGCTCATGTGATGAGTCGGTCGATCCGCGCAGGGGGTCATCTCCACGGCTTCCAGGGCATCGGAGACCCGGGCGTCGATCTGTGCCTTCTCCAGGCCCAGATGCCTGGGCCCGAAGGCCACGTCCTCCCGGGCCGTGGGGCAGAAAAGCTGATCCGAGGGGTCCTGAAAGACCAACCCCACTCTCCGACGAATCTCCATGAGGGTCTTGGGGGCCACCTCTACACCGCAGATGCGCACCCTCCCCTTCCCGAGCAGGACACCGCAGATCCCTTTGGCCAACGTGGACTTCCCCGCCCCGTTTTCGCCCACCACGGCCACCCTCTCTCCCCGCTTCACGGTGAGATCCACCCCGCGAAGCGCCAGGGTGCCGTCAGGATACTGGTAGGAGTAGCCCTTCACCTCCACCGCGGGGGGCTCATCCTCGGGGTCTCGCCGCCCCCCACGATCCCAAGAGGATGAGATATGGAGGACCGCAGGAGGCTCCTCCCTTGGGGGAAGGACGGGAAGAGTCTCCTCCGTGTGGTCGTGATCCCCCGGGTCCTCCCCATCACAGCAGGTGCATCGGAAACGGAAATCCAACCCGTGCTCTCTCAGAAAGGCCCTCTGAGAGACCAGCTCCTCCATGGTGTAGTCGTGATGCACCCTGCCCCTCTGGAGGACGACGGCCCTCCGGCAAAGCCCGTATAGGAAGGGAAGATCGTGGCTCACCACAACGAGGGTGCACTCCAGACCCATCAGGACCTCCCGCAGGGCCCTCTCGTTGCGGGGATCGAGGTTGCTTGTGGGTTCATCCAGAATGAGGATCTCCGGATCCATGGCCAAGGCCGTGGCCAAGGCGGCCCGTTTGCGCTGACCGTAGCTCAGGTGGTGAGGGGGTTTCTCCTCGCAGCCTCGAAGCCCCACCACCTCCAAGGCCCAAGCCACACGCTCTTTCACTCTCCGGGATGAGAGACCCTGGTGGAGGGGGCCGAACGCCACATCGTCGAACACGGTGGGACAGAAGAGCTGGTCGTCGGGGTCTTGAAAGACCATCCCGATCCGCCTTCGCACACCCGGCAGGATCTCGGGGGAAAGGGGCCTTCCCTCGAAGAGGACCTCGCCCCGGGTGGGACGGAGGATGCCGTTGAGGTGCTTGATCAGGGTTGTCTTCCCGGCACCGTTCTGCCCCACCAAGGCCACCGTGTCTCCCCGGTGGATGCAAAGGTCCACCCCCTCAAGGGCCCCTCTACCATCGGGGTAGACGTAGTCCACACCCCGCATCTCGAACAACGGCATATGGGCTGAAATTCCGGTCGAGGTCATCCGCCCAGAATCCTTTCCAGGGTGGACCACGGGATCCACCGATCCAGCACTAGGAGGGCCACACCGGCCGCCCCCCAGATCCCCCCCATCCAGAGGTCCCTGGAGCGAAGGGCCGGGGCCTCCAATGTCCGGATCCTCCCATCGAACCCCCGGGCCAGCATGGCCTCGTGCACCCGCTCCGTCCTCTCGAAGCTCCGCACCAGGAGGATGCCCACGAAATTGCCGATGTCCCGAAGGGTCTCCATGCTGGTCCGCCTTCGAAATCCCCGGGCCCGCATGGCCAGGGCCATCCGCTGCATCTCGGACCGAAAGACGAATAGATAGCGGTAACAGAGGAAGATCATCTGCACGAACTGGGGGGGGAGGCGAAGTCCCTCAAGTGCCCGTACAGTGGAGGGGAAAGGATTTGTCCCCAAGAGGGGCAGGGTCATGGTTACTATGGCCGAGGCCTTGAGAAAGGCCAGGGAGGCCACTTCCAGCCCCCGAAGGTTGAAAAGGAGACCCTCCAACCCCCGGATCCGATAGAGCACGTCTCCCGGCAGCGGCCTCGCCGTCAGGGGCAGTATCACAAAGAACATGCCCAGGAACCCCCCCAGAAGCAGCCACCGTCGGATCACGAACCCCCAGGGGATCCGGGCCATCCGGACAGTGGCCAGGGAGAGGACCAAGGCCGTCAGTGCCCAAAAGGTGCTGCCCAGGGCTCCCACGCAGAAGCTGAAAAGCAACAGACAGACCACCTTTACTCTGGGGTCCCACCCATGGATGGCGGAGGTCCCCGACGAAAACCGATCCACCTCCACAGGGGTCCCGTAAAGGTCGTCCTCGTGGTGCATCCTCGCCCTGGAGAGACGTCTTCTCAGACGGAGGCCACCCCAAAGGAGGAGAGCCGCCACCAGAAAACCCAAGGTCCCCAGGCCGACATCCAGGGGAGCGAGGGTGCGCACGACCAAGGTCTTCTCCATGGAACCTCCCTTTTCCCGCCTCCCCACGGCTCGTCCATGGGGGAGAACCCACCACCCTCCACTTCAGGGCAGCAGCTCGGGTTTGACCTTCCCGAGAAACGAGACCACAAAGGCCGTAATCAGGGCCTCGATCCCTATGACGGGAAGGTGCGCCAGAAGGGCCACTCGAGCCACTCCGTAAAAGTCCTCGCCGCTTGTCATGAGCAGCAGGGCGAGGAAGACGGCGGCCAGGGTGGTCCCCAAGGCCCCGGCCATGAAGCCAGCCGCCATATGACCGCCCCAATCGCGGCCCCGGAGCCCCCGGTAAATCCACCCGGCGACCAGGGCGGGGAGACCCATCATCAGGGAGTTGGCCCCCAGTGCAGTGATGCCCCCGTAACCGAAAAGGAGCGTCTGCAGGATCAAGCCCAAGGTTATGGAAGGGAAGGCGGCCGACCCCAGCAGGGCGCCCACCAGGCCGATCAGGAGGAGATGGACGCTGGTGGGACCCAGGGGGATATGGACCAATGAGGCCACGAAGAAGGCCGAGGTCACCACGGCCACCTTGGGCATCTCCTCGGTCCGCATCCGCCTCATGCAGAGGCCCGTCACCGCAGCGGCAGCCACATACGCGGCCACCGAGACCTCGGGTCTAAGTACACCGTCGGAGATATGCATGCTTCACCGCGCCTCTCCAGCATGTGGTAGAAAACCGCGACCGCGCCCCGCTCAACTTCTCATCGGCCCTTCTTTCTGCTCGCGGCCCAAGCAGCTACACCCAAAAGACCCAGAATATATCCGATGCCCCCGAAGATCTCCCTAAAAGTAGGTCCCTGCTGCCGCAGCGCCGCCAACTCCCTCTGCAGGGGCTCGAGCTTGCGATCCAGCACCTCCTCCAAGAGGCCTCGAAACTCCGGCCCAAGGGCCGGTGCCCCTCCAGCCTCCCTATGGGATGCGGCAGGAGGTTCAGACGGTGTGGTCTGCTGGGAGGAAGGCCCGTGGGGAGCCGCTTCCCCCAGTTCCTGGGCCTTGAGGGTCCAGACGGTCCTATGCCCCATTCCGGCCTCAAGGACGATCTTGAGGTCAGTGGGGGGAGGAGCCGGGAAGCTGAACCTTCCCTCCTCATCGGTCTTCCCCTCCAGCAGCTTGACCCCAGCGGCATTGTAGACCAACACTCTGCCCCCTTTGACGGGCCGCCCCCCCGGGAAGCGGCTCTCGGTGTGGACCTTACCTCCCTCCACCCAGGCAAAGAGATTGACCCGATGGGCGTAGGCCGCATCCCTTCCCCCTTGCCCGAGGAGGAAGGCCACGAGAAAAAACCCGCCCAGGACCACCTTATGGAGCAACCCTCTGCACCCATCCTCCATGGCCCCCTCCTGTGGCAGTCCCCATACTTCTGGGACGTTCATGGGACCCTCTTCCAGGGCTCGAACCTGACCCAGATCACAGCGCCGATCTCCACTTCCTTTTGCTCACCCTTATAAGATATCGTCCTGTCGTCAGCATTCAATGCCGCGAACCCCCACCATCCAGGCCAGGGTGCAGCGTAGGTGAAGACCCCGTTGGCGTCGGCCTTGATTGTCTGGGTGATCATATAGTCCGTGGGGGCCTTGAACTTCCTGTCCTGGTTGTAGTGCTCCACCTCCACCTCGGCGAAGGGAACGGGCTTCCCGTTGAGGAGGACGATTCCCTGGAAGACGTTTCCCGCATAGAGTCCATAGGGTTTGGACAGGGGGACGATCTCTGTCTTGAGGCCCACGGGGCGGTCCCAACCGTCGTCCATGCCGAAGGCCGTGACCACGGTCTTGGTGTAGTGGATGATGTATATGTCCTCGGCCGGCTCCCAGTAGGGCTTTGGCTCCATGTAGAACATGTAGACCCCAGGCCGCTTGATCCTGTAGTCGCACTCCCAGGCTGTATGACCCATCACCTTTGTCTGCTTCAGGTGGCTGAGGAGGTCCTCCTTCCTTCCATTGGCCATCACGCCGAAGGCCTGGGGCTTCTTGAGCTCCATGCCTATCATCTCGAAGGGATGGGAAAAGGAGAGTCTCAGGCTTACGGTCCGACGCTCCCCCTGCATGACCATGTTATCCGAAGGAATCACCATCCCGAAATGTGCGAAGACCCGTGTTGTAAGAAAGATCACCAACAACATGGCGCCAGCGAAACATGCACTTCTCTTCATAACCAACCTCCCTTGGATAAAAGCATCTGCTTGAGGCTAAGCCCTCCCTAGAACATCACCTGCATTCTCACTCCGCCGATCACAGCGGAGTCCTCTGTTTTGTCGCCACCTGGGTATCTGACCCACTGGAGGTCCGGTGTCAAGTAGAGATGCTCCGGCACAATGGAGATGCTGTAGTAGGTCTCCAGATGATGCTCGTTGCAACGGATATCCGGATCGCCCGCAAGACGGCTGAAACGCCTATACTCCCCGCTCAAATAGGCAATGCCGTAGGCCAATCCAAAGTGGTCGTCCCCGCGACCCCATAGCTCACCGCCCAACGCCCCCCCAACACTCCAGCCCCAATCAAACTCGTACATATCCTCATCCTGATACCCAGCCCTGGCAAAGATGGTCAGCCAGGAGGCCACCTGCTGGTCAAAACTCAAGCCCACACCCCAACCATGATCATCCCCTTCCAAACCCAAAAGCCGATCGTCCCATCTGGTGTGATCCCCTCCATTGACCCAACCGTAGAACCGATAGTTGCCATTGAGCTCACCAAAGGAAGGATGAAATCCCACCTCCCCCATCCCAAAGCTGCGGTCAAAGATATCCTCCCAGTCCCCGTCCGCCTCCTGCCATCCAAGGGTTATGGAAAACCACTCCACAGGACTACCCGTAACCCGCACCCCCAGGCCGTTTTCCGGAAATTCAACCATGGGGTTGTTCACGAAAGCCGGGGCCAGAAACTGGGTGGTCTCATCATTGGCCACCTCGTTGGCATCCAAATAGCTGGTCAGGTCCACCTTCCCAAACGTCACCCTCAGGCGCTCATCGAAGAACTCGTGCTCATACCACGCCTCGGTGAGCTCAAGGGAGGCTCCATTGTCGCCAGCATCAGCGTTCACACCGAAGACGGAGCCAAGCCCCTCGAACTCATCGCCCAAACCATCCCCCGCACCAGCCTCAATGTGAAAGAAGACCTCCCCATGCTCACCAATTGGAGCCGCGATCTCCAAATCCGCAGACAGACTGCCGTCCAGGGTGTCTTCATCCAACCCCCAAGTCCCCTGGCCGACCAGGGTAACCCCCCCTGCAATGGAGACGTTCCGAACGGCCTTCTCCACCAATCCCTTGAGGGCATCCGCCTCTTTGATCGCCTCCCCATGCTCGGCTAAGGCCCTCTTCTGTTGTTCAATCTCCCTCTCTTGAGCCTGGATCCGCCTCCTCTGCTCAGAGATCACCTCCTCCTGATGAACCACCCGTTCCTCCAACCTCTCAACACGCTCCTTGAGGAGCTCTAACTCCCTCAACAAAGCCTCCATCCGAGAATCATCACCAGCCCAGGCTGACATGCCAAGGGGGAGACCCACGGCGAGGCCCACACCCAAGGTACATCTCAATAACCATCTACGACATCGATCCGGCCATCTTGCCCTCTGACACATGGTTCAAACACCTCCTCTCGCTCTAGACCACCTCTGAGGAACCTGAGCCTTCCCCCCAAAAAAAAAGCCGGACCTTCTTGGTCCGGCCTTCGTGGCCTGAATTCCGACGTCAGCTCAACCTTTCGAGGACAAAGAGGGCACCCTCCGGGATGCCGTTTTCGCCCTCTTTATTAACAAACCGGCGGCCGCTCGTCAACCCCCTTCCGGAGAGATCCGCCGGCAGAGTAGTTGCCCGAGGCTTTCATCGTGGATTAAAAAGGGGTAAGATCCNTGNGATTCCATGCGGAGAGATGCAGTCCATGAAACGATCCCTGATCCGCAGGTTCCGCAAGATCGTCGGCCCCGAACGATGCCTTCATTCCCCGGAGGACCTCTACGCCTATTCCCACGATTGCTATGCCCGAGGAAATCCAGAGCTCGTCCTCCTCCCCCGCACCCGCGAGGAGGTCTCCTCCATCCTCAAGTTGGCTCACAAGGAAGGCATCCCGGTCACCCCTCGGGGAGCCGCCACCAGTCTCAGCGGGATGACGACCCCTGTGCGGGGGGGAATCGTCTTGGCCATGAACCAGATGAACCGCATCCTGGAGGTGAGCACCGAGGACCGGCTGGCCGTGGTGGAGCCGGGAGTGGTGACCCTCCGGCTGCATCAAACCGTGGAGTCGGTGGGGCTCTTCTATCCGCCGGACCCTGCCTCATATAGCATCTCCTTTATCGGAGGCAATGTGGCCACAAACGCCGGAGGTCCCCGCTGCCTCAAGTACGGCGTAACTCGAGACTACCTCCTCGGCCTGGAGGTGGTCTTGGCCGACGGGGAGGTCCTCCGTACAGGGAGCCGGGCAGTCAAGGACGTCACGGGCTACGACCTGACGCGCCTTATGTGCGGGTCCGAGGGGACGTTGGGGGTGATCACACAGGTGACCGTCCGACTCATCCCCAAACCCGAGACCAAGCGGACCATCCTGACCACCTACCGTACCCTGGAAGAGGCCAGCGAGATGGTCTCCCGCATCATCGGGGCGGGGATCCTCCCCACGACCCTGGAGTTCATGGATCAGGCCTATCTGCGCACTGTGGAGGAGATCATGCACCTCGGGCTACCCACCGAGGCAGCGGCCATGCTCCTCATCGAGGTGGACGGCTTCGAGGAGACCGTGGAGAGGCAGGCCAGAATCGTCGAGGACTTTTGCAGGAGGTTTCACGTCCTGGATGTGGCCGTGGGGCGCGACCCGGAGGAGAGCGACCGGCTGTGGATCGGCCGCCGCATAGGGACCGTGGGGTTGATGCGATCCTCCAAGTTCATGATCAGCCACGATGCCACGGTCCCCACGAGCCAGATCCCGAGGCTAGTCACCGAGACCCATCGACTGGCCGCAGAGTACGGGATCAAACTGGTCATCCTGGGGCATGCGGGAGACGGTAACATGCACCCCATCTTCCTCCTGGACCCCGACAATGAGGAGGAGATGGCCCGGTTCCATCGGTTGTCCCGAGAGATGTTCCGCATCACCGTGGAGTGTGGGGGGACGCTCTCCGGGGAACATGGGATCGGCTTGGAGAAGCGGCCCTTCTTGAACCTTCAGGTAGACGCTGTGGGGATGCGCACCATGCGGGCCATCAAGAAGGCCTTGGATCCCAAGGGGATCCTCAACCCCGGAAAGTTCCTGGATGAGGAGCCGACATCACCCGGCCGCTGAGATTCCAAGGGGGCCTCCTGTGCAAGACCCCGGCGCTCATGGTCCTTTCATTCAGTAGTCCTGGCTGAGACGGAGGTTCCATGTTCCCCAAAGAAGAGGTGCTGCGCGAGGCGAACAGATGTTCCAGTTGCGGGTTCTGCCTTTCGGTCTGCCCGGTCTACCAAGCTGTGGGAATCGAGACCTTGGGCTCCCGAGGCCGCATGGACGTGATTCGAGGGCTACTCCATGGAGAGCTGGCGCTGAGCAGCAGGATGGAGGAGGTCCTGTCCTCCTGCCTCCTCTGCATGGCCTGCCAGTTCTCCTGTCCCCCGGGTGTGACCGCCCAGAAGGTGATCCTTGAGGCCCGGCATAGGGCCGTCAGTCAAAAGGGCCTCCCCCTGCTCAAACGTCTGGCCTTCCGCAGGCTCCTGCCCGACAGGAAGGCCCTATCCAAGGCGCTCCGGGCAGCCTCGGCCCTGCAGCGAAGGAGATCGAATCCCTCCCATCTCGAGGAACTTCGGCCACTTCCCTCCTTGCTCGGGGCCCTAAGCGGGGGCAGGGCCCTGCCACCTATTGCCCAGCGTGCCCTGAGTCAACGCATTCCGGCACGGATCCCGCCCTCGGAGAAGGCGCAACGCCGCGGGTCCGTGGCCATCTTTTCGGGATGCTATCTGGAGTTCGTGGATACCCCCGTGGCCGAGGCCGCTGTGGGCGTCCTTACCTCCCTGGGCTATGAGGTCCTACTTCCTCGGGACCAGGTCTGCTGCGGGGCCCCGGTCCTCTACTCGGGGGATCTGGAAGGGGCCCTGCCCCTGGCCAAGCTCAATGCCAAGGCATTCGCCCGTCATGGGGTGGATACTGTTCTCACCCTATGCGCCACCTGCGGCTCCGCACTGAAGGAGGGGTATGGGATCCTCCTTCCACACCTGGAGGGACGGGAACTGGAGGAGGTGGAAGCACTTCGGGGATCTGTGGAGGATCTCGGCCGGTTTCTTGCCTCCACGGAGCTTTGGCAAGGGCAACCGAGGAGGACGGAACTCAAGGTCACGTATCATGACCCCTGCCACCACGTCAGGGGAATGGGGATTCAGTCGGAACCTCGCAGCCTCATCCAGGGGCTGCCNGGAGTGGAACTGGTGGAGATGACCGAGCCCGCGCGCTGCTGCGGAGGAGGGGGGACCTTCAGCCTCACCCATCCCCGCATCTCCTTGGAGATCGGCCGATGGAAGATCGAGGACATCCGGGCGACCGGCGCCTCGGCGGTGGTGACCTCCTGCCCGGGCTGCATCCTTCAGATCCGCGAGGTGGCCCTGAGGGAGGGGCTCCAGGTGGAGGTCCTGCACCTGGCCCAACTCCTGGAACGGTCTTTGATTCGTCCGTTTCGTTGATTTCGTCGATATCGTCTATCTCGTCTGTCCCGTCTATTTCGTCGTTTCGTCGTTTCGTCTATCTCGTCGTTTCGTCTGGCTCGTCGCGGAGGTTCGCAATGCTCACCCATGATCATCGCTCCTTGGCCGTGAGGATGCTCTCCCATCTGGCAGAGCCCATCACCTTGGTGGTCCGCATCCCGCAGGAAGGCCACGAGGTGGGAGAGAGGCTTTGGAGACTGGCCCAGGAGTTGGAGGGGTGCTCTTCCCGTATCCTGGTGGATAGGGAGGTATGCGACGGGGAACGTCCCCACATGGAGGTCCTAAGCGGGAATCGCAGGGGGGTCTACTACTCCGCCCTTCCTCTCGGAACTGAGTGGAGGTCCTTCCTCTCCACCCTGCAATGCGCCTCCGTTGGGGAGCCCCCCTCCGAGGCCGTCCTCCCATTGAACCGACCCATGCGGCTGGAGGTCTACACCGCCCCCCTCTGTCCCCACTGCGCGCGGACCGTGGAGATGGTCCACCGGGTGGCCCTCGCCCACACCCATGTCCAGGGATGGACCGTGGATGCCACCCTCTTTCCCGCAGAGGCCGAAGAGCTGGGGATCCGAAGCACCCCCACCCTGGTGGTCGACGGCGTCCCTCGATGGGTGGGACGCCTTTCCAAAGGAGACCTCAAGGAGATCCTGGGGGAGGCTGCGGCCGGGGAAGGGTGGGAGGCGACACTGCGCTCCCTCCTCGCGGCCGGAGCCCTTCATGAGGCGCTGAAGGTAGTGGAGCGCCATCCGGAAGCCCTCACGGCCCTGCCATCCATGCTGGGGGCCCGGGAGTTCTCCCTCAGATTGGGCGCGCTCCGCTTGTTGGAGGAGGTGACGCACCCCCCCGGATCCGTCCTGTCGGAGGTGATTCCCTCCATCTGCGCTCTGCTCAAAGACCCCTCACCCTCCATCCGCGGAGATGTAGCCTACGCCCTCGGCCTTTTGAGGGACCCCGCCGCGCGTGAACCCCTGCATCAAGCCCTTCGGGATCCGCATCCGGACGTGCAGGAGGCCGTCCGCGATGCCCTGGAGGCCCTGGGGCATCCGCCGGACGCCTGAATTCCAGCGGTGGGACCTCCATGGAAATCCCCGGGGTTGATTGACAAGTCAATCCGAATTGCCTAAAATACCAGCGTTTTCGATCTTTGGGAAACGGGGAACCGGATCCATGGAACTCCGGTGGAAGAGGCCTTTCCGGACAGACAGAGGGGGCTTTTCTTTTTTCTCCGCAGCGGGCCATGGCGACCTTCGACACTCGTGGCAGACGACACTTACCCAGCGAGCCCGTAGACACCACCTGGGACGATGAGGGCGTCCTGCCCGAGCACCTGGGACCGGACACCCAATACCTCTTCGACCGAATGACCCGGGCCACCCTGGGGGCGGTGGATGCCCGTGACGGTGACCGCATCTTGGATCTGGGATGCGGGAGAGGACATGATTTGGCTTCCCTCAGGGACCGCAGCCAGCAACTGTTCGGCTGCGATGGATCCTTGATCATGGCCCACAAGGCGCGCCAGACCTTCTTGCAGGAGGGGCTCATCCCCCGGCTTGTCTGTGCATCCGCGGAAAACCTCCCCTTTCGGCACGGGAGTTTCCGGACGATCTATTGCAAAGGCGCCCTGGATCACTTCTACGACCCCCGAAGGGCCCTACAGGAGGCAGTCAGGGTCCTGACAGCAGGGGGACGCCTCGTGATCTCCGTGGCCAATTTCGGGAGCCTGGGCTGCCGGCTGGGGAAGCTCTACAACCGGATCCATAAGGCGCTCCGAGGACGCGAATTACCCAAACCCCACTTTTGGGAGATCCCGGACGACCATGTAGTGAAATTCGATCGGCGTGTGCTGCACCAGATGCTGCCCCAAGGCTTGACGCTCCGAGGGGAAAGGGGGATCTCCCTGCTGTGGGGAGTCCCCCACTGGGGAGAAGGGCTCCGTGTTCTTCCCCGTCCCTTTTCCAGAGGGATCCTGCGCGGCTTGGACCACTTGGCCGGGGTCCTCCCCTCCTTGGCCGACGTGCTGGTAGTGGAGGCGGTCAAACCCCCTCCCGGAGGCACCTCGGCCTCGGCGGACTCAACGGGAACTTCCTCCCATACCACACGCCACTCCATCGGAGAGGGACGAATGAAGAACTACTCCCGACTGCAGGGGTTCCTTTTGTGCTTGGGAACGGTGATCGCCGCCGTCCTCTTCCTCATCGGGGTGATCTCCAAGAGTTATTGGGCGCTCGCCATCCCCGTGGCCATCGGCTTTCTATGGCTTCTCGGACTGGGTTTTTGGATCGGATGGACCCTCCTTACCATACGGGTGGATCCCAACCAAGAATAAAGGGCCTTTGGGGGAGAGGGACCAGGGCATGCACATCTGCCTCCTCTGCTATCGCGGCAACCCCTACTGCGGCGGGCAGGGGATCTACCTCTATCACCTGAGCCGGGCCCTTTCCCGGATCGGCCATCGGGTCACCCTCATTGTGGGCCCCCCGTATCCTGAGAATACCCCGTGGGCACGGGAAGTGCGGATCCCCAACCATCAGTTCTGGGGAAAACGCTCCCGCTTCCTTCCCTCGGGAGATCCCCTCTCCATCCTTCAGCCCCTGAACTTCTTTGAGTTCGCATCCAGCCGGCTGGGCTATTTCCCCGAAATCCTCGCCTTCAGCCTGAGGGCTGTGCGGGTCTTCCGAGACCTGCATCGACGGGACCCCTTCGATGTGGTCCATGACGTGGAGACCCTCGGTTACGGGCTCCTCCTGATCCGAAAGGGCGGCCTACCCACGGTCTCCACCGTCCACCATCCCCTTCACCATGACCTTGCCGCCCATCTGCGCCAGTCGCGCTCCTGGGTGGAGCGTTACTACAACGTGGTCTTCTTCCCGCTCCTCATGCAGGGTTTTGTGGCCAGACGGGTCGATGGGATGATCACCTCCTCCAAAGTGGGGAGGGAGGAACTGGTGCGAGGCTTCCGGGTGCCGCCCGGGAGGATACATCTCGTCACCACTGGGATCGATCTGGAGACCTTCTCCCCGGACCCCAAGGTGATCCGCTCCAGAGGGGAGATCCTCTTTGTGGGCAACGCCCAGGATCCCCGCAAGGGGATCCGGTACCTGCTGGAGGCCCTCCGGGAGCTTCCCGCCCACTTTCGGCTCAAGGTGGTGGACGAGGGAGAGCCCCGCAAGACTTACGCGCCCGGTCTGGTGCGGGCCATGGGGTTGGGAGCTCGGGTCACCTTCACCGGGAAGGTGCCGCTCAATGAGCTCGTTCAATGGTACCGCGAGGCGGCTGTATTGGTGATGCCCTCGCTCTTCGAGGGGTTCGGTCTGCCCGCCGCGGAGGCCATGGCCTGCGAGACGCCGGTCATCGTCACCCGGGCAGGCTCCCTTCCTGAGGTGGTGGGGGAGGACGAAGAAGGGGGGCGGATCGTCCAGCCCGGCAATCCCAAGGCCTTGGCTCAGGCCATCCGGTGCATATGCGAGAATCCGGAGTTGGCCAGAAATCTGGGTGTCCGGGGCCGGCGCCGCGCCCTCAGGCTCTTCAGTTGGGAGGCTACGGCCAAGGGCACGGCCGAGGTCTATGAGAGGGTCTTGGAAGAGGCCCGCCACGGGGCCCGACTCCGCGCAGCCTCATGATGAGGAGTCGGCCCGCGGCCGCCCGAGCGCTGGGGCCCACCCCACCGGCGCCCGGGATGAAGGCCCCGAGCCCACCTCATGGTTCGGAGGCTCGAGACGTGAAACAGAGGCTTCCCCAGCGATTGAGGATCTGTCTGCTGAGCTATCGGGGCAATCCTTTCTGCGGGGGCCAGGGGATCTACATCCAATATCTGGCACGGGAGTTGGTCCGCCTCGGCCACGAGGTCCACGTCCTGGTGGGGCCCCCCTACCCCGCGGAGTTGGACGGTGCCCGGGTCCACCGTGTGCCCAACCGGATCTACTTCGGCTCTTCCACGGCCCAGATCCTCTCTCGAACCCCCCTTAGCACCCTCTTGTCCCCATTGGAGCTCTATGAGTTCGCCTCTTCGCGATTCGGCGTCTTTCCCGAGATCCGCGCCTTCAGCTTTCGGGCCTACAGCCGGCTCCATGAGATCCTGCGCAGGGGTTCCTTCCACATCCTCCACGACAATCAGTGTCTGGGATACGGATTTCTCCTCATCAAGCGCTTCGGGATCCCCGTCATCTCCACCATTCACCACCCACTGAGTATCGACCGGAGCACTTGGTTCGAGGGCCCTTCCACCCTGAAGCAGAAGGTCAAGATGGTCCTCTACTACCCCCTCCTCATGCAGAGGATCGTGGCCAAACGCATGGACGCCATCGTTACCGTCTCTCAAAACGCCGCAGGCGAGATCCACAGGGCCTTCGGGGTGCCCCTCCATCGAATCCGCGTGGTCTACAACGGGCTTGACACGGAGATCTTCCGCCCACTTCCCGGGGTCCCCAAAGACCCTCATCGTATCATCTTCGTGGGCAATGTGGCGGACCGTAAGAAGGGGATACTTTACCTGCTGGAGGCCCTTTCCCTCATGCCTCCGGAAGTCCGACTCCTGATAGTGGATGGGGGAACCCCCGCCAGGGTCGCCACCCAAGAGGTCATCCGACGCTTCGGCATCCAAGATCGGGTCCAGATCACGGGCAAGATCGACCGGGAGACCCTGGTGAGACTATATTCCTCCTCCCGATTGGCGGTGGTCCCCTCCCTCTATGAGGGATTCGGCTTTCCCGCGGCCGAGGCCATGGCCTGCGAACTGCCCGTGGTGGCCACCAAGGCAGGCGCCCTTCCCGAAGTGGTGGGCCCTGACGGGGAGGCGGGCCTGCTGGTGCCCCCCCGTGACCCGCGGGCCTTGGCCCGGGCTGTGGAGACCCTTCTTCGGGATCCCCTCCGTTGCCGCCAGATGGGCCGGAGGGCCAGGAGGCGCGTCCTGGAGCGGTTTCGATGGGACAGGGCCGCCAAGGAGATGGTGGAGGTCTACAGGGAGGTCCTTTGTGCTCACAGTGGACTTCAAGACCTTTGAACTTCAAGCCGGCGAGTGGGTCCTGGACGCGGGCTGCGGGGAGGGACGCCACACCTTCGCCCTATGCAGAGAGGGTTGCCGGGTCTTCGCCCTGGATATGGACCATACCTCCCTCAGAAAGACCCAATATGTCCTCAGGGAGATGACCAGACAGGGGGAGCACCAGGGACCCGTCCTGATCCTGAGAGGAGACACCCTCCGGCTGCCGTTTCGGGATGGGGCCTTCGACAAGGTCATCTGCGCGGAGGTCTTGGAACATATCCCCCGGGACGGAGAGACGGTGCGGGAACTGGTGCGCGTCCTGCGGCCGGGGGGTGAGATGGCCGTCACTGTCCCCACCTCCTTTACGGAGCGGGTCTATGGACGGCTTTCCTGGAGGTATTTCCGGACCCCTGGAGGTCATATCCGGATCTATGGGGCCAAGGAGGTCTGCAACCTCCTAACCGGAGCGGGCCTGCGGATCTATCGCATCGGATACGCCCACGCCTTCCACAGCCTCTACTGGGTCCTGCGATGCCTGTGCGGACTGGACAGGGAGGACGCCTCTCTGCCCCGCCTCTATCACCGATTCCTCCATCGCGTGGTCTTGGACCCCAGGCTGAAGCGCTGGGAGCACACCTGCAACTATTTCTTTCCCAAGAGCATGGTGATCTACACCCAGAAGCCCGCAGCAGGGAGGACACGTTTCGCCTTGGGCCATGCTGCGGTCGTCCAAGACGGGGGCCAGTGCCGGCTTTAGCTTCAGGGCCGGGACATCCCCAGGGCCTTGTATAGGGACTCCATATCCAGGCCTTCCTCCAAGAGCTCTTCGAAACGCTCGATCTTCTTCTGCTGGTGGAATCGGGTCTTTCCGAAGAAGCCCTCAATGCGCTCAATGGCCGACATGGTGTCCTCTTTGGTCAGGATGATTGCCACTCCCCGCTCTTGAGCCCGGCCCATGATGAGAGGGCTCGGGCGGATATTGCCCGTCAAGATGAGGCACCGGGTAGAGGTCTCCAGCGCGGCCAATTGAATCTCGGGTCGGTCCCCTCCTGTGATCACGGCCTTGTTGGGCCTCCTTCGGAAGTAACGAAGGGCGCTCTCCACTCCCATGGCCCCTATAGCCAGATGTTCCACCAGCTCCTCGAGGGATTCCTCCCCGCAGAGGAGCTCGCCCCCTACTCCCTCGCAGATCTCCCGGACACTGGCCGACAAGAGGAGGCGTTCCTGTGGGAGGACCGCCAACACGGGCACACCCTGACGTTCCACAAACCCCTTGACCCGCTGCAGGACGAAGTCCATCCTGCGCGGAGGCACGCTGTTGATCACACTGCCCACGAGGGCCTCGCCCAACCTGGCGCGTGCCGCGATCAGGTCGTCCACAACCTGGAGCTCGCTCGAGAAGGGGACCACCACCAGGGCCCTGGCACCCAGCATCTGGGCTACGTGAGGAGGGGCCAGTTGGACGATCCATCCCTCCCTGAGACTGCCTCCCCCCTCCANGACCACCACATCTTTCCCACGGGAGACCACTTGATAAGACCGCATTACCTCCTGCCGCAAGTCCTGGCGGGCCCCGGCCAGGACCTCTTGGACCCTCCGGTCCGACAACAGCACGGGGGCCATGGCCTCCAGGGGATCGGTCAGGCCGAATGTGGAGCGGATGAAGAGGACGTCCTCATCCACCGCCCCCTCCTCCACGAGGCGTGCCGCGGTGCTGAGGGGTTTCATATAGCCCACGCGGAGGCCGTCCTTCTGGAACCTGCGCAGGAGCCCCACACAGAGGGCGCTCTTGCCAGAAAAGGTCTGGGTCGAGGTCACATATAATGCCTTGCTCATCCCTGCCTCCCGAAGACGCGGGTCCTTGGGGCGAGGATCAGGGGGCGAGGACCAACCTCATGTCTATGGCGCTGACCCCTTTCCCTTCCTCAAAGACCAGCAAGGGGTTGATATCCAATTCCACCACCTCCGGGAACTCCGTCACCAGTTGCGAGACCCGAAGGAGGACTTCCTCCACCGCCCCCAGGTCCGCATGGGCCTGGCCACGGACCCCCCGAAGGAGCCCGAAGGAGCGGATCTCCTCCATCATCTCTCGCGCCTCCTCGCGCGAGAAGGGGGCAATGCGGAAGGCCACGTCCTGAAGGACCTCCACGTAGATCCCCCCCAAGCCGAACATGACCATGGGGCCGAACTGGGGGTCCCTGTGCATCCCCACGATGACCTCCCGGCCCCCCACGGCCTGTTTCTGGACCAGGCAGCCCCATATCTCCGCATCGGGCATGTAGCGCATGGCCCGATAGGTGAGCAGATCAAAGGCATCCCGCACATCCTGGGCGCTGGCGATATTCAACCTCACGCCCCCGATATCGGTCTTGTGGAGGATATCCGGAGAGGCGATCTTCATCACCACGGGGTAGCCGATGGATTCGGCGAATCCCACGGCCTCCTCCGCGCTGCGGCACATCCTGGAGGCCGGAACCGGGATCCCGCAGGCCTCCAGGATCTCCCTGGCCTCCGCATCCCCCATCTGGAGCCGGCCTTCCCTCTTGATCCGGTCGAATGCCTTCCGGATCCTCGCTCTGTCCAATGGGAAGGTCTCGAACCGTGGAAGAGGCCGCTCCATCCACCTTCGTTGTTCCACCATGGCACGCAGGGCGGCCACGGCCTGCTCCGGGACCAGGTAGTTCGGCACCGAGTGGGCCGTCAAGATCCGCACCCCTTGGCGGATGTGGGCCTCCCCCATGAAACAGGCCAGGATGGGGATCTCGGAACGATCCGCCACACGTCCCACAGCCTCGGCTGTCTCCACCACCTGGGTCATAAACTGGGGGGTGAGGATCACCAGGATGGCCCCCACATTGGGGTCTTGTACAACATGCTCCAGGGCACGCTGGTAGCGATCCGCCCTGGCATCCCCTAGCACATCCACCGGGTTCATAACGCTCGCCGCGGGCGGAAGGTCCTTGCGCAACCCCTCGATGGTCCGCTCCGAGAGGGCGGCCAAGCGAAGNCCTTCCCGTTCCACCGCATCGCTGGCCATGATTCCCGGACCACCCGCATTGGTGATGATGGCCACGCTGTCGTTGGGGGGAAGGGGCTGCCGGGCCAGGGCCACGGCCAGATCGAACAGCTCCGCTACAGAGCGGGCTCGGAGGATGCCTGCCTGCTTGAAGGCCGCTTCATAGGCCCGCTCGCTCCCCGCGAGTGTCCCGGTGTGACTGCTCACGGCCTTGGATCCGGCCTCGGTGGTCCCTGACTTGATGGCGATGATGGGCTTGACCTTGGTCATCCTCCGGGCCGTCTCGATGAACCGTCCCCCGTCCACCACCCCCTCCAGATAGGCCATGATCACCTTGGACTCGGGGTCCTCCATCCAGGCATCCAGGAAGTCTATCTCGTTGAGGTCCGCCTTGTTTCCCAGGCTGACGAAGCGGGAGAATCCCACATCCCGNGCAAGGGCGATGTCGAGGACCGATGTGCAGAGGGCACCGGACTGGGACATAAAGGCGATGTGTCCGCCTCGGGGCATCCCAACGGCGAAGGATGCGTTAAGGGGGATCCGGGTGTCGATGAGGCCGAGACAATTGGGNCCCAGAATACGCATCCCATACCGGGAGGCGATCTCGGTCATGTGTCGCTCGGCCGCAAGCCCCTCATGGCCGGTCTCCCGAAACCCCGCGGTGATGACGATNACCGCGCCCACTCCCTTCCGCCCGCACTGCTCCAGGACCTCCACCACCCGAGGGGCGGGGATGACCACTACGGCCACATCGATCTCCCCCTCCACGCTCTCCACATCCGGGTAACATTTCCTTCCCAATATCTCCCGGGAGGAGGGGTTGATGGGATAGACCTCCCCCGGAAAGCCGCTTTTGAGAATATTGGACAGGACGGCGAAACCCATCTTGCCCGGGCTCCGCGAGGCCCCGATGACGGCCACGGATCGGGGAGAAAAAAGGGGCTGCATGGAGCCGCGCTCCTTGAGATCGTGTAGGTTCTTCCGCATCATGCCTCGATCTTCCTTCCCTCTTCCGAAGCCACGCCCAGCCGAAGCCCTCGGACTTCCCACCCCGGGGGTCCTCAAGGCTCATGGAGGTCCCGGTTCAAGCGTCCACGCCAGCCATGGGCCGGAAATTCCGGGGTCACCTTGCAGAGCTTACATCCCCCTGGAAAAGAGGGCCTGCGCGATCAACCCAGCAATGGGAGGGAAAATGAAGGTGCTCGCCAGACGCACGGCCGTCATCTTCCATCCGATGATCCCCACCTCCATGGGGAGTCGACTGACGGCCCAAAGGGACCATCCAGTCAGGAAGGCCACCACGGTCCCCACACTGGCCCCCGACCGAAGGAGCCCAGCGACGATGGGGAGGCTGACGAAGGGGCCGCCAGGGGTGAGTCCTCCGGCTAGAGAGCCCACCAGGATCCCCCGGAGGCCCGACTCCTGCCCCACCCACCGGGAGATGANCTCCTGTGGAACGAGCACCTGTATCATGCCTGCGACCACGAAGGCCGCAACGAGAAGGGGCAGAATCTGCGCCATCATTCCGGCGGCCGCCCGCAGCCCCAGAAGATGCTCTCCGCCGCCCCGGCTGTAGCCCACAAGGAGAAGTCCGGCCGCCAACGCCCCCATNATAAGGCTGGGAAGCCACATGGAACCCGCCCTCCTGCTCGCTCTGTTCTTCAAGAGACCCTCTGCGCAGCGCCCCCTGCCGCCATCACCTTCCGCGGGGGCGAGGTCC
>MTPG01000059.1 GCA_002010915.1 Desulfarculaceae bacterium JdFR-97 | reverse complement strand
ACCTGATGAAGAAGGGATTGCGACGGGGTGCATGGTCCTAAACCTCCATATTTCGTGGCCTTGTGTTTGAAGGATTGACCTGATGAAGAAGGGATTGCGACCGATAGTAAGACATCCACGCTTGGCTGCTTTGACCGTAGGTTTGAAGGATTGACCTGATGAAGAAGGGATTGCGACTAATGTTCCTCCATCCGCGAATGCAAACGTGATGACTGGCGTTTGAAGGATTGACCTGATGAAGAAGGGATTGCGACGGGGTGCATGGTCCTAAACCTCCATATTTCGTGGCCTTGTGTTTGAAGGATTGACCTGATGAAGAAGGGATTGCGACTATAAGGTTAAAGGTGTGCAACACACGCCGGACCACGGTTTGAAGGATTGACCTGATGAAGAAGGGATTGCGACTAGACGGCCTTGTTCTTGGTGGTTTTGTAGAGTTCTGTTTGAAGGATTGACCTGATGAAGAAGGGATTGCGACCGATTGGTACTAGTTCCCTGAACAATTGTGGGCTTTTGGTTTGAAGGATTGACCTGATGAAGAAGGGATTGCGACCAATCGCCCTGATCGCCCTTGGGTGGGCGACCGGGTTTGAAGGATTGACCTGATGAAGAAGGGATTATGACCCCTGGAAGAGAACTGGCTATTTATGGTTCTTCCGGAATTGGATAAATAGTGGGTTTGATTTATATACAACGGGGTATCAAGCGAGGCGCGGGGTTTGCGGCTATGCAAACCCCCTCAGGCAATTCCCCTCTCCACCCTCTGGAGTGAGAGACTCAGGGTAAGAGGGGGTGAACTCAAGGGGTACAGAAGCAGGGCAGGGCTGTATCGAAGGGCCGGGGGTTCGGCAAATCCATAGAATCCATATGCCCAGTTCTCGGGTGATCCATTATATTCGACGCAATCCCCCCCAACCTACGACCCAATAAACGGAGATCTCAATATGTCCACACTTCCTCTACATCAGCTTATCGTAGCGATAAAAGGGGCCGGCGAGATGGCCAGCGCCGTGGCATGGCGGCTCTATATGGCCCGCATCCGCCGGATCATTATGCTGGAGGTCGAGTTCCCCTTGGCCGTGCGCCGGGAGGTCTCCTTCTGCGAGGCAGTGCACGAGGGTCGCAAGGTGGTGGAAGGGGTGGAGGCCGTGAGGGTTAAGGGCGTGGAGGAGGTCCGGGCCGTATGGGGGACAGAGAGGATTGCGGTCGTGGTAGATCCCACCTGGAGCGTCCTTCCTGAGCTTGGTCCCCATGTGGTGGTGGATGCCATCCTGGCCAAGCGGAACCTGGGGACGACCCTGCAGGAGGCCCCTCTGGTAATAGGACTGGGGCCGGGTTTCGTCGCAGGCAGTGATGTCCACATGGTAATCGAGACCAACAGGGGCCACAATCTAGGAAGGATCATCACCTCAGGAAGCGCCGAGCCTAACACAGGAGTTCCGGGCACCATCGCGGGATATGCGGCTGAGCGCGTGCTTCGGGCCCCATGCGATGGTGTGTTTCGCGGCCTGAGGACCATCGGGGATCGGATCCGGAAAGGAGAGGTAGTGGGCGAGGTCGAGGGGAAGCCCATCCAGGCGGAGATCGACGGAGTCCTTCGGGGCTTGATCCGATCGGGGACGTACGTGAGACAAGGTTTGAAGCTTGGAGATATCGACCCCAGGGGAGAGGTGGACTACTGCGCCACCATCTCGGACAAGGCCAGGGCCATCGCGGGCTCTGTGCTCGAGGCGATCCTGCGGGTCTACAACGTGTGATCCCATGGAAGGACTGGCCGAGAGCCTGCTCCTGAGGGGGGGCGGGGTAGTGAGCCTGGTGGGGGCGGGGGGGAAGACCACCCTGATGTTCCACCTTGCGGCAGAACTGGCCCGCCGAGGGGAGACCGTACTGACTACAACCACGACCCGGATCCTCGCCCCAGAGAGAGAGGAATCCCCGATCCTGATCCTGGCCCGGACTCCGGAGGAGGTGCTGGAGAGGGCAAAGAGGGCGATCACGAGGCACAGGCACCTGACCGCCGGCTGTGGCCCTCTGCTGCCGGGGAGGAAGGTCCGAGGGTTTGCACCGGAGATCGTCGATGCCTTGTGGCTGAGCGGTGGTTTTCGATGGATCCTTGTTGAGGCCGACGGGGCCGCGGGCCGACCCCTGAAGGCTCCCGAAGCCCACGAGCCCGTGATCCCTCGAAGCAGTGGATGGGTTGTGGGCTTGGTGGGCCTTGATGCCGTGGGGAGGCCGCTGGAGGAGGCCAGAGTCTTTCGGATGGCGAGGGTCCTGGAGCTTACGGGGCAGAAACCCGGAACCCCCATAACACCTCTCTCAGTGGCCCGGCTGCTGCTGCACCCCCATGGAATCCTCAAAGGGTCCCCGGAAGGGGCCCTCCGTCTGGCCTTCCTCAATAAGGCGGATCTGGACGGGGCGCTGGAACTGGCGAGAGAGATCGTGNAGTGGATAAGGCGAGGGGAGAGGCCTCGGCCCAACCGGGTAATCATCGGCCAGCTTCGACCAGGTCCGCACGTGGTGGAGTGGCACGATCTGCTGCCCGATCCATAGGACCGGAAGGCCCATGGAGGTGTCCGGTGCGGGAGGTGCGGTCCATGAAACCGGAGGAGTCATGAAAAGCCCCTACCTAGAGATTCCCCGTCTTTTGGAGAAGGGAGAGAAGGTTGCCCTGGCCCGTATCATTCGTCAGAGGGGGTCATCCCCCCGTTCCATGGGGACGGCCTGTCTGGTCCGGGAGGATGGCTCCCCCCTCGGTACCATCGGTGGGGGGGCCCTGGAGCATCGGGTCTGCCAGAGGGCGAGAGAGGTCCTCCAGGAGGGGCGAAGCGCCCTGATGCACTTCGAGCTTTCGGGCCGGGACGCGGCCTCCACCCAGATGCTCTGCGGAGGGATCGTGGACGTCTACCTGGAGCCCCTCTTCCCTGAGAACGCTGCCATCCAGGCCCTCTTCCGCGGGGTGGCTGACTTGGTGCGTGGAGGGGGAAGGGGGAGCTTGGTGACCCGGGTGGCCGAGGGGATCGACGCCCGATCCGAGGCCTCCCGGATCCTGATCACCGAAGGCGGCGAGGTCCTAGGTGCCATCGAAGGGCTTCCTCAGGATCGGATCCGTCACCTGAGAGGGGAATGGATCCGAGGGGAGCCTCGCATACTGGAGATGGAGGGGACGGATCTCTTCCTCTTCGTGGAGCCCCTGAGGCCGGCCGAGGTCCTCCTCCTCTTCGGCGGCGGGCACATTTCCACCTGCTTGGTCCCGCTGGCCAAAGGGGTGGGATTTCGGGTGACGGTGGTGGACGACCGAGAGGAATTCTCCTCGCCGCAGCGCTTCCCCGATGCGGACCAGACCTTGGCCCTTCCTTTTGAGGAGGCCTTCGAGCGGCTTTCTGTAACGCCCGACACCTACATCGCCATCATCACCCGCGGCCACATCTACGACCTGGAGGTGCTTCGTTGGGCCCTTTCTCAGAGGCCCGCCTATATCGGCATGATCGGAAGCCGGAGAAAGCGAGATATGGTATTTGCGAAGCTTCGGGAGGAAGGGGCCTCTGAGGAGCGTCTCCGAGAGGTCCACGCCCCCATCGGTCTTGCCATAGGGGCCGAGACTCCCGAGGAGATTGCGGTGAGCATAGTGGCAGAGCTCATCCAGGAGCGTGCTTCCAGGAGAAGGACAGAGGACGCGAGGTCGATGGGGGGCCCGGGCTAGTTGGAAAATAGCCCTTCCGCTTATTTCGTCTATTTCGTCTATCTGGTTGATTTCGTTCATCTCGTTGATTTGGTCTTGGTTGGGTAGGGGAGGCTTCAGCCTCCCCGAAGGGGGCGATTGAAGTCGCCCCTCCCCGAATAAAGGCAAAGACCCTCGCCTCTGGGTAAGCATTTTCATCCCTCAAGGGTGTCACGCCCCCAAGGGCGGGCATGGGCAGTTAGTTAGAAAATAGCCTTCCTCCACCCGGGCTAGGGGCGAGAGGCACGAGGCTATAGCCCAACTGCGCATCCGTCGTCGTCGGATTCCGTTGTAGCCGCAGGCCTTGGCCCGCTCACCTTGAACCATATCTGTAATTGGTGAAGGGTTTAGCCTGCGTGCTGAAAGGCCTCATTCTTGGTTTTCCCATGGTCTTCTGCTATCGCGTCGGCCTCCGTTCCTTCAAGCTACTTCTCTGTCTTTTTTGCTTGACATGGGAAGATAATTGAGGTGTATTTTGTAGACGATAGACAATAGACACTTTGAGAACTCTTTTGGGAGGTGCGGCACACGGGAGCCATGANGGTTGAATCCATCGTCGATTATGCCAAACGCCACCTGGAGAGCTGGATCATTACGGGTCGTTTTCGGCCCGGCCAGCGGATCAAGGAAGAGGAGGTGGCCGCCCAATTGGGAGTGAGCCGTCCTCCCATTCGAGAGGCCTTCAAAGTCCTGGAGGCCGAGGGGCTCGTCACCCGGAGACCGCGTCGAGGGGTATTCGTCACGGAGATCACGCCCCAGGACATCTGGGAGATCTATACCCTCAAGACAGCACTATATGGCCTGGCCACCGAGCTGGCCATGGAACGCATGGACAAAAGGACCCTGATGCGCCTGGAGAGAACATTGGAGCGGATGGAGTCCTGCATCAAGAAGAGGCCGCCAGATGTGCAGCGCTATCAGGATCTGCATGAGGCCTTTCACCGGATCATCATGGAGGTGACGGGCCACCAGAGGCTCCTTCGCATCGTATCCAGCCTCCACAATCAGGTCAAACGCTATTCCTACCGGTCGCTGGGTTATGGGGACCACCTTCAGGAGTCCTATGATTACCACCGGCGGATCTACGAGGCCTTCCGACAGGGAGACCGCCAGAGGGCCGAGGAGCTGACACGGGAGCACATCCTCAGGGGCCTGGAGATTCTNCAGGAGATGGTGGGGGGCGAGGCCTTCCAGGCCTTGGTCGCGGAAGCGGGCCTGCAAAAGGGCTGAAGGTGGGGGCGACAGGATATGACCGGACTCCATCGCCGGGGTCTTCGAGAACGCTCGGCTAGGAGAAAGAGGAGGAACCCGATGGCCATACTTCCCGAGGTCAAGAAACACTACGGAAGACTTCAACTTTACATCGACGGACAATGGGTGGAGTCCGCCTCTACCACAGTGCATCGCACCACGAATCCGGCCACCGGGGATGAGATCGCCGAGTTTCCCACCGCCACTCGAGAGGAGGCACGGGCTGCGGTGGAGGCGGCCCAGAGGGGGTTTGAGACGTGGAGGGAGATCGGCGTTCGCGAGCGCGCCCGGATGCTCTTCGATATGCGGCAGCGGTTCGAGGAGAAATTCGAGGAGCTCTGCAGAGTCCTCACACAAGACCACGGACGCACCATGGCCGAGAGCCGGGGGTCGGTTCGGAGGGTGATCGAGAACATTGAGTCGGCCTGTTCGGCCGTCTACGGGATCCCCATGCGCAACGAACATGTGGACCAGCTGGCCTCGGGCATCGACGAATGGCTTGTCTGGGAACCCCTCGGCCCCTTCCTCATCGTCACGCCGGGCAACATTCCCATGCACGCCTGGTCATCTTTCGTTCCCTATGCGTTGGCGGCTGGCTGCTCCGTGGTGGTCAGCCCGAGCCGGCAGGACCCCGTGGCCGCTGAGTGGATCCTTCGGGCGGCCATAGAGACAGGATTCCCTCCCGGGGTCATCAACCTGATCCATGGAGGACGAGAGATCAACCGTTACATCCTTGAGCAGCCCGAGATCAAGGGGCTCGGTTTCATTGGTTCCAATCGGGCCGGCAAGGAGCTCTATGAACTTTGCGGAAGGCTGGGCAAGCCTGCATCCATCAACGGCAACGGCAAGAACCATGTGGTGGTGATGCCCGATGCTGACCTGGACCAGACAGCCGAGTGGCTCCTGCGGTCCTGCTTTGGGATGACCGGACAGCGTTGTCTCGGCTCCGACAATGTGGTGGTCATCGGGCCGATCTACGAGGAACTGAAGGAGAAATTCGTGGCCCTGGCCCGCTCCATGAGGTTAGGTTACGGTCTTGACGAATCCACCCAGCTCGGGCCGTACACAACCGAAGAGGGACGGCAGAAAGTCCTCTCGTGGATCGACCAGGCCCTGGCCGACGGCTGTCGGATGGTCCTGGACGGGAGGGGAAGCCTCCCTGAAGGCTACCCCAACGGCTACTTCATGGGGCCCACCATCCTGGAGGACGGACATCCCGATATGCCCTCGGCCAAAGTGGAGGCCTTCGGCGCGGTGGCCTGTCTCATGCGCTGCGGGAACCTGGAGGAGGCCATCGAGTGGATCAACACCAAGACCAACCTGGGACATTCGGCCTGCATTATGACACAATCGGGCAAGGCAGCGCGGAGGTTCATTCGGGAGGTAAATGTAGGAAACGTGGGGGTCAACGTGGCCATTCCTCAACCCTATGCCTTCTTTCCCTTGGGGTCTCGCAGGGATTCCTTCCTGGGTCGGGCCAAGTCCCGCATGGCCTCCATGCGTCTTTTCCTGGACGAGAAGACGGTGACCGCTCGATGGGTGTAGAATAGCGAAAGAAAGGGAGAGGGCCCTGCGGCGAGGCCCGGAGGGAAGGGGGGTGATGACACGTCCCGACGGCTGTCCACAAGGATACCGAAGATCCAAGGAATCGAACATCAAGGAGGGAGGATTCATCATGAAGAGAAGAGGTGTTGTGTTGATGGTCGCCCTGGGCCTCCTTGGGTTGGGGCTTCCTGCAAAGGCCCCGGCAGGGGGCGACGGCAAAATGCACATCCGATTCAGCACCTGGCATCCGCCCGTGGCAAGGGAGGTCAAGACAGTCTTTATTCCCATGCTCGAGGAGCTGAAGAAGCGAAGCGGTGGCCGTATCACCTACACCATGTACCCCGGGGGCGCCTTGGGCAAAGGCCCCGAGCACTTCGACATCGTCAGGAAGGGCCTCTCCGATATGGGCTACTTTACGGCCACCTGGACGCCTGGTAGGTTCCCTTTGAGCGACGTGTTGTCCCTGGCCGCCTGGGTCAATGGGAAGGACATCAGCACGGACATCGGCAACGCCGTGTACAAACGGGTCCTTTATCGTGAGTTCCCTGAGGTGGAGATGATCGAGCTGAACGGCTGCATCCAGTCCTTCCTTTGGACCAAGAAGCCCATCCGGAGCATGGAGGACTGCAAGGGGCTGCGGATCCGGACCCCGGGAGGCCATCAGACCAACTACATCAAGGCCTTGGGTGCGGAGCCCGTCTTTATGCCCTTAGGCGACGTGTACCTGGCCATGGAGACGGGCACCATCGACGGAGTAGTGACCTGTCCCCCTTTGGTGCTGGCCTTCAAGCTCTATGAGGTGGCCAAGTACGGGACCATAGCCACCTTCGGCTGCGTGACCGAAGGGGTGGCCATGAACAAGGCCAGCTGGCAGAGGACGCCCGACGACCTCAAGCCTCTGATCAAGGAGGTCTGCTCCAATCCCTTCCGCACCAGCGGGGGACTGACCCAGGGTGTGTACAAGACCATGATGAAGGAGATCGAGGCCAAGGGGGTCCAGCTCTACAGGTTGCCTCCGGAGAAGGCCAAGCCCTGGTTTGCGGCCTTCCAGCAGAAGACCCGGGAATGGGTGGCGGANCTGGAGAAGAAGGGTCTGCCGGCCAAGGAGGTCGTGAAGGTCTTCTACGAGGAGGCCAAGAAACGAGGGGTGGAAGTGGTGGCCGTCCCCCCAGAGTGGAGATGAGGAACTCCCTTCGAGGGCCTGAAAGCTTATGAGTGGGTGGACTAGGATTGTGGAGTGGATCCAGTGGATCAACCGCGGGATCTGCTCTGCGGGGATGTTCCTGCTTATCCCTATGATGTTGATCACCAGCGCTGATGTGGTGGGCCGGGTCCTCTGGTCCCGGCCCATCCCCGGCTCGGTGGAGTTGTCCAGCTATATGCTGGCGGTCTTTATCCTCTTCGGTGTGGCCTATACTTACCAGGTCAAGGGACATGTGGTGGTCTCCGTGCTGACGTCGCGCCTCCCGGGGCGTGTTCGGTCGGCCCTGGAGGTAGCCACGATCCTGTTGAGCATTCTCGTTATCGGGATTCTGGCCTGGCAAGGATGGGTGGTGGGGATAGAGGAGAGAACGGTCTCCGATATGCTTCGCGTCCCTCAGAGGCCCTTTCGACTGTTGGTCTCCGTCGCGGCCTTTCTGCTGTGCCTGGAGCTTTTGATTGACCTCGTCCGTGCATTGAGGTCTCTGGTGAGGGGATAGAGAGGGTGGATCCCGTTACGGTCGGCTTTCTGGGAACAGCCTTGGTCTTTGTGCTTCTCTTTTTGGGAATGCCCATCGCCTTCGCCCTCATGCTGGTCGGCCTTGCGGGGATCAGCGTGTTGGCCTCCGTGGAAGCAGCTCTCCCCGTGGTGGCACGCACCGTGTACGAGGTCTCCTCCTACTATCCTTATACCGTGATTCCCCTCTTCATCGTGATGGGCGGATTCGCGGGCAGCTCGGGGCTCACCCATCAGCTCTACCAGACCTTCGACAAGTGGTTTCGAAGGATGCCCGGGGGTTTGTCCGTGGCCACCATCGCNGCCTGTGCGGGCTTTGCGGCCGTCTCCGGTTCCTCGGTGGCCACTGCGGCCACCATGGGTTCGGTGGCCCTGCCCGAGATGAGGCGCTTCAGATATTCTCCCCGTCTGGCTACCGGGAGCATCGCAGCGGGCGGGACATTGGGGTTTTTGATCCCCCCAAGCATCGGGTTCATCGTCTACGGGATGCTCACCGAGCAGTCCATCGGAAAGCTCCTCATCGCCGGTGTGATCCCCGGTGTCATCCTGGCCTCGGCCTATATCGCCGTGGTGGTGGGCTGGGTGAAGCTGCGCCCGGAGATGGCGCCAGCCAGCCCTGGACGCGTCAGCTGGAGGGAAAGGTTTGCGGCGCTGAGCGCCATCTGGGAGACCTTCGCCATCTTCCTTCTGGTCATGGGGGGGATCTATGCGGGCTTTTTCACTCCCACTGAGGCGGGGGCCGTGGGGGCCACGGCCCTATTCCTCGTAGCCCTGATCAAGAGAAAACTCACCCGGACGAATCTCGTCTCCTCCCTCTACGAGACGGTCCGAATTACGGTTATGGTCCTCTTTCTGGTGGCCGGAGCCAACGTCTTCAGCTACTTCCTGGCACTCTCCACCATCCCCATGAAGGTGGCGGGATGGGCCAGCGGGCTCGCCGTCTCTCGCTATCTTATCCTGGTCATGATCATCCTGGTNTATCTCTTTTTGGGGTGTTTCCTGGACGCCATCTCCATGATGGTCTTGACCTTACCCGTCGTCTTCCCGGTGATCCTGAATCTGGGCTTCGATCCCATCTGGTTCGGCGTCATCGCGGTGCTTATGATGGAGGCGGGGCTGATCACTCCCCCCATGGGGCTCAATGTCTTCACCGTGGCGGGGGTGGCACCGGGAGTCTCCGTGGAAGAGATCTTCCGGGGAGTCGCCCCCTTTCTGATCTCCATCTTCGTCATCGTGGTCCTGGTGACTCTCTTCCCCCAGCTGGCCCTCTTCCTCCCCGGGATGATGCTGCGATAGGGGGTCTCAAAGGGAGAATAATGGGGGCGGCTATACATAGAGAATAGCCTTCCGCCACGTACGGCATGGAGCAAGGAATCAGATTAGCGTGGAGCATGGAGCAAGGAGCATGGAGTCCGCCAGAGGCGGAAAATGCCAGATAGACGAGCCGGACCAATTTGCTGGTCTTCCATGAATTCTCCGGGCCAGTGGAACGTATTATGACCGGAAAGGAGAGGGTATCCATAAGATTCGTGATCAACGGCAGACCCGTGTCCATGGAGGTGGATGCCGGGGAGACCGCCCTCCATGCCATCCGGGGTCGGCTCGGGTTCAAGGGGACCAAGGAGGGCTGCGGTATGGGGGAGTGCGGGGCCTGTACCATCGTGGTGGACGGCCGTGCCGTCAATGCCTGTCTTCTGCTGGCGGCTCAGCTGGACGGACGGGATGTGCTGACCGTTGAGGGCCTGGATAGCCCCTTGGGGCTTCACCCCCTCCAGGAGGCATTGGTGGAGCACCATGCAGTGCAGTGTGGGTTCTGCACTCCCGGGTTCCTCATGAGCGCCTATGCCCTTCTAAAGGAGAATCCCTCGCCGTCCCGGGAGGAGGTGCTCCGGGCACTCTCCGGGAACCTCTGCCGTTGCACGGGCTACGAGCAGCTCCTGAGGGCCGTGGAGGCGGCCTCCCAAAAGATGAACCCGAGGCGTTGAGATGGGGTGCGGGCTTCGATATGTCAGGGCCTCCAGCCTGGAGGAGGCCTTGGCCTTGATGGCCGAAGATGGCGAAGGGACAAGGCCCTTGGCCGGGGGGACGGACCTTATNGTGGAACTTCGGAGGGGAGGGATTTCCGGGGGGTGTATCCTGGATATCTCCCGTGTGCCCGAGCTTCGCCGCATCGAGGTGGAGGAGGGGGAGGTCAGGATCGGGGCCTGCGTCACCTTCTCGGAGATTCTGGAGCATAAGGGCCTCAAGGAGGCGGCCCCTGTCTTGCAGAAGGCCTCCGGGACCATTGGAAGCCCCCAGATCCGCAATGTGGCCACCCTGGGGGGGAATGTGGCCAACAGCTCCCCTGCCGCCGACAGCATCCCCGCCCTCCTGGTGCACGAATCTAAGGTGGTCCTGGCAAGTCTAGAGGGATGGAGGGAGTTGCCCCTGGAGTCGTTCCTTGTAGGCCCCTATCGCAACGCCCGGCGGCCCCAGGAGTTGATCGTGGGGCTGGTCCTACAGAGGATGGGGGCGGGGTGTTATTGGGACTTCCTGAAGGTGGCGCGAAGGAAGGCGTTGGCCATCGCCCGGCTCAACCTCGCGCTCCTGGTTAGAAAGGACTCCGAGGGGAGGCTGGGGCTGGTGAGGGTGGCCCTGGGGGCGGCTACGCCCACGCCCCGGAGGATGGAATCCGTGGAGCGGATGCTCTCCGGGCGTCCACTGAGCGAGGGGCTCCTCTGGGAGGCCGCAGGACTCCTGGCCCATGAGATGGTGGGGCAGGCCGGTGTCCGGGCATCCACCGCATACAAGTCCGTAGCCGTACAGGGGCTCCTTGTGCGGAGCCTCCTTCCCGTGTTGAACGGGTCGTGGAAGGGATGAGGCAGATCGGAAGAAACATACCGCGGATCGGTGCATCGGAGCGCGCCCGGGGGCGTGCGGTCTTCGCCGCGGACCTGGAACTGTCGTCCCCCCTGGTCCTCCGGGTCTTCCGGAGCCCCGTGCCTCATGCCCGACTCCGTGCCCTCCGCCTGGATAAGGCCTTGGGCGTTCCTGGTGTGGTGCGCATCTTCACGGCGGCCGACGTGCCAGGGAGGAACCGCTTCGGGCTCATCCAGAAGGATCAGCCCCTGCTGGCCGAGGACAAGGTCCGGTTTGCGGGCGAGGCCGTNGCCCTGGTGGCGGCCGAAAGCGAGAGGGCGGCCGCGGAGGCCCTGAGGCTGATCCGGGCGGATTACGAGGAGCTCCCCGCGGTCTTCGATCCCCAAGAGTCCCTGTCCCAAGGGGCCCCCAGTGTTCACGAAAAGGGCAACCTCCTCTGCCGGCGCGTAATCCGAAAGGGGAATGTGGAAGCGGCCCTCCGACGTTGCCCCCACGTGATCCGCAGGACCTATCGGACCCCTCATGTAGAGCACGCCTATCTGGAGCCCGATGCCGGGGCGGGCTACGTGGACCGGGACGGGACCCTGGTCATCTATGCCTCCACCCAGAACCCCCATTACGACCAGAAGGAGGTATCCGAGCTGCTGGGGATGGACGAGGACAAGGTTCGCATCGTGCAGGCCGCAACCGGCGGCGGCTTCGGCTCCAAGCTCGATCTGACCGTCCAGGGCTTTATCGCTCTTGCCCTCTATCACCTGGGACGGCCTGTCCGTCTGGTCTACACCAGGGAGGAGACCTTTGCGGCTACCTCCAAACGCCACCCTCTCAGGATCGATTACACCACAGGAGTGGACCCGGAGGGGCGCCTCCAGGCTGTGCGGGTCCGAATCCTTTGCGATACCGGGGCCTATGCCTCCTACGGGGCGGCCGTGGCCACCCGTGCGGCTGTGCACGCCACAGGTCCCTATGAGGTCCCCAATGTGGAGGTGGAGAGTCTCTGTGTGTACACCAACCACCCCGTGGCCGGGGCCATGCGGGGATTCGGGGTCCCCCAGGTGGCATTTGCCCATGAGTCGCAGATGGATCTGGCTGCCGAGGCGGTGGGGATCGACCCCATGGAGATCCGGAGACGAAACGCCATGCGCCCCGGCTCCCATACCGCCACGGGGCAGCAGCTGGGCCCGAGCGTGGGCATCCTCGGTGCCATAGAGGCGGTGAGCCCCCATTACGAAGAGGCCGTAAAGGGGTGGAGAGAGGCTCCCACAGCCCCGTTCCGCAGACGGGGTGTGGGGGTGGGGGCCATGTGGTACGGGATCGGCAACACCGGGATGCAGAACCCCTCAACAGCCCGCATCGAGATGGACCCCGAGGGGGCCGTCACCCTTTATACGGGTGCCGCGGAGATCGGCCAGGGATCCAGCACGGTCCTGGCCCAGATCTGCTCGGAGGTGCTGGGCTTGGACCCCGAACGGATCCGGATGGTCGTGGCCGACACCAAATGGACGACCAATGCAGGGGCCACCTCCGCCAGCCGACAGACCTACATATCGGGTAACGCGGTGCGGGATGCAGCAGGCAAGCTGGCCGAGGTGCTCCTCACCGAGGCGGCGGATCTCTTGAAGGCGCCTAAGACACGGCTGCGGTTGGAGGGGGGATTCGTGGTCGACTCCCAGGACGAGCAGCGCCGGATCCCCTTGAGCTTGGCCGCTCGTCGAGCCCATGGGCGTGGAAGGCCCCTGAGCTGGCAGGGATTCTTTGATCCTGAGACCACCCCCCTGGATCCCGAGACGGGCCAAGGCATCCCCTATGCCACCTATGCCTTCGCCTGCCATGTGGCCCAGGTGGAGGTGGACGTCCTCACCGGAGAGGTCACTGTAAAGCGGGTGGTGGCTGCCCACGACGTGGGGCGGGCCATCCATCCTGAGGCCGTTCGGGGACAGATTTACGGAGGGGTGGCCATGGGTGTGGGATTCGCGCTCATGGAGGAATTCCATCCCGGAATTACGGAGTCCCTCAAGGATTACCATCTGCCCACCTGCGAGGATATGCCGGAGGTGCTCCCCATCATCGTGGAGGAGAATGAGCCCACAGGGCCCTACGGGGCCAAGGGTGTGGGGGAGCCAGCCCTTATCCCCACAGCCCCTGCCATCCTCAATGCCATCGCCGATGCCCTTGGGGAGCGCATCTGCGCCCTGCCAGCCAATCTGGAGAGGGTCCTGGAGGCCAGTGTCCGTGCCGGCCATTTCCGGGGCAAGGAGGTCGGGTCATGTCCAAAGTGCTGATCAAGAACATCGGGGTTCTGGTAAGCGGCCGCATCCAAGAGCCCACCCTCAAGGCGGACGCCGTCTGGATCGAGGACGGGGTCATCCACAATGTGGGCCGTCTGGATGAGATGGACGAAGGGGCGGCCGATCTCGTGGTCGATTGTCAGGGGACCACGGTCTGTCCGGGACTCATCGACTCTCACTGTCATCCGGTGCTGGGCGACTTCACCCCCCGCCAGAAGCAGGTGGGCTTTCTGGACAGCGAGCTCCACGGTGGGGTGACCACCATCATCTCTGCAGGCGAGGTCCATCTACCGGGCCGGCCAAAGGATCCAGCGGGGGCCAAGGCCCTTGCGGTGCTCGCGGCCAAGTCCTTCGCGGCCTTTCGTCCGGGCGGAGTGAAGGTCCTGGGTGGGGCCCTGATCCTGGAAAAGGGGCTTGTGGAGGAGGATTTCCGCGAGTTGGCCGAAGAGGGAGTGCGGGTCGTGGGGGAGGTCGGCCTGGGTTCCGTCAAGTCCCCCCAGGATGCGGCCCCCATGGTACGGTGGGCCAAGAAGTACGGCATGACCGTGATGATGCACACGGGTGGGACCTCCATCCCGGGGAGCTCCACTGTGACGGCCGATCAGGTGATGCAGGTGGACCCGGATGTGGTGTCGCACCTGAACGGGGGGCCCACGGCCGTCTCCATGAAGGAGGTGGAGAGGCTCATCCTGGAGACCCCTTATGCCCTGGAATTCGTCCACTGCGGCAACCCCAAGGTGGCTGTGGAAGCGGCCCGACTCATCGTGGAGCATGGAGCTCAAGACCGCCTCATCGTGGGAAACGATGCTCCATCGGGGACCGGTGTCGTCCCGTTAGGAATCCTGCGGGTGATCAACCTCCTGGCCGCGCTTACCCCCATCAGCCCCGAGGAGGCCCTCTGCATGGCCACGGGGAACACCGCGCGGACCTTCAAGCTCAATCGAGGGGTCATCGAGCCGGGCAGGGAGGCGGACCTAGTCGTCCTGGACGCCCCCATGGGGTCCGTTGGCGGAGACGCCCTGGAGGCCATCGCCGCCGGGGATGTGCCGGCCGTCTCTGTGGTCCTGGTGGATGGGGATGTGGTGGTGGCCAAGAGCCGGAATACCCCGCCGGCCGTAAGGCCCGCCACGGTCCATCGGAGATAGGCCTGGAGGGAGGGTTCCGGGAGCGGACGCGATGATGAGGGTCGATCTTCAACGATGCGATGGATGCGGGACCTGCGTTCAGGTGTGTCCCCTCGCGGCTGTCCGGCTGCGGGAAAAGAAAGCCGTGGTCGGTGGGGGGTGCTCCCTTTGCGGGGCCTGCGCGAGGGTCTGCCCGCAAGAGGCCATCAGCCCTCCGGAGGAGATCCCCCAAGGTGCGGTCCTTTGCGATGCCTGTCCCATCGGCTGTCGGATTCAGGATGGGTATCTGGGAGCCTGCCAGCGATACAGAAACGAAGGGGGGCGCCGCGTCCGCCTGACTCCTCTTCGGACCTTCGATGCCGTGCGGGACACAGTGGGCCCGGATCCTCAGGAGCCCCTCAAGAGGCCGTTGATCACCGGCATCGGGGCCGGGACCACCTATCCCGACTGCAAGCCCGCCCCATATATCGTCCATGGAAAACGGGACGGGGTGGATGTGGTGACTGTGGTGACCGAGGCGCCGCTGAGCTACAGTGGCGTTCTGGTCAAGATCGACACCGACGTCCCCATCGGGGAGGAAGGGGCCCATGTTCTCTACCGAAAGCGCAAGGTGGGGATGGTGATCACCGAGCAGTACGGCTCCAAGATGCTCTCCATCGGAGGAGTGAACATCCTGACGGGGGAGAACGGACTCTGGGCGGCCCGCGTTGTGACCGAGATCGCCAATCGCAGGCCCGTTCGCCTGCGCATCGCTGGAGGGAGCCGCCTGGAGATCCAGGTGGGCCGAGCGCCCATCATAGACGGAGAGAGATCCCGCAGCATGCGGGTGGGCTGCGGGAGCGCCACTTTGGGCCTCTTCGCCCCGCTGCTCAAGGAGGGTGCGGACGAGGTGATCGTCCTGGATTCCCATCTCACGGGCCTGCTGAGCGAGCATGCGGCCGGCCGTTTCCTGGGGGTGCGTCCCTCAGGGATTCGCCTCGTCTTCAGGCAGAGCACCCCGGGTCGGTACTTCGGGGATCATGGCCCCGGCTGGGGGGGGACCTCCATCATCGATCCTCTGGATGTTATCGCCGGGGTCGACCTCAAGGTGGCCCGTCCTGGGATGCGGGTCCTCATCACGGAGACCACAGGGGAGAGGGCGGCCATGTTCCGGTTGGGGGAAGACGGGCGGTTTCATCGCGTCCCCTTGCCGGATCGTTCCCGCGAGGCCCTGGAGGCCATCTCCTCCAGTTGCGAGCCTTCCCTGGTTTCAGCCCTCTACATGGGGGGCGCTGGAGGGAGCGCCAGGGCCGGTGTGGCCCGTTACCCCGTCAAGCTCACACGGGCTGTCCACGAGGGTCGGGCCGTGCTCACGGTGGGTGGGGCCCCCACCTTCATTCTCCCGGGCGGGGGGATCAATTTCCTGGTGGATGTCTCCCGCGTTCTGGAGGGGGCCTTCTCCTGGACCCCCACCCCGGCCACCATCTGCCCCGTGGAGTACACCATGGAGCTGGACGACTACGAACGTATGGGAGGACACCTGGAGGCCATGAGGCCCTTCCGCGCCGAGCAACCCCATCCCGTCTTCCCCCAGGGTCGAGAAGATGGCCAGTGATGCCGCCATCATCCAGCTGCCCCGAGGCCGGGTCCTGGCTGAATGCGGCCCCATGAGGATGGTGATCGCTGCATGGTTGGGCCGGATCATCCAGCCCGAGGAGGCGGCTCGAGCAGCAGCAGCGGCCTTGGCCCTGTTGGATCGGGTGGCGGCTTTGCGTCCTTGGCTGGCCAGGAGGCCCGAGAGCAGGATGAGCACGCTGGGAGACCCTGTGGCCGAGGAGATGGTCCAAAGCGTCCTTCGGGTTGGGGATGAGGATCTGACTCCCATGGCCGCAGTGGCTGGCTCCCTGAGCGATGCAGTGGCGGACTTTCTGGAGGCTCGGGGTATGACCCGCATCATCGTGGACAATGGAGGGGATGTGGCCGTGCGGGTGCGGGACGGTGGAGAAGTTCGGGTGGGGATCTGCACCGAGCCGGGTCTTTCGCAAGCGCGGTTTCTTCTTCGATTGGAGGCTCGAGAACGCTCCAGTTGGGGGGTGGCCACAAGCGGGCTGGGGGGGAGAAGCTTTACCCGAGGGATCGCAACGGCCGCCACTGTGGTGGCGGATCGGGCCTCGTTGGCCGACGCTGCGGCCACCGCCGTGGCCAACGCGTGCACCGTGGACGACCCAGGGGTCCGACGCCTCCCTGCCAGGGAGCTTGACCCGGACACGGACATCCCTGACCTCCCTGTGACGGTCCATGTGGGGGGCCTTTCCGCAGAAGCCCGAAGGGAGGCCCTGGGAAGGGCCTTGAGAAAGGCCTCCTCCTTGGTCGGCAGAGGGGTTGTCCTCGGGGCCTTTGTGGCAGTGGGGGGGCTGTGGGGGATGACGCCGTCTCTGAGGCCGTGGCTTGAGGAGTGCGGAGGATCTCTGGGCGTAGATGGCCCTTGAAGCGGGGCAGGTCCAAAGCGCACCGGAGAACCTGTGGCGAAGGAGGAGATGACCCATGGAGGTCAGGAAGTACGTCACCATCGTGGAGGAGATTCGTGAGGATGGGGGGAGGAAAGTGGATCCGCCGGCCCGGCGTGCCGCCGCGGTGGCCGTGATCAAAAACCCCTTTGCCGGGGACTTCGTGGAAGACCTGGCCCCCCTGGTGGATGTGGGCGAGCAATTGGGCGGAGTCCTGGGGAGGATGGCCGTGGAGGCCTTGGGGATCGCGCCGGAGCGTGTGGAGAGTTACGGCAAGGGGGCCATTGTGGGGAGCAGGGGAGAGCTGGAGCATGCGGCCGCCATCCTACACCCCAAGCTGGGCAAACCCTTCCGCGATGCAGTGGGAGGAGGCAAGGCCATCATCCCCTCTGCCAAGAAGATGGGGGGACCTGGAGCCGAGATCGACGTTCCCCTTCACTATAAGGACGCCGCCTTTGTCCGGTCCCACTTCGACGCCATGCCCGTGAGGGTCCATGACGCCCCGAGAGAGGATGAGATCCTGGTCGCCCTGGTGGTCACGGACTCGGGACGGCCTCACCCGCGGGTGGGCGGGCTCAAGAAGGAGGAGGCCAGGAAGGAAGACGGCCTCCGATAAGGAGGGCCCCTCCCTTTTCGGTCGAGGGGCCCATGTGATGGGTGACGTATCTCAGGGGATCAGAACATACCCTCATCGAAGCGTAGAGTCCACCCGGATCCCTTGGGGTCGATGTAGAGGTTCCGGGAGAAGGTACCCACAAGGCGCTCCCCGAACTGGGTCTGGACAAAGGCCTTGGCCCTGACGCGGTGTTCCCCCACATCCAGCCCGAGGGGGTAGTGTTGCTGGGATGTCAGGCGGATGGGCTCGGGATCGTCGTCCACAAATACCTCCAGGCGCCACCGGGTGTTGTTAATGAGCTGGCCCTGTGTGGGGTCGGCCTTGGCCACGTAGGCCTGAGGTGCGGAGGTATAGGCCGGTGGTGGCGGCGGAGGGGGTGCGCTCTGGGCTGGTGAAGGGGGCGCTTGGGCCCTTCGGGACTCGTCGATGACCACCCCGGTAAGGGCCCCGGCCAGAGCCCCTGCCCCTGCCCCTGCTGCGGCCCCTGTGGCCTTGCCCGTAAGGCCGTACCCAAGAAGGGCCCCTGCAGCGGCGCCCACACCGGTGCTGGCGGGGACGGCGCTGTCATAGGTTGTGGCGCATCCCATGGCCGCGAGCATTCCCGTCAGTAACAGAGGAGTGAAGATTTTCCCCTTCATGATGCATCCCTCCTTGGTTTTCCGATCTGCCTGGTGACATATTTGCAGGTTAGCTCCAACGTCTCTACTGTGCAAGTCAACGAGATCACACAAACGGGGTGAAATGCCTCACATGGGGATAGATGGAGCGAGGAGCAGATTAGCGTGGAGCAAGGAGCAAAAAGCACAAGAGCATGGAGCGAGGAGCAAAGAGTCCGCCGGAGGCGGAAAATCCGCCAACAAGGCTTATATTTGGGCCGTGGGGTGAGACATCATTTGGACGTCCCTTCGAGGAGCTTATGGGCAAGCCTCATGATCTCCTGGAGAGTGAACCCGAACTTCTCGAAGAGGACCTTCCCGGGCGCGGAGGCCCCGAACCGGTGGATACTCAGCACGGCCCCGTGAGGCCCCACATAGCGCTCCCACCCCAAAGGGACCGCGGCCTCCACGGCCAGACGGGCCTTCACCTGAGGCGGGAGGACCTCCTCTTGATAGGACCGGGGCTGTTCATCGAAGATCTCCCAGCACGGCATGTTCACTACCCGCACCGCGATTCCGTCTTCCTTGAGGCGTTGGAAGGCCTCGAGCAGGAGATGGACCTCCGAGCCCGTGCCCATGAGGATCAACCTTGGGGGCGTCTCCCCGGACTCGGCCAGGATGTAGGCCCCCCTCTGGAGCCCCTCTGCCGTGGCGTAGCGGGAACGGTCGATGACCGGGACCTTCTGCCGGGTGAGGATCAATGCCGTGGGACCTTCCCTTCGCCTCAGGGCAGCCTTCCATGCCTCCACGGTCTCCTGAGCGTCGGCGGGACGGATGACCGCCAGATTGGGCATGGCCCGGAGGCTCGGGAGGTGCTCGACGGGCTGATGCGTGGGCCCGTCTTCCCCCAGCCCGATGGAGTCATGGGTTAAGACGTAAACCACCGGCAGGCCCATCATGGCGGCAAGGCGCATGGCCGGCCGCATGTAGTCGGAGAAGACCAGGAAGGTCCCTCCGTAGGGGATGAGGCATCCGCTCAGAGCCAGCCCGTTGAGGATGGCCCCCATGGCGTGCTCCCTCACCCCGAAGTGGATGTTGGGCCCGCATTCCTCCTTGAACTCCCCCAGTCCCTTGAGGTAGGTGTTGTTGGACGGGGCAAGATCCGCCGAGCCCCCGATAAGGCCGGGAAGGCGAGGAGCGAGGGCCTCCAGGACCTTTCCTGATGCGCTTCGGGTCGCCACAGGGCCTTGATCCGGATGGAAGCGGGGCAAGGCGTCTTCCCAGTCGGCAGGGTCGGGGTCGCTGTGCATGGACTCCCACAACCGGGCCTCCTTGGGGTAGCGGGCCTCATATTCACGGAAGAGGGCCCGCCAACGCTCTTCGAGGGCCGATCCCCGCTGCCGGGCCTTGCGAAAGTAGGCCAGGACATCTTCGGGCACGTAGAAGTCTGGCTCCGTGGGCCAGCCCAGGTTCTCCTTGGTCAAGCGGACCTCTTCCTCTCCCAAAGGTGCCCCGTGAGCGGCCGCTGTATCCTGCTTGTTGGGGCTTCCGTAAGCGATATGCGTGCGCGCGATGACCAGCGAGGGCCGGGAGGTCTCCTCCTGCGCGGCCCGGATGGCCTTCTGCGCGGCCTCCAAGTCATAGCCATCCACCCGCTCAACGTGCCATCCATAGGCCTCGAACCTTCGGGCCACATCCTCCGTGAACGCAAGTTCCGTGGGGCCCTCGATGGTAATCCGGTTGTCCAGGTAGATGTAGACGATATTCCCAAGACCGAGATGTCCGGCCAAAGAGGCCGCCTCCGAAGCCACACCTTCCATGAGATCGCCGTCGCTGACCAGGCCGTAGATGTAATAATCCACGATGGGGAACCCGGGCCGGTTGAAGCGCCGGGCCAGGAAGCGCTGGGCCATGGCCATGCCCACGCCCGTGGCGAACCCCTGTCCCAGAGGGCCTGTGGTGGTCTCCACCCCGGCCGTGCAGCCGTACTCCGGATGTCCCGGGGTGGGGCTCTCCCACTGGCGGAAGTTCCTGAGGTCATCCAAGGTTAGTCCGTAGCCCGTGAGGTAGAGAGCGGCATAGAGGAGCATGGAGCCGTGTCCGGCCGAAAGCACGAAGCGATCCCTGTTGGGCCATCGGGGGTTGGCCGGGTTGTAGCGCATTACCCGGCTCCAGAGAAGATATGCCAAATCCGCGGCCTCCATAGGCATCCCGGGATGGCCCGAGTTGGCCCTCTGGACCGCATCCACTGCAAGAAAACGGAGGGTATTGATGCATTTTCGCTCGAACTCCGGTGTCATGGCTCCGCTCAAGGGTTCCACAGCCATCGGAAGGGCTCCTTTTTTCGACATGGGGTCGATTCCAAAGCAAGAGGCCTTGTGGGAGTCAGCCATGTGATTGTCTCAGACGCTCTGCCACGAAGTCCACCATCTTTTGGGTGGCGGCGCTGAACTCTTTGGCCGTGGCCAAAAGGGCCGGATGTTGATTGAACTCCTCCACCGTGTAGCCGTTCTCCTCATATCCCCGCTCGAAATAGGGGATCCTCATCAGCTTGTCCATGACCGCCTGGGGGACCGGCTCCTCGATCCGGTTTCGGAACTCCAGATGCCCGCCCCTTTGCAGCAGGGCCTCCAGAAAGGGAGGCGGGCAGGTGTAGACAACGTCTGCCCCGGCCACCATCTCCAGGTGCCAGCAACGGACCACTCCGTCCACCGTGGGGCTCATGCGCATGGAACAGAGGAGCATCTTGCCGGGATAGTCGCCTCGCTCCGCAACCAACCGGCAGGCCTTCTTGAAGATGGCGATCTCGGCCCAGCGGACCTCGGCCTCGCTCAGCTCCATACCCCGCTCCACCGCCTCCTTCTGGAGATCCCCCAGAGTCCCGAATCGGGCACTCATGTCCGTGATGACCGAACGCCATCTGGTGAGGTCCACCCCCTGGGCCCTGGCCTCCTCGAGCCCCTTGACCACGGCGTCCATGCAGGCCACAAACTGCGGGATGGTGAAGGAAAGGGTGTTGTTGGTGGGAATCCCCCTTGCCGTCAGGCGCCTGATGACCTCGTATCCTTCGGCTGTCCCCGGCACTTTGATCATCACGTTGGGGGAGAGGTCGTGCAGCTCCACGGCCTGCCCCACCATCTTCTCCACCTCGTGACGATGCCGGGGATCCACCTGGCCCGAGATATAACCGTATTTATAGTTGGAGGCCTCGAAGAGGGGCATGTAGACCTCGGCCCCCCGTTTTACGATCTCCTTGTAGGTGCGCCAGAAGAGGGCCTCGGGATCCGTATGCCCTTCCTCTTGTATCCGCTCATCGACCCACCGGCTCCAATAATCCGGGTCGTCCTTGATGGCGTTGAAGGAGAGGGGAGGATTGGTGGTCACCCCGCGGAAGAGGTTCTCCTCCGGACGGTTGCCCTCATGATAGAGGCGGTCCAGCCATGCGCTCATCTGCTCCTTGTGGGATGCACCCTCGATCATCTTCCTGCGCCAGCTGGCATAGATGATGGGAGATGAATCCCACCAGATCTCAGCCTCAGTGTTCACTTCCCAGAGCCTCTCGATGATGCTTTTCCCTGCCATAACCTCCCTCCGGAATTCTCGTAAGTAGTTATGCTACCCCTTTGGTCCCGCGGGTGCAACGGTTCTGGCCGATTCAATGAAGTGGTGACGAAACTGCCATGCTCGGTCGTTGACGGGGCACCCTCGATGGATGAAAATGACTACTGTCTCGTCTATTTCGTCCGTTTCGTTGGTTTCGTCCGTCTTCCACTTTTGCTCGATTTCAGTCTTCGGCGACTCCATGCTAATCTGTCTTACGCCGCCCCCGTCTGGTCCTTTTGGTCCGTCTCGTCCATTTCGTTTCTTAATCCTCGGCGAGGCTCAATGCCTTTATTCGGGGAGGGGCGACTTCAGTCGCCCCTTCGGGGAGGCTGAAGCCTCCCCTACCCAATCAAGACCAAATAGACGAAACAGACGAAACGACGAGATAGACGAGACAGACGAAATCGACCAGATGGACGAAACCAACGAATACCTGGAGAGACGGACCGTGGAGAGAACTCGGGCGAATCGGACATTGGCGGAAAACCGGGAAGATAAGGCCCTTTTTGGTCTCTACCGCGCGTGCCGCCTCTGCCCCCGTGGATGCGGGGTGGACCGAACCCGAGGCAGGAGGGGCTTCTGCGGGGAGACCTCGACACTACGCGTTGCGGCCATAGAGGCCCACAAAGGGGAAGAGCCACCCATAAGCGGAAGCCGGGGGTCGGGAACAGTCTTCTTCACCGGATGTTCTCTCAGATGTTCCTTCTGCCAGAATCACCAGATCTCCCACGAGGGCTTGGGACACCCCATGGGGGTGGAGGAGCTGGCCCGGACCTTGGTCTGCCTGCAGAGGGAAAAGGGAATCCACAACGTCAATTTCGTGACCCCCGACCACGTCCTTCCCCATTGCATGGCCCTCGTGCGCAGGCTCCGGCGGCTGGGGTGTAAAATGCCGGTGCTCTACAATCTCTCTGGATATCAATCCCTGGAGTCGTTGCGGCTCATGGAGCCCTGCGCGGATATCTATCTGCCGGACTTCAAGTACTCGGACCGGGACCTGGCTGCAAGGCTCAGCCGGTGTCCTGACTACCCCTCCGTGGCCCTGGAGGCCATCTCGGAGATGATCCGGCAGAAGGGATTCCTCTTCCCTTTGGAGGAGGACTCGGATGGAAGGCCCATCCCAGCCCAAAGGGGAGTCCTGGTCAGGCACCTGATCCTCCCCAGCCAAGTGAGAAACAGCCTCGATGCCCTGACCATGCTCTTCGTGGAGTTCGGGAAGGACCTCCCCCTGAGCCTCATGTCCCAATACACCCCAATAAAACGGCCTTCGGCCATCTCTGGTCTCGACCGTCCCCTCCTTCCCGATGAATTCCACAAAGTAATCGAGCACGCGCTTCAGTTGGGCTTCCGAAACCTCTTCGTCCAGTATCCCGAGGAGATGGACCCCAGCGACCGTCCTTTTGTCCCGGACTTCACCCGCCCCCGCCCGTTCGCCGGGAATATCTGAAATCCAGTGGAATCTGTTCAACAACTACCCTGTTTCGGACCCCAAAAATTTACAGGGATCCTTCGTTCATGGAGACTTTTCCCCTTTCTCCAGGGCTTTTTGGGGCCCGATTCAGGGCCTTCTCAAAGATCACCAGGGGGTCGTGGGTCTCCACCACGGAGCAGAAGGCTTGCAGCCAGTTGCGGATTAACGTCACATCCAAGTCCAAGCGCTGGTGGATGAGAATTCCTTCCACGTCCTCCACGTCTCTGGCCCGGCCGGACACGCATTTGTGGATAATCAGGTCTTCGGGACCGATGAGGCGGAGCTTCCCCACCTCCGGGAAATCCACCCATACCGATCGCTCCAAGGCCTCCTCCTCGTAACCAGGGATCCCCATGGAGATATTAGTGGGGACACCTTCTCGGGTTTCAATAAGCAACACCCGGTGGCAGAGGGCAAACTCGCGAGCATCGCGGATGCGGGCCGAAAATCGCTCCAAGACCGCATCCACAAAGGACTCGAGTTCCTCCGACGGCACAACAACGGTTATATCGACATCGCGTGTAAGGCGCGGCTCACCTCAATGTTGAAGTGCCAGCCCTCCGATGACGAGGTAAGGGATCTTCTGGGATTCTACGAATTGCGCTATTTCTGCTGCGGCTTGAAGGAGACTCAAGATTTCTTGCTCCTCTTCTCCGCCAAACGTGCCAGAGCACGACGCATGGAAAGAAGTAGGTGCGACACGGCCTTGAAGGGAGTCTCTCCATAGCCGAATGCCTGAGGTCCATGTAGATCCTCAGCGCATCCTGGGGGCTCAAGTCAAGGAGCCACCGAATCCGCTCGGACTCTATCCGTTCAGCAGCCGCCCTCTGCCCGGAAAGCGATTCCTTGACCGCTTCTTTGTTTAGCCTTTGCACCATGAGAACTCCCCATGCCCTGCCTTGACGGGCGGGGCGAGGGCACCCTTCACAGACCAAAATCCTTGCCCAGATGCGAGGGTCAAGCCTTCATCGGGGAGGGGCGACTTCAGTCGCCCCCCTTTTTGCTCCATCATGCCTCTCCTTTCTCTTCCGTCAAACTACCATCGGCGTTGATTGCACTTCTGGAGGGATCCGAAGGGGTTGTCTCAGATTCGCTGGTTTCGAGGGTGACCCCAATCATGCCGGCCTCTGGCAAATAGTCCAGATTAAGAGATGCTACTGGTATCGGTCCATTCAGTCCATCTCGTCCATTTCATTGATCTCGTCTGTTCGTCTGTTTGATCTTCTTGGCCGGTTTCGGCAAAAGGGTAATAGCCCAGCCCGCACACTTCTTGAAAGGCCGGCGAAGTTGGGGGCTTCGCCCCCAAACCCCAGGATATTCTAAGACAAGCGCTTGGGAATCCTTCCGGGACCGGCAGGGGAGTTGTGGAAAAAATGCCACAAGGTTCAAGAATAACTATCATGTTATTTTAGGTAGTTAGCCCGCATTATTCCCCTATTGGTGAACAATGCGGGCTAAAGGCGGGTCCAGGGGTAAGTGGTGATTCGTCACTGTAGACCAGGGCGGAGTCTTCCGGCAGCAGTTCTCTACTTCTTTTTCGCCTCCCACCAGGCCTTCCATTTCGCCTGATCCTTTCCGAAGTCTTTTCCTGTGATCTGCTTTAGGGCCAGCGGCGCCCTCTTTCGCACGTCATGGCTCTCGTCTGCGAGAGCCTCGATGAGGGGTCTTACGGCCCGCGGGGCTCCGATCTGACCCAGGGCCCATGCGGCCATGGCTCGGACATAGCCGTTGGGATCCTTCTGCAGGACCANGATGAGGGGCTCAACGACGCGTCCCTCCTTCATCTCTCCCAGGGAGGAGGCGGTATACCATCGGATCTGCCAGTCCTTGTCCTTCAAGTTCTCTATCAATTGGTCGACTGCTGATGAGGGTTTCCCTTGAGAGAAGGCCGAAAAGGATTGAAAAGCCAAAAGGCCACACACAACCATCCCGATCCCTATGGTCCTTCCTACAGACATGGATTTTCCTCCTTTTTCCAGGCCCGACGGCCACCACCCGGCTAGCAGATCCATCCGACAACCCAGCACTTCCCCTCTGACACATCCTCTTACCCTGCCACTCAGACAGAGGACGCAATCCCTTGTACATCGAGCCGATCCTTCAAGCGAGATTCAGTGACTTCCGGCAAATCCGAAGAGCTGTGAAGGGGTTTGACGGGGATTTNGGGCAATAATGCCGGAGTCGTTANACCATTCGAACCCTCCTGACATACCCGGGTCTTATAATGAGTCTAGTTAAAACCGGCAGCAATGTTTCCTAATAATCCTTTTTTGTAAGAATTATGTCTGTAAAATAAAACAAATAATTAATTTGACACCCAAAAATATTTTTAGTACTCTTATCTCTAAAGGAGGGATACAAAATGGCTATAGTCAGAATTTCACCCAAGGGCCAAATTTTGATCCCCAAGAAGCTCAGGGAAAAATATGGGGTCAAGCCAGGGGGAAAGGCCCATCTCATTGAAGGCCCTGATGGCATTGTCTTAAAACCTGCCCCCTCGGACCCCATCACTGCAGCTTGCGGCTTCCTGGAGGGTGACTTCTCCCTTACGCAGGATCTGATCAATGAACACAAAGCCGAACGAAACAACGAATCCTAAGGTCATCCTTGACAGCTTCGCCCTCGTCAGCCTTTTCCACCGGGAAGAAGGGTGGGAACAAGTCCAAAGAATCCTCAGGCAGATCTCTGCCACCGGAGAAAAGGCCCTCCTTTGCCGCATCAACTGGGGGGAGTTTTACTACATTGTCCGAAGAAGGGTCGGAAAGCGAAAGGCTGAAGAAGCCCTCGCTCTTCTGGAACAGCTCCCCGTTGAGATACTCTCCGTAGATGACGATCTTGTCAAAGAAGCAGCGGAGATCAAGGCCGATCACGCAGTGGCCTACGCGGATGCGTTCTGTATTGCCGTGGCCATGCGCGTCAAAGGCCGGATCATCACCAATGATCCTGAGTTCAGGGCCGTGCAAGACAGGGTCTGTATTCTGTGGCTCTCCGAGCAAGCGCCAGGTTAGGCCCCACTAGAATCAGCGTTGTCATACAATATGAAAGACAAATTGCCTCAACCGAAATCCTTCCACAGGTCACCCGAAGACCGTGTTTGGGAAAAAGAAGAGGGTTCCGAGAGACAAAATCTCGGATATTGGGCTTTTACTTCCCCATCTTTCATTTGTCAAGGCCATTTTCGAACAGCTTCTTCTCAGATAATATTCCGCACAAACCTGACTTCTGAAACTAAGCGTTCGAAGAGAAAGTCTTGGAGGCACATGCTATTTCATGGGGCGATTTGGACCTGCCTTCATGGGAGCTGAGCATCTTCAAGACCCAATGGGGAACATTGTGGAATCATTCAGCGAGGCACATTGGATGCATGATTTCCCTTGACAATGCAGATGAATGTGAAAGAGTAAGGCCCGTTCGTAAAAGGGCCGCTCTTTTGACCCAGCAACTGCTAGTATCTGACCGATATCGTTACTTTTGCTGGAAGACGCCGGTTCACTGGACAACTGTTCCGAGTTTCCGGTTCAACGAATCACCCTCGCTTCTCCGAACTTACGTCAAAGGGGCAAATCCAATTCAGTCTCAAACAAGAAGATTCTCTAACAACTTGAAATAGAGGATTTTCCAAATCCATTGGAGACAGCTCTAAGGAGGAACATCATGTCGGTCCGAAGGTCTTTGATCTCGATTGGATGTGTGCTCATCCTTATGGCCTTCAGCATCCCGGCATCCTGTGGGGGAGATGGGCCAATGGTGGTACCAGGGTCTATGGCGTGTATCAGTGGAATATAAATGCTACCGCCATACTGATGGGAAAAAGATAAACCTGCCGGAGCAGAAGTTCTATATGGTTTTAACCCCCGAATATGACTATTACCTGGGGGAGCCCACTATTAAACCAAATGGCTATGGAGGCTACTGGGCCACGTTCTATCGGGACAAAGGGCTCTCGCAATATATTGGAGGGGCATCTTTGGATTTCGATTATCCTTCGTATGGGGAGATCTATCTCCTCGATGGAGAAGGCGAGAAGAGGGTCTACGTCAAGGGAGAGTTATGGGGGAACTGCAATTTCGAGCTCCAGCGTGTATTGAAAACATTCGTCAACCGGGCCAATGAAGGGATGAATGAAAGTGAGATGAACAAGCTCCGGAGGGGGAGCGAGATCAAGGGGTGGGACCTCTCTCGGTGTTATCAGTATCTTGACTATTCATAGGTTACAAATGCAAGAGTATCTGGAAGGCTGTATTGGCGTCTGGAGTATGAGGGAGAGGGTGAATATTGCGGGCCAATGTATTTCGACCAGGATCTCACGTCAGAAGCTGGCGAAGGGTGCCTGAGTTTCGACTTTCCGGAAGACACAGAGACATTTGTGGTGGATGGAAGTGGCAGCAAAGACATTTACAAAAAAGGTGGATTGTGGGGCCAATGTTCATTTGAATTTCAAGGNGGTCTTCGGACCCAGGTCCAAAAAGCCCACGAGGAGATGAGCGATAAGAAGATATTCCGACTCAGAAAGAAGAGACGCATCTCGGATGGAACCTCGCCTGGTGCCAGTCGGGAGGAGAGGCTCGTCTGGCCAACAAGTCAGAAGATGGCGAGATACTCTTTATTCAAATGCGAGAGCAACTGGAGGGCTCGGTGGATCGACGAGCTGCCGGAACCAAGAGAATGACGAGGTTGGTGGTTTCCCGAAACTATCCTCTAAACATTTAGAACGAACACCGGCCACTTTGGAGGGCAAAGAAGGAGAAGGGGGGGGAATGAGAGAAAAGGATTCTGCAGAAAGGATTAAAAAGGACCCTTGTGCTTTTCCTTTGGGGCTTGGGGGGTCTGATCACGACAGGGACTTCCTGGGCCGCCGGGGGGTCCTGGTGGGCGGATGTCTCCTACCTTTACTTGGTGGACGAGACCTCTGCGGAGGATCTCTTCTGGATCGACGACAATGGGAATAACAGATTGGACCCTGGTGAAAAGACCTTTGGGACGGATCGACTCAAAGGACTCTCCTTCGATGCTGGCAACTTTGGCTGGAGGGCAGAGGTGGGATATGACCTCCCCAGCGGTTGGTCCATCTCCTTGGCCTATACAGGCCGAACTGCTGGGCGCGAGACTAGCCTTTCAGACAAAGACGAGGATATCGAACCGCGGTTTGGTCCAAACGGCCAAAATACGCTG
>MTPG01000084.1 GCA_002010915.1 Desulfarculaceae bacterium JdFR-97 | reverse complement strand
TCTTTCAATGTGAGTCTGCTGACTCTGGCGTTCTTCCTCGGCACCGTCCGCCTGGTCATGGGATGTCCCGCCGTATTTTGGTTTAACGATAAACCATAAAACAAGGATGACGTCAAGGGAAAAATTGAGAAGACCAACATTTCTTTGCTAAAACCAACCGGATAATTAAAATTTTGTTCTGATAAGTACATGAAATAACATCCTGAATCTGTCGGTTTAGCGTTAAACTTATATCCTCCCGAATTTACAGGATTTAAAGCTGTCGCTTCGGCAATGCGGCTGAAGGCGATAGGGTAATTGGAGGCTCGAAGGGAGATGTTCGATTCGTTGAAAAGTGGTAAAATTCTCGTCACTGACTCCCGGCGTCGCGTGATTGTCTCCNAGATGAAGAAAAAGATATCAAGGAGGAATTCTCATGGCCAAAATCACCCTGGGCCCCCAGACCCTGCTCTACCCCATGCCGGCCTTTCTCATCGGTGCAACGGTCGAAGGAAGGCCCAATTTCATGACGGCCGCATGGTGCGGAATCGTATGCAGTGAGCCGCCCATGGCCAGCGTGGCCGTCCGGCCCCACCGTCACACTTTCAGAGGGATCAAGGAGTCCGGCACCTTCTCCATCAATGTGCCGTCCGCCTCGTTGGTCAGGGAAACGGACTTTTGCGGTATCGTCTCGGGAACAGAAGAGGACAAGACCGCCGCCTGTGGATTTTCCGTCTTTTACGGCAAACTCGAAAACGCACCCATGGTGGAGGAGTGCCCGGTCAATCTGGAATGTCGGGTCCATGGTGCCATAGATCTGGGAAGTCATACCCTCTTCATCGGAAGGATCGAGGAGGTCCACGTCTCGGAAGAGTATCTGACGGATGGAAGGCCGGACATCGCCAAGATCGAGCCCATCGTGTACGGCTCGGGAACAAAGAAGGCCTACTACAAGGTAGGCCCCTTCCTCGCCCATGCCTTTCGAGTTGGCTTGGAACTAAGGCGCTAGGAGAGGAGGTTCAAGGAATCATGGGTCCTTCAGACATTCGAAAGGGGATTCGCAACGAGAAAGACGTCTCTGTTTCCTTTTATTCCAGTTTCGCCTGGAAGTACGCGGAGGTCGCNCACGGGTTTCGCCAGTCGGTCTACATCTCCTCCTCCCATCCGAGGCTTACGTGCGATCTTGACCTCCTTCAACGGCTCAAGGAGCTGGCCCCCGGCCCTCGAGGACTGGATGCTGGGTGCGGGGCAGGAGCCCGAGACGTCTTTCTCCTTTGGAGGGAGGGCTACGACGTTGTGGGTCTTGATGCCGTTCAAGAAAATCTCCTGGTAGCCGCAAAGATGCATCCCCAGATCGCCGACCGGCTTCTGCTCCATGACCTTCGCGACCCCCTCCCCTTCCCGGACGAGCACTTCGACTTTTTGCTCTGCAATGCCGTGATCCAGCACATCGAACCCGAGGCGGTCTACAGGACCGTCCTCCCTGAATTCGCACGGGTGATTAAACCTGGAGGTGTTTTACAGCTTATGTTCAAGAACGGGTCGGGGACCCTTACTGTCTTCGACAGAGACTACGGAACCGAGCGAAGCTTTCTCCTTTACGATGAACAACAAGTACTCCAGTGCCTCCAGGAACACGGACTTCGGCTTGTCCAGGAGGAAGGCGGGAAACTGGGTGGACTTCTTTATTTCACCGATCCAAAACCCACGCATCACTGCGTCTTCTTTGTACGCAAACGCCTGTAAAAATTTGGAAGCCGGGCCACTGTCCTCTTTTTATGAGGATCTCGTCGCTGACACCACCAAAAAAGGAGGGGCAGCCTATTTTGGCTGCCCCCTTGAAATCCTTGGTGCCCCCGACACGATTCGAACGTGCGACCCATGGATTAGGAATCCATTGCTCTATCCTGCTGAGCTACGGGGGCCTTGTCTTTGCGCCGAGCTTACTCCCTCCAAAAGGAGGGATGTATATTTTCCAACAGAGTGGGACCTAAGTCAAACCCAGGCCATTTTATGTCTCATTCCGATGAGGGTAGGACGTCCACACGCACGAAAAAGACCCGCTTGGCCCCTTCCTCGAGGAGGCGGAACCAATTGGCCTGAATGCAGACCGCTCCCCACCGAAAGCCACCCTGCGTGAGGAGATACCTCACTGCCCTGCCCAACCGTTTCCCTTCCCCCACATACCAACGTTTGCCTTTCTGAGCTATGGCTTGCTGGATCTGTAACCACGTCTCCAGAGTCACATGCTGTACTAGATAGGTGACAGCGGCATCCCACTCCCCTTCCGGGATCTCCATCCCGTTGTCTTTGGGCCATCGAAGCCGCCTCTGACTCTCCGTCACCGTCTCCTCCTCTCCTTGGGCCAGGAGACCCAGCCCCACACGGCGGCATGCCGCCCACCCCGACGGGGCACTGCTCCGAACCCGCGAAGGCGATCTCTTGCATTCCCATAAAGGACCTTGGAAACCAACATGTGAGCCGTCCCTTCTGAAGCCTTCCGGCTCCGATCCTTATCTATATCTAAAGGGAAAAGCCTCAAGGATTCTTCCCCATGGAGTCCTCGAATCTTGCGAAGGAGGGGAGAATTCATCGGCATGCCGAAGTCGCCCAGGATCAATAAGGCCGCCTCGGGCTGAGCTCGGAGCAGGGAATCGGCGAAGTCCCTGCAGATCTCCGCCAGTTCCTTCGTGCGGTGATCCAACCCTTCCCTCTCCGTCAGAGTCCACCATACCACGAAGACGTGAAGCGGCTCTCCCCATGCATCCAGTAATCCATAGAGCAAGGAGGAGGAGCCCAAAGGGGTGAAATTCCGAAGCCGCACAAGGGGAAAACGGCTTACAAGGGCCAACCCGCTTTTGCCCCCCCTTTGATACCCCGTGGAAGGCCACGAGACAAAGGTCCGTCGATCCGGCTCAAGCCCTCTGTTCAATTCAATGACGATGCTCTCCAACTCCTTCCTGGCTCTAAGCCCCCCCAAGGCAACGATCTCAGGGATCCCACCCTGGTCTTCCTCCAGAATAAGAGCATTGATACCGGGAAAAATTTTGCTCCCCNTNAACCGGGCTTCCTCTTCTTCCCTCAAGTTCAAAGTCACGACCCAAAAACCCGATTTCGATCCCTGCGAGGGCCACACCAAGTAGGGATCCAGAAGGACGAGCATCCATCCCAACCCCACAAGGAGAAATCCCCGAGCCATTGTTCGATTCATCCCTCTGGAGCCGTCCTTGATGGTCTAGTCAAGCGGGTAAAAAATCTCCTCTCCCCGGTGCATCTTACGAGGGATCCTTGGTGCGTGTCAACTAGCACATCCCCTTGGCTGCCTTGACAAGGTCTCCCCCCTCGGATACAAACAGGCTGGACCTCCACAAGATTGACGGAGCTTTCTCGGAGGATCGTCCAGTTCAAATGTGGTTAGAGAGGGCCGACCGTCTTCCCGCCCCCCCTTTAGGATCCATTCCCTTCCCCAAGGGGCGGTAACCGACCCTCAGACATCATTCAGGTGGTGGTGTAGGAGCTGACCGAGCCGTCCGGCTCGACACTCGTCAGACTTGAAGCTTCGAAGGTTGAATTCAGTCCGTTGAGACAGCGCCCCTCCATCTGGGCCGGGCGTTCATCGGTCACCTCCAGCGGCCTCTATGCTCCAAGAGGGAAAGGAGGTGAGACCTCGAAACAAGGAACAGGGTTCTTGAAGGATAAATAAGGTTCATTCCACTCAGATAAGGAGGAGGGTCTCATGCGGACGATGAAACCTTTCGCATTCCTGATTCTTTCGGTAGCTTTGATTCTCCTTTCGGCAGCCCCCACCGCGGCCGCCCCCAAGTTGGTCATCAAATACGGGCATGTGGCCCCACCATTCCACGGCCAGACAGTGGGAGTAGAGCACTTCAAGCGCTATGTGGAAGAAAAGACCAACCACGAGATCGAGGTAAAGCACTTCCCCGCAAGCCAATTGGGGGGGGAGCGTTCCTTGGCCGAGCAGGTCCAGGCGGGGACTCTGGAGATGGCCACCATCACCACCGCGGTCCTGTCTAACTTCGTCCCTCAGGCCGCTGTGGTAGACCTCCCCTTCCTCTTTCCGGATCGCCGTACGGCCTACGCTGTGCTTGACAGCGAAGTGCGCGATCTCCTCTTCCGCTATTTTCCAGCAAAAGGGTTCATGGCCCTTGGATGGACAGAGAACGAATTCCGCGACTTGACCAACTCTAAGCGTCCCATTCGAAGGCCTGAAGACCTCAAAGGATTGAAGATCCGGCTCATGGAGAGCCCCGTCTACCTGGACACCTTCAGGCAATTGGGCGTCAATCCGGTCCCCATGCCCTTTCCTGAGGTATACAACGCTTTACAGCAGGGGGTCATCGATGGTCAGGACAATCCCCTCTACACCTCCATACTCATGAAGTTCACAGAGGTCAACAAGTACGTCACCATCACCCACCATATCCTCACTGAGTGCGTCCAGATCATGAATCTGGACTTATGGAACCGCCTGCCCGACCGCTACAAGAAGGTGATCCGGGAGGCAGCCTATGAGGTGGAACTGGTAAACCGAGGCCACACGGCCCAGGACAAGCTCGCCCTGTCGCTGAGGAAAAAGGTGGACAAGGCCACGGGAAAGGTGATTCCCGGACCGAGCATCTACGAGGAGGCCAGACGACAGGGGGTGCAGATCATCGAGTTGACCGACGAAGAGCGACAGGCCTTCAAGGATGCCATGAAGCCCGTCTATGAGAAATACCGCAAGATAATAGGACCCGAGGTCTTCGACGCCTTCATGGCCAAAGTGAAGGAGATCAACAAGTACCGGCAGTAAGAGGGATTGCGGGGTGGGTTCATTGAGGGCCCGCCCCCTTCCACAAAGCTGGGGGGCTCGCCGATATGCGACGATGGGTGAAGGGCTGGGTTCGAGCCGAAGAGTGGGTCGTGGGCTATGGCCTTTTGGCCCTCGCATTGCTTGCCTTCGTTCAGGTCGTCCTCCGTTATGTATTTCATTACAGCTTCGTGTGGTTTCAAGAGCTCGCCCGTTATGGGGGGATCTTTCTGACCTTTCTGGGAGCAAGCCTGGGCGTCCAATACGGCACTCATTTCGCCATGGAGGCGCTGCTACAGCCGCTCTCATCTCGCTGGTTCCACGCTGTGAAGATTTTCGTCAACCTCACATGCGGCCTCTTTTTCCTTATGGTTGCCTACTTCGGCTTCCTCCACAGCCAGAAGCTCCACCGTTACGGGGTCCTGACTGCAGCCATGCGGATCCCCATGTACCTTCCCTATCTTCCCATCCCGGTCTTCTGCACCACCATGGCGATCCGACACTTCCATTTGGTCTGGCGCCATGGGAGGGCCCTGGTGGACAGTCGCCCCGATGAGAGGGAACGTTGAGGCATCTTCATGTTGCTGACCATCCTTTTGACCTTCGGACTCCTCCTTTTGCTGAGCTTCCCCATTGCGGCGCTTCTGGCTATGGTGACGGCCGCCACACTCCACTTACACACCTTTACATCTTTGATGGTCCTCCCTCAGCAACTCTTCAACGCCCTGGACAACTTCATCCTCCTTTCGGTCCCCTTTTTCATTCTGGCCGGTGGGATCATGACCGAAGGGGCGCTGGCTCAGCGCCTCATCGACGTAATCAATGCCTTGGTTGGGGGATTCCGAGGAGGACTGGCCCTGGTCTCCATCTTTTCCTGCATGTTCTTCGCTGCCCTTTCGGGGTCCAGCCCGGCCACTGTAGTGGCCATCGGCAGCATCATGATCCCTGCCCTGGTCAAGTCCGGGTACAACAAAGACTTTTCGGTGGGGCTTCTGACCTCCGCCGGATCCCTAGGGATCGTCATCCCCCCAAGCATCCCCATGATCCTCTATGCCTTCGTCATGAATGTCTCGGTGGCCAAGCTCTTCATGGCCGGCATTGGCCCTGGAATACTCATAGGTCTGGCCTTTTCGGGATATACCTACCTCCTGGCCAGGAAAAACAACTGGAGGGCGCAAAAAACTTCTTCCTTGCTTGAGCTTTATACGGCTCTACGGAAGGGCTTCTGGGGCGTGCTTCTCCCTTTCATCGTCCTGGGGGGGATCTACACGGGGGTCTTCACGCCCACGGAGGCTGCGGCCATCTCAGTGGTCTACGCCCTCTTCGTGGAAACAGTCATCTACAAGGAGCTGACCCTCTCCGGCCTCACGCGAGTCCTGAAGGAGAGCGCCGTGCTCTCCGCATGCCTGCTGTTCATCTTGGCCTGCGCCATGACCTTCGTATGGTTGCTCACCTCCCAGGAGATCCCCACCCTGCTTGCCCAGTGGATCATGGAGAGAGTTCACTCCCGATGGCTATTCCTCCTGCTGGTCAATCTCCTCTTCCTCCTCATGGGATCGGTCATGGATGATGTGTCGGCCATGTTGATCCTCTCTCCCCTCTTCTTGGAGACCCTAAACCGCTTCGGCATCGATCTGGTCCACTACGGGATTATCATGGTGCTGGTCATCGAGTTCGGATTCCTCACGCCTCCCTTTGGGCTCAACCTGTTCGTGGCCATGGGGCTGACGCGGTGGTCCCTGATGCGGACCGCCCGATCCGTGGTGCCCTTTTTGATCATCCTTCTGGTCTGTCTCTTCGCCATCACCTACCTTCCCCCCATTTCCTTGCTCCTTCCCCGGATCTTCTACCCCACTCCATGAATTTCGATCTCTCTTTGTCGAACGAAACTCGGCTGATCCCGCGGGCCCTCGTGGGCACAAACCGCTTCCCGGGGGCATGCGATAAAAACGGCCCATGGGGAAAACCCCTTGACAAAATCTGGGATTTTCTCAAATATGATGACCAGTTCAGAGATAGCCGCAATTTTACTGTCCGGGTGAGATCGTCGAACCCCTTCTTCAGCCTCGCCACCATCGATGGTGCGGAGACGGCAGGCCTTCTCCAACTTCAGGAAAGGAGGTAACCATCATGAAAAGGATCTTTCCTGCGGTTTGTGGGCTTTTTCTCCTTCTGATCACGGGGACCCCCATGGGTTTGTGCGCCGATGAGGTGAAGGTGGGAATAGTCCTTCCCCTCACCGGCCCACAGGCCAAATTCGGAGAGATTGAGAAGCAGTCCTTTGACATGGCCTTGGAGGAGATCAACGCCAAGGGAGGAATCAATGGAAAGAAACTCGTCTTTCTCATCGAGGACGACACCGGAAGGCCTGACGTGGGTCGGTCAGTCGCGGAGAAGCTGATCTCTAAGGACAAAGTGGTCATGCTAGGGGGAGGCTATTCATCCTCAGTGACCTTTGCGGTCGCAGGTGTTGCCCAACAAAACCGCATCCCTTTCCTGATCAACACAGGATCTGCGGACAAGATCACAGAACAGGGATGGGACTATGTCTTCCGCATGAATCCTCCTGTAAGCGAGTATGCCACTGGCTTGGAAAGCTTTTTGAAGGAAGTCGTCAGACCAAAGACCGCCGTTATACTTCATGAAAACTCCCTGTTCGGGACCAAAGGGGCGAAGTCTTTCAAGAAGAGCTGCAAGAAGTTGGGAATTAAGGTCCTGATGTCTCAGGGCTATGAACACGGAGGGATCGACTTCAAGCCAGTCTTGGTCAAAGTCAAACATTTAAATCCCGATATCGTCTATATGATCTCGTACTTGATGGACGCATCCCTTCTCATGCGTCAATCTCGGGAACTCAAGTTGACCCCGAAGTTGTTCATTGGAGGGGCAGCCGGATTTACCCTCCCCGAGTTTCCGAAAAATGCAGGCAAAGCCGCTGAGAAGGTGGTCTCGGCCACACTGTGGCATCAAGTTCTTCCTCTACCGGGTGCCAAGGAATACTTCGACAAGTTCAAGGCGCGATACAACAAGGACACGGAATATCATGGGGCCGAGGCTTACTCTGCCGCGTACGTCATCGCAGATGTTCTCAAAAGGGCCAGGTCCTTCTCTCCGGACCACATCAAACAGGCCCTCAAGGAAACCGATCTGATGACCGTCTTCGGGCCCGTGAAATTCGTCTCCTATGACAAGAAGATCAACCAAAACCGCCTGACGACTTACGTGGTTCAGTGGATTGGCGGCCACCTCAAGCTAATCTGGCCCAAAAACTTGGCCAATGCCCAATACGTCTACCCTGTTGATTGGCTCAAAGAGTGGGGATACTGAGCCCGAGGGGGAGACCTCGAAATGGACGACAGCATCTCCCTTTTCGAGGTCTCCCTTTATCATCTTTGGCGGGGATTCAGCGCGGATCCCAAAGAGTCTCTTCCGGGCCGTCTCATGAGAGGGCCCAAATCCTGAGACCCGTCTAGGAAGCCATAATGGAAGTCCTGATTCAGACCTTGGTGGCCGGGGTCCTCATAGGTGGAATCTACGCCCTTATCGGGCTCGGAATGACCTTGATCATGGGGGTCATGGGCATCATTAACTTGGCTCACGGCCAACTCATGATGGTCTCCATGTACATCACCTTCGTCCTCCATAACTTCCTGAACATCGATCCCTATATCTCCCTGGTCGTCACCATGCCTTCCCTTTTCCTTCTGGGATTGGTCATTCAGAAGTACCTGCTGAATCCCCTCCTAGAGGTGGAATCCATCCTCCCGGAAAATCAAGTCCTCATGACCGTGGGGATCGGAATGGTCCTCGCCGAGATCGCCCGCTTCATCTTTCATTCGGACTATAAATCCGTGACCACCAGCTACACCTCCAAGGTCTTCTTCGTGGGGGACATCTCCTTTAACCTTCCCATGTCCATTGCGTTTCTCATCGCGGTGTTTCTGACGGTCTGTCTCTTCTTTTTCCTACTCAAGACGGATCTCGGCCGAGCCATTCGCGCCACAGCGCAAAACCGCGAGGCCGCCCTCTTGATGGGGGTTAACGCATCCAGGATTACGGTGATCACTTACGGCTTAGGGGCCTCCCTGGTGGCCGCCGCCGGAAGCCTTTTGATGCCCATCTTCTATCTCTTTCCTGATATCGGAGGTCCCTTCACCCTGAAGGCCTTCGTCATTACCATACTGGGCGGGCTGGGCAGCACGGTGGGGGCTATCTTCGGAGGATTGACCTTGGGGATCGCCGAATCTTTGGGAGCCACCTATATCGGAATGGGCTACAAGGAGATGGTGGGGTTCATCATCTTTCTCCTGGTGTTGATCTTCCTGCCCGGTGGGCTGAAGCGCCTCACCAAAGTCTAGGATGAGCACATGAAGCGTCGCGCCGTCATCCTCGGAATCTTGGTCCTCTTTTTCGTCCTCTTTCCTTGGGTGATACGCTCCGACTACTACCAACATCTCATGATCCTCGCCTTTATGTGGGTTGTCATCGGGGGGGCATGGAACCTTCTGGCGGGGTATACCGGCCAGGTCTCTTTCGGGCATGCGGTCTTTTTCGGGACCGGGGCCTATACGGCGGGACTATGCGTCACCAAGTTGGGGATCTCCGCTTGGTGGGGGATGCTGTTTGGAGGACCGGCAGCCACCCTTATCGGCCTGTTCATCGGATGGGTCTGTTTCCGCCTAAGGGGTCCTTACTTTGCCCTGGCCACCATCGCCGCAGGGGAGATCTTTCGATTGGTCGCCATCAACTGGGAGAGTCTGACCGAGGGAATGGTCGGCATTTTGATCATCCAGACGTTCCGGGCCAAGTGGCCATATTATTACCTGGCCTTTTTCCTCGCCGCGGCCTCCATTTTCGTATTCGGCCGAGTCATGAGATCCAAATGGGGCTTCTACTTCGTCTCCATTCGTGAGGATCAGGACGCCGCTGAGTCCATGGGGATCAATACGACCCTCTACAAGAACGTCTCCCTCATGATCAGCTCCTTCTTCACCGGACTGGCAGGCGCCTTTTACATGAATTACATGGCCTTCATCGATCCGGAAGTCGTCTTTTCCCTCCATTACATCTCCATCATGGCCATCCTCGTGGGAATCATTGGGGGGGTGGGCACCATATGGGGCCCGGCCGTAGGAGCCTTCGTCATGGTATTCCTCCAGGAAACCTTCCGGAGCGCCATCTTCGGTCTGGCGCCCAAGTGGGTTAGCGAATCCCATGTGTTGGTTTTCGGCCTCTTGGTGATCTTCGTAATCCTCTATCTTTCCAACGGTATCGTGGGTGACTGGCCCAAGATCCAGGGCCTTCTGGGTAAGGGGCGCAAGGTTCGAAGGTTGGAGGAAAGAGGGTGAGCTTTTTCGAAGTCGAAGAGATCCGAAAAAATTTCGGTGGCCTCATGGCCGTAGACGGGGTCAGTTTTCGGGTGAAGCAAGGAGAGATCTTCGGCCTGATCGGGCCGAATGGATCCGGAAAGACCACCATCTTCAACCTCATCAACCAATTCTATCCTCTCACCTCCGGCGATATCCGGTTCCAAGGGAAGAGCCTCAAGGGAATGAAGACGCACCAGATTGCCAAGCTGGGCATCGGGAGAACTTTTCAGGTGGTCAAGCCGCTGAAAAGAATGACCGTACTGGAGAACGTCATGGCCTCGGCCTTCGTTCGCGTCGGCACCTTCGAGGATGCGAGAAGCGTGGCCCTGGAGACCTTGGAGTTCTGCAACCTGATGGACCATCGGAACAAACAGGCCCGAAGCCTCCCCATTGCTGGGCGCAAGCGCCTGGAGATCGCCAGAGCCCTGGCCACTCGTCCCCAACTGCTCCTCTTGGACGAGACCGCCGCAGGATTGAATCCCAAGGAGCTGGATGAGGCCATCAATCTGATCCTTAGGATTCGGGACCGCGGCGTGACCATCATCATAGTGGAGCATATCATGAAGGTGATCATGTCCATCTCGGACAGGATCCATGCAATTAATTACGGAAGAACCATTGCAGAGGGAACCCCTGAAGAGGTAGCCAATAACAGGGAAGTCATCGAGGCTTATCTTGGGGAATCTTATGCCTGAAGTTGTAGCCCTCCGCTTCCATTTCCCTTTCTTCGAGGATAGGAGGAGCCCAGGAAAGAGGGATCTGACCGTCCCAGGCCCGTGGGAGACGGGGGAAGCGGGGAGCCGAGGGAATTCCGCCCTACACTCGACGCCAGGGTGAGGACCGATGCTTCGAGTCGACCACATCGATGTCTTCTATGGAGATCTCCAAGTCCTCTGGGATGTCTCGTTCCATGTGGAGGAAAGGGAATTCGTGGTCTTGGTGGGCGCCAATGGAGCGGGAAAGACCACGACCATGAAGACCATCTCCAGTCTCCTTCGCCCTTCCAAGGGCCGGATTTCCTTCCTCGGACACCGATTGGACCTCTTTCCCGCTCATCGCGTCCTCGAGCTGGGACTCGCTCATGTCCCCGAAGGACGTCAGNTCTTTCCGGAGATGAGTGTATGGGAGAACCTAGCCATGGGCTCCCTCACCTCTCGGTCCAAGCCCAAGCGGAGGGAGACCATGGAATGGGTCTTTAACCTCTTTCCCCGACTTCGGGAACGCCAAAAGCAGCCTGCCGGCACTCTTTCCGGAGGAGAACAACAGATGCTCGCCATTGGGCGGGGGCTTATGTCCAGGCCCAAGATGATCATGTTTGACGAACCTTCCCTCGGCCTCGCTCCCATACTCACCCAAGAGATCTTCCGCCTGATCCAGCGGATTCATCGGGAAGGGATGACCATTCTCATGGTCGAGCAGAACGTCAAACAGACCCTCACCCTATGCGATCGGGCCTACATCTTGGAAAACGGACGCATCGTCCTGGAAGGCACAGGCAAGGGACTCTTGGAGAATGAGAAGGTCAAGGAGGCCTTTCTCGGCATTTGACCTATGGGGCCTCCTTGTTGGCTTTCACCTGGAAAAGAGCTCCACAACCCGGAAGTTCCCCACGTCCACCAATCCCCGATCCGTCAACTTCAGATCCGGAATGACCGGAAGGGCCAGGAAGGAGAGTGCCATGAATGGGTCCTTGAGCGGACAGCCCAGATCCTGGGCCGCCCTGCGAAGTGCCTCATGCCGATGGGTCACCCGCTCCACTCTCCAGGTGGACATAAGGCCTGCCACGGGAAGGGGAAGCCGCGCCTTCACGAGGCCGCCATCCACCACCACGAGGCCGCCCCTCATGCGGACGACCTCGTTCACGGCCTTGAGGATCTCTCGGTCGCTTACTCCTACGGAGACGATATTGTGGGAATCGTGGGCCACCGAGGAGGCCAACGCCCCCCGCTTCAGCCCGAATCCACGGACAAAGCCTATGCCCACGTTTCCCGTCCCACGATGTCGCTCCACCACTACTGCCTTGAGCAGATCTCGATCCGGGTCCGAGACCACCAGCCCCTCCTCCACTCTGGGTCGCATCCAGCGCTGCCGGGTAAGGATCTGGCCCGGCACCAGCTCCATGACGCGGATCCTACCCTCTCGGGCAGGGACCCGGATGCGATTCATGCAGAGGCCTTCCACCCTGAAGGACCCTGGGGAGAGCGAACCCGCCGCCCCTCCCAAGCCCCGGACGGCCCCGCCCCTTCGATAGACCACCTTGCCTCCGACAATCACCATCTCCACCTTCGGGGGCTTCAGAGAGGATAGGATCACCCCGTCGGCCAGAAATCCTGGCGCCACGGCCCCCAGTCCCTCCAGGCCGAAACAGCGGGCCGGGTTTAGGGTCACCATCTGGATGGCGGTAACGGGATCCAGCCCTTCTTCCATGGCCTGGGCCAATAGGGAATCCAGGTGTCCCTCATTGAGGAGGTCCTCGGGAGTGCGATCATCGGTCACTAACATACATCGTCTGGCCGTTGCTCCGTGAACCAACGGAAGGAGGTCCTTCAGATTCTTGGCCGTGCTCCCCTGCCGGATCATGATCCACATGCCTCGACGAAGCTTCTCCAGCGCTTCCTTCAGGGAGGTGCATTCGTGGTCGGATCGGATCCCGCATGCGATGTAGGCATTGAGTTCTTTCCCCCCAAGCCCCGGGGCATGGCCGTCCATGGGTCGACCCTGGAACCGCCGGATCTTCTCCAGCAATGCCGGATCCCCCTGAATCACCCCGAGAAAATTCATCACCTCTCCCAGCCCAACGGCCCAGGGCTCATGGCACATAAGGGCCAAGTCCTCTGCGCCAAGGTGAGCCCCGGAGGTCTCAAGAGGGCTGGCGGGAACACAGGATGGAAGCACATAGTGGAACCTGAAGGGAATGCCTTGGGCGGCCTCCACCATGTACCGAATCCCTTCCAATCCAAGGACATTTGCGATCTCATGAGGATCGGCCACCACACCAGTAGTCCCGTGAGGTAGCACCGCCCTGGCGAATTCTTTGGGATGGAGCATGCTCGATTCGATATGACAGTGGGCATCCAAGAAACCGGGGGCGAGGTATCGGCCCTCCAANTCCATCGACTTCCTGGCCCGGTATTCACCAGGGCCCACATACCTCCCCGCGTGAATCCCCACAGAGGTCTCCTGAATCTCACTGGAAAACACGTTGACAAGGCGGACGTTCTTCAGCAAGAGGTCCACCCGAACATTCCCAGCTGCTGCATCCAGCCAAGGCTTTTCCCAAGGTTTCACCTCGTTCCTCCTCTGATGGAAATCCCACTTCCACCTTCCAAATCGGGCTTGGAGGATTATAACAAAAAAGTCCGTTTTTTCGTGGGAGCTCGAATCGGTCGATCCAGGGATCTTTTTCCAGAAAGGCNGGACATGGTATGATGGCCACCTCCAGAGTTCATTGCCGCAATGCACATTAGGAGGGGACATGCAGCCAGCATACGAAGATATGGGTGAGACCGCACGGTTCCTCTCTCAAAGAGGGGTGCTCGGTCCCAAAGTGGGCGTCATTCTGGGCTCCGGCCTTGGAGAATGGGACCAGAGATTAGAATCTCCCCTGGTCGTCCCCTATGAAGAGATCCCAAACTTCCCTCGCTCCCGAGCACCGGGCCATCGGGGAAATCTCCTCTTCGGGGGGATGGCCGGTGTCCCAACGGTCCTCCTCCAGGGGCGTTTCCATTACTACGAGGGGTACAGCACCTGGGAGATCACCTTCCCAGTTCGGGTCTTGGCCTCTCTGGGGATCGAGATCCTCATCGTCACCAACGCGGCTGGGGGGCTTCATCCCCTTTTTCGGCCAGGCGACTTGATGCTCATCGCGGACCACATCCACCTTATTCCGGAGAACCCCCTGAGGGGACTGCTGGACGAACGCTTGGGAAACCCCTTCCCGGACATGTCGCAGGCCTACGATCCGGATCTCATTCGGATGGCGGAGGAGGCCGCCTTGGAGCTGAGGATACCCCTGCGGAAAGGGACCTATGTTTCCATTCCCGGTCCCAGTCTAGAGACCCCGGCCGAGACCCGCCTCCTGCGCGCGGCAGGGGCGGATGCAGTGGGGATGTCCACCACCCCAGAGGTAATCGTGGCTCGATCGGTGGGCCTGCGCGTTCTGGGGCTGTCGGTCATCTCCAACGTCAATCGCCCCGACTGTATGGAGCCTATCCTCGTGGATGAGATCCTGAGGGCATCGAAAGAAGCTACTCCTCGACTGACCATCCTCCTGGAGGCCATCATGAGCAGCCTCGCCAGCACGGGAGAGTGAGCTATGGAGACGGTGGACCTGTTGATCAGCGGAGATTGGGTCCTGACCTTGGACCCGAATCTGGGAACACTGGAGGGGGGAGCGGTGGCCGTCTCCGGGGAACGGATCAAGGACGTGGGAGAGCGGCTCCGCCTGGAATCTCTATATCGCCCGCGCCGTCGCATCCACGCTGCGGGAAGCGTGGTCCTTCCTGGACTCATCAATGCCCACACCCATGCGGCCATGACCCTCTTCCGCGGCCTGGCCGACGATCTACCCCTCATGGATTGGCTCCAAGACTATATCTTCCCTGTGGAGGCCCATCTTCGGGCGGAGTGGGTGCGCTGGGGAACTCGCTTGGCCTGCGCCGAAATGCTTATGGGTGGGATCACCACCTTCTGCGACATGTACCTCTTCGAGGAGGAAGTGGCCTCGGCCGCCAAGGAGGCGGGTATGCGCGCCGTGGTCGGCGAGGTCCTCTACGATTTTCCCTCTCCCAATTACGGCCCCCTGGAGGAGGGGTTCCGCTACACCGAGGCCCTCATCCGAAAATGGAAAGGAGATTCCTTAATCCAGCCCGCCGTAGAGCCCCACGCCCCCTTCACGTGCTCTCCTGAGCTCCTTCAACGGGCCCGGCGTGTGGCGGATGAAAACCAAGTTCCCCTCATCATCCATCTGTCCGAGACCCGAGATGAAGTAGAGCGTGTCCGAGACGAGCATGGAACCACCCCCATACGTCACCTTCACCGCCTCGGGACCCTTGAGGGTCCTACGGTGGCGGCCCATGTGGTTTGGGCCGATGACGAAGAGTTGGAACTCCTCAGGGAATCCGGTGTGGGCGTAGTCCACAATCCGGAGAGCAACATGAAGCTGGCCTCCGGGGTCTCCCCTGTACCACGCATGCTCGAGATGGGAATCCCCGTGGGATTAGGGACGGACGGCTGCGCCAGCAACAACAACCTTGATCTCTTCGGCGAGATGGACACCGCGGCCAAGCTCCACAAGGTCCATTCCCAGGACCCCACGGTCCTCGACGCCCAGACCGTCCTGAAAATGGCCACCGCCCTCGGGGCCAAGGCCCTCGGCATGGAGGAGGAAATCGGGACATTGACCCCTGGGAAGCGGGCGGATCTGATTATCGTGGGGCTCGAGGCTCCACATCTTCTCCCCCTCTTTCATGTGACCTCTCATTTGGTCTATTCAGCCCGTGCCTCGGACGTCAAAACCGTGTTGGTCAACGGCCGGGTGGTGGTTGAGGAGGGAAGAATCCTCACCTTGGATCTGGAAGCCGTGCTGAATGCAGCCGAGGGAATCGCTAGAGAGATTCAACAGATCTTGAGAAAGAATACGGGTTCACCGGAGGTTTCCCCATGAGAAACACCTTGATCCACAACGCCGTGCTCGTCAACCCGAGCCTTCCGCCCGAGGTGACGAGAAAGGGGTGGCTTCTTATGGAGGGGGGGCGCATCCACTCGTGTGGGGAGGGTGAACCTCCACCTGAGGTCCGGGCCAGGGCAGAAGTTGGGATCGATGCCGAGGATGGAATACTCCTTCCCGGTCTGGTCAATGCCCACACCCATGCAGCCATGGCCCTCTTTCGCGGCTTGGCCGACGATCTACCCCTCAAGACTTGGCTCGAGGAGATCATCTTTCCAGTGGAGGCCCGAACGGTCTCGGAGGAGTTCGTCTATTGGGGAACGTTACTGGCCTGTTGGGAGATGATCCGGACGGGGACCACCACATTCGGCAACGGCTACTTCTTCGAGCACAGGGCCTTGGACGCGGTCAAGGAGGCGGGGATGCGGGCGGTGTTGGCCGCGGGAGTGGTGGATTTCCCAACTCCCAGCTGCCGTGACCCATCCCTCAATGTGGAGCACGCCATTGCCTTCGTCAACCAAGCCCGGGATGAGGAACCAGTTCGTCCGGGGATCTTTTGCCATGCCCCTTACACGTGCGGCCCGGAGACCCTTGTCAAATCCAAGGAGGCCTGCCGCGCCCACGGGGTACGATTCTTCATCCATTGTGCGGAGACACGTTGGGAAGTAGAGGAGATCCGAAGTCGTTACGGGACTACTCCAGTGCGGCATCTGGATCGTCTGGGGTTGCTGGATTCTGATACAGTCCTGGTTCACGGTGTGTGGGTGGACGAGGAGGAGATCCGCATCGTGGCCCAAAGGGAGTGCAGCGTGGTCGTCTGCACGGAAAGCAATATGAAGCTGGCATCGGGGGCCCCTCCTATTGTCAGCTACCTCAGGGAGGGAGTGCCCCTCGGGTTGGGGACAGACGGGCCGGCTTCCAACAACGATCTGGACCTCTTCGGCGAAATGGACCAGACGGCCAAATTGCAAAAGCTCAGGGAGGGGGACCCCACGGTCGTGGGTGCGGCCCAAGTCCTCCACATGGCCTCAGTGGGAGGGGCCCGCGTCTTGGGGTTCCACGACATGGGGCTTCTGGAGCCGGGATATCATGCGGACCTGATCCTGGTCCGAACGGACCGACCCCATATGCGGCCTCTCTACAACCCGGTCTCCCAGTTGGTCTACTCGGCTCGAGGTTCAGATGTGGAACATGTGTGGATCGGGGGCCGTCACGTGCTTCAGCAGGGGCGGATCACCACCCTGGATCCCGAAGCGATCCAGAAAAAGACGGCCCTCCTCCAAGTCCAAGTGAAGTCCCATATCCCAGAACGCTGAGCCGACTTATAGCACGGATTTGGCCCTCCCTGCTCTCGCCGCTGGACCTAGGCGTCTCTTTCTCTCCCACATCACGGACATGGCTCGGATGGACTACCTGCCGCCATGTTCCCCTTTGACTCGATCCCTATCCACAGATCCGTCCTCCGTCTTGGGCAAAGAGGGGACAAATGTGATGTACTTGGGTTTTTTGTAACGGGCGATCCGATCCGCCACGAAATCGATGAGAGCCTGAGGCTGCAGGCGGCTTCCTGGCTTCAGCACGCAGACGGCCTTGATAGCCTCTCCCCACTCCTTGTCCGGCACACCGAAGACACAGGCCTCCTCCACCTCCGGGTGCTGAAGAAGGACCTTCTCCACCTCGGCGGGATAGACGTTCTCCCCACCGGGTTTGATCAGCTCCTTTTCTGCCTTGCGCTTCACGTACCAGAGATAGCCCTCTTCGTCCAGGCGCCCGATGTCCCCGGTGTGGTGCCATCCTTCACGGAAGGTATACCGGGTCTCTTCCTCCAGGTTCCAGTATCCTCGAAAGATCAAAGGCCCCCGCACCACGATCTCACCCGCCTCTCCAGCAGGAAGCTCGCGGTCGTAGTCGTCCACGATCCGGAGTCTCGCAAGGGGCGCGACCTTTCCGGCCGATCCCGGCCTCTCGTCAAAGGGGCACAAGGAGCAGAACCCCGAGGTCTCTGTCTGGCCGAACCCCACCCAGAAAGTGCCCCCTGTGACCCTTTGGAAACGCTGAATGGTTTCCGGATGGTCCAACCCTCCGGCCATCTCCAGCGAGGAGAGGTCCTTCCCGAGCTCCTCGGCTTTGTCCAGGAGCATGGTCAGCATGGGAGGAAAGGTCCCGATTACAGTGACGCCTTCTTTCTCGATCCAGCGGACTGCTTCCTCTGGATCGAACCGACTCATAAGGACGTTTTTTCCTCCAGCGTGAAGGACATGAAGGGCGAAATTTAGTCCGGCTATGTGGAAGAGGGGAAGGAGATTCAAGTAGACGGGTTTGTTCCCAAGTCCCATGAGGGCCATGGCCTGGATGTTGGCCGTGAGGAGATTCCCGTGGGTCAAGACAGCTCCCCTAGGCCTGCCCTCAACGGCCGCCGTATGGATGATTAAGTAGGGGTCATCCCAAGTGACTTCCACCTCTTCCGGGGGTTTTCTCTCCCTGTCAAGGAGATCCGAAAGGGCTGGAAGACCCTCTCCTCCCCCTTCACCCAGGGCCGCCCAAGTCTTCACAAAGGAGAGGTCACTTGCCAGATCTTTTTTTACCTGGAGAAAGTCCGGTCCCAGGAAGACAACCGTGGGTGTAGTATCCTCCAGGATAAATCGGATCTCCCCCATCTTCAGACGCCAATTGACCGGCACCATCACGTATCCTGCCAAAGCCGCCGCCCCGTAGAGGAGAAGGAACTCATGGCAGTTATGAGCCACAATGCCGATCCGATCCCCCTTCTTCAGGCCCAGAGAGCTCAAGGCAGAGGCCAAGGCCTCGGCTTCCTGGGCGAAGCGCCGGAAATCCCACCGAAGTTCCCCGCACACAAGGCATTCCCGATTTGAAGAAATTCGGGCGTTTCGTCGGATCACATCCCCGATGGAGAAATCCCGAACCCCCATGATATCCTCCTTCCTTGGCTGTGGGTTCAAACCTTTTCGACTTCCAACCCAAGTTTGACAATGTAATTTATAAGTATCTGAAAAATACGTTATTTGAGAGGAATTACAGGCACACGAAATAAAGCGAATTTACCTCTATCGTATGTATCTAAGAAAAGCCTTTCGGCCTGTTGGCTAGGTGTTAAATTTCTAAGACCCTTCAAACTACATTCCCGTTCAACCTGCTCCTCTAAAGCGGTATCCAGGATCAATGTGTGATAAACATCTTCAATTCCTTGTTTCTGAGCTGCAAACAATGTCAGGGGGCTCATTCCCTTACGGCCCCCTGATAAAGAAAGGATGAGACGCTTTCCCGGATGACCATTTTGTAGATCATCCATGGTCTCTATCAAAGCGGCCAAGTAGGTCTTACATGCCTCATATGAATCTATATCTTTAAAATATGGGATCGGTCTCCCCTCAAAGGGGATACCGCGACGCCCACATATATCCTCAAGTAACTGAACACCGTTACGAACTGGAGCATGTGCAGAAGGATATAAAACCACAAGAGGGGATATTTTAAGATTCTCTTGTTCTTGTATCAGTATATAAGTTTGAGTAGCCACCATAGGTGTTTCGCCTAAAGGCACAAGTAGCATAGCTTCTTCTGAATGTAACTCAGCCAATGCCTTATAAGGAGCATGGTCAGCCTTCCAGAGTTCTCCTCCCTCAATAAGCTGCTCATAAGAGGAATCTTTCAATGTCAAACGGCATACGACCACATGATCTTTTTCCCTGTAGTAAAAAGGTCGCTCTTGCGTTCGGCCCATCTTAAAGCAATAACAATCAGTGTTAAGACCTTTAAACTTGGAATGCTTGTGTCTCTCTAGCAACCGAGGATTAGTCATTCGGTGAAAACACTGATCGAACCGATGGCGGATGTTGGTATCAAAGCCCTGATACTCTTCCCAGGCCGTTTTGGCAAGATAAACTTGAAGTGGAGACCTTGCTCCTTTTGGTTGGAAGATTGCAGAAAAGAAAGCATCCGCTGCCCCCGATGTCTGAAACACGAAGTCTTCACCTCTGTCTACAGCGGTAAAATAGCCTCGTAATTCAAGGGCGTTACCAAAGCATTCGTAAGGGATCTCCACAAGCTTCAGATTTTCAACCGGTGGGCTCAACTTTTGTGCCTGTTGGTTTTGGCCTATCTCTATTAGTTCTTCAATCGTGTAAAAATTTCGCCGCTTGTCGTCATATTCATAGCGATCAAGTATATGATAGAGACCCCGAACGTACGGATAGAACTGGGTAATAAGGGCTAGCAGCACCGACATATTCTTCCGTCCTCCCGCAAGCGAGAGGTAGACATCGTCACCATCACGCTCACATAGGTCGAGAACACCAGCCAAAGTGCGTAAGAAGACCATGGTCTCCTCATAGGTATGAGGGTCAGCGAAGCTTAATGGCCAACCTTGGACCTGACATACGTCTTGTAGATGCTCCCGGATCATCTCATACCCCAAGGGAATGAGCTTATCAGACTCTTCACCAGGATATAATGTGGAGCAGCTCAATATGGAGCTCCTTTATTTTGCGAAGTGCTTCTACCATAGCGGTGACCACAACGGGGTGATCGCCCAGAGTAGCTACCAACACCTTCCCCATCTCCCCTACCTCTTAAGGGGTCTTCCTGATTGGCTCGTGAGGATGCTTCCTAAACCAATCTCGGTCAGGATACTTATAAATGACACCCTTGAGTGGAGGCCAGCACCATATACGACGTAGATCCTGAAGGGTTATGGAAGTGGCCTTTACAAGTTTATTTATCTGGCCATTCACATAATCCCTCAACTTCCTATCCTCATATACCGTAATACCACGATCTTCTGCAGTATACCGCCTATTGTAATCCACAAGGGTCAATCGCGTCAGTTGAATTTCAATGCTGCCTAACCCGGTCGGTTTGGCATAACCTATCTTGTGACGCACGTTATGGGCATGTCCCCAATCCTCTCGTTCCAAAACCAGCGCATAGAGCAAAACCGGCCAATCATCGGGGGCTACATTGGTAAAGTGCATGGAGAAAGTGAAGGTGCTACCGGGGCCGATGGGATGGATATAAGAATTTAAGATTACACCTCGTCCACTGCGCTGAATGGCGCTTTCCGTATGGATTCGATCTGAATGGAAATAAAATTTGCGTCCCGCAACCCACTTCCCTGAAGGATCCAAATACCAAGCCTTGTGCCGTGGTTTGGGGGTATCCAGGATCCGGGTATAAATGGGATCATGGGAAACTGGTTGATTACACACTGCATCATCAAAACCGACCCGCCCTAGAAGCAGTGTGCCACCTTTGATGAGCCCAAATAGACGGCAGGCGATACAGAGTCCGTCGCTTCGGGGACACTGTTTGAAGTTGGAGGGGAGCTTATTTGTGTAATCAATTCTGTCCCTGTATTTTCCATCGAATAACCACCAACATCCCGGCCCCAATGTCTCTAGCAGACTACGGAAAAGCCCCTTGAGCGAGCTGCCGGGGATGATGTGCTCGCCTGCTGCATTACGAGCGAAGGTGATAGGACGGTTGGCCTGAAGCAACTGCTCTTTGAGTTTCAAGTCCTTCGTCTGAGGAATAAAAAGCGGTGTTAGAGCGATAATAGTCCCTTCAATACAACCGCTCAACAACCCGACGCCAAAGCGGTGATAATAATCGGGTGGCCGGCGTGGTACCCCTTTCTCCCAATCAATGCGTACAAAATCGTATGGGTTCATGGCACCCTCTCCACCCCACAGAAACGATAATAAACCAACGCTCCAGTAGCATCTCGGTACTCCAGAACCTTCAACTTTGCCCGTTTAGCTTGGGGTGAAACCGGGTAGTGTAAAAGACGGGGAACCTGAAATTCAAGAAAGACCAATGTTCCCGGCGATTGACCGATAACCGGCAAATCTTCTTCCTTAACCCGTTCTCCCCACAGGAAGTAAGACCTTTGTTTGGTTGTAAGGGCCGCAAGGTCTATTTCTTTAACCTCGGCAAACCCCGGTGGTTCTTTCTTATCTCCGCAATAAACCGCGTGAAAGGTTCCGTCCACCTGCTCCCACCGCAATTCAAACTCAGCATTGAAAATACGCCCCTGTTCCCATTGATCGAAGTTGGTAGCTGAGTCAAAACGCTCAAGCCGCACCCCCTCCGCCCGTTCCTCTTCACTTAGCCAATTTCCCGGCACCCGCTGCAGGAGCATTAAGGTATCCTCAGTCACTGGTAGGACGGGGATTACTTGTTTCAAACTCCTTAAATCTACCTGATAAATGGCCTCACCCATATCATACCTTCCGGAAATCCAGATGCTCAAAAGTCATCGCATCTGGGACCTGCCAGCTTTCGATTCGTTGCACAAATGCACTGATGGCCCTGCGCTGGAGCTCGACTAGCGCCTCGTTGCAGAATACGCTAACCTCTCGAATACCATTGCGCTCCTCTTTAGGAGCCGAATCTATGGTCAGCACATCATCGGACCAGGTGCCGTATCTACTATACCAATCGTCACCTTTGATGAATTTGCCCAACCCCCAGATCTCATTAGAGGGTTTGTTCTCTACTTTGCCCAGATGAGTGATGGTTACTTCTCCCGCTTCTCCCCTCACAGAACCTAAACCACGTGATCGCCCTGAGCCCACTCGGATGAGGCCATCGGTTAGATCCTGCACGGCAAGCATTAGCATCCCCAACTGCCATGTCTCAAAGTTGCGAAGATAGACCTCTGTTTCAAAGCTGGTACCTGATGAAACCACCTCTAATTCGAACTTGGCCCCCTGAGCTGCCCCGCTGGTCAGGCGATCAATTCCCACACCATCCCTCAACTCAGTGTGTTCAGTGGAAGTTACATAGGCGTCCCTAATACTTACCCGCCCAACGTAAAAGGTAGACCCGAAGAGGCGACAGATGGGACAGGAATCGGCATAAACCTGGGCGTTGCTGAGTTCTTCCTGCTTCATGGGCTGAAAGCCTTTGATCTTAATGAGCCTATCCTTTTTGCTTCGCACCTTAAACTTCTCCCCGCAGGAGACCTCCGGGTAATCCGGACAGATTAAACGTCCATTCTCAATTTGAGCTTTTTTCTCCAAGCCTTCCATGCGCAAAAAGGGGTTACACACTACACCGGCTGAGGGGTTTAATGTCCGGCATACCCTCTCCAGATGGCTTCTGATCACACCTTTCAGTGAGCTACCCGGCAAGTAGACCTGCCAATGGCCATTGCGATAAGTCCGTACAGGAGTCATGTCCGGGCCGCTGATAGTGGCATGGCCTGAGCGGATCAACAATGGCCCGGTCGCCTCTATGGTTAATGTAAACTTCGCTTCATTGACTGCCTTTTTCAGCATGATCCGCCTCCTTATAGAATAGGGCCTCAATCTGGCGGTTAATGAAGTCCTGAGGATCTTCAATTCTGGTCATCTTATCCGCTGGTGTTCTCCCAAGAAGATATTTCCTCAAGCGCTTGGCACGCTCTTCTAAATCATCCACTGTCAGGTCCAATTCGTATATTTCGAGGTCTGTGATCTGACAACGCCCCAGACCACGGGAGCGATGTCCACCTAATCCTCCAAACTCGCTGAGGAATTCACTCAGACCTAAGCAAATAAGACCCACATCGGTATCGGTGGGGTCTTCCAGCCATACCTCCATCTGGAAGACCTGAGTGGGCGCTACAACCTCATAGTCATAAAGCAAGCCCTCCACCGCTCGCTCGCTATCCCGATCAATGGCCACTCCATCGCGCACCTGTACGATGCCTTCTTCATCTCCCCCCAGATAAAGATCGCTGAAGAAGATCCTGGAGGCCGTGAAGGGAGAGCCAAAAAGCCAGCAGGTATCACAAAGGCGGATCGTTTGACCATCAATTGAAATACCCCCCTGTAGATGGCGTATAATATCACGATCGCGCCAATTCTCCGCACGGCGCCGCCTGTTAAACGCATCTTGCTCCGATCCCTGAGCACCAGGACAACCCTGCCCAGCCATTAAACCACAGCTACGGAGCCCTACCAGCGGGGCTAAGCTCTCCACCGTGCTGCGAAAGGCCCCTTTGAACGAGGAGCCAGGGATATAAGGCTTACCATCGGGGGTGCGCACTACTAGACTCCCACTGGCTCCCAGGCCTATCTCCCCTCCGCCGATGTGAAGCCCGGTCTTCAGCATCAAGCACCCGGTGAAAAGATAGCGTCGTTTGAAGGTCAGCATCGCCCTCCCTCCTGCTTAACGCCTTTGAAACATCAACTCAGCAACCAGGTGTTGCAGAAATTCCCTCGCCAAAAGCTCTGCAAAGTAATCATTTTGCTCCTTCGTCTCTTCTTTAGGGAGACCCTGCGGCACAAGCCCATATTGATCTCGAACCCGACGGCGTAAATCCTTAAGAAAACCATCCAATGAGACATAAAAGTCCCTGTAATGTTCCTTACGCCCCGTCCAATCCCGCCCGGCCTGATGCCGGACAAAACGTTGCAATTCTCCAAAAGATTGGGCGTTATCCAGCAATCCCTCTGCCTGGCTCCGGTCGACGGCCCCATGGTCGGCCAGAAACTGCTCGGCCTCGCAATAAAGGTCTCGGTCACTGATGAGCCAGATCTCTCGTTGCTGATCTCGGGTTAGCTCCATTAGGTACTTCTCCTGCTCAATTTACGGTAAATGTGGAGCCACTTCATAATATGCTACCATCTGACGCACAAAGGCCCGGATCAGGTATAAGTAAACCTGCTGGGCTTCAATGCCTTTCTCTTGGAGACCTATGACCCTGCACACCTCGGTGCGTCTTCTTTTCAGTTCCTCGCGGATATAATTCAACAGCTTAGGACCAAATTTACGATTCCGCCACTTCTCATGGCGTCCGGTCTGTATCTTGATATAGTCCAGCACATCGGAGACCTTAAAGGCGCTCTCGGCTATCCGTTGCAGCCCTTTTAGCTGATGGCGGTCAAGATTATTTTGGTGGGCTATTTTCCCCAAGTCTTCGGCTTCGGTGTAGAAGAGGTCGGCCTGGATAGATATCTGGCGTATCAATTTCATATGCTGCTGCGCGTTCATAGGAATTTATCCTCCTGATGAAAAGGATCGGCCAAGCGTACTTGACCAAAGCCTTCGCTCCTCCTTGAGCCGATACCCTGATTCTGTATACGAGCCATCACCTCAAAGTCTGGCTCTTCTGGAAAACCGAATAGGAATACCGAGCCCATCGTGATGGCCCATTCGTCCGCCTTGGGCAGGCCCCAAAGCTCGCTCCAACCCATTACCCGCCGCCGGCCAGCATTATGGTAGACCAAGTGGGCACCCACAAGGTCCCATTGCTTTGCTAAATAATCCCCTGTTACCAGAAGGCGATAAGATTGCGGAAACTCCGAAATGATCGTGTCGGAGAGCAAGGTTAAAGGAAGATAAAAGCGATGGGGTGTAGATATACTGCATTCATTAGCTTTTTCTCGAAATTTGCGATCAAATGTCCGTGCTTGTCGGGCTATCTTTTTTGAATCATCCTCTTCAAACTCCCTAAATCGGGAAACAACAACACGGCCGAACCCCCGAGTGCGGTTGTTGCCCAGGCGAAGAAGCCCTTCCGAAGTCGCCTCCTCAACAAATGTGCGCAGCCCATTAAAGAGTTGTTTATCAGCTATCCTAAGTGTTCCCCAAAACAGGGTACCTTCGTGTAAGACCTCCCTGCCGTATAGTATTCCTGGTGCTGCGGTGCCGGTTAACCGGCTGATGCCGATACGAACGCGGATGCCCTTTTTGACCTCTGCCCTCCCTATCTGCCCTCCCTGAAGCCCACGCCGATAAAAACCTTCTGCTCGGTCTACAACTCCCCTACATTCAGGGCAGTGCTTAACAGCGTTCAGGGGGTTTATGCTTTGCTCCCCACTAAGGGCAAATAGGGCCCACGGAATCAAATGGTCTGTGACTCCATGTCGTTCTTCCTCCTCCAGGTCAGCACCGAATAGAAATCCCGGAAAGCGTTTGCAAGTGTGAGCTGTGCGGGGAAGGGGACAGACTGGCAAACTATCGTCCTGTAAATCAGGATGGCGGAAGTCTGCAGGGTAAAGGTTGCCAAAATAGATCCTTTCTCGCAGGAAGAACTCGGCAAACTCATCTCGCTTATTGGGACGCAGTATGGTATGCGCCCACGCCAGAGCCCCCAAAAAGGCCGTGCCAGGTATATAAGAAAGCGTCCGTGCTCCCTCCTTCTCTCGCCCAGCCCTCAGCGAGATCGGCGTCTGTGCCCTTACTACCAGGCAGGCCCTCATGACCTCATCTCCTCTCTTTCTTCCCTATACCACCCGAGCGCATCCAGCTCCTCTAGCCAGCCTCTTGGGTCCTGTTCCTTTCCGTTTACCCGTAGTGATATGATCTCACAGGTAACTTTACCGGCCCCGTTGGAACGATTAGCTCCCAAACGAGCCAAAGAGCGCAATCCAGCAACTAAAAGGAGCAGACCATAGGTCCCCTCCTGAGAGCCGGGAAACTCAAATCCCCGCAGCAATCCGTATATTTCTCCCTCAAAGCGTAAATACCTTAACCCGAACTCACCACTGTAAAGCATGCCAGGCTGGGCGGCCCCAGTTAGACGAGAAATACTTACTTGGGTCCTTTGCTGCACTTGTCGCTCCAGATAAAGTTTCCTCACATTAATGCCATCAAAATATTCCTTATCCTCCTGCATTAAGTGGGCATCATCGAAATAGAGTCTGCCTGGATGAAAGCGTGAACCAAAGACGCGGTCTATAATATCTTGATCAGGCTTGAACTCGACCAGGGCGCTCCTTTCATCGTGCGGATCGTGAACTTGCAACTCAAAGAAACGAGCCAGGTACTCGCAGTGCTCCCGCAACGCCCCTTTGACAGTTGAACCGGGCACATATAGATAGCCCTCGGCATCGCGACTGACCGTACGGTGGATGAGCCCACTACGCAGTCCCGTCCCAAAATGAAAAGGGGCTTCAAATTTCAGCCTATAAGAGACCTCTATCCGATCGGTGCGAAGCATGTTAGGCCCTCCTCAGGGGATGAAATCAAATAATTCGACTAAATCAAGCACTGGGGTGTAGTAATCACCGTCTCTTTGCACCCAAGGAAAAATAGAAGGCGTGCCACCTGAAAAACTTTCAACAAATTGCCATATCTGTCGCTTTTGAGCTTCATCACGCCATCTCACCCATGTAGCCAAACTCTCCAACATTGCCTGATGGCGGCCCTTGAAGACGGCCTCCCGCATCTGTTCCAGTCTTCCTCGTGGGGCATCGGATAAGGCTCGTTTGGTCTGAATAAGACGGCCCATCTCAGCGACAGTATAAGGTCGAAGCGTCCTATAGAGGATTTGGCCGCTACTCTGCACCCGAAGTGTCTCTTTGTAAAATTCTTCAAAACCCAAATGGTTAGGGCTACTCACCACCAAAAAGTTGACCAGCCCCTCCTGTAGAGCACGTTTTTTGCGAACCTTCTTGGCGAATTTCAGCGCATCTTCAGCCAAACTAACCAGGGAGTGAAAAGGAAATCCTACATGAACGAGTATTATGGCTACACAAAGACTGAGAGCTCTGCCATAGTTCTCCTTGGTTAACTCGCTGAATTTTTCGACCACCGTCACCCCTGTCTCAATGGCCGTTTGGGCTGTAGTAGCCATGACCAGGTCGTCTCCTCCAAGAAGCAGGACATCAAAGGGCAATGAAGTGGCCTTGGGACTGGGTTGCAGGTGTTTCAGTATCGCTTGCTTTACCGCCCCATAAACAGCCTGATCCACCGCTTCAGCGAACCGGCGCATCTCCTTAAGCGAGGAAATTTCCTCCAGTTTCCGTCCCATATCATTGCCATCGGCGCAAATCAGGCCCATGTAACCTTCGGGTGACGATTGTCGGCCTAATGTATCGAAATCTTCGGGGCGATTGAGAACACCAAAGGGATAATTATCTTTCTTGAGTTCAGGGATAAGGCCATGCCAGAGTCGTCCGGATTGGGGCTTGAGTTTGCCCGATGTCAACTTAGGGATCTCGTCCTTGATACGTCGATCCTCTTGACGCTTAAGATAACAACTGCGGCACAAAAGGGAGAGACTTCGGTCTGGCTCAATATAATCCTCAGTAGCATAACGAACTCCACAAGAATCGCATGGTCGAAAAAAGGGATGTGTGGCAGCGGTCAAACGATCTGGATTCTGGTCCTTAGCCAAACGCATCTTCAGACCAAGGCGTTGCCAGTGGGGGCGAAGATCACTATCTTCATTAAATCCTTCTGGCAGTTTCACTTTCACTCCGGTGATGGTTGCTGCTTCTGTGGCCTGCCAATAACCCTTTTGGACATTTTCAATAGTAGTTCCTGATTGATCTGCTGGCACAAGGAAAAGACCACTGCCTCCATGGGCATATATCTTGGTGCCACCAGCGAGCCGAGGCATATCTACACGATTTAATCGGTCCAGCAGTGCACTGGCCCCGCGGATCTCGCTCAGGCGATGGGTAGCAAAGACATAGTCTTTAATTCTGTCCGTATCAAAAGAAATAAGAAAATGGCTCATTTTGCTACCTCCATAAGCCACATGGAAAAGCATAGATACCGCGAACGGCCTACCGGTTCTCAAAGCCGGCCTATTTTACAAGCCGGGGGACTATATCCAATACTGATTTCAATACCGCGAACGGCCTACCGGTTCTCAAAGTTCACTCAAAGCCCACTTCAAAAACGGTAGGCAAATTTTTCAATACCGCGAACGGCCCACCGGTTCTCAAAGTACAGAGAAAAAGGGAGGAAGGAGGATTATCATGAATTTCAATACCGCGAACGGCCCACCGGTTCTCAAAGTCCCCGATGAAAAACGGCGTCCGTTGCTTAAAGCAATTTCATTTCAATACCGCGAACGGCCCACCGGTTCTCAAAGAGTTATTTATAACAAACATGATATTGAATTGGTGATATTTCAATACCGCGAACGGCCCACCGGTTCTCAAAGTCCCCGATGAAAAACGGCGTCCGTTGCTTAAAGCAATTTCATTTCAATACCGCGAACGGCCCACC
>MTPG01000117.1 GCA_002010915.1 Desulfarculaceae bacterium JdFR-97 | reverse complement strand
TTGGCCTGTGCCGCATGCTCCGCATTCTGACGCGTCACCGATGACATCTCCTCCAACGACGACGACGTCTCCTCCAATGACCCTGCCTGCTCAGAGGCACCCTCTGCCAGGGATTGACTCGAATGGGAGACCTGATTGGAGGCCTCAGCCACTTGTTCGGCCCCCAGTTCCAACCTTTGAGAGATGCCCCTTAGAGGCCGCGCAATGGAACGGGTGACCCAAAAGGCCATGGCGAGAATGGCCAAGATCCCGGCTAGGCCTATGATCCCTGTGAAGATCTTGAGCCTTTTCACGGGGGCGAAGGCCTCATCGGAGTCGATCTGGGCGATCAGGGCCCACTGGGTATCCCATACCTGAAGGGGACCATAGGCGGATAGGACCCTCTGTCCTCGAAAGTCGGTGAATATCCCTTTCCCAGACTTCCCTGTTAGGGCCTCCTTGGCGGCGAGGGTTCTTACCCTTCCTCTTTCAGGATGCAAGAAGGAGGCCTGCACGCTGTGCTGTTGGGGATCTAATATGGAGTCCGACCGCATCAGCCCGTCTCGGCCTACGAGNTAGGCCTCGCCCGTCTCTCCCATACCTTTGCGTTGCTGCATAATGGCATTGATCTCTTTGAAGGAGATCCGCACCGCCACGACCAGGACCAGCTTCCCGTTGTGAAGCATCGGGGCAGCCAGGAAGGCCACAGGCATATCCTGCACCGCTGGGTAGAGCTCGAAGTCGGCGAAGCCGGATTCCTTCCTCTCCAATACCTTTTGGACTAGTCTTCCCAGCCCTGTAGAAGCATATTCCCCCTCCAGGAGGTTAGCCCCGAGATCCTTTCCCCGCGCCACGCTATAGAAGACTTGACCTTGGGGATGGATGAGCAGGATGTCCTCGTACCCGTATTGTTCCGCATAATGGGACAGAAAGTCCTTTTCCTCTCCCTCCAGGGTGGGGACGATGACCTCTTCTAGGTTCATCTTGGAGATGATGGCCCAATTGAGCCCCTCGATCTGCAAGGGATCGAAGGAGACGAGGACTAGATTTCCCAGACAGTCAGTGAAGACCCCTGTTCCCGAACGCCCCGAGAGGGCTGCCTCAGTGTAAGGCTTGGAGATGGTGTGCCCTGTCTTATAGACGAAGCCCTTCTCTCCGGTAGCGATCATGTCTGTGCGTAGTGCAATCCCCCCTCCAGATTTCCCCACCAAATATGTCTCCCCGGTCCTTCCCATCCCCTCCCTACAGTGCATGATGAGATTGAAGGGTTCGGGGGAAAGCTTGAGGGCCACCACGCCCAACAGTTGTTTCCCTTTGAATACCGGGGCACCCACGAATGCCCTGTACTTTCCTTGGTCCGGGGTGTAAGGTTCGAAGTCCTGGACAGAGACGCCCTTCAGGGCTGATTGGAAGATTCGTGAGAGGGGACTGTCCTTGAGATCTCCTTTTTGGAGGTCTTCCCCGAGGTCGGACCCTTGGTTTACGGTATAGACCACTCTCCCCTCTTTGGAGATGAGGAGAAGGTCCTCGTAACAATAGCGCTCTTTGATCTCTTTGAGGGCCTCGCCGAAGCTCATTACGAGGTAATCGTATATGGGCGAGGAGCCTATCTTTCCCTCGCTTTGGAATACCGCCGAGAAGCGTCTAAGCCCGTCGATGACCGTGTTGTTGGCCGCAAGGACCCGGATATCGCTGAAGATACGACGGAAGAGCTCTTCCACTTGGGCCTTCTTGATGCTCTGGACCAAGCGAAGCTTCTCGGACCCTTTTTGCTGGAGCGTTTTCACCACGGATACCAGTCCCTCGAGGTCTTCGCGTCGACCCTGGAAATAACGCTGGAGTTCGGCTCGTTTGGCTTCCCGGACGTTCGCCATCTGGCGGAAGGCGGCATCGGAAAGGGATCCGGTGGCATTAATCAAGGAGACCAAACCCATGAAGGCGAATGGGAGAATTCCCACCGCAAGGAAGGCGGCAACCAGTTTTGGCCCCAGTCCCATCCGTTTGAAGCGCATGGACCTTCCTCCTTCAGCTCCTTCATGATGTTCCGGACAGGCTCTTTTTTTTCTATCGGCCCTACTAGGAGAACCCTTTAGAGGATTACAATTCCATTCCTAGATTTCCCCTTGTACCCCATCAACAGACCCATCCAGAGGGTGAGTGCCTTTGTGATCGCAGGAGGGGTCTCTTGGTTTAGGGACCGGAAAGGGCTACCCCACGGCTGCGACTCGCGGAAGGGATGGATGCTCCATCTCGTCGAACAGGCGGAAGAGTCCATTGATGTCCAAGATCAGCCCCACTCTTCCGTCCCCGAGAATGGCCCCTCCAGATATTCCAGGGACTCTGCGCAAGGCGGCACCGAGGCTCTTGATGACCACCTCCTGCTTTCCCAGCACTTCGTCCACCAGCACGCACCGCTCCTCTCCCTCGCTCTCCACCACGACGGCGAGTCCTTCCCAAGGATCCCTGACTTGGAGTCGATGCTGGAGTAGCTGGTCGATCCGAATGAGGGGCAGCAATCTCCCCCGCACATGGAGCATCTCCCCTCGGTTGTGGACGGTTTGATAGTGTTCCTTTTGTGGCTTGAAGGTCTCGCGAATATTGAGGGCCGGAAGGATATAACGTTCCTCTCCCACCCGAACAATCATACCGTCTATGATGGCGAGCGTAAGGGGGAGCTTGATGACAAAGGTGCATCCCTCTCCAGAGCGGGAGAAAATCTCCACTTTGCCCCGGAGCTCCTCGATGCGTTTTCTTACCACGTCCATCCCCACACCTCTGCCCGAAACGTCGGTGACCCTCGCGGCGGTGGAGAAGCCTGGATGAAAGATCAATTGATCGATCTCTGAATCCGAGAGAGAGTCCTCGGGCCCCAGGAGGCCTCGTTCCCGGGCCTTTTGGAGGATTCTCTGGCGGTCCAGGCCCCGGCCGTCATCTCGGATCTCGATGACCACATTGCCCCCCTTGTGGTATGCCGTCAGGTGGACATTGCCCTCTCGGGGCTTCCCCAAGCGTTCACGCTGCTCGGGAGGTTCGATGCCGTGGTCGACGGCATTACGAATCATGTGAACAAGGGGATCGTAGATGGCGTCCACCATGTTGCGGTCGATCTCGGTCTCTTCTCCAGACTGGGTAAGACGGACCTCTTTCCCTGCTTTCCGGGAGACATCTCTCACCAGTCGGATCATCTTCTGAAAGATCTGGCTCAATGGGACCATCCTGAGGGACATGACTGTTTTTTGAAGTTCCGATGTAATTCGGGCCAGTTGTCCGAAGTCCTTGGCTAGTCGGTGATCCCTGGCGGACTCGACCACAGGATTCTGCCGGATCAAAGACTGGGCGATGACCAACTCTCCCACCATGTCTACCAAATTGTCCAGTTTGGCCATGTCCACTCGAATAGTGCCTGGGGAGGTGGAGGGGAGGCCGCTTCCATGCCTGCTCTCCGCAATGGAATATTGGACATGGAGGGCCTCGTGGACATCTTCCTGCTTCACCTTGTTGGCCTCGGTGAGGATTTGACCCAGGGGTTTTCGGGGTGCCTCCTTCTCTTGGAGGGCCAAGGCCTCTTCCACGTCCTCAGGACGGACCTTTCCAAGGGCCGTTAGGATCTGGCCCAAGGGGGGCGGACCCCCCTCGCGCTCAGAGGCACTGAGACGTCCCAGCAGGTCCTCCAATTCCATGGCGAGGTCCTTGGGGGCCTCTCCTCGAAGCCGGGCCTCCACAGCGTCCAAAAGCTCCTTCAATAGATCCACAGCCTCCAGGACAAGGTCGATTTCCTTGGCTCCCAGGATCCTCTTGCCGTCTCTCGCCTGATCCAATAGGTCCTCCACCCGGTGAGAGAGTGTGTGGATCTCCTGGAGGTTCAGGAACCCGGAGACTCCTTTGATGGTGTGGAAGGGTCGGAAGATCCGGTGGATCACCTCCTGGTTGATAGGATCCTTTTCCAATTCGACGATCTCCGCCTCGATGGTATCCAGATTGTCGCGGGCTTCGTCCAGAAATTCTCGAATAAGTTCCGGATCGGACGCGAGGGGGTTCTCCTCCTCGGGCGAAGAGGGAGTGGGTGAATCCGGTGGAGAAGACGAGGGGAGGAACTCCGACTCCTTTCCTTCTTGAGGGAGCTCCTGGCTAGAGAGAGGCCCTGAGCTGAGAGATTGGAGGATCTTCTCAATGCGCTTCATCTCCTCCTCTAATTCTCCCTTGTTCATCACGATCCTCTCCAAGGACCGCTGAACCTCTTCCAGAGAGGCATGAAGAGAGGGATCCGACCGAACCCACTCCTCTCTCGTCAATTCTTCCAGACATTGGAAGGCCTTCTGGAAAGTTCTCAGATCCCCGGGCTCAATGAGCACGATGGACGCTGCAAGTTCCTGGACCTTTTGAAGGACATTGGGATCTTTGGGCGCCTGGGGACTCATGGATGCCGTCTCCTGCTCAAAGAGTGGGACGTATGACGCCTCGGAAAGGGCCGACCCGAAGCATCTGTCGGCCTTTGCTCCATCTCCTCCTGTGCAATGAAGGAGATCCGAAGAAGGCCTTCTTTTTGTCAAGGTCGCAGGAGGATGGATGGAAGAGGTATTGATGGAGAGGTCGCCTTGCAGAGCGGATGCAGTTAAAGAAAGGCTGCTTTGAATAAAAGAAGATCAGGCCGGATGCGTGCCACTGGGTAGGAAGCATAGACGGTTCTTCCCTTTGCGTTTTGCCTCATAGAGCGCCCGGTCAGCGGCTTCGATCAATTGGGATGGAGTCGCCATATGGCCCGCCGGGTCCAACCATGTCAAGCCCACACTGAGACTGAGCTGAAAGGGCAAGACGAAGTCCTCTGCTCGGCCCTGCCGGGTGATCTGCCTCATCATCCTCCTGCACAAGCGCATGCCGTTGAGGAGGTCGACCTGGGGAAGGACTACGAGGAATTCATCCCCCCCGTACCTGCCAATGTAATCGGTCGCGCGGATAAAGGACTTTAGGGAACGTGCTAGCCGTCGAAGGACCTCATCGCCTTGTCTATGGCCGTAGCGGTCGTTGACCTCCTTAAAGCCATCCAAATCGATAAGGGCCACGCAGAGAGGAAGGCGGTAGCGGGTGGCCCTTCGGACCTCCATCTCCAAGAGCTGTTCGATGAAGGAGCGGTTGTAAACCGAGGTCAGACCGTCCAGCATGGCCAGGTGTTGGACCTCTTGGAAGGAAACCTCCCACTTTCGAAACCGCTGGGTCTCCTCGAGGACCTTTTTCACCTTGTTCCGCAGGCGGCCCCGCTCTCGGAGCATGGAGAGAGAAAAGTAGCCTGTACATCCGGCATCAAGGCATTGAGCAGCGATGCGTTCGTTGCCTCTTTGCGTCAGGATGATGAAGGGGAGGAAACGACCCGTGGAGCGGACGGACTCCATCAACTCCAACCCTGTTCCCTGAGGGAAGCTGTAACCGCAAAGGACCAAGTCATAAGGACGGGATAGTAATCTGGATCTTCCCTCCTCGAAGCCCTTGGCGCGTTCCAGGGCCACCAGATCCTTCAGTTCCCTTTGAAGGATTCGGAGAAAGGCCCCATTGGTCCCTTCTTCCTCGATCCACAGGGCCAAGGGCTGGATTGTCTCTGATGTAGAATCGCAAGGGGGTTCGATCAGGTCGGAAAGGGCCTCGAGACGCTCACGGATTTCTTCGCTCGCCCGTTGGATCCGCTCCAGGAATGTATTGGATTTCCCGTAGTGGTCAGCGACTTTCTGCAGCTCCATAACGTTGATCAGGATGGTCAAAGGAGATCTCAATTCCCGGATCAGTCCCTGGAGTCTCTCCGTCCGAAAGAGGGGAAGGGCCGGGTTCAACCTCGACAGCGGGGGTTCTCCCTGGTGAAGGAGAGGTCCACCGAATGATATGTCCTCCTGATGGAGGCCAGGGGGCCAAGGAGAATGTGAAGGTATGGCGGCTCCCTTATTGTTCATGCGTTTCCTCCAAGAAAAAATTTCGCAAATTATTGCTGCAAAGGTCATGCCATAAGCCACAAGTAGGCAACGGTATGCAAACGCTTGGGCACGGGGAGCATCGGGGCTTCCAGGGCCGAGCGATGACCCTCTCTAAGCCGTTGAATGGGAAATCGTCCCTCCGGTTTTCACGGTCTGGTCGGAAGGCGTGGAAGAGGTCGGGGGTAAGGGGATTCAGGGGCAGTAAGCGAGTTGGACTTTGGGAGGCGTCACAGCAGCGACGGAGACGTCAAAGATTGGACGAGCTTTGGAGCAGGGCCGGGAGGACCAGTCGGACCTGCGTTCCTTTTCCCGGGCTGCTTCGGATTTCGATCCGTCCGTTATGTTCCTGGAGGATGGAGGAGGCGATGGGCAGGCCCACACCAGTTCCCTCCCCTTGGCCTTTGGTGGTAAAGAGGGGGTTGAAGACCTGATCTAGTATTGCTGCTGGCATACCGATTCCGTTGTCCTCGACCTCCAGGGAGATCCAGGGGTCGCCGTTGTCCAGGAAGGAGCGCGCGCGTATGCGGATTTCTTTCTTTTCCCCTTCGGANAAGTCTTCCAGAGGTTTGCTTCGAAGGGCGTCCCGCGCGTTGAGCAATACGTTGGTCAAGGCATGCTGGAGCTCGTGAGGTCTTCCTCTAACCAAGACGTCCGGGCCTTCTTGTTGGATACTCAGCTCGATCCCCCAGGCCTTCAACTGGGAACGGATGAGCCTCAAGCTCCCTTCGATCCACTCCATGGGAGAGAACTCGCTGATTTCAGAGGCGACCTGACGCCGGTTGTAGACCCTGAGGTGCTGCAAGATATCGGACATCAAGAAGACCTGTTCTACGATCTCCTCCATGGCCGCCATGAGGCGCTCTTGGGGAGGGAGATCCCCTTTGCTCAACTTGAGGCGAAGGAGTTGGGCCTGCGTGGAGATCACGTTGAGTGGCTGGCTCAGCTCGTGGGCGATTCCGGATGCCATCTCCCCCAGGGAGGCAAGGTGACTGGACTGGAGGATCTGCATCTCCATGGCCCGCTCCCTGGTGATGTCCTCCATGGCGATCAGATATTCCCTGGAACCTTCAGCCTCAGGGAGGGGAGGAAGAGGAAGGATGCGGACCTGTAGGGTCAGGGGAAGCATCCCCTCTGTGGTTTTTGCGAGGGGGAGCGTGATGGTGAACCGCTCCGAGGGAGATCCGCTATTGACGCTCTGTCGGAAACACCGCCACAACTCACAGAGGTGTTCGCAGGGGCCTTCGGAGGTCCTCCTCGGGCAACCGAGTCCTCCACAAATATCGTCCCCATAGTCGGGTTCTCCGAAGCGGTCCCGAAAGGGTTCGTTTGCGTCTCGGATCCGGCCCTGTTGATCCACCAAGAGGAACAGGGAGGGGATGATGCTCAGGATGGCTTGACTTCTTTCCTTGAGCAGAGAGATCTGCCGTTCTTTTTCGCCCACTAGGTTGACAAGGGTCTTTCGTTCCTCTTCGGCCTGTTCGATTCGGTTCTTGGTCTCCAAGGCCTCCAGGACCCGCTCGTGGAGATCCCGCAGGTCGAAAGGTTTCTCGATATAGGCGAAGGCCCCTTGGTTGACGGCCTCGATGGCCGAATTTAGGTCCCGGTAACCCGTCATCAGGATGACTTGGGTTTTGGGTAAAAGGCCCTTGACCTCCTTGAGCAGCTCCATACCGCTGAGGCCCGGCATACGGATGTCCGTGACCACCACATCGAAGCTCGACCGATGGAGGAGAGGAAGGGCCTTCTCGGCCGATGAGGCGCAGACCACGCTCCAGCCTTGATATTGAAAATATTCGCGAAGGAGTTTTCTAAGTTGGGGTTCGTCCTCGACGATAAGGAGATTCATGAGTCCAACCCGTGTGGATATCCAGGAAAATCGGGACCATCTTAAGACAATACGAGATCTATGACAAGGGAACGATGGAATCCCCTGTATGCTTCCGAAATTCTCTTTTGCCCCACAGGAAAATTTGTTATAAAAAAGCTCCTAGTGTGAAGCAGGATCGAAGGACCTTCCTTCTCCTTCGGGACACTCTAGAGGAGACGGCCATGGAATCCGTTGAAACCCTCTCCAGGGATCTCCTTGAGGAAGTTCCGGTGGGTCTCCTTTTGGTGCGGGAGGAGAAGGTCATCTTCGGGGATCCCACGGCCCTTCGGATCCTCGGCGTGACGCGAGAGAAGATCGAGGGATTTCCCTTCCCGGATCTCTTCGAACCCGATGATCGCATCCGCATCCGGAAGACCTTGAGGCGAAGGATGGAGGGGGCGGCTGCCCGGTGCATGCGGACGTTCCGTATCCCCCGCCCCGACGGGGCACGCCTCGTCGTGGGGATGGAGGCCCTCTTAGTGGAGGAGTCCTCCCAGACCTTTCTCGTTCTTCTCCGGGATCTGGAGGGTCAAAGGCACATGGAGGAGCGCCTCCGCCAGATGCAGAAAATGGAGGCCCTCGGTCAACTCTCTGCGGGGATAGCCCATGACTTCAACAATCTTTTGGGCGCCATGTCCAACTTTCTCACCCTAGCTATGGCCAGGGTCCAGCCGGGAAGCGAAGCCGAGGAATATCTCAAGGAGATTCAGGGGCTGGTGGAGCGGGGAGCGGCCCTGGCCAGGCAGATCCTAAGCGTGGCCAGGGGACAACAGCAGCCCCAGTTCCACGTGGAAGACCTCAACGGCGTCATTCGTCCTGTGGTCAGAATGCTGCGCCACACCCTCCCCAAGAGGGTCAGGATCCATCTGGAGACGGGGGAAGTCCCCCCCTTTCGCATGGATGCGGGCCAGCTTCAGCAGGTGATCATGAACCTGTGTATCAACGCCTCGGACGCCATGCCTTGGGGAGGGGAGATCCGGATAACCACGGGTCGAAGTCGAGTGACTGGGGGAGTGGCCGATCAACTCCCCGGCGTCGAGCCGGGATACTACGCCAGAATCACCGTCTCCGACACAGGCACTGGGATGAGCCCCGAGGTCCAACGGAGGATCTTCGAGCCGTTTTTCACCACCAAGAAGGGCATGGATCGGAACGGACTGGGGCTGAGCATCTGCCACAGGATTGTCCGAAATCATGGGGGGTTCATGGACGTGAAGAGCAGCCTGGGACGTGGCTCCACCTTCACCGTCTACTTGCCTCTTTTGGGGGGAGAAAAGATCGAGGAAAGACACATGTCCCTCGCTTCCTCTCGTGGAGAGGAGACCCTTCTTCTGGTGGACGACGAGCATTCCATGCTGGAGTCCACAGCATCTTTGTTGCGCGACCTCTCCTATCGGGTCTTTACCGCCTCGGACGGAGGGGAGGCCGTGGAGGTCTTCGCTCGCCATGCCGAGGAGATCCAATTGGTGATCGTGGACCTGGGGATGCCGGGTATGGATGGGTCGGAGACGTTCCGACGGATCAAGGAGATCCGCCCCACCGTGCGTGCCTTACTCATGACGGGACTTCCGCACTCCCCCGAGGCTCAAGAGGCCCTTCGGGCTGGATTCGTGGGCGTGATCCAGAAACCCTTCCGATTGGAAGAGATGAGCGAAAAGATCCGCTATGCCCTCCAATCCTCCCTCCCTANGAGCGATAGATGACGGCATAAAATTTGCTTTCAAAAAATATGGACGTTGTTACTCGGGTTTCACTCTTCGAGAGAAGGGAACGATTCATGGGGAAAATTTTTCCTGCCCGGGAAAGATCTGCATGAAGATCCCTTTTTCCCATATAGAACCGTTCCTCCGAGATCTTAATCTGCCGCCGGATTCGGCCACAGGGGNACAGGAGACGGAGGCGGCTTCCTTCGCGGATTTCTTGGAGGAGTCGGCCGGCACCTTGGCAGGGGATCGGACCCAGACCTCCCAGCCCACCCCCTTTCGACCCAAAAGCGTCGTCCCGGCGGATTTCGGGGTCAATGGGATTCCTCCTGTCTCCCCTTCGGGACTCTCCCTTGCAGAGCAGCTCCGGGTCTACAAAGAGGATCAGCTTCTTGCTCATCCCGGAGGGGATGACTACGATCTGGAGGCCCCGGACCCCAGGAGGGCCCGAGTGGATCACGGAAACTTCGCTGAGCGCATCGGGAAGGATCTTCGGGATGCCCTGGCCAATGGGGCTAACTTCTTCAAGGACCTCCTTTGGGGGTCCGAATACCGATACGTGGACGAGGCAGGGGAGGTGCGGACCGCCCGCAGGCGGGGGCTTTTGGGATGCATTGTGGAGTTCTTCAAGGATATGGCCAGTGCATTGAGCTTCGGTTTGTATCGGCCGGATGGAGAGCCCGAGCCACGAGGTGTGGGAGGCCGTCTCAAGTTCTTGTACAACAAGCTGGTGGGCGAGGCGATCATGGACGATCTGGTCTTCGGCGTCCCATCGAGTGTCCTCCACATGGCCGATGATGCGGCCATGGCCCTCTGGAACCTCCTGGAGGTCGTCCCCGACGCCACCTTGGGGAACCTTCCCGAAGGCAGGAGGCTTGTTACAACCCTCTTCGACAACGGCCAGGTGATCATCGACTACATCACTGACTGCATGCCCACCGGCGAGGCATGGATGCGCGTCCATGCCTATCAATTGAATAAGGAGGGTGTGGTCCCACCAGTCCTGTACAATCTGAAACTACCCGTCCGCTTCGGAGATGATGTTCGATGGGACACCATTCGGAACACCCCATTCCGCAAGGCCATCGAGACCGTGGGGAGTCTCTTGGCGGATGTGTGGATGGCTCAGTTGACCTCCCACGCCATTCGAACCAGCAAGAGGAGAGACTGAGGATGACCTATGTGGTTCAGCGGGGAGACACCATCGCCAAGGTGACACGGCTGTTGGGCCTTTCGTGGAAGGAGCTAAAGCGCCTCAATCCCCATGCTGTGGGGCGTTCCCTCCGTACGGGCCGGTGGTTCCTGAAGGAAGGGGCTGAGATCCGCAGTTCGGGCCCCTTCCATGGTTTACTTAAGGAGGAATTACTCTCTCGCCAAAAGGAGGCCTCCGAGGCTCGGAGCCCGGACAAGGGGCGATGGATCAAGTATACCATCCGCAAGGGAGACACGCTCTGGTCTCTGGCGGTCCATCGCTTTCACGTGCGGGTGGAGGACCTAATCCGGGACAACGGCATCGCCGATCCTCGGAGGATCCGGCCCGGCCAGAGGATCCGGGTCAGGCTTCCGGCCTATCCTCGAGAGCAGCGGGTGGTGGCCAGCTGGTACGGCAGGGCGCATCACGGCCGTCTCATGGCCAATGGGCAGCCCTTCAATATGTACGGATCCACCATCGCGCATCGCGAGCTGCCTTTGGGCACGCGGGTGGAGCTGGAGAACCCCAGGACCGGGGTGCGCGTGCGGGCCATTGTGACCGACCGCGGACCCTACGTGGATGGGAGGGACGTGGACCTCTCCTATGCTCTGGCCCGAAGGCTTTCCCTGGTGGAGCAGGGTGTGGGGGAGTTGATCATGCGGGTCCTGGGTTGAATGGAGCGCCATAAAGGCCCTGATCCGGAAAGGATATGGGCATGCCGGGGTCCCGGGACCGACCCAGCTGGGAGGTCATGGAGACCTTGCCAGAAGATCCCTAAGTGCTTCTTCGATGCCGATAAACCGAAAGGTGAAGCCGCTTTCCAGGAGCCTTCGAGGCAGGACCCGTTGTCCATGGAGGATCGCCGAGCCGAATTCCCCCAGGACCAGCCTCATGAGGAAGGCCGGAGCGGGAATCCAGGAGGGTCGCCTGAGGACCTTGCCTACGGCGCGGGCGAAGTCCCGGTTTGGAACCGGCTCCGGAGAGGTGAAGTTGAAGGCCCCGGTGAGGTCCTCACGGTCCAGGAGGTGGAGGAAGGCACGGACCAGGTCCTCGATGTGGATCCAGGAGAGCCATTGCGCCCCGGATCCCAGCGGTCCTCCCACGAACCATCTGAAGGGGCGGATCATCTGCTGAAGGGCCCCCCCGTCTGTTCCCAGCACAATACCGAACCGCGTGATCACCACCCGGGCACCCTTGTGTTGGGCCCTGAGGGCCTCGGCCTCCCATTGTGAGGCCAAGGTCGCCAGGAAATCTGCTCCGGCAGGAGCGGTCTCATCGAGAACCTCGTCCCCATGGAACCCATAGTATCCCACCGCAGAGGTGCTGAAGAGGACCGGGGCTCGGCCGTNAGGGATGGCATCCACCAGGTTGCTGGTGGTCTCGATCCTGCTTTTGTGGATTCGTTCTTTATGCTGAGGGGTCCAACGGCCGAAGATGGAGGCCCCGGCCAGGTTGATGATCACATCATGGGATCCCACCTCTTGCTGCCAGGCACCCCTGTGGGTGGGGTCTCCCACCACAATGCGGAGATCATTACCTTCCCGGAGAGTGGATGACGGACGCCTCGATAGGATCGTAACGTGGTGACCTTCCTGCGCGAGTCGAGGGCAGAGGTGCCTCCCAACAAAGCCCGTCCCTCCGGTGATGAAGATCTTCATGACTCCTCTTCCACCCCGTCTGAGAGGGGGAAAAGGGTTCGGTCTGCCTTTTCGGGTACCTCTTGCAGGTTCAAGAGACCCCCGAAGCGGGTCAAGACTCCCCTGGCAGTGTAATGGTGGTGCAGGAGCCTCCAGCGCAGGACCGAGAGGAGCTCTCCAGCTTCCCCCCCTTGAAGGAACCCCGGCCGTTGGCCATGGGAGCGGTCCGGCTCAAGACCCTCTCAAGGTCTTCGCCTGCGCACTGCGGGCACTGCATGGAGATTTCCCCCTCTCCCGGCAGGCAGAGGATCTCCAGGATGTGACCACAATGAAGACAGCGAAACTCGTAGATGGGCATGGCCTTCCTCATGAGGATATAGACTTAATTTTCAACAATAACACGGAGAGCCGGGGGCAACAAGGCCGAGGAGGAAATAGTGAGGGAACCCTCCTTGACTTTTCGTTGCCCNCCCTGGCTGATAAGATATCCTTTCTGGAGAAAGGAGAGGGCCGTGGCCCTGGAGATTGGAGTACACTATTGGCCCTTGCGCAAGGGGTTGGCCCTGTGGCGGGATTTCGACTTCGGTGAGGTCCGGGAGGACTTCGCCCGGATAGCGGAGTGGGGGCTTTCGCCGGTTCAGGTTTCCCTTTTGTGGGAGGACTTTCAGCCCGAACCCCAGAGGGTCAATCTTCGTGCCCTGGATCGGCTTGTCAAGATCGCCCAGATGGCCATGGACTTCGGATTGGAGATCCTAGTGGCCCCTTTTACGGGATACCTCATGGGGACCCTCTTTCTCCCTCCATGGATGGCGGCCCCATCCGTCGGGAGTGCCACCTTCCCGATCCGGGTGGGAGGGCTCTATCTGGAGGCAGGGGTGAGGGCCCCATGGGAGGATCCAGAGGTTCGGTCTGCACGGATCCAGCTTCTGAGGGAGGTGCACTGCGCTCTTCGGGGACATCCCACCCTGAGGGGATGGAATCTGGGGCACCCCACCATGGACACCGTTTCCACTTCCGCAAGGGAGGAGACCCTAGGGACCATGAGGGAGCTGGTCGAGGAGCTCTGCCAAGAGGAGGAGCCCCGGCTCATCGCCTTTCAAATCCATATGGGGGATCTGGAGGAGGATCGGGGGACAGGGCCCGCTCAGATCGCCGAGGCGGGGGCGGTCCCCATGGTGGAGGCCTTTTTCCCCCGACCGGCCTGGTCCCGGAGCGCCGACGATCCCTTCGTGCCTCTCTTCCTGGCATTCTTGATCCGATGGCTTTCCAGAAGGGAGGAGTTCGCCGTGATGGGGCTGGGATTCCCCAAGGAGGTAACGACGGGGGAGGTGAACACGGACTCCGACTCCGCGGTCCGATACGCCCAGGAGACTCTGGAGCCCTTGCGGCGGTACACCAACTCGACGGTCCTCTGGTGGCCCTATGGAGATGATCCCTCTGCGAACGGGCCCATGGCGGGCTTCGGGTTGGTGGATCGCATAGGGCGCGAGACACCCGTCCTGGAGGTGTTGCGGAAACTGCGAGGGGGGAGCGCGGCAGAGGCCTTCTCCCTGGACTGGATCGACCTGGAGCAGGAGGACTACTGGAAGGAGCCCAGGGGTCAGATTCAAAGGCTTTACGGACGATTCCGGGAGCGGCTGAGTTGAGGGAGGCCTGGAGGACGGCCCCGCGAATTAGGTAAGGAGGTGTCATGGCGACGATCAATCCGCACGTATTTCGACAGTACGATATCCGGGGGGTGGCCGGAAAGGACCTGACCGAGCCCTTTGTTTATGAGCTGGGGCGGGCCCTGGGGACCTATTTTCGGAGACATGGTGCACGGAAGATCGCTGTGGGGCGGGACTGTCGGATGAGTTCCGGCCCCTTTCGGGACGCCCTCTGTAGGGGGCTCCTGGAGACCGGCTGCGAAGTGGTCGACCTTGGGATGGTCCCCACGCCGCTGGTTTACTTCGCCACCTTCACCCTTCCGGTGGAGGGGGCCGTGCAGATTACCGGGAGCCACAATCCCCCCGATGAGAACGGCTTCAAGGTCTGCTTGGGACAGAGCACCATCTACGGGGATGAGATCCAGAAGATCCGTTCCCTTATGGAGGAGGGGAATTACGAGAAAGGGACCGGACATGTGGAGGAGCGGGAAATCGTTCCGGACTATGAAGATTACGTTCTCCGGCAAATGGAGACGGGGAAGATCCCCAGGAAGGTGGTGGTGGACTCGGGAAACGGAACTGCGGGACGGGTGGCTCCCTCCATCTACAGAGGGATGGGACTTCAGGTGACGGACCTCTACAGCGAGCCCGACGGCTCTTTCCCCAACCATCATCCCGATCCCACGATCCCGGAAAACCTGGAGGCCTTGATCCAGATGGTGAAGGAGGAGGGGGCCGACTTAGGCATTGCCTTCGATGGGGATGCGGACCGCATCGGGGTGGTGGATGAGCGTGGGCGGATACTCTGGGGGGATCAGCTCCTTGTGGTCTTCTCCCGGGAGATCCTCAGGGAACGTCCGGGTGCCAAGATCATCGGGGAGGTGAAGTGCTCCCAGGTCCTCTTCGACGAGGTGGAACGCAACGGCGGCCTTCCCATCATGTGGAAGGTGGGACATTCCTTGATCAAGGCCAAGATGAAGGAGGAAGGTGCGGTCCTGGCAGGCGAGATGAGCGGGCATATCTTCTTTGCGGATCGCTACTTCGGATATGACGACGCCATCTACGCGGGTGCCCGTCTCCTGGAGATCCTGACGCGTCGAGAAGGGACCCTCTCCACCTGGCTGGCTGATCTGCCCGAGACAGTCAATACCCCCGAGATCCGCCTCCCTTGCCCGGATGATCGGAAGTTCGAGGTAGTGAAACGGCTGGTGGAGTCCTTTCGGGGTGAAAGACCGGTCATCGATGTAGATGGGGCACGGGTTCAGTTTCCTGGGGGTTGGGGGCTGGTGAGGGCATCCAATACCCAACCCGTCCTCGTCCTCCGCTTCGAGGCTCGAGACGCCGAGACTCTGGAGTCCATCCGGAGGGAGGTGGAGGGGCGCCTTCGTCAGCTGACCGAGGGTTGAACCCTCTTCTCGTTGTTCGGAGGATGGATTATACTGTAAAATGTTTGGGAAGGGCCTGCAGGGGACTGGGTGCTCCGTCCTGCGAGATCACCGCTGAGGAGACACCGTGGGGGCGAAACCCCCGGGCGGGGCGTCCACTCCCCCGCAGGCCTTCTCGATGTCCCCAACAGATCTCTTCTTTGCTATCTCTTCCTGAATCATATCGTTTATCAGGACAGCTCTTTCCAGTCCCTGGAGAACCTTTTCAGTCCCTGTTGCGTGGAGCCTGCTGCAGAGCCGCCGCTGGCAGCCCGAGGGATTGATCCGTCAGACGGTCTGGGATAAGATGACTGGCGAGTCACATGATTTGTGAATGCAAAACTTAAGGAAATAAACGACATGGAGATGACTTCCCGGTCACAAAACGCCTTTTCTCTTCAAGAGGCCGTATCCCCTGAGTTGAGGCCTTTGGCCCTCAAGGTTGAGGCCGGAGAGCGCCTTACCCGAGAGGACGGCATCCGACTCTTTCGTAGCCAGGACCTTCTGGGGATCGGGCGCTTGGCCCAAGTGGTTCGGAGACGCCTGNACGGGGACCGGGCCTACTTTGTCTACAATCAACACATCAACTACACCAATATCTGCATCAACCGGTGCCGGTTCTGCGCCTTCGCCAGGGACCCGGGACAGGAGGGCGGATTCCTCCTTTCGCCCGACCAAGTGGAAGAGAAGGTCCGTTCCCGTCTTCATGAACCCATCCAGGAGATTCATATCGTGGGAGGGCTTCATCCGGGGCTGGGTCTAGACTACGCCGTGGAACTCCTCCGCCGTATCCGGAGGCTCCGGCCCGAGACGGCCCTCAAGGCATTCACCGCCGTGGAGGTGGACCACTTCGCCAGAAAGGAAGGATGTAGCGCAGAGGAGGTCCTCCAGGAGCTCAAAAAGGCAGGTCTTTCGGCCCTTCCGGGAGGGGGGGCCGAGGTCTTCAGCGAGAGGCTCCGACACCGTCTCTTCCCCAGGAAGATCTCCGCCCAACGCTGGCTGGCGATCATGGAGGCGGCCCATTCCTTGGGGATCCCCACCAATGCCACTCTTCTCTACGGGCACATGGAGACCATGGAGGAACGAGTGGAACATCTCCTGATGCTCAGGGAGCAACAGGACCGATCAGGGGGATTCATGGCCTTCATCCCACTGGCCTTCCACCCCAAGAACACCGCCCTTTCCCACCTTCCTCGGACATCGGGCTGGGATGACCTCAAGGTCATCGCGGCGGCCCGTCTCATTCTGGACAACATCCCTCACATCAAGGCCTATTGGGTGATGATCGGGCCAAAGCTGGCACAGGTGGCCCTCTCCTTCGGGGCCGACGATCTGGACGGGACCGTGCTGGAGGAGAAGATCTCCCACATGGCCGGGGCCGAGACGGCCCAGGGGATGACCCCCGCGGAGCTTCACGATCTCATTGGACGGGCGGGCTTCCGATCGGTTCAGAGGGACGCCTTCTATGGGGAGGTCTCTGGATGTCTTGCCTGAGGAGCGTGACCGAGAAGGTCCGGGACGGGGCTCGGGTGACCCTCGAGGAGGCCCTCCTTCTCCATGAGGAGGCGGACCTTTTGGAGCTGGGGGACCTGGCGAGGTGGAGGCGCTTTGCGGCCAACCCCCATCGGGTGGTTACCTACGTAGTGGATCGAAACATCAACTACACCAACGTCTGTCTCTCTCGTTGCCGTTTCTGCGCCTTCCATCGTGGTCCGGGTGATCCCGATGCTTACATTCTGGATCGGGGAGCCTTGGCGGAGAAGATCCACGAGACCCTGAAACTCGGTGGTACCCAGATCCTGCTCCAGGGGGGGCTGCATCCCGATTTGGGGTTGGATGAGATCCTGGAGATGCTTAGGTGGATACGCCAGCATTTCTCCATTCATGTCCACGGGTTTTCCCCGCCGGAGATCGTGCACATGGCCCGCGGGGCCGGCCTCCCCCTCGAGGAGACGCTCCTTCGCCTGAAAGAGGCCGGTCTGGGGAGCATTCCCGGGGGCGGGGCCGAGATCCTCGTAGATCGGGTTCGAAAGGAGATCTCCCCTCGTAAATGTACCGCCGATGAGTGGTTGGAGGTCATGAGAGTCGCCCATGGGCTGGGCATCCCGAGCACCGCCACCATGATGTTCGGGCACGTGGAAACAGTGGAGGAACGGATCCGACATCTGGAGGCCGTCCGCTCCCTCCAGGACGAGACCGGGGGCTTTACGGCCTTCATTCCGTGGGCCTTTCAGCCCCACCACACGCGTCTCGGAGGGACCCCGGCCACGGCGGTGGAATATCTTCGGACCCTCGCCGTCAGTCGGATCTTTCTGGACAACATCCCCCATATCCAGGCAAGCTGGGTGACCCAAGGGGACAAGGTGGCCCAAGTGGCCCTGGAGTTCGGTGCCGACGACTTTGGAAGCACCATGATCGAGGAAAACGTGGTGGCAGCGGCGGGAGTCCGCTTTCGCATCAGCCGGGAGCGCATGGAACAGCTCATACAGGACGCGGGATACACCCCCCGCCAGAGGGATACCTTTTATCGATGGCTCTGAACCCGTACAGCGTGGACCCGGAGGGGCGATGCGAGTCCCACCCCCTCCGCATGGGACGCATCGATTTTATCAACGTCCTTCCAGTCCATCGACATCTGCGGCCTCGGGAGTCCCTGTTTGTGGAGGTCCCGGCTGTGCCCTCCCGTCTCAACCAGATGCTGAGGTCGGGGGAGCTGGACGTGAGTCCCATCTCCTCGGCGGCCTATGCCCGTCACCCTGAGCCCTTTCGCATCCTTCCTGGGCTGTCCATCTCCTGCAGAGGCCCCGTGGGCAGCGTGTTGCTCTTTTCGGAGGTACCCATGGAGGCCTTGTCCGGGGGTGCCCTTGAGGCCCCGTACGAGTCGGAGACCGCGATCGCCCTCCTCCAGGTGCTCTTGAAGGGATGGTGGCGGGTCGACGTGCGCATCATCCCGGAAGGGTCCGCGGAGGAGGTCCAGGGGCGGCTCCGCATCGGAGACAGGGCCCTTCAGGAGGCCGCTTCCTCCTCCGCCTCCTTCCTATGGGATCTGGGAGAGGTGTGGTGGCGCTGGACCGGGCTTCCTTTCGTCTTCGCCCTCTGGGTGGCCCGCGAGGAGGCCGTGGCCCGCCGAAGGAAAGAGGTGGAGCTGCTTCATGGCCTGCTTTTGGAGGCCAGAGATCGAGGCCTCCAGGATCTGGAGGGTTGCGCCGAAGATGCGGCTTCGCGCATGGGCGGAGATCCGAAGACCTACATCGAGTACTACGGAGGGCTGGGCTACAGCTTGGGTCCGGAGGAACTCTCCGGACTGGAGCGGTTCTTCCAAGAGCTCGTGAGGCTTGGAGTGGTGAGACAGAACCCTCGGTTGCGCTTCCTTTGAGAGACCAAAAGCTCCGGATAGGCCCCGCACCATAGAGTGGATCAGAGCGCCCAGATGGATCCGCCCCCTCGGGGGATGAGTCCTATGGCCTCGGCCCTGGCCAGCACCTCCTCCACGGCCCGCATTCCCACCTCCCCCATCTCCTCGGAGAGTTCGTTGACATAAAGCTTCAGATATTCCCCAATGACACTGTCGTCCATCTCCTGTGCGTGGGACCGGATATAGGGGAGGGGACGCTCGGGGACCTTCCTGGCCCATGCGATGCTTTGGGTTATCATCTCTTGAATGCGGGCGTTGATGCTCGGGCCAAGGTCCTTTCGGGCAGCGATGCCGCCGAGCGGGACCGGAAGGCCGGTCTCTTGTTCCCACCAAGCCCCCAGGTCAACCACCATCCGGAGGCCGTAGCGGGGGTAGGTGAGCCTCCCCTCATGGATGAGGACCCCAAAGGGGATCTCCCCTCCGGCCACGGCCGGGATGATCCGATGGAACGGCATGGGGACGGCTTGGGGCGTGCGTCCCAAGTAGAGGGTCAAGAGGAGATGGGCCGTGGTCCATCGACCAGGCACTGCAATGGGCGCCCGGGGAAGCTCCTCCTCCTTGGTATCCGGTCCGCACACCACCAGGGGACCGCAGCCCCATCCCAATGCTCCCCCCGAGCGGAGGAGCCCGTAGCGGTCCCTGAGGTGGCCGAGGGCGTGGATGGAGATCTTGGAGACCTCCAACCTCCCTTCTCCAGCCCGTCGATTGAGCTCCTCCACGTCCGCCAGATGAAATTGGAAATTCAGATCCCCCCAAGGGATCTCCCCGTGGACCAGGGCGTAGAAGATAAAGGTGTCGTTGGGACAGGTGGAAAATCCAAGTCGAATCCTCGTGGTCGCTGGCGACTCCCCACCGTTCATGACGGGTTTCTCTCCCATCTCTCGTCATCCTCCGAGATGTGGCCCAGGAGGGACGCTGTATCGGAGATGGCCTCCATGAGGGTCTCTTGGGCCCGGAGGGCTCCTCTGTTCAGATCTTGAGGCCTGGGGGGCCGGCATCCGGCAGGGTTGCTGATCCCCCGCATCTCCAACACCGGGACCCCGTAGTGGAGGCAGACTTGGACCACCGCAGCCCCCTCCATGTTCTCGGCCAGGATCTTCCCCCATCGTTTCTCGAGGGCCTGCGCCCGCCATGGGGATGCGCTGACCCGAGCCACCGTCACAAAGGGCCCAGCCCTGAAAGATCCCCCCCTCAGAACCTCCTGAATCCATCTTCGGGGGGCCGCAGGGAGTGGAAGCCGATGGAAGAGGGGCCGGCCCTCCGGCGATCGCCCCAGAGGGATCCCCAGGGGCTCCAGGGTGGACCATCTCCCCCGCTTTCGCAACCCCAGGTCCCCGTAAATCTCCTCCGTGGCCACGGCCACATCCCCCACATCCAGGCCGGAGGAAGGGTATGAGCCGGCGGTTCCCAGCGAGATCACCAAGCTCACTCGGGGGTGCCGCTCCAGGAGGGCCGTGGTGGCTTGGGCAGCGTTGACCATGCCCATGCCGCACAGGAGGATCAGAAGATGGACCCCTTGGAGACTCCCATAAAAGACCCTCCGCCTCCCCACGTACCCCTCCCTGGGGGCATCGAGGGCACGGAGGAGTTCATCCACCTCTTTCTCTACCGCGGCCACCACGGCCAGAGAGGGAAAAGGTAGATCCGGGCAGGAGACTCTATCAGGGGACATGGGAATCCGCAGTCCTGGCCAAGGGTGGGGTTGGGAGGTCGTTTGGGGACTTCATGGACCCAGGGGGCTCGGTCATGCCGGAACGGACGAGCTCCACGATCTCTCCGGCCCACCGAGCCACCTCCTCGGGCGAGGCCCGGTGGAGCCCCAGGTCTCCGTCCATATGTGGAAGGGCGTAGGCCTGTAGGAAACGGTCCATTACGGCGTCCAGGACGAAGGCCATGGCCTCGAGGGTCATGTCCTTTCGGATCTCCCCTTTCTCCTTGGCCTCTTGGAGGAGGGACATGAGATAGTGCACAGCGTGGCCACGGATGGTGCGAAGGAGCTCCTCGCGGAATGGGACCGACTCCTCGTGGAGGAGCTTGGCGTAGAGGGTGAAGATACGCGGACGGCTCTGGATGAAAGCCACCCCCGAGAGGAGGGATTGGCGGATCCGCTCGAAGAGATCTTGATCCGATGTGCGCGCTTTCACCTCTTTGAGGTGAGCCCGGACCATCTCCACGGTTCTATGGAAGACGAACAAGAAGAGCCCCTTTTTGCTTCCGAAGTACTGGTACATAGATCCCTTGGCGATGCCTAGCCGCTGAACCATGGCATCGATGGTGGCACCTCGATAGCCTCGCTCCGAGAATTCCTCAATGGCCACCCGGAGGATCCGATTCTGTTTTGCTCGACTGAGGCGGTGAAAAGTGGCCCGGGCGTGGCTCATGAGCCTACCTCTTCTGCTCGGTTGAGGAAGGGGCGGAAGGGGCCGAAGCGGCGTGGGGTGAGACGTTCTTCCCCTGAGGGGCGGTCTCCCGTCCGGTAGGCCGGCTTCCGGGCCTCTTGCGAGGCCTTCTTTTGCGCCTTGCCCCAGAGGNGTCTGGAACAAGCCAATCCTCATCGAACCAGATGACGGGAATCTTTTTGCCAATATACTCCTCGATGGCCTCCAGGTACCAGACCCACCTCTCGCACGCCAGGGTCAGGGCCTTGCCCTTCTTGCCCGCCCGTGCGGTGCGGCCGATGCGGTGGACGTAATCCTCCTTGTCCTGTGGGACGTCGTAATTGATGACATGTGAGACGTCCTCCACGTGGATTCCCCGGGAGGCCACGTCCGTGGCCACGAGGATCTTGAGCCGTCCGGACTTGAACCGATCCATGAGCCGGAGGCGCTTCTTTTGGGGCAGATCCCCGGTAATCCCTTCAGCCGGATACCCGTTGGCCTGGAGCTTCCTGGCCAGAAACTCCACGCCGGCCTTGGTGTTGCAGAAGATGAGGACACGATACCAATCCTCCTTCTTAAGGATCCCCAGCAGCAACGGAAGCTTCTCCTCCAGGCCCACATGAAAGACATACTGTTCCACCGTCTCGACGGTCTTCTCTTCGGGGGCGATATAGATCTCCTCGGGACAGTTCATATGTTCGTAAGCCAGCTCCAGGACGCGATAGTTGAGCGTGGCGGAGAAGAGCAGAGATTGTCGTTTATGGTAGGGAGGGAGCCTGCGGAGGATGTAACGGAGATCCCGCACAAAACCCATATCGAACATACGGTCCGCCTCGTCGATGACCACCACTCGGACCATGCGGGTCCGGAGGACCCTCTGCTTCATGTAGTCGATGACCCTTCCGGGTGTCCCGATGACGATGTCGGTTCCCTCCCGGAGAGCCCTGGCCTGCTTCTGATAGTCCACTCCTCCGAAGACGGCCGTCATGCGGAGACCCGTATGACCTCCCAGCACCTGGGCATCCTGGAAGATCTGGAGGGCCAATTCCCGGGTGGGTGCCAGAATCAGGGCCGAAGGCTCTTTTTCCGGAAGGCTTTCCACCTCCAAGAGGCGGTGGAAGACGGTGATCAGGAAGGCCGCGGTCTTGCCGGTCCCTGTCTGGGCCTGCCCAGCCACGTCGCGCCCCCTCAGACTGAGGGGAAGGCAGCGTTCCTGAATGGGGGTGCAACGCTCGAAGCCAGCATCCCGGATCCCCTGCAGGATCCTGGGGTCCAGATGGAAGTCGGCGAAAGGACGTCCAGTGGGGAGCGCCAGGGCCCGCGGCCTGACGGGGGGACCGGGGGCCACCTCCGATTCAGCTTCAGGGACCGGGATTGGTGGAGAGGCGGGAGCATCGGATGTTCGCTGCCTCTCGGGGCTTGCGTGGGAGGGAAAGAGATTCCGGATCCATCGAAAGAAGAAGAATCGGGGTTGATCGTTTTTAGAGCCCATCTTGCCTCGCAGTCTATAATCCATTCTTCACTATATCCAAACGGCCCGGCCATTACAAGCTTGGCGCCCCTGGGCGACCCCGGAGGGCAAACTTGTAATGGCCATTGACAGTCCTTGGGGGAGACACTAATTTGGAGCCATGCGTCCAGGTCGACCCTTTGCCCTCGCGATCTTCGTATTACTGATGTGGGTGTGGCCCACGCCCCAGGTGGAAGGCTCCCCTGCCTCGGTGCCTCCTGCCTCCGGGCCTTTGGGGGTCCTCTCCCGGTGGCTTCCGGGATGGAGCTTCGGTGGGGACGTGGACATGGGCGTTTCCTTGCCCCTCCGATGGAGGGGGAAGCAACGGGAAGGCTGGATCCGCGTCGCGTTCCGGAGGGGACGGTTCTCCAATCCCGAGGAAACCCTTCTCGGCGAAGGTCTGGAGGGGGTCCTTCGCGTTGGAGGGAGGAACTTGGGGGTCGAAGGGGGGGACTTCAAGGCCGAACTCTCCGTGAGCGGGGGCGAACTCCTTCTGGATCGATGGTACCTGAAACTGGAGCCGCCTCCACTTCGGATTCACACCCAAGGCAAATGGAGGAAGGGAAGAGGGGTCCAGGACTTCCAGCTGGAACTGGATTGGGGAGATTCCCTTCGGCTCTCGGTGGAGGGGGCCCTGGAGAACTTTGGAGATGGGCCGGTCGGGCGGATCCATTTTATCCTCGGTGTCCCCTCCTTATCGAGCCTCTTTCAACACCATCTCCTTCCATCATTGACCGACCTCGACCCTCGCTGGGTGGATGCCCGCGTGGAGGGGACGGTCCGGTGCGAGGGAGAGGTTCGCCTCAACGGCCGCAACGGAGGGGTCCTCCGGGGAGAATGGAATATGGAGGGTGTTTCCTTCGCCACTCCAGACGGACCGGAGCTGGCGGGGGTCTCCGGCAGAATTCCCTTTCTCCTTCCGTTGGGGGAGGTGGGAAAGGGGAAGGCTCCTACGCTGGCAGAGGCGTTGGACGGGGAGATCCGTATCGAGAGGATCGAGGTGGGGGGCCAGCGATGGGAAGACATTCGTCTTCCCCTGAGGGCCCGGTGGAACGCACTGGAGATCCGAAACGCCGTGGAGATTCCCCTTTTCGGAGGAATGGTAAGGATGGAGGGGGTCCATTTGGGGCCGTTTCTTCCTCTCCCTCCCGACGGTACGGGGAGGCTCCTGTTGAAGGGGATCCGGCTCGAGGAGATCACCCGAGATCTTCCCACCGGAGCCGTGAAGGGGACGATACAAGGGGAAATAGTCCCCTGGGTCCTAAAGGACGGCGACCTCCAAAGCCGGGGCGAGCTCCGGGTGAGCCTGTGGGGTGGGGAGGTGAGGGTCCTCCGTCTCTGGGGAGAACGCCTCTTTTCGGAAAGGAGGCGACTGGGCATGGACCTGGAGATCCACCACCTCGACCTGGAGGAGGCCACCCAGCAGCTCCCCTTCGGCAGGATGGGAGGAGTGCTGGAAGGTGAGGTGCGGGATCTCGTCTTTTCCTTCGGTCAGCCCGAGTCCTTCGAGCTCAGGGTCCGTTCAGTTCACGAGAAGGGCGTCCGACAGTATATCGATGCCAAGGCGGTGGAAAACTTCTCCATCCTGAGCTCCGGGGTCCGCACCCCTCTCCTTCCATGGTTCAAGATCTATCCCTACTCGCGTCTGGGGATCTATTGTAAACTGGAGAACGACGTCTTCATCCTTCGTGGGACGATCCAGGAGGGAGGGAAGGAGTACCTGATCAAGCGAGGATGGCTTCGGGGGATCAACGTGATCAACCGGAATCCGCAGAACCGGATTCCCTGGCGCGATATGCTTCGGAGGATACAAAGGATGTTCGCGGGGGAGGGGCAAAAGGTGCGCATCCAGATGGGGGGCGCCCCCTGAGATGGGGCCGTGCTGTGGAGCTCCGCAGCAGCGGTCTTGGGAACGCGCACTTTGCTTCTCCCAAGTCCGAGAAGGAGGGATCCGATGAGTCGGAGACAGGGATTGTTTCGCGGGGTATGGCTGGCCATGGGGATCTTCGTTGCCGCTTGTGTGACGGTGAACATCTACTTCCCGGCAGCCGAGGTGCAGAAGGCAGCCGATCAGATCGTCGAGGAGGTGAGCAAAGAGCCCGCTTCCTCGGAGCCCGAGAAGGGCCCATCTCCTTCTCAGAGCCTTCGCGAGGATGTGCTCGTTTGGGTCGCTCGTCTCCTTGTCCCCCCGGCCGAGGCCGCCGTGGACATCGAGGTCTCCACGCCCGCCATTCGGGCCTTGAAGAAATCCATGAAGAAGCGCTTTGCAATGTTGAAGCCCTATTATGTTCGGGGGGTCGTGGGGGAGAACAATCGGGGTTACCTGGAGATCCGGGACTCGGCCAGCCTCTCCCTCAAGGAGAAGGCCCGGCTGAAAAGCCTGGTCAAAGATGAGAACCGGGACCGCCGCGCCCTCTACGAGGAGATCATCCGAGCGAACAAGATGGATGCCAAGGTCCTCCCCCAGGTGGAAGGACTCTTCGCCAACAGCTGGAGGGAGAAGCGGGCCCGGCCGGGATGGTGGATCCAGAGCGACGACGGGACGTGGGTCCAGAAGTGAGAGACCGGGCCGGGTGGACACCTCCTGGTTTCGGGTGCAGGCGGTGTAAATCGTAAAGACGGGAGGCCACGGGGTCTGGAGCGAGTCCGCGTGGGGATGACCCCGTCCCTTGGCTTGGGTCGAGCGGATGAGAAGTGACTGTTTGAAGATCTACCGGCAACTCCGGGGATTTTTGAGCCGAGGGGTATGGGAGACGGACATCGGGGACTTCCCCTGGTTCAAGACCTTCCTCTATAGAGTCGCCCGACTCCTGGAGCATACCGCTCGAAGCTTCCTTGAAGATCAATGCTTCCTCCGCGCATCGGCCCTCACCTACACTTCCCTCCTCTCTCTGGTCCCCCTTCTGGCCCTGGTATTCTCCATCCTCAAGGGACTCGGGGTGCAGAGAAATCTGGAGCCCTTGATACTCGAGCGGTTCACCCTCGGCTCAAAAGAGGTGGCCGCCCGTATCCTCGAATATATCGACCGCACCAACGTGAGCTCCCTCGGCGCCCTCGGGGTGGTGGCCCTTCTCGTAACCGCTGTGATGGTCCTGAAGAACATGGAGCGGGCCTTCAACTGGATCTGGAAGGTGGAGCGGGGAAGGAGTTGGGCCCGGGTCCTAAGCGACTATCTGAGCATCCTTATGGTGATCCCCTTCTGCATCCTGTTGGCCTTGAGCCTGACCACATACTTCAACAGCTCGGCATTTCTCCTGCGTATGAAAGACCTGTGGATCGTGGGGGGGATCTACCGGATGGCCATCAAGATGGCCCCCTTCGTGGTCCTGTGGATCGCCTTCACCTTCTGTTACCTCTTTTTGCCCAACACACGGGTAAAGTTCGTCTCTGCCCTAGTGGGCGGGATGGTGGGTGGGACCCTATGGCAGCTGGCCCAATGGAGCTACGTGCGGTATCAGGTGGGGGTGGCCAAGTACAACGCCATATACGGGGCCTTGTCCCAGCTTCCCATCCTGCTGGTATGGATCTACATAAGCTGGGTGATCTTGCTGCTGGGAGCCGAGATCGCCCATGCCCATCAAAGCCTGGAGCACTACAGTGAACGGAGGGCCCAGGCCCTCCGCCAGGAGCCCCCCAGGATCCAGCAGCTCTTCCAGATCCTCACGTTGGTGGGCGAGCGTTTTCTTCGAGGCGCCCCCCCTTTCACCGCGGAGGAGCTGGGAGAACACCTGCAGATCTCCCCATCTTCTCTTCACGGATACCTGAGTCACTTGGAGTCCTTGGGATGGATCGCACCTTGGGAGGATGACAGCGCTTACGTCCTGTTTCAAAGGCCCCCCGAACAGATGCCCCTCCATCGACTCTTCGAGGCGGAGTGGGCTGGAGACGAGGAAGGCAGCGGGTCCCTGGAACCCTCCATGAAGATGATCTTCGAGAAGGCCCGGGAAGGGATCCGAGGTGCCCTTGCCCACGTTACTGTGATGGATCTCCTGAGTCAAAAGGGAGAGGACGCCCGTCCACCCTCGGACGCCTCCAATGGGCTTCCCCGTTGACCTTTGTGGGACCCTAATGGTTTGGGTCGTTTCATTAATGGGATGCACCATGGTCAGTCTCCTTCTCCGACTCCTCCAGGGGGTCCTTCTGGGGACCCTCTTGGTGCATGGAAGCGGCTTCTGGAGGCCGCTTCTTGCGGGGATCCGCAAGGGCACGGGGCTGAGCCGTCTCTCCGAGAGGGAACAGATGGCGGTAGCCCTCTCCTGCCTTATCGCCCTCATGGTGGAGCCCTTGGCCTATCTCCTCTTCACGGTTCGGGGAGTGGAGGAGTATGGGGCCTGGGGCTGGGCGGCCCTTTTCCCACTCTTGGCCGCCAACATTGCCTCATGGTCCATCGGACCGTTGCGAAGAAGGATCGAACGGTGGACCGAGGAGGAGGATGTTCCATGGCCGCCCACCAGGTCCTGAGGCGGGGGGAGGGAGACATGGGGGGGAGGAAGCACGAGTGGGGGGCCGTGGTGGCTGTCGGTGGCGGGTCTGGACCTTCCCTGGCCGCCCGGGCCTTCCGGGACCTCCTGGAACGGGTCACAGCCGTGGTCTGCACCACGGATACCGGAAGCTCGAGCGGCCTTTGCCGAAGGGCCTTCGGTCTTCCTGCCCCGGGGGATGTGCGGGCCACCCTCTCCACCTTCGCCTCTTTGAGCGGAGACAGCCCCTGGGCCGACCTCTGGGAGAAACGGCTCGAATCCCCCTTGTGTGAGGCCTACCACGGAATGGCCCTCGGGAATTTGCTCCTTTGCGGACTGGCTCAGGAGGAAGGGGGATTCGCTCGTGCCGTGCAGAAGGCCTCCTCACTTCTGGGGATCAGGGGACGAGTCCTTCCCGTGACCGAGGAGTCCGCCCAGTTGAGGGCCGAGTTGGTGGACGGCACGGTGGTCATGGGCGAGGCGGAGATCCGCAGGGTGGGGAAGCCGCCCATCCGCTCCTTGGGGTGGGAGGGGCCTGTTCCGACTCCGGCCCCGGGGGTCCTCGAGGCCCTGGAGGGTGCTGATCTGATCCTGCTCGGGCCGGGATGCCTCTATACGAGCATCCTGCCGTGCCTGATGGTCCAGGGGGTACGGGAGGCGCTGCACCGTTCCGGTGCGCTTAGGGTCTACCTCTGCAACAGCACCGTCACCCCCGGACAGACCGACGGCTATTCGGCCTTGAAGCACGTGGAAACCGTCATGGAGACCGTTGGGAAAGGCGGCGTCGATTGGGTGTTGATGAACAACCTGATCCCACCAGAGGCCCATCGAAGGGCCTACGAGGAGGCCGGGCTCTCCCTGGTCCTCCCGGATCACCGGGAACTCCGGCTCTTGGAGGAGTCAGGGCTCCGTGTGCTCTTGCATCCCCTGCTGGAGGAGACGAGACCGGCGCCCCGGCGCCTCCACAAGGCGGATACCTTTCGGCATTCCCCGGAAAGAGTGCGCGAGGCCCTGGATCGCATAGTCTCGGAGACCCGACGATCTTCGGCCCCCTTCGGAACTGCCTCGCCGTAGATATCGCCATATGGCACAAATATAGGCGGGGTCTTTGCTCCAAGCTCCGTGCTCGTTGCTACCCAACCAAACGGACTAACGAGCCGAACGTCCGAGCGCCCGAACGCCCAAACGAGCATAACGCACCAAGCGAAACAGACGAAACGACGATATGGACGAAATACACGAAAGGATATTTTCTAAGTAATCCATCCGCACACCGGATCACGGAGGGCCTAGGCGTGTGGATTCAGAGGATGGCGGGTCTTGAAGGGGCCACCCTGGTGTCTTCCTCATTTCCGGGGAAGAGTTGGAGGACGTCCGGCCATTCTCGTTCCAGGTACCCGCACTGAGGACACTCCACCACAGCCCGGATCAACCCTTGGGTATAGGCCCGAAGCTGCCGCATGCGTCGGGCCTCCCCTTCCTCGGTCCGGTCGTTGCGGAAGATCTCCCACAGGGGATAGAGGGGCCCCGGCATCTTGGGGAAGTCCAGGGCGATCTTCCGGATCCGGAGATGGGGGCTCCCGCACCGCTCGCAGGGAGGATTTTGGGACCAGAGCCCCAGAAAGATGCGGAGCTCTCCGCGCATTCCCCAGGGAAGGACCTTCCCCCCGTGAAAGATCCACTTCCATGATGAGTCTTGTGGAATGCGACGTTTCACCAGGCACCGCGTGCACAGACAGGACGAGCCGTCGCTCCAGAGAACCAAGGAAGGCTCCCTGCACAAGGGGCAGGGGGGAGGCCTTTCCGCAGGCCGTCCTCCGTCCGCGAGTGCCTTGTCCCACGCCAGCCACAGGTGCCCTCTACAGAGGGTTCGCCCTTCGGGGGTGAACACGCCTCGAGCGGTCTTCTCGTTGCAGATGGGGCAGCCCCTCTGGGACAAGGCCTTGCCATTGGGGGGGATCGATGCCTTGGAGCCGTCCATGAGGAGATCCTCCAGGGCCTCCAAGGGGAAAGGTGCCTGGGGTCCCCCTTGGATCCAGATCTCCCGGAGCCTCCTTCCCTCGTCCCTTTCGGGGGTCTCGAAGGCCAGGAGGATCCGCACGGGCCGCCATCGTTGCGAAACGCGGCGAAGCCCCACGACCTGAACCCCCTGGGAAAGGGAATCGGGAAGGATTTCGATCATCCTTCTGCCCCCCTGAGGAACGTGTGCTGGAGCCTACCAACCCGGACAATTCAATAGAACTCGGCACCGGGGTCTTGGCACGCCAGCGGAGTTACAGCCCCAAAGATTCAGTATACGTTTCCTGCCGTGGTCCCGCAATGAGGTGGGTATCCCCCCTCCCGGTATCCTCTCTCCTGGGCTCAAAGAGGAGGTCTGGGATGGGTGAGGCACAGATCCACGAGTTCCTCCAGGCGGGCCGTCCCCGTGCAAAGGACCGTATCCGCCCCTCCCCAATAGATCCGAAGGATTCCGCTTTCCTCCACTACTGCCCCGCAGGTGAAGACCACATTGTGGACGTAACCTGTGACCTCCCAGGGGTCTTCGGGCTGTAGGATCCACGAGTCGGCCACACCGAGGACCCGCGAGGGATCCTTCAAGTCGTGGAGGGCCACTCCCAGGCGATATACGGCCCCGTCCATGGTCCGAAAGACCCCGTGGAAGAGATGGAGCCAGCCACGATCCGTGCGGATGGGGGGG
>MTPG01000058.1 GCA_002010915.1 Desulfarculaceae bacterium JdFR-97 | reverse complement strand
CGCCGAAAGACCATCTTTGATCGCCTTGTCAAGGCCTGTTGCTCAACACAAACTGTAACCTACAAGGAATTGGTTGCTGAACTAAATTGATAAGCCTGTTTTTCTTTTTGTGGTCGCATTCTGATCGCAGAACCGGCCCGTTTTGACGAGATTTGAGGACAAAACAAAAAGGGCTTCAGGAGCCAACCCCCCGAAACCCTTGCGTTTCCTGGAGCCGGTGAGAGGAGTTGAACCTCCGACCCGCTGATTACGAATCAGCTGCTCTACCTCTGAGCTACACCGGCGACGGTGACTTATTGTTGCGCCATATCCCTGATAAGTCAAGACAACCTGGAGCTTTGGTCCTCAAACGGTCCATCTGGTGAAGGCGTGAAAAGGACCATCAGGTTCCTACCTCCCGGTAGATGCGGGGAGCCTCCCGCACTATTGATTCCACCAGTTGCTCTGTATGAAGGAGGTCTTCTCGTCGCAAAAGGCACCTGGGGGAGTGGATGTATCGACACGGGACTGCGACAACGGCTGTAAGGACCCCCTCCGAGCTGGTGTGGATGACTCCTCCATCGGTCCCTCCTACCATGGGGGTCTTGATCTGATGGGGGATCCTCTTCGTCTCTGCCAGATGGAGGATTTTTTCCAAGAGCCGTTCCGGGACGATGAGGGTGCGGTCAGCTGTGGTAAGCACCGGCCCCCGTCCTAGGGCGGCGACCCGCTGATGGGGGAGGATACCCGGGGTGTCGGTTGCGATGGTCCCCTCCAGAATCAAGGCCATCTGAGGCCGCCATCGCCGGGCGGCCACCGTGGCCCCTCGGAAGCCCACTTCCTCTCCTGTGGAGAAGACGGCCACCACACGCATTCCTTCCACCGAGGCCCGCCGGAGGGATTCCAGAAGCCGGATCAGTATAGCGCAGCCGGCCCGGTTATCCAGGGCCTTTCCCAGGAAGGACCCCTCGGTGAGATGGAGAAAGGGCTGGGGGATGACCGCGGGGGAGCCCAGGCGGATCCCCATTCGGGCCACCTCCTGAGGGTCTCGGGCTCCCACGTCCACGAAGAGGTCCTTCCAGTCAAAAGGCTTTTTCCGGTCCTCGGTCTCCTGCACATGAGGCGGAACTGAGCCCACAACTCCTGTGTATCCCCTGCCGTTCCGGGCCCGGACCCACACGGTCTGGCCCGGCAGGAGCCTGGGGTCCCAGCCTCCTACCGGGACCAGCCTCAGGAACCCATCCTCCTCAATGGCCTTGACCAGGAACCCCACCTCATCCATATGTGCATCCAGCAGCAAGGTGAAGGGGGACTCCCGACCCATTACCGCGTGGAGGTTGCCCAAAGGGTCCACGTGGATCTCGTCCGCAATGGACTGGACCCGGCTTTGGATGATCCCTCGGACCTCCTCCTCGAACCCCGACACGCCGAAGGCCTCGGAGAGCTCACCGAGGAGATGGGTCAAGGCCCTGTATTCCTCTTCCATGACGGTCTCCCTCCTCGCCCCAATGATCGTGGTTTTGTTGTGGCCGCATTTGGCCCTCCATTGGCCTTGCAGGCCTCTGCATTGGCCTTATGGGAGGGGCGCTAAAAAAGGGGTCATTCGGTTGGCNTCTGCGATGACCCTCCATGCCTCCTCCGGCTCCATATCCTGGGGGGCCTCTGCAGGGTAGAAGCCCCTGTCGGCGACCAGGGCGGTGAGCCGGTTCAGCCAATATCCCCAGTTTCGGCGCAGAGCGTGATCGAAAAGACGTGGATAATCCTCCCTTCTTAGGAGTCCCATAAGCAAGGCACGCACATGGAGAACGTGGATCCCTTCCCGGGCCAGGGCTTCCTGGTCCGGGTCGAGGTCCCTCTGGAAGGTGAACAGCACAAGGGGTCTCTCGGGGGTGCTCATCCCTCTCCAGAGCCCCCTGTAGAACCATCGTTGAAGGGCCCCCGCACTGTAAGATCCCAGAATCAACCCGGGGTGGATGGAATGGATCGCCTGGCGGAGCTCCCGCCCCATGAGCTCCGCCCGTTGCTCCAGGAAGTCGTAGTATTGCTGAAGGAGGCCCCGGTCCCGAAGCCAGGGAAAGCGCTCCCGGGGCCGGAGCGAGGATCCGGCCTCGAGCTCCCCTCGGTTTCTGAGAAAGGCCAGGAAGGGGGCATCTCCGAAGTCCAATCCTTGCCCGAAGAAGAGAGGCTTCCGTCCATACATCTCCACGTCAAGGACGATTCCGGCCACAGAGGGCTCTCTTCGGGCCCATTGGGCTGCAATCCTCGCCGGTCGTACCACCTCCCGCCGCCACACTTCCAGGTCCCAGGGGGAGGGGACATCCCAGATCTCCCCTTCGGACCCTATGGCGCGCGTGGAATTGTCCAATACAGCGAANCTGCCGGGATATTCCATGCCGAGGAACCAACGCACGCCGGTCCCTCTCAGCCCTCGGGCCACCCGTTCCCAGCACAGAAGGAGTCGGGCCCTTCGGAGGTCGTCTCCCTTGGGGCTTAGGAGCAATTGAGGGAAGCCGACTCCCCAGAGGAGGTTCATGCCGCTTGTGGAGAGACCCCGGGTCAGGCGGTCCAGTTCGTCCGCGTCCTTGTCGATGTGGGCCCATCCGCCCCTAATCCCCTCTCGCAAGATCCATTCATAGGGAGGGGCCAAGGAGGAGGGATCAACGGCGACGCTGGCAGAGGAAGGGGGCCCATGGAACTCCACGATGTTGGGAGGGGGTCGGCGCGGGATGGAAGCGTTGAGCTGGGCGGGGTCGCCCCTTTCCGAGGAGGAAGGAACCGCCTGGGGGTTAATGTTAATAAGGGGCGGTCTCTTCTTGGTTGTCTTTTGACGGAGATAATACAAGAGACCCCGGAGAAAGGTGTGGAGGCGCTTCTCTTCTTTGGGAAGGGGAAGAAGGGGTCGTGCGGGTTCCTTGGAGCACCCTCCTCCCCATTGGAGGAGATACCGTCCCATGACCGCAACGGTCCCTGTTTCCTTTTCACTCAGTGCGGCCAAGGTGTAGACCCCTATGCTCTGGGGTCTGTGGTGGGGGAAGGCGGAGGGGAAGGTCTCAAGGAGGGCACGGGCCTCGGATCCCACATTCAGGGAGGGGCAGCGGTCCGTGACCATCCGCCCCTTCAGGCCCTCCGTGATGGGGTGCCCCGGTACGGCTCGGGCAAAAGGAAGGCGGTAGAGGGGAGCAGCAAACGCGTTTTCACGATCCTGGATCCAGTCGTCCTGGATAGTGATGGGGATGCAGAGGGTCCGAAGGAGGTCATTGAAGAGGCCCCTTTCGTGGTCTCCTGCCGTAGATCCAGGCCCTCCACTGGAGGGACCCAAGAGGAGGATTCCGCCAGACTTCACGTAGGCCGCAAGGTATGCAATGGAGGATCGAGACATGCCAGCTCCAGGATATCCGGGGGTGTTTCCGGAAAGGAGGATGACTAGGGAGGCCTCCTTCAGGTCCTTCCAGGTGAGGCGGGGGTAATGGGGGCGATAGAGGGGAAGGAAGCCCGACTCTCTCAGGTCCGCAAGGAGACGCGCGAGGACCACAGGGGGGTTCATCTCGTAGTCCACGATAAGAGCCCGGGGGGCGGCAGCGAGGGGAGACGCCCTCAAGATCANATGGATCAAGAGGAACCCCAAGGAAAGGAGACAGGCTGCTTCGAGTTTCCCCCTCAAGGTGGAGGGCCTCCGGATCTTGGTATCTTTTCCAGAACCACCAAATAGAGGTCCTTTTGGTCCGCGTATCGTCGAATCCTGAGGGGGAGTCCTTGGATCAACCGGCGAAGTTCGGGAAAGAAGGGGAGTGGATCCAAGGGGAAGGGGAGGACCTCTCGAAGTCGGTCCACAAAGGCCCTTCCCTCGGGGTGGCTGATGATGAGCCGTCCCCCGACCCTGAGCATCCTCGAGATATTGGCCAAGGCAGAGGGTTTATCCGCGATGTTGGGGAAGACGGCGTTCATGAAGGCCGCATCCAGGGAATCATCTGGGAGCTTCAGATCGCAGACGTCCGACAGAATGGTCTCCACATCCGGGTGTATCTCCCGGAGCCTTTGCAGCATCCGAGGCGAGATCTCGCAGGCGATGATCCTCGTTACTCCACGGGCCCTGAACAAGGGGATCAATACCCCCACGCCGGCCCCTACATCCAGCACACTTTCCTCCCTTTGGAGGGCTGCGCTCTCGACGATCCGTTCCAGGGCCCTCCGAATGTCAGGGGGCGGCTCTTGATCGAAGACCTCCACGACTTGGTCGAAGTACCGGGCCTGCTGTTCGATGATATGTTTGCGTTCAGATGGCTTAGTGGAGGGCATAGAGAGACCTCGAGGACTTGGGACTTCTTCCCTGGAACACGGTCCTCTTGGATTGTCTCGGACCCTGGCGGGGATCCATCCAAGGGTCATGCCCGCCAGAGGAGCCTTTCCTCCTAGATCACCTTGTTGAGCGAATACTCGATGATTCCCTGGGCCCCGGCCTGTAGGAGTTTGGGCACGAGTTCCCGTACCACGGACTCATCCACGATGGTCTCCACAGCGAACCAGTCCTGGCCGTAGAGTTTGGAGATGGTGGGGGCTTTGAGGCTGGGCAGGATCTCGATGATCCGCGGGATATCCTTCTCGGCCACATTCATCTTCAATCCCACCTTTCCGTAGGCATCCATGGCCCCCTTGAGGAGGAGACGGATCTGTTCGATCTTCTGGCGCTTCCACGGGGTCTTCCAGGCTTCATGATTGGCGATAAGCTGGGGGGCGGTGCTCAGCAGCTCCTCGACGATCCTCAGACCATTGGCCCGGAGGGTGGAGCCCGTCTCGGTGACCTCCACCACGGCATCGGCCAGGCCCTCCAATACCTTGGCCTCCGTGGCTCCCCAGCTGAACTCCACCTCCACCCGGATGCCGCGCTCCTGGAAGAGCCTTCGAGTATATTCCACCAGCTCCGTGGCCACCCGTTTCCCTTCGAGGTCTTCCAAACGTCGGATGGGAGAATTTTCGGGGACAGCCAGNACCCAGCGGGCGGGTTTTCTGCTGACCTTGGAGTAGACCAGCTCCTCCACGAAGACCACATCGGAGTCGTTCTCCAGGATCCAATCCTTTCCCGTGAGACCAAGGTCGAGGACGCCGCTCTCCACGTACCGGGAGATCTCCTGGGCCCGGATGAGGTAACAGGCGATCCCTTCGTCGTCGATGTTGGGAAAGTAGCTCCGATCCATAAGACGAATGTTCCAGCCCGCTCGACGAAAGAGCTCGATGGTGGCCTCCTGGAGGCTCCCTTTGGGAACCCCGAGTTTGAGACGTTGCATCTTCTTTCCTCCAGAAGAGAGGGCCCGCAGAAGAGGGTCATCTGGTCCAGAAAAAAATCCACCGAAACGACGGTGGACCCAGCGTGGGAACCCTCAACCGCAGGAGTTTTGAGCCAATGTACCCAGCGGCAGGGAAAATGTCAAGAGTTGCAGAAGAAAATTATTTTTCTTGACTTTCGCTTTTTGTTCGCCTATCTTAAAGTCTGTTCCTTCCGTGGGGTCAAGGGGCTCTTCCGGGAGGTTCCTTGGTGGGGACCTTGGCTGTTGGGCTCCTTCTCGAGAGGGATCTATGTCTTCTATTCGTTCAAAGGGGGGCATCATGATCCTTACCCGGCGTCAGCGGGAGATTCTCGATTTTATCTCGGAGTTCGTGATGGAACGGGGCTACGCCCCGACCCTTCAGGAGATCGCGGACCGGTTCGGCCTCTCCTCGGTGGCTACGGTGCACAAGCACTTGGTGAACCTGGAGGCCAAGGGGGTCCTCCGAAGGAGCTGGAATCGGAGCCGCTCCCTGGAAGTGGTGGGAGAGGCCGCTGCCCGGGCCGTGGAGATTCCCTTGCTGGGGTACGTGGCCGCTGGCGAGCCCATTGAAGCGGTGGAGGACCGTCAGACCATCTCGGTTCCGGAGGACATGGTGGGCCGCCGGCGCACCTATGTGCTTCGGGTCCGGGGGGATTCCATGATTGACGAGCAGATCCGGGACGGAGACTTCGTAGTGGTGGAGGATCGGAGGGTGGCCGAAAACGGCGAGACGGTGGTGGCCCTGATCCGGGGAGGCGAGGCCACCCTCAAGAAGTTCTACCGCGAGGCCGATCGCATTCGCCTCCAACCGGCCAATCCCTCTATGGAGCCCCTGATACTCCGGGAAGAGGAAGTGGAGATTCAGGGAGTGGTGATAGGAATCCTGCGAAAGTTTTGATGCGGTGATCCAGCGGTTCGGCCTGCGGGCCCCTGAGGGAGGAACTTATGCCTTATGCACGGATCAACGGTATTCGTCTATTTTACAAAGATGTGGGCTCGGGCCGCCCCTTGGTGTTGGTGCCGGGATTCGGAGCCGACTCTACGGTCTACAACCTCCTCCTCCCCCGCCTCCGTGGGAGGCTTCGGGCCATTGCGCCCGACCCCCGGGGTCTGGGACGATCGGATGACACCCCCGGTCCCATGACCGTTCACTTGCTGGTCCAGGACCTGCTGTCCCTTCTGGACCATGTGGGGGTCCCTCGTGCCTCTTTTCTCGGGTGTTCCATGGGGGCCCTCGTGGTGCGGCGTTTGGCGGCCCTCTGTCCGGAGCGCGTGGATCGACTGGTCCTTTGCGCTGCAGGTCGAAGCGGGGCCCCATACTGCCGGAGGGTCCTCGGTCTCCTGAGGATATTGGTGGAGAAGACCCCCTCTGAGGAGCTCATGAGGCACCTCTTCACCCTAATCTTCTCCCCCGCCTTCATCGACGAGAGGGATGAGTGGCTCCGGGAGATGGAGGTCCTGCTGCGACCCGATGACCGGACCCGGAATACCATGCTCCGTCAGTTGGAGATGCTGGAGGCCGAGGTCGTCCGGGAGACAGGAGCCGTCCCTTCTCCTGTATTGGTGTTGATCGGATCCCAGGACCGTCTGGTCCCTCCCCTCCACGCCGAGGCCTTGGCCCGGGCCTATCCCAGGGGACGGCTGAAGATCCTGGAGGGGGTCGGACATCACCCCTTTCTGGAGGCGACCGAAGAGGCTGCNGAGGCCGTCTTGGCCTTTTTGGAGGAGTAGGGAGTGATCCGGAAGATCCTCCATCTCGATATGGATGCCTTCTTCGTCTCCGTGGAGCAGGCACGAAACCCCTCCCTCCGGGGACGGCCGGTGATCGTGGGGGGGAATCCCCAAGGGCGGGGTGTGGTGAGCGCTGCATCCTATGAGGCCCGGCGCTACGGCGTGCGCTCCGCCATGCCACTGGCCCAGGCTCGAAGGCTTTGTCCCCAAGCGGTCTTCATCCAAGGGGATCACCACCTCTATGCAGAGATATCGCGCGAGGTCTTCCGAATCCTCGGACATTACTGTCCATTGGTGGAGCCGGTTTCCATCGATGAGGCCTACCTGGACCTTACAGGATGCGAACGTCTCCACGGACCTCCCTTGGAGGCGGCCTGCAAGATCCGGGAGGAGATCTTCCGCACCCTGGGTCTTTCGGCCTCCATCGGAATCTCCACCAACCGCCTAGTCTCCAAGGTGGCCTCCAAGATGGCCAAGCCAGCGGGGATCCTGGAGGTGCGTCCCGGGTATGAGGCCGACTTCCTGGCCCCCCTCCCTGTGGAGGTCCTTCCGGGGGTGGGGCCCAAGACCCGCAAGACCCTCCGTCTTCTCAATATTCGTACCGTCGGGGAGTTGGCCACCCTGGATCNTCAGTGGCTGGAACGGGCACTGGGCCGCACGGGATACTTCCTACACCTCAGGGCCAGAGGGCTGGACGATTCGCCGGTGACCCCACAGGAATCTCCTCCTCGATCCATCGGCCGGGAGGTCACCTTGGAGGAGGACACCCTGGATCGAAGGCGCCTGGAGGGAATCCTCTATCGCCTCAGCGAGAGGGTGGGCGACGCCCTGCGGCGCCGCGGCCTTCGGGCCCGTTGTGTGCAGTTGAAGTTGCGCTACTCGGACTTCGATACTCGCACCCGGTCGGTCACCCTGTGGGAGCCCACGGATATGGATCATGTGATCTTTCAGGAGGCTCGGCGTCTCATGGAGCGGCTTTTGTGCCGAAGGGTGCGGGTGAGACTTTTGGGGGTGAGCACTTCCGGTCTCATGCGGGCGCCACTGCAGTTGCCTCTCTTCGCGCGGGAACGCAGCTTGCGAAGGAGGGCCCTGTACAGGGCCCTGGATTGCATTCGAGGGCGCTACGGATGGTATGCCCTGCAGGTGGGAAGGGCGATACAGGAGAGCCCCGGCGGGTTCGGTCCCTCGACGATCTTTTTTTGACTTGTTTTTTCGATTTTTGGAAGCGTGGAGCTCCCTGGGACGGCCAAGGAGGAGGGAGATGTCTATNCGGAGACCAGAACGACGCGGTTTCGGCCTTCGGCCTTGGCTCGGTAGAGGGCGTCGTCGGCCATCCGGATCAGGGAATTGACGTCTGTCCCCTTGGTTCCGTTGGAGGAGAGGCCTCCTACGCTGAGCGTAATGGAGACGGCCCCTTCGACTGTGGGGATCTCCTCCTCCACCATCTGGAGACGGATCCTCTCGGCCACTTTGAGGAGGGATTGCCGAGTGCAGTTGGGGATGATGATGAGAAACTCCTCCCCGCCGTATCTGCCCAAGGCGTCGTAGGGCCTGAGTGCCGATTGCATCCGGCGGGCCGCCTCCTTGAGGACCTCATCTCCGGCCAAGTGTCCAAGAGTGTCGTTGACCCTCTTGAAGTGGTCCAAATCCGCGATTAGGAGGCCGAGGGGATAGCCATCCCGACTCGCTCTGGCCAGCTCCTGCTCCAGGATTTCCAGGATGGTCCTCCGGTTCCACAGCCCGGTGAGGGCGTCACGGGTGGCCAGGAGACGGAGTTCCTCCCGGGCCCGGATGAGGGCCTCTTGCAGATCGATGATCCTCTTTCCCACCTGGAGGCGGACCTGGAGTTCATGGGGGTCGTAGGGCTTGACAAGGAAGTCGTCGGCCCCCGCCTTCAAGGCCTCAATGAGGTCCTCTTTTTGAGACTTGGCGGTCAATAACAGGATGTAAATGTAAGGCTCCTGGTCCCTATCCCGGACGGCCCTGCAGATCTCTATTCCGTCCATTCCAGGCATCATCCAGTCCAGGATGGCCATACGAGGAGGATCGTCCTCCTGGAGTATCTCCCATGCCCGGCGCCCCTCGGCCACCTCCATGACCTCGAAGCCCCACTTGGTCAGTCGCGAAACCAGGATGCGGCGTGAGATGGCATCGTCGTCGGCTATCAAGATCTTCAAAAGTCCTCTTCCTCCTCGGCCAGGATTTCGAGCTCCGGAATCAGACGCTCGATTTCATTCTTTAGCTTAAGGAGCCCCTCGGAGGCAAGGCTCAAGTCCCCCTCCCCACCCATTTGTTCCAGCCGGAAGGCGGCCTCGGTGGCATCGGCGGCCCCGAAGTTGGCCACCATTCCCTTGAGGGCATGCGCCGATCGTTGAAGGGCTGCCGGGTCCCGGGATTTCACCGCCTCTTCGATCTCGGAGAGGGCCTGAGGATAGGAGTCCAAAAACATGCTTGCGATCTCCCTCAGCAGCTCGGCGTCTCCATCCAAACGCTTCAGGAGTTCCTCCTTGTCGAGCACCTGAGGGGAGGAGGGGGATTTCCCCTGGGGTGGAGGTCCCTCTTTGGAATTCAGCGCAGGTCCTTCCCGTTCTTTCCGTTTCAGGAGGATCCCCATGACCCTGAAGAGTTCCTCCTTGCGGAAAGGTTTGGAGACATAGGCATCCATCCCCGCCTCGAGACACCGCTCACGGTCTCCCTCCATGGCATGAGCGGTCAGGGCGATGATGGGTGTGTGAACTCCAGTTGCGCGCTCCCGTTGACGAATCGCCCTGGTGACCTCCAGCCCGTCCATTTCGGGCATCTGGACGTCCATGACAATGAGATCAAAGGCGCCTTTCTCCCACTTTTGGAGCGCCTCTTTCCCCGTGGTTGCCACGGTCACGGCATGGCCTTGTTTCTCCAGGGTTCGGACCATCAATTTCTGGTTGATGGGGTTGTCTTCGGCCAGAAGGATGTGCGTCTTCTTGTGGTCTCCTGAGTCAGGAGAGACTCCTTGGGCCTCCCGAAGGGAGTGCCGGGTCACCAGTGGAATACGCTCAGAATCGGTTTCCTCTAGGCCCTTGGTGGCGATGATGGCATCGAGGAGGTCCGAGGATTTGATGGGCTTGGTCAGATACCCCGAGACTCCCACCTTTCGACAGCGGGCTGCATCCCCACGCTGTCCGGCGGAGGTCAACATAATCACTTTGCTCTGCTGGAGAAGGGGGTCCCGTTGGATGGCCTCCGCCACCATAAAACCGTCCATGTCGGGCATGAGGACATCCAGGAGGACGATCTGGAAGGGCCGACCCTCCGAGGCGGCCCTACGCAAGACCTCCAAGGCCTCGGATCCGCTTTCCACGGCATGGGGACGCATTTGCCAGTTGGAGAGCATCTCGCACAAGATGCGCCGGTTCGTGGCATTGTCGTCCACGACCAGCACTGGCAGATCCTGGAGTTCCATGGTCCTTGAGACTTGGAGCTCTGCAGGGGGTTCCTGGGGGAGTCCGAATGTCGCCGTGAAATGGAAGGTGGTCCCTTGGCCCGGCTCGCTTTCCAACCAGATCCGCCCCCCCATCATCTCCACAAGCTGTTTTGTGATGGTCAGCCCGAGTCCCGTCCCGCCATATTTTCGGGTGGTGGAGCTGTCGGCTTGGACGAAGGGCTCGAAGATCCGTTTCTGTTTCTCCTTGGGGATGCCGATGCCGGTGTCCCTGACCGAGAAATGGAGACCCACCGAATCCTGGGCCTCCTTGACCTTTTTCACCCTGACCACCACTTCTCCTCGATCGGTGAACTTAATGGCGTTGCCCACCAAGTTGACTATCACCTGTCGGAGCCTTCCCGGATCTCCAAGGAGATTCTCCGGGACGTCGACCTCCACGTGGTAAGCGAGCTCCAGCCCCTTCTCATGGGCTTTGACAGCCAGGGTCTTGAGGGTATCCCCCAAGCTGTCGCGAAGTTTGAAATCGATGACCTCCAGTTCCAGCCGGCCCGCCTCGATTTTGGAGAGATCCAGGATGTCGTTGATCAGCGTCAGGAGAGACTCGGTGGCGGTGCGGACGGTCTCCAAGTAATCGCGCTGCTCGGGCGTGAGTTCGGTCTCCAAGGCAAGTTCGGTCATACCCAGGATGGCGTTGATGGGGGTGCGAAGCTCATGGCTCATATTGGCCAGCAGAGTGCTCTTGGCCATATTGGCGGCCTGGGCCTCAAGGGCGAGGAGGTTGGCTTGTTCTATGGCCTGTTCCAGTTGACGGTTGACCTCCTCCAACTCCCGGTTGGCGGCCTCCAGTCTGTCCTCCGTGCGCTTGAGTTTCGTGATGTCCAAGGCGATCCCACCCAACATGGTGGGTCCGCCCTCCATCCGGATGGGAAACTTATAGGTAAGATAGTAACGGATCCCGTCCGGCCCGGGACGGGACTCCACGCGCCGGAGGGTTTTCCCCTCCGAGAGGACGATGCGGTCGTTTTCTCGATATTCCCGTGCGATCTCCGGAGGGAAGATCTCTTCGTCTGTCTTTCCCAGGCGCTCTTGGAGATCGATTCCGTACTGTGTCCGGTATGCCTCGTTGAGGTAGATGTAGCGCCCCTTCTCGTCCTTGATGAATGCGAGGGCAGGCAGGTTCTGCATAAAGAGGTCGAAGCGATTCTGGAGCTCCCTGAGGGACTTCTCCATCCGTTTCTGCTGGCTGATGTCGCGGATGATTCCCTGATACCCGAGTACCTCTCCCTCAGGGGAGCGGCGTACCACAGCCGTAAGGAGGCAGTCCATCACGGTTCCGTTTTTCTTGCGAAGTCGGAGCGGGTAGTCTCGAACAGAGCCCTTCCGCTCGATTTCCGCCTGGAATCCCTCTCGGTCGGAAGCGTCGGCGTAGAGGTCCGCGACATTGGTCCCGATCAGCTCCTCTCTGCTGGCTCCGAAGAGCTCCAGTGCGGCCTTATTGAGCTCGAGGATGCGGCCGTCCCGGGACGTGATATAGACCGCATCCATGGAGGACTCGAAGAAGGAGCGATATTGTTGCTCGCTGTGCTTCAGTGCTGCCTCGGCCTTCCTGAACTTGGTGATGTCCTTGGCGATCTCCAGGCGGACCCGCCGACCGTCCGGCCAGTCAATGAGTCGGTCGGTGATGGCGAAGTGACGCTTGAGCATGGGGTTGTAGTATTCCCAACGGAAAGACCCCTTGTGCCCCGCCAGCAATTTAGGATTCGTGCAGAACTCGCAAGGCGTCTCCCTGCCTTGGAAGGCCTGGTAGCAAATCTCCCCCACAAATTCCCGGCCGAAGAGCTCTTTCAGTGCGGGATTGGCATAAAGGATCTCGTGCGTCTCCGGGTCCGAGACATAGATGAAGTCATCCATCCCATCGAAGATGGAAAGGAGTGCCGTGTGTTCCAGATGGAGGGGTCTGTTTCGGGACACGCTCATCTTCTTTGAAGTCAGCTCTACGGGCTTAAACACACACGTCTCTCTTGCAGAGACTTTATTATCTCATATCGGAGGGGAAAGAGAAGAGTTGAAAGGACCTTCGAGGCGGGGTGCAACAGAATCCTTTTTGGTATAGATTATACCCCGACCCTTCCCTCCTTACGGATCCTCTCGAGGAATCTGTGGATGCGCAACATTGCTTCCTTGAGAGCTGGGAGATCCACCGTATAGGCGATCCTCACACAGCCGGCACCGGACGGCCCGAAGGCACTTCCGGGGACCACTACCACCCGTTCTTCCTCCAGGAGCCTGAGGGCCAAGGATTCCCATCGAGGGGCGATGTGGGAGAGATCCGGGAAGATATAGAAGGCACCCCGAGGACGATGGACCCGCACCCCTTCCATGCGATGGAGGGCATCGTAGACCAGATCCCTTCTCCTTTGGAATTCTTGAACCATCCTCTGGAAGACCATCGGATCTTGCCGCAGTGCATGGTAAGCGGCCCTCTGGGAGACGGAAGGGGCGCAGGAGGTCTCGTAGGTGATCACCTTGAGCAATTGGTCCATCAACCAGGAGGGTCCGAATGCGAAACCGAGTCTCCATCCGGTCATGGCGAACCCTTTGGAAAAAGAGCCCACCACAACGGTTCGCTCCAACATCTCCCTCCTTGTAGAGATGGAATCGTGCCTCTGGCCGTCGTAGACGAGCCGATCGTAGACCTCGTCGCTGAGGACCAGAAGGTCATGGTCTCGGGCGAGTTCCGCCAAGGCATCCAGGGTCTCGGGAGGAATCACTGCACCGGTGGGATTGTTGGGGGAGTTGAGCATGAGGACCTTGCTCTTGGGAGAGAGGGCCCTTTCCACCTCCTCGGGCTGCACCACGAATCCTTCTTCGAAACGGGTGGGCACATGCACTACACGCCCTCCGGCCCACTCCACATGGGGACGATATGCGGGGAAGTGGGGTTCGGGGATGAGTACCTCGTCTTCCGGGTTCAAGACGGTTCGAAAGAAGGCCGTCAAAGCCCCCATTCCTCCCACCGTGATCACCAGATTTTGGATGCCGAGGCTGTGTCCCCAGCGATCCCGAATCCACTGGAGAAGTGCTCCCAGCAGTTCTGGATCTCCCCTAGAAGGGGTATAGTGGGTCGCACCCTCAAGCGCATCGCCCAAGGCCTTCCGAACGACTTCCTGGGGGGTATGGAAATCGGGCTCGCCGATGCCCAAGGAAATCACNTCGTTCATCTCCGCCGCGCGCTTGGTCATCTCGCGGATCAGGGAAGGCTCCAGGGAGACGACCCTCTGGGCGAGACGGTGTTCTTCCAATCCCTGGTTCATGCTGGCAGAACCCTCCACCGGTCCTGACATGCCTCGTTCTCCTGAATCGAGTAGTTCGTGAAACCGCGTCGGATCAGGGTTCACCTTCGAATTGGGAGATGGGGGTACAGCAGCCCCAAGAGTTGAAGATCAAGGTCTTCCTCCATTTCGTCCCCCAGCAACGGATCATCCGTGTTAAAGATAGCCCAGCAAACGGGGTATGGTGAGGATGAGGGAGGGGACGTAGGTGACCAACAAAAGCACGCCGAACTCCAAGGCGAGGAAGGGGAGTACCGAGCGGGTGACCAAGGAGAATGGAAGACCGGTCACCCCGCATACCACGAAGAGGCAGACCCCTAGCGGAGGTGTGAGGAGCCCCACGACGATGTTCAATACCATCACGAACCCGAAGTGGAGGGGATGGATCCCCACGGCCTTGGCCACTGCCATGAGGGTGGGGGCAAGGATGATAATGGCCGCTCCTCCCTCCAGGAACATCCCTATGAAAATCAAGAAGATATTGATCAACAGGAGGATCACGTAGGGGTTGTCGGTGATCCTGATCATGGCATCGGCAATCCGCTGGGGGATCTGCTCCGAGGTGAGGACCCAGGCAAAGATGTTGGCCATGCCAATGATCAGAAGGAGCACACCGGTGGTTATCCCGGTGTTGATCAAGACAGTGGCGAGATCACGAAGACGCAGTTCCCGGTAGATAAAGGTGCCCAGGAGGAAGGCATAGAAGACGGCGATAACGGCGGCTTCGGTTGGGGTGAAGACGCCTCCCAAGATCCCGCCCAAAATGATGAAAGGGGCCAAAAGGGCGGGCCCCGCAGAGCGAAACTCCCCCCAGAAGCGCTGCCAGGTCAAAGGGGTTTCGTCTTTGGGGTAGCCGTGTTTTACGGAGAGGTAATAGGAGAGGCCCATCATGGAGAACCCCAGAAGGAGCCCCGGGATGATTCCTGCTGCGAACAGACCTCCGATGGAGAGGCCGGTTGTCACTCCCATGATGACCATAAAGATGGAGGGAGGAATGATGGGGCCCATGGTCGAAGAGGCGGCCGTAACAGCGGCGGAGAAGCCTTTGTCGTACCCCTCCCGGACCATCCCGGGAACGAGGATCGTTCCCATGGCAGAAGCGTCGGCCACGGCCGATCCGCTGATTCCTCCGAAGAACATGGACGCCACGATATTCGTGTGGGCAAGCCCTCCCCGGATCCTCCCCACCAAGACATTTGCGAAGCGAATCAGCCGTTCGGTGGTTCCTCCTTGATTCATCAATTCTCCGGCAAGCACAAAGAAGGGGACAGCCATAAGGGGAAAGGAGTCGATGCCCGTGAAGATGCGTTGGGCCATGAGGGTCAGGGGGACTTCAGACCTGAGAAGAGCCGCCAGCGAGGTAATCCCCAGGCATATGGCCACGGGAAAGCCCAGCACCAGCGTAAGGAGAAAGACGAAGGCCATCACGGAGATCATTCCAAGCTCCCTGCAAAACCATTCATCCCTTTTCCTCTTGCGCCCCCAACCTCCTCAGGAAGTTCTATGATAAAGAAGGGATCCCTCTGCATGATCTCAAAGGAGCTGGGAGGAAATCGTTCCCTTTCCCTCAGCTTCAGTGGGAAAGAGACTTCGGAGGATATCCGCAAGGATTTCGATCATCATCAGCACGGCTCCCACAGGGATGGCCAGATAGGGATAGAGCATGGGGATCTCCATGGCCGGGGATCTTTGTGGAGCGTTGAATACGGCCAGAGAGAANCCCTCTTTGGCGATGACAAAAAGAAACCCCATCATGACTACCCGGATGGACAGCAAGAGAGGGACCCTTGTCTTGGGAGACAGCCGATCGATCATCACTGTGACACCGATGTGGCGTCCCTTGCGCATGGCCACTACAGAGCCGAGCATCCCCATCCAGATCATGAGGTATCGAGCCATCTCCTCTGACCAGGGAAAAGGCACGTAGATGACGAAACGGAAGATGACTTGAAGGAAGATTACGATGGACATGGCGATGCCGATGACCACAAGCAACCAGCAGCAGAGCCGGATGAGGCCATCGGCCAGGAAATTGATCCAGAGGGAGATGGACTTCATTGGTCGAAATCCGTTTGCACGCGGGGCCTCGAACTCCTCAAGGCCGGCTGCTTCCCGACGCCCCCCGAGCTCGACCACCAGGCAACCAGTCTCCTCCATGGGCTGATGGCGTCTTCCTCATCAAGTCCGGGCAGGCGGGGGAAGGAGAGGAGCCCGCGCGAGGCTCGTAAGGGGAGTCGGTGACATAACCTCTTCCCTTCCGTTCGACGGCTTGGGGCTTTTTGGGAAGGCCGCCGGAAGGGTGCTTTCATCCGGCGGCCTCAAGTTCAGAGCCGAGTCTATTTTTTGACCAGCTCTTGGTATTTTTGATTCGCCATCCGGATATGTTCCTGAACGATGGCATCTGCACGATCGCCGACGGCCTTTTCGCCCTCCTCAGCGGCCTTGATGGCCTTTTGGACCCACGCCTCGCCCACCTTCTTTTTGAGGTATTCCAGGGCTGCAGGCTGGGCGATATCGCGGAATTGGGCCAACTCTTCCTTGGTGGGTTTGTAGATCTTCATCCCCTTGGCCTTCAGCTTGGCGATGCCCTGAATATTAGCTTCCTGGGAGAATCCGTTGTGCGTGGCAGCCAGGACCTTGGCAGCCTCGGCCACGACCTTCCTCTGCTCCGGAGAGAGCTTCTTCTGGAAGAAGCGCTCGTTGATAAACACGAAGAGGGGGTTGTAGAGGTGGCCATCGAGCACCATATACTTTTGGACTTCGTAGAACTTCATGTCATGGATCAATACCACCGGACATTCCATCCCGTCCACCACCTTTTGCTGAAGGGCCATGTAGAGTTCCCCGAAGGCGATGGGCGTGGGGTCCCCTCCCAGGGCCTTGACCATCTCCATGTGCAGAGGGTTCTCCATGGTGCGAAACTTGAGGCCCTTCATGTCGGCGGGCACTCGGATCTCCCTGACGGCATTGGTGAAGTGGCGGTAGCCGTTCTCCGTAATGGAGAGGATCCGCACCCCCGTCTTCTTGACGAACGCCTCGGAGAACTCCTTCCCGAAGGATCCGTTGAAGGCATGCCATGCGGCGGGTGCACTGGAGAAGAGGTAGGGGATATCGAAGACCATAACAGGTGCGAAGAATCCGGGGACCGGCCCCGAGGAGAGGGTGCCCATCTGGATTGTCCCCAAGCGGATTCCCTCCAAGGCCTCTCGTTCATTGCCCAAGGCCGAGGCGTGGTAGGCCTGGACCTCTACCTCTCCACGGGTCCCTTTCTCCACCAAGGCCTTGAAGATCTCGACAGCCTTGACTGTCCGATTGTCCGGATTGGCAGGTCCCGAGTTGGCCAGTTTGATGATCACCTTTGCCGAGGCGCCTGTCGCAAGACAAAGCAGAAAGACCACAAAGAGCGCTGCAGAGATCGTCCTTTTCATTGTGATTCCTCCTTGCATGGAATTGCCTGGTATGAAGCGCGATAGTGCATGGTTCTCTGCGCCAGACCTACCGACTTCGAGATTCGAAGTATAGGGAGTAGCCCAGGGAGTGTCAAGGATCCTGCCTTATGGAGACAGAAGATCGGCTCAAAACTGCCAAAATAGCGGTTGAGTCGAGGGGTTCAAGGGGTTATCCTCATGTCAGTGGATGAAGGGAGCGGCAGGGGGAAGAAGCGGACCCTCCGGGATTGAGGGTAGAGGCCTGCATCAGGGCCCTCCAAAGGCCACCTGCAGGATTCGGGAATGGGCAGCGGAGCCGAGAAAGAGGATCGCCGTCGGGAAGGCGGAAGCGGGGGCCGCCCCCGAGACCGTAGATGGCGAAGACGCGGGTTGGATTCCAGAGCACGAGGTCTGGAGCGGAGCCTGGCCTCTGCCGCCCGACAGGCTTGGGTGGAGATGTTCGGATCCGGGCTGGAGACGCTTGAGCCATTCTCTCTGGAGATTCGGGTGACGATCGAGCCCGGCCAGAGGTGGCGGCTGAGGGCGGCTCCCCGGGTGAAGGACCAGATCCTGGAAGCGGTTCGGGCCGCGGCCTCTAGGGTGGAGGCCTTTCGGCCGGGGCGGATTTACTGTTATCACTGCGAAAGTGCCGACTGTCCCCACTCTGTACCCCCTCGCCCCACCAGCGTATTCGGGGGTTACTCCTCAACCGGACTTCCCCTGTGGCCAGAGCTGACGAGCATCCTGCTCGATCTGAGACACCCCGAAGTGGATCGTATCTATGAGGACCCAAACGGATACCTGGCCGCGGCTCACATGGATGCCTCTCTGCTCAAATCCAGACAATTGCCCGTTTTCGGGAAATTGTCCAAGACCTACGACATCCTGGGGCAGGTGGTATTCGGCTTCGTCTCCCTTCGACCCACGGGTTGTGGGTCCTCGGAGGAGGAGCGGGTCGCTTTCACCCTCCAAGCAGTGGAAGTCCGCGGCCTGGGCGGCTCCTTTAGGAGGGAACTCAACTTGGTCGGGCGCTTTTGGGATGGGACCGATGCCGTCGTGGCCCTGGAGGGACATCAGGGCGGCCGCATCCTACAGGTGGTCTCCAGGGGAAGGAGACGTCTTCAGCAGATCGGTCAGCATGCTGGGATTGGGGGCATTTCGGAGCCCATGGCCCTTTCACCGGGCGTAGAGCGTCTTCTGAAGGGGGTTGCCCGGTCCCTAGAGCGGTTGGGCAGACAGTCGAGCCGTCGGACGGTCCACGCCGAGGCCCGCAGAGGGGACAATCGCCCCACATCCAAGGCTTGGGAGGATGTAGTTTCCGCACCCAGGGAGCGGATTCTGTGGGACGTCCGCCGACATACGGTGGTCGTGGTGGGACCGAAGAATCGAATCCACGTCTTCAGCCCTCAGGGGCGCCATGTGACAAGCCTTCTTTTGGAGGGAGANGAGGTAAGAGGGCGGATTCGCCGGGGCCGCTGGAGACCTCTGGCCAGAGAGGCTATGGAACAATTCAGTGCAGCGGTGGGGAGGAAGGAGGAAGCCCTCCTTCCTCCTTCAGAGAAGCCCTCTTGAGATGTCGGGAACCTCCCCTTCCCGACGAACGCTTGGCCTCAGGCCTCCCGGGGCTACTCCTTTTGGAGCTCGGGGACGATGCTCTCGAAATAGTCCAACACCTCCGGATTCATGAGGGCGTCTCGATTGAGCACGGGGCGTCCGTGGAGGATGTTGGTGACGGCGCTTTCCACCTTCTTCATGTTCAAGGTATAGGGGGCCTCGGGCATCTCCATGATCACCGCTGGCACATGGCGGGGCGAGGCCTTTTCCTTGAGTTCCTTGCGGATCTTGGCCTTGAGATCTTCGGTGAGGGCGTAACCCTCCGCCAATTTGACGAAGAGGACGATACGTTGGTCTCCTTTCCAATTCTGGCCTATGGCGAGGCTGTCGGAGATCTCCTCCATCTGCTCCACCACGTTGTAGATCTCCGCGGTTCCGATCCTGACCCCAGAGGGCTTGAGCACAGCGTCGGAACGTCCATAGAAGGTGATGCCTCCTGTGTCGCTGTGGATGACTATGTAGTCCCCATGCCTCCAGACCCCCGGATAGAACTCAAAGTATGCGCTTCGGTACTTCTTCCCATCGGGGTCGTTCCAGAAATAGAGGGGCATGGAGGGAGCAGGAGCCTCGCAGACAAGCTCTCCCTGCTGGTCGTAGACCGGCCTGCCCTTTTCATCATAGGCTTGGATCTTCATACCTAAAGCTGGGCCCTGGAGTTCCCCCGCGTAAACGGGAAGAATGGGGCTTCCGATGGCGAAGCAGCCGTTGATATCCGTTCCCCCCGAGATGGAGTTGAAGTGGAGGTCCTCTTTGATCTCCCGATAGACGTATTCGAAGCCTTCGGCAGAAAGGGGGGAGCCGGTCTGGGAGATCTGTTTCAGAGAGGAGAGGTCATAGTCCTTGCCGGGACTTACCCCTTGCCCTCGCAGGAAGTTGATGTAACTGGCACTGGTCCCGAAGACCGTAATGCCCTCATCCTGGGTCAATTTCCACATGGCACCGGGGTCCGGGTAGTTGGGATTGCCGTCGTAGAGGACCACGGTCGCTCCCACTCCCAACGAGCTAAGGAGCCAGTTCCACATCATCCAGCTGCAGGTGGTTATGTAGAAGATGATGTCCTCGCGCTTCAGGTCCGTATGGATGATGAGTTCCTTGAGGTGGTTGATCAGGACACCGGAGCCCTGGACCATACACTTGGGCTTTCCCGTGGTCCCCGAGGAGAACATGATGTACACGGGGTGATCAAAGGAGACTTGTTCGAATTGCAGTGGAGGGTCCTCCTCGGCGGCAAGGAAGTCCTCGTAGGTCACTGCCTTGGGGATGTTTCCCAGTTGCGGTCTCTCCCCGGTGTATGAGGCCACCACCACCTGTTTCAGAGTGGGGATGCCCCGGACGACCTCCTCGGCGTTCTTCAAGGTGCTGAAGCGCTTCCCCTTATAGAAATACCCATCCACGGTGAAGAGGACCTTGGGCTCGATCTGGCCGAGACGATCCAAGGCCGCCTGGGGGCCGATGTCCGTGGCGCAGGAGGACCACACGGCACCCACACTGGTGGCCGCCAGCATGGCGATGGCGGTCTCCATCATATTGGGCATGTAGGCCGCCACGCGGTCTCCGGGCGAGACTCCGAGATCGCGGAGCGACTTGGCCAGTCGGGCCACATTGCCGTAGAGCTCGGCGTAGGTCATGCGGGCGGTGGTCTGTGTCTCGCCGCGAAAGATGAGGGCCACCCCATCGTCTCGGTAGCGGAGGAGGTTCTCCGCAAAGTTGAGCTTGGCCCCAGGAAACCAACGTGCCCCCGGAAACTTGCTCAGGTCATCCACCACCTCTTGGTAGGTCTCGGAGGCCTTGATCTCCACGAAGTCCCACACCGCCGACCAGAAGGCTGGGATATCCTCCACGGACCATCGATAGAGGTCGTGGTAAGAGGAAAAGTCTTTGCCGTGGCGTTCGTTGACGAATTCCATGAACCGGGTGATGTTGGCGGACCGTTTTCGTTCCTCGGAAGGAACCCACAGCGGCTTCTTCTTGCCCATCGCCCATCCCTCCCTTCAGGAATGCAAGGATCGGTTGCCCGTCAAGGCGACCCTAGCAAAAAGGCATCGTGCATGTCAACTCGACCTGGAATTGGAAATGGGGCCAGTCTCTCGAGTTGCAGGAAATTTAAGGAAGGGATGGCCCGATGGAAAGGGCATGGGACCTGGGATCCCAGGCAGGGCAGAGGTGGGTCCCCTTCAAGGAGGGGACCCGAGGCGACCTTGATCTGACAGACCGTTGATCAGATCACCTACCGCATCTCGGAGGGTTCGGTAAACCGTGGCCTCTGGGCCCTGCGCTCCAGGATGCGCCTCCTTGTCTCCTTTCTCAGGGCTCGAAGCCTCAAGAACTGATCTTTGGTGAGGACCTGACGTATCTCCAAAATGAGTCTCAATCGGGCCTTTTCCAATTGGCTTCGGGCCATTTGGAAGTCCTCAGCTGCGCTGATGGCGCTCTGAAGGTCGAAGTCCTCCCGTTCCACCTCATCGCTTAAGACAAGGGCTCTCTTTTCCAGGACCGCCTTAAGATCGATCATCTCCTCACGGCGGGAGCGGACGAGGTTTCGAATTTTCTCGACCTGCGCGTCGGTGAGGCCAACTTCCTTTCGGATCCGAGGGCTCTCCCACCACTTCCAACGATCGGCCAGCATTCCAAGGGGATCGGCCATTGCAGCAGAGGCAAGACCCAAAAGTGCAACCCATGCGATCCACCACCTTTTCATGCCCTGTTCCTCCTTCTCTCGTGGTATTTCCTCCCGTTTATCATCTCTTCCCCTTCATGCGAAGGGAGGGAGAGTGGCTCCAGGAGAGCTTCCGAGCTCCACGGAAGGATAGCGTCCAGGGAATCCATGGTCTCCTCCAACGGATCCACCGGACCAACGGGTATAAGCCCCCCCAAGCCTGCCATGGAGGGAGACCAACTCTCCGTCATCAGGGACTCGTAAAGCCTTTCCTTGTTGGATTCCAGAGCGTGCCAGAGGGCCAGTGGCCCCACCACGCAGAGGGTCCCCAATGCGATGACTGCGGCCCACCTCACCTGTACGCGTGGAAGCCTCCTGGGCCGCCGCCTTTCGGTAGTAAGGAGGATTCGCTGCATCAACAGATCGGCTCGAACATCCATCTCAGGGGTCTCTGGAGCGAGCCCCTTGAGCCCTTCCGCCGCCTTCTCCCACCTCCTCCGGCAGGGAGAGCAGGACTCGATATGAGGAGGGCGTTGCCCCTTCTCAAGCGCTTCAAGGATTTCCGACCATCTCAGATGCCCCCGTGTCATGGCTCTTTCTCCAATCTCTCGGCCATCTTTCTCAGGGCCCTCCTGAGATGGGTCTTGACCGAGGAGACACTGCATCCCAGAATCCCAGCCATGTCCCTGGCCGTGAGCCCTCCCCCGAACCGGAGCCGAACGACCATCTCCTCCCGAGCACTGAGGCCCTCCATGGCCCGAAGGACGAGCTGTCGAGAGGCGAGGCTCTCGGCGGGCCCTGGATTGGGATCGACCAATGGGGGAAGGCTTTCCACCATCACCTCACGCCTCCGCCTCCTTCCCCGAAGCCGATCCCTGCAGATATTGATGGCGATGCGGGTGAGCCACGTGGAAGTCGTAGAGCGTCTCCGAAACCACCTTTGGGCCCTGAATGCCTTGAGAAAGACCTCCTGCACGGCGTCCTCGGCCTCCTGAGGATCCCCCAGGATCACGGTGCAAAGTCTAAATAGAGGGAGGAGGTGGCCTCTCACCACGCCCTCCCAAGGATCCGGGCCTTTCAATCAAGCCTCCTTCAAGGGTTCCGCTTTCTGACCATTGGACGTCTCATACGGGGGAAAAGGTGACAAGAGCCGCATCTCCAGAACAACCCGGACGGAGGTGGTGAGAGCAGTAAGAGATGTCAAGGAAAAAAGGTTGGTATCGACCTTATTGAAGCAGACTCCAATTCATGCTAGAGAGAATGGTGTTGTCGATTTTTTGAGGTCTGCCATTGGGCCGAAAAAGAGAAGAAAATCGATTTATTCGGTGGAATATTCTTTTCTTTTTGCTGGCGGTCTTGTTGGCGGGGCTTGCAGCTAATTCCTCGCATGCCCAAGACCCTTGGAATGGTTTGGTGGAACGTCTGATACGGACGGGGGAGGATCCAGGATATGTGAAGAGGGTCTTTTCTCACCCCGCCATGCGTTATGATCTACGCCACATGCTTCGAGTCCTCGTTCATCGAGAGGTGGCGCTGGACTACGGGCAGTTCTTACGGGCTGCGCCCCTGGAGAGAGCGCGTCGGTTTCTGCGATCGAGGCAGGAGAAGCTGGCCAGACTGGAGAAGACCTACGGGGTCCCGGCTGAGCTCCTCGTGGCCGTCTTTCTGGTGGAGACCAATCTGGGGGCCTATCCAGGCAGATCCCGCATCGCCCAAGTCCTTGCCAGCATGGCTGCATCGGATAATTTCGTATACATCCGTCCTCATCTTCCGCCCTCTCTCATGGAACCCTCGCAGGTCCCACGAGTGAAAGAGAGGCTTTCGCGGAAGGCTCAATGGGCCTTTGAAGAATTGAGGTCCCTTTTGCGTTTTGCCAGAGAAAATCAACTTGATCCCGTGGCCATCCGAGGATCCATCTTCGGGGCCTTCGGCTTGTGTCAGTTCCTTCCCTCCAGTGCGGAGCTCTATGGGGTGGATTACGACGGCGACGGCAGGGTGGACCTCTTTAAGGAAGAAGAGGCCCTTGCCAGTATGGCCAACTACCTTCGCGCGCATGGATGGAGGAGAGGAGTGGATCGGGAGACCCAGGCGGAGGTCCTCTTAGCCTACAATCCCAGTCGACCCTATGTGGATACGGTCCTCGCCATTGTGGAGCGTCTGGAAGGGGGGAGAGAGTTAGAATAGCCTTCCCGCGCACTGGTTTCTCGCTGCGAGGCCTTGAGGAAATGGGCGTCTTGATCGCGGTAGTTCTCTATCGGTAGAATGAGACAGGAGTTTTTGGGGATCCGGCAGGGGTCCCCATTTGTTTGCGGACAGCGGAGGGGGTGGATGAGGGACCTCGATGCGCCTTCCCTCAACCAGAGGGCCGAGCGCCTCAAACTCTTGCTGAGATTGGGACTGGAGTTCCATGCGGAGAGGGAGTTCCCTCGACTCTTGGATCGCATTTGGGGGGAGCTTACACGGGTGCTCCATGCAGAGAGGAGCTCCCTTTTCCTGGTCGATCTGGAACGCGGCGAGCTCTACTCGGTCATCGCTCAGCAGGAGGAGGAGATCCGCTTTCCCGTGGGGAAGGGAGTCGCCGGGGCGGTGGTTTCCTCTGGAGAATCCATCCTAGTGCCCGAGGCTTACGCGGACCCGAGGTTCAACCCCGAGGTGGATCAAAAGACGGGATTCCGGACGCGATCCTTGATCGCTTCGCCCCTGCGGAACCGCCGAGGGGAGATCCTGGGGGTGGCCCAGGTCCTCAACAGGGTCGATGGAAGGCCGTTCGACGAGGAGGACCGGGACCTCCTGGAGGCCCTCTGCTCCGTTGCGGCGGTGGCCATCGAGACCGTGCAGCTCTACGAAGAGCAACGGAAGGCCTCCGAGGCGGTGATCACAGGTTTCCTGACGGCCTTGGAGATGCGGGATCCCGCAAGTCAGAGACACTCTCTGGAGGTCCGCGACCTTGCTCGACGAATCGCCCAACAGATGGGACTCCCCGAGGAGGAGACCCAAAAGGTGGCCTGGGCCGCCGCTCTGCATGATCTGGGAAAGATCGCCGTACCCGATGAGATCCTATCCAAAAAGGGGCCATTGAGCCCGGATGAACGGAGACAATACGAGGCCCATGCCATTCACACGAGGCGTCTCCTCCAATCCATGTCCTTCTCTGGTGAGTTGGAGGGCATCGAGGCCATCGCTCCTTACCATCACAAGCGTTTCCAAGGAGGTGGGTATCCCGAAGGTCCTCCGGAGGGGATGGAGGTCCCTCTGGGTGCCCGAATCATCGCTGTGGCCGATGCCCTGTGGTGGAAGATGAATCCTCGGTGGGGGGAGCCTCCTCTCTCCGTGGAGGATGCCACGGCGTGGATTCGGGATCGGGCCGGGTCCGACTTTGACCCCGCTGTGGTGGAGGCTCTCCTTCGGCTGGTCTCCTTTGAAGAGACTCGAAAACAGATGGACGAGAGGTAGAAAAGTCGTGAACAGGCACCCCCGGGCGTCCACTGACATCTCCCTGCAGAAGCTGGAAGCCCTTCGTGAGGTTTCCCTGGTGCTTACCTCCGAGCGGGACCTCAACAGGCTCCTCGAACTGATCATGGAGAAGGCCACCGAGATACTCAGGGCGGACCGAAGCACCCTTTATCTGGTGGAGGAGGGGCAACCGTCCGCGGACGGCAAGGGCCGGAGGCTTTTCAGTCGGGTGATACAAGGAGCCCAACAGATCCGGCTTCCCTTGAATGAGAAGAGCATTGCGGGATTCGTGGCCCTCACCGGCCGGGTGATCAATCTGGAGGACGCTTACAGTGACCCTCGCTTCAATCCCTCCTTNGACGAACGGTTCAGATATCGCACCCGATCCGTGTTGGCCGTGCCCATGCGTAATCCCAAGGGCGAGATCATCGGTGTCATGCAGGCCTTGAACAAGAAGGAGGCTCCCCGGTTCGACCGGGAGGACGAGGAGATATTCCTGGCCTTTTCGACCTATGCCGCCATTGCTGTGGAGAACGCNCGCTACCTCCAGTTGCAGAAGCGAACCTTCGAGACCCTGATCCAGGGACAAGCCGTGGCCATCGATGCCAGAGATCACATCACTGCAGGGCATACTTGGCGAGTGGCGGCTTATGCAGTGGAGATCGGCAAGGCCTTGGGGTGGGAGGGGGAGAGGCTGGAGATTCTACGCTACGCCGGTCTGCTCCATGATCAGGGGAAATTAGGTGTCCCCGATGAGATCCTCTTGAAGGCGGGCAAGCTCACATCGGACGAGTATCGTCTGATCCAGAGCCACGCCGAGAAGACTAAGAGGATCTTGGATGCGGTTCGCCCTCTTTTCCCTCGCAATCTCAGGAAGGTGCCGGAGATCGCCGCGGCCCATCACGAGAAGCTGGACGGCTCCGGATATCCCGAAGGACTCAAAGGAGAGGAGATCTCCATGGAGGCCCGCATCCTCGCCGTGGCGGACGTCTTCGACGCGCTCACAGCGAGAAGGCCCTATAGGGAACCCGCTGGAGATGAGGAGGCCCTGAGATATCTACAGGAGGACGCCCTGGCTGGGAAGTTGGATCCACGGATGGTGGAGGCCTTGACCGACGCCCTTCCGCAGATCGTACAGTGCAGGGAGCGGGTCCAAGAGCAGATCCGAGGGCGATGGACTTGGGCTCCTCCAGGGATGGAGATGGAGAGTGTCGTCTCACCCATGGACCACGGATAGGAGCTCCATTGGTCTGAGGAGGATCCCCAAAGGTGGTCCTTCCTCTTTGCCTGGAGAGCCTCAAAAGAACAGACCGTTCATCTAAGGAGATTCTTTCATGAAGCGATCCATCTTCTGGGTTGTTGTTCTCCTCGGTATCCTTGTTGCCGGGGGGGCAGTGCTCTACGTGGTGAAGTTTGAAGGAGAACCTCCTTCCCTGACCATGGAGCCCGAGCCTTCCTTTTTGGCTAGGGAGACCAAGGTGGCCCTTACAGTGAGGGATCTCCGCTCCGGGATCCGCGATCTGAAGGTGGAGGTCCTCCAGGGAGGCCGAAGTCGATCCGTGCTCCATGTGGAGCCCCCGTCCGGGTCCAAAGAGATTCGGGAGGAGTTGACCATTGAACCCAAGGCCTTGGAGCTGGAGGAGGGCGATGCGGTCCTTCGGGTTGAGGTCCGCGACCGGTCCTGGCGTCCCGGGGGGAACCGCCTTGTCCGGGAGTTTCCGGTAGTGGTGGATACCCGCCCCCCGGTTGTATCCGTGCTCAGCCGCCTCCACTACGTCAACCAGGGGGGAACCGGGATGGTGGTCTATCGGGCCTCGGAGGAGCTGGCACGAAGTGGAGTTCGGGTCGGGGATCTCTTTTTCCCAGGGGTTCCCATGGGAGACAGAGGTCATTTGGCCTTGTTTGCCGTGCCTTACTTTCTGCCCCCGGATACTCCCGTATCGCTCATTGCCGAGGATCGTGCTGGAAACCGAACCAACACCTCGTTCCACCTGGTCATCAAGTCCAGACGATTTCGTAAAGATACGATCCGTATAACGGACCGCTTCCTCAAGCGAGTCATGCCCTACTTCCTGGACCGGGATCCCTCGTTGAAGGGGGACCTCCTTGACGTGTTCCTCAAGGTAAACCGCGATCTGCGCAAGGCCAACGGTGAACGGGTCAAGGCCCTCTGCTCCAACAGCGAAAGCCGTCCCCTGTGGGACGGCCCCTTCCTCCGCCTCCCAAACTCAAAGACCATGGCGGGGTTTGCAGATCATCGGGTCTATACATACCAGGGAAAAGAGATCGATCGCCAGGTCCATCTCGGAGTAGACCTGGCCTCCGTGGCCATGAGCCCCGTGATGGCCGCCAATCGGGGGAAGGTGATCTTCGCCGGAGAGCTGGGGATCTATGGTAACACGGTCCTGCTGGATCACGGCTGTGGGCTTTTCAGTATGTACTCTCATCTGAGCCGTATCGATGTGCAGNCAGGGACCATGTTGCAGAAGGGCGATATCCTGGGGAGGACCGGAAGCACGGGCCTGGCCGGTGGGGATCATCTTCACTTCAGCATGTTGGTACGCGGTTTCTTCGTCCATCCCAAGGAGTGGTGGGACCCTCGATGGGTGGAGGACCATGTGACCGCCAGGCTGGACCTCCTCCGGACAGGCTCCTAATCCTCCCATGGCCTTTCCAAATAGTGGGCGTGCTCAAGGGACCTTCCCCTCCTCCAGAGCGATCCTTCGAACCCCGGGCAGTGCCGTGAGCTCCCGGGTGAGTTCCCGCCATTCCAGGCTTTCCTTGGAAAGGAGACTGAGCCTGAAGGTGATCCGGTTCCGGTCCAGCTGACGGTGGAAACTGACGAATTGGATCTGGGTGAAGGGGTAGCTGCGCATGATCTCCCGGATCCGGTCCAATTGTCCCCCCACGTCGTCCGACTCAAGGATGAGGGTGGTATAAATGTCACGGCGGAAGAAGGGCTTGATATATCGGAGCGCATAGAGGATAAGGAGACTGAGACAGGTGGCCAGGACGGCCGGGAGATAGAACCCACAACCTACGGCCAAACCAACCCCTGTGATCATCCACATGCCAGCGGCCGTAGTGAGACCCCGGACCGACCCCTTTCCGCTGATGATGGCCCCGGCGCCTAGAAAACCCATCCCCGCCAGGGCATAGGAGGCGATACGACCTGGATCGACGCGCACCGTGCTTCTGGCATCCAGAGCCCGATAGATCTCCTCCAGATGGAGGGAGACCATCATCATGAGGCAGGCACCCAGCGATACCAGGATGTAGGTTCGGAACCCGGCGGACTGCCCGTGGGTCTCCCGTTCGAGCCCCACCAGACCTCCCAAGAAGGCAGCCAAGCATAGCTTAAGGAAGCTGGAGAAGAGTAAATCCCAGCTGAAGAGGGCCTCCCAACCCACCTCTTCTTCCTCCGGATGAAGCTCTCCTACTATCGTCCTTGAGCCACTCTACGTCGTGTCCGAGGGGATCGTCAAGGGGCTTGGGGGCCCCATTTTTATGCGTGTGGAGGGGAAATTACTCAGGAGGGCTCACGCGGGGAAAGGACTCGAGAGGACACTCCCTGCAGCGGGGCCTCGGCCTGCAGTGGGATTTGCCCAAGGCCACCAGGAGGGCGTGGTATTCATTGAAGAGAGGAACATCCGGGGGTAGCCGATCCATGAAAAGGGCCTGAAGCTGCTCATACGAGGCCTTGGGGTGCGACCATCCGTGTCGGGAGAGGATCCTTCGGGTATAGGCGTCGATCACGAAGACGGGTCGTTGGGCAGCGTAGAGGAGGATGCTGTCGGCAGTCTCCGGCCCGATCCCCGGGACCGAAAGGAGGATCTCTCTCAGCTCTTGGGTGGGTCGAGCCAGAAAGGCCTCAAGATCCCCTCGGTCCCAAAGGGCCACGGCCCGAAGGAGGTTTTTCAATCTGGTGGTTTTGACCCGGAAATAGCCGCATGGGCGGAGTCTTTGGGCGAGGATATCTTCAGGCATGGACAGGAGGGTCTGGAAACGAAGCTCGCCCCGCGCCTTAAGTGTTCGGAGGGCCTTCTCCACGTTGGCCCAGGCCGCATTTTGGGTGAGCACGGCGCCCACCATTACCTCGAAGGGGGACTCCCCAGGCCACCAATGCTGGGGCCCGAATCGATCCAGAAGGCGCCGGAAGATCTCGAGCAGTAATTTCCGTCCCACCCCCTGTTCAGGGCTGGAGGAAGGCGCCTCCTCGGTTTCTCTGTGCCGGATGGGACCTCGCCGGGTCATGGACTCGTCTCCTCAATCAGGAAGACGGCTCAGGAAACCCCATGGCCAGTGGGAACTCCCTGACGAAATCAGGGTCTTGGGCAAGCTCCACCACCCGGATCTTGGGGGCCAGGTTCTCGATCTCACCACGGGCCTTGGCATCGAGTAGGGCCCGGATTGCCCCTCTCCCGGCCGCATTGTCAACGGTCTGCGTCCGAGTCACCAGGGGAGCCCCCGGAAGCATGCCGATAGCAGCCGCGTTTCGCCAATTGAAGCGTGCTCCGAACGAGCCCGTCAGGACCATCCGATCGATCCGATGGATCTCAGCCCGTTTCATGAGGAGCCTGATCCCCACCGCCAAGGCCCCTTTGGCAAGTTGGATCTGACGGATGTCCTGGAGGGTGAGGGCGATCTGACGGCCCATGCCGGTCTTCTCAGCCGGGACCAGTCGGAAGGTGCGGCCCACCCCCTCGGGATCCACCTCCACTCCGGGTAGCCCCTCGCGGAGTCTTCCGGTGGGCAGGAGGATTCCTCGCCGAAGCATCTCGGCCACGGCGTCGATGACTCCCGAGCCGCAGATCCCTTGGGGATCCCCCCCTCCAATCACCTCATAGTCTACGCTTAGGTCCTCGTGGATGGAGACTCGATGGATGGCCCCCGTAGCGGCACGCATCCCGCAGCTCAGGTGAGCCCCCTCCAAGGCGGGACCGGTGGCGCAGCTTGTGGCCCAGAGCCCCTCCCGGTTCCCCAAAACCAGCTCCCCGTTGGTGCCGAGATCCACCAGCAGGGTGATCTCCCCGTTTCGATGAGGTCCCTCCGAGAGGACGGCCCCGAGGGTATCCCCCCCGACAAAGCCGGACACTACAGGGAAGATATATACCGGCGTGGAGGGATGTAGATCGAGTCCCAATTGGGACGCGTTGGTCTCGATGGACTCACAAGTGACGGGGAGATAAGGTGCGAAGCCCAGACCTCGGGGATGGATTCCCGCAAAGATCTGCTGCATTGTGGTATTTCCGACCACCGTTATCTCGTCCACATCCTGGGGGAGGGCATCGATCTTCCGCAAGCCCCGATGCAGAAGTCCGTTGAGGGCCCCGATGATCCGATGACGGAGGATATCCAGTCCATCGGGTCTCTCACAGCAGAATGAGATCCTGGAGATCACGTCTTCTCCGTGAGCCCGTTGGGGATTGATCGTTCCCTCCGAAGTCAGAATGGTCCCTGTCTTCAAATCGCAGATGTACAAGGCAAGGGTGGTGGTCCCAAGATCCACTGCGATCCCCAAAGAGCGGTGGTGGAATCCAGGAAAAGCAGCGGTGATCCCCCGGCGCTTATGCACAACCAAGGTGAGCCCTCCTCGGTTGTCTTCAAGGGTCGATAGATCTCGAAGAGGATGGAGAGAGTCCAGCTCCGGGGTTTCATCCATGAGGCTTCGTAGTCTTTCTCTAATCCTTCCCCACAGGTCCCTACCAGGCTCGGCCCCCATATGGCCGGGGTCGGGGAGTGTGAGGGCCATGCGTTCTACTGCGGGGTCGAGGGGAAGTCGTGCATCCACTTGGGTTTTGCCCTCGATGAGTCCATCCTCGTCCGAGCTTTCCTGGATCTCGACCGTGATGGGCCCCAGGACGCGAACCTGACAGGCAAGCCGGACATCCCTTGCTATCTCTTCCTCGGACAGCAGGCGGGATTCCAACTCAGATGGAGGGGAGAGGTTCTCGGAGGGGAAGGCGAGGACCCGACATTTTCCGCACCGCCCCTTTCCGCCGCAGTCCGAGCGGGGGGCGATCCCCGAGCTCAACAGGGAATCGAAGAGGGTCTGGCCTCTTCCTGCGAAGAGGGTGATACCACGGGGCTCGACGGACACCCGGAAGCCCCTCTCCTCGGTGCGATCCTTCAAGGGTAGTCCTCCAGGGCATCGTAGCCTTGGGCGGTGAGGTGGTCTCCTGGAATTGGAGGGTAATCAAGGAGACAAAATTTCGTCAAGCAGCACCTCTTGTCTCACTATCTTCCCTGGCGGGAGAAAGAAGAAGAGCTCCTGCGTGTAAGGCCCATTGAGAAGCCTTCGAAAGAACTCGAGGCTTCCCCGAATCTCCCGATAGTCCTTTCGGAAGAAGCGGGCGTTCTCCTGGGCCCTTTTTCTCAGGGGGAGTATGTCACCGATCCCCGTGTCGATCAGGGCGATGTGGGTATAGTGCTTCAACTCCTCTTCCATGATCCAGACCGCTGTTTCCCGACCGTAGCGGGGCGCGTACTCCTCTTCCACAATCCCCAAGGGATCCTTTTTCGCCGCCACCCATCCCGGGGTGAGATAATAGGTGCCCGGATGTATTCGGAAATTTCGTATGTATTCCTCAGGGGAGCCTAGAAAGAAGGCGATGCAATCGTGGCATCGGGGGATGATCAAAGGCTGACTTCGGGCCTTCAGGCCAACGATCCCATTGGAGCAGAGCCCGTATCCGAGCACGATGAAGGCCGCCTGATCCCGGACCGCATCGATTTTCTCCTGAATCACCGCGGCCATATGCTGGGGTGACCTGTGGAGACCCTGATCGAGATAGTGGATCTCGACCTTTCCGCCTCCCTCAGAGACCCACTCCAGCTCGGGCTTCATCACGTTGCACGCGATGACTATCCGGTGCCCCTCCTTTTTCCCCAGGTTGTCGGACATGTTATTTCATGGACCTTGTCAAGGGCCTTGGATCAGCCTCTTTGCCAGGGCCACCGCCTCGCCAGCATCCGGTGCATATCCGTCGGCTCCGATCTCCTGAGCGAACCTTTCATTGACCGGCGCCCCCCCGACCATGACCTTCACGTCGTTTCTCAATCCCTCTGCTTGGAGGGCATCGATGACCCGTTTCATCTCGGGCATGGTGGTCGTCAAGAGAGCGGAAAGCCCGAGGATATCCGGCTTGTAGTCGGCTACCTGCCGGACAAACTCCTCCGTGGGGACGTTTATCCCCAGATCGCGGATCTCAAATCCGACGCCTCGTAGCATGGTGGAGACCATGTTCTTTCCAATATCATGGAGGTCGCCCCGTACGGTTCCGATGAGGATCTTGCCGCTCGACTCCCCCTCTCCGGATGCCAAATACGGCTCCAACACCTTTAAGGCCTCATTCATGGCCCTGGCGGAAAGCAGCACCTCGGGGATAAAGACCTCGCCGGTCTTGAATCGTTCGCCGATCACCTCCATGGCGGAAAGCATTCCTTGGTTCAAGATGGCTCTCGCATCATGGCCTTCATCAAGTAGTTGCTTCACGTGTTCTTGAATGGCTTGATGATCCCCTCGAAGGACATCTTCATAGACCGTTTGGTAGCTCTTCTCGGCTGCACGGTGAGGGGAGACACGGTCTGCAGCTCGCTGGAGGTGGGCCTTGATCATGGGCCTGATGGTTCCTGCCTCAAGGGGCAACCTGCCTTCCTTTTGGATCCTCTCGCCAATTCTCACCAAGCGATCGAAGACGGCGTTGGGCGGGGTGGTGTCCGCGATGCCCGCGATGATCCGTTTTCCAGGGGCGACGGCCCGGAAGAAATAGTCGAGATAGGCCTCGAAGTCTTCATCGGATGCCGTCTCTTCCAAAAGGAGGCTCTGGGGGATTCCTCCGAAGATAGTTATATTGTCGCCCCATTTTCGGTAGTATTCCTCCAGGGTGACCTTGGTCATGGGGTGCGGGCAGACGGCCTCCGCGATATGAATCCCCGAATCCTTGAT
>MTPG01000057.1 GCA_002010915.1 Desulfarculaceae bacterium JdFR-97 | reverse complement strand
GGGAACGGTGATGCTGCAGAGCGTCATCGACGAGGAAGCGGGAGGAGCTGGAGGCACCCTCTCGTGCCTGGCAAGTGGTTATTGATCTGCACAGAGCCTCACGATCTGAACATCACCATATCCCATGCGGGGGTCAATTACTTCAGGGTAAAAGTCCAGGGAAAGAGTATGCATGCTGGTCTGGCACACCTCGGCGTCAATGCCATCGGGAAGATGTACCTCATCTATTGGGCCCTGGAAGAAGCTGGATCAGAAAAGAGGGAGCGAGGTCCGATTCCCCCTGTTCGAGAAGGGCTCCGGCAGGTCGTGCCATATCCATATCAATATGGGCACCATGAGGGCCGGAGATTGGCCGTCCAAGGTGGCGGGAGATGCTCAGATGGAATGCAGGATAAGCTTCGTCCCTGGGGAGAGGATGGGCGAGATAAAGGAGATGGTGGAGACCGCGGTGTTCCATGCAGCGCGTGGGGACCCATGGTTGCAGATGCACCCGCCGGATGTGGAATGGTTTGGGTGGCGTGCGGAGCCATGGTACCAGGATCCGGCTACCCCTTCGTGCAGACGCTCAAAGGAGCGGCCGAGAAGGTGCTCGGCCGTGAGGTGGAATTCATGGGAAGGGCCGCGGGGATCGACTCCCGGTTCTCACAATACTTCCATATGGCCGCTGCGTGTACAGGCCCCAGGGCAGGCAATATCCACGGCATCGATGAATATGTGGAGATACCCTCCATCACCCGAGTGGCACAAATCCTCGCGGTGACGGTGCTTCGATGGTGCGGATACGAGGAATAGTCGGCCCTCGGCCTGGCGACCCTTCCACTTACAGTCTGCAGATGTCGCCCTGAGGGAGGGAACTCATGGGGCGCCTCGAGGGAAGGGCGGCCGTAGTTACAGGGGCCGGGCGGGGAATCGGCAAGGCAATAGCCCTCCGGTTCGCCCAGGAAGGAGCCGAGGTCGCCCTTCTGGACATCAGAGGGGATCTTGTGGAGGCCGCGGCTAGGCAGATCAGCCGAAACGGCATGAGGGCGCTCGCGATCCAGGTCGATGTGTTGGTCCAGAGGGATGTAGAACGAGCTGTGAGCGAAGCCGTACGAGTATACGGCAGGATCGACATCCTCGTGAACAACGCGGGTATCGGTGGATCCAAGGCGTGCCTGGAAACACAAGAGGCGGAATGGGACCGCATGCTGGCTGTCAATCTCAAGTCCGTGTTCCTCTTGTGCAGGCAGGTGATCCCCGAGATGATAAAGGTCGGGAAGGGGAAAATCATAAATATAGCTTCCATATACGGGATCCTCGGATCCCCTCATACAGCGGCATACAGCGCCTCCAAGGGAGGCGTCGTCAACTTCACCCGGCAGCTGGCCGTTGACTACGCTTGTCAGAACATCTACGTGAACGCCATCTCGCCGGGACTCATCGAAACCGAGATGACGCGCCACAAGCTGGAGGGGGACAGGGACGCCAATCCTTTTGTCCAGGCGATCCCNTTGAGACGGCCGGGTCTTCCCCAAGATATCACGGGGGCGGCCCTGTTTCTGGCATCCGACGATTCGGACTTCATCACCGGTCACAACCTTGTGGTGGATGGGGGGCACAGCTGCAAAATTGCATAGGGAAAACGGCAATATATTCGAGCACAAAGTGGCGGTGGTAACTGGAGCGGGCAGAGGGATCGGGGCGGCCATCGCCCTGGCCCTGGCTCAGAGGGGGGCCCTGGTTGCAATTGCGGATCTGGATCTGGAGAGGGCGCAGGGGGCCGCCCGCACCATCCGAATGAAGGGACTAAAGGCCGAGGCTTCAGGATGGATGTCTCGGTGAAGGCCGAGGTGGACAGGACCTTCGGAAGGATCGTGGAGCAAAGGCCATCTGGCTGGGCAAACGGAGATACATGCCGGGGGCCAGCGAATAGCCGAGCGCCCGCTCTGGGGTGGATTGTCCCTATGGTCGCTCCCTCGGAGGCATGGAGATNAGGAGGAAGGCACCTATGATACGGCTGGAGGGTATCAAGTGCGGTGTGTGTCTCACCTTCGATGTGGACGGTCCTCTGATCTGGCGCAGCAAGGTCAGGGTGAACCCCAAGTTCGGCAATCCGGTGTGCGTATCACTGGGTGAATTCGGACCGGAGGTGGGGGTCCCNAGGATCCTCGATCTGCTCAAGAGGTACGAGATCCAGGCCTGTTTCTTCATTCCAGGAGGGATCATCGAGGAGTATACGGAAATGGCCCGTCGTATCCACGGCGAGGGGCATGAGATCGGCTTTCATAGCTACAACCATGTCAATCCGGCCGATCTGACGTACGAACAACAGAGGGAGGACTTCGAGAGGGGGCTGGACCTCTTCGAGAGGATCTTCCATCAACGTCCCTATGGCTATCGGTCTCCAGCAGCCGATATGGATGAGAAGACATGGGAGCTGTTGGATGAATTCGACTTCGTCTACGACACCACCATGATGGGAAAGGACTCTCCCTATATAAGGAAAATGAAGAGAAACTCCATCGTGGTGCTGCCCATGCATTGGATATTGGACGATTGGCCCCACTTCGGCTGGAACATGTATCCCAATTTCCCCTATCAGGGCAATATCCAAAGCCAAGAGACAGTCTACGAAATATGGAAGGGTGAGTTCGACGGAATGTATGAACTGGACGAGGGCTGTGTATACGTGCTGTGTATGCACCCGCAGTTGATGGGAAGGACATCGAGGTTGAAGATGCTGGAGCGACTCATCCGGCACATGAGAAGCCTGCCAGGAGTGTGGATCGCGAGGCCCATCGAGCTGGCCAGGGAGGTGCAAAGGGCCTTGGGGCAGTGAGGTGGGATGGATATCTTTCCCAAAAAGGAGGTGATCTTCCATCTACGTATCGTTATCAACAAAAAACCGAACAGGGAGGTGAGAGATCGACAAAGGCCTGGACAGAAACCATCTAGACAGATCCATTTGGCCCAAAAAAGGAGGAAGAGAATGAATAGAAGGAGCTTTGCTTCGTGTTTGTTGGTCGCTTTCTTCGCTGTATCCATGCTGGTCATTTATCCTTCCTATGCTGCTTCCCCCAAAGAGATCCGGATAGGGGTCACAGCTCCCCTCACAGGCCCTGCTGCTGAGGCCGGAGTTGCTCTGAAGCAAGGGATAATCCTGGCAATGGAGGAGTGGAATCAGAAGGGAGGCATTTTCATAAAGGAGGCGGGGAAGAAACTGCCAATAAAGGTATTCATTGAGGACTGCCAGTCCAAGCCGGAGATCGGGGTCAGTATGGGCGAAAAGCTGATCACAAGAGACAAGGTCCACATGCTCCTCGGCGATGCCTTTCACAGCTCGGTGACGATGGCGGTCATGGAGCTGGCTCCGAAATACGGACTGCCGGTAATGAGTATAGAACCCGTGAGCGTGGAGATCGCCAAGAAGGTGGCTGCCAACCCCAAGCGTTACTGGAGCTTCTGGAAGGGGGACTGGAACAGCACGGCTTACGCCAATACCATCTTCTCCACTTACAAATACCTATTGGATAAGAGGTTATTTAAGCCCAAGAACAAGACCTTGGCCTTCATCGTGGAAGATACGGATTACGGACGGTCTAATGCTGAAAACGCCAGGGACCTGTTCAAAGGGATCGGATGGAAGACCTTGACCATCGAGACAGTGGCCTTGGGGTACACGGACTTCTATCCCCAATTGACGAAGCTCAAATCCATGGAGCCAGATATCGTGGTCACTGTCTTCACTCCCCTCTCTTCCGGGGTGGCTTTCATCAAACAATTCCATGAAGTGGGCATGAAATCCAGCACCTTCGCCATCTATTACCCCCTCAGACCCGAGTTCATTCCCCAGGCGGGCAAAGCTGCCGACTACTTGATGTGGAGCCCTCTGATCATCGATACTGAGCACATCCCTGCTCATAAGGAATTTGCCGAGAAGATAGAGAAAAGATGGGGGGTCTCCCTCAACAATGACCATGCTTCAGGATACGACGGCCTCAACAACGCTTTGGATGCCATTGCGAGGGCAGGGTCATTGAAGCCCAAGGCCATTGTCGAAGCCCTATCCAAGTTGGACAGAAAAGGGGTAATGGGACGATATGTGTTCGACCAAAAGAATCATACCATCAAGGACGGCGAAGATTACGTCCCTGTTCCCACAGCACAGATCCAAAACGGAAAACACGTGCTGATATGGCCCCCATCCATGGCCTTCGGAGAGTATAAGAGCCCCCCGTGGGTGCAATAGAGGCCTTGGTGCAAACTATGGAGAGAGAGCCGACCCTTGTCGGCTCCTCTCTCTTTCCACCATAACGAGTCAGACGTCCCACTTCGGTAGGAGCAACCATGAACGACCTGGAGGCTTCTAGGCGTGTAATCCTCTCTGGAAAGGGCCTTACAAAGTATTTTGGGGGATTGGCGGCCCTGTTGAATGTCGACTTTGAGCTTTATGAAGGGGAGATCTTAGGCCTCATCGGGCCAAACGGAGCGGGCAAGACCACGCTCTTTCATCTGGTGGCAGGGGCCTATAAGCCAACCAGAGGCCGCATAGAGTTCCGGGGGGAGGACATCACGGGCCTTCGACCTGACGTGGTCTGCAAGAAAGGTATAGCCAGGACCTTCCAGATAACGCGGCCCTTTCTGGAGATGACCACCTTGGAAAATGTCATGGTCGGGTCGTATTTCGGATCTTTTGCGAGGGCCCCGTTGAGGGAATGCCAAGCGAAGTCTGAGGAGATCCTCTCTCTTGTTGGGCTTCAGGACAGGCGCGATGTCCCGGCATCCCAGTTGACACTCGTGGAGAGGAAGATGTTGGAGTTCGCACGCGCTCTGGCCACGCAACCATCTGTCCTCCTGTTGGACGAGGTTATAGCCGGGCTTAACCCCACCGAGATACTCCAAGTGACAGAGCTCATAAAGAGGATACGCCAGGAAGGGATGACCATCTTCATGATCGAACACGTGATGAAGGCCGTTATGGATGTCTCCGACAGGGTGATCGTCCTTCACCACGGCCAGAAGATAGCTGACGGAGATCCCGAGGTGGTCGTGGCAAACCCGGAAGTGATTGAGGCCTATCTAGGAGGCACGATGCATGCTCAAGCTACGTGATCTCGATGTGTTTTACGGTGATGCCCAGGCACTGTGGGATGTGACAATGGAGGTCCACAAGGGGGAGATAGTCACCCTCCTGGGTTCCAACGGCGCTGGCAAGACAACCACCTTAAAGACCATATCCGGCCTGCTCCATCCCAGGAAGGGGGAGATATTCCTGGATCATATCAGACTGGACAAAATAGAACCCTCCAACATCATCAAATACGGTATTGCCCATGTTCCCGAGGGAAGGCGGCTATTCCCCAACATGACGGTCATGGAGAACCTGCTCATCGGGGCCTTTCATGCGGGCGCCTGGGGTAGCCGGTTTGACACCATACAAGGGATCTACACCCTGTTTCCCATCTTGGCGGAGAGGAAAAAGCAACTCGCTGGGACCTTGAGCGGCGGCGAACAACAGATGCTGGCCATAGGGCGGGCGCTTATGTCGGAGCCCACCCTCTTGATGCTCGACGAGCCCTCTTTGGGTTTGGCCCCCAAGGTGGTGGAAACCATCTTCCAGGTCATTTCGGATATCAACAAAAAGGGCACCACCATACTCCTGATCGAACAGAACGCCCATCTGTCCCTGCAGGTGGCACACAGAGGCTACGTAATGGAAACAGGCCGAATCTCCCTCGAGGGCAAGGCCTCGGAACTGATGGCAGATGAGTATGTAAAGAAAGCGTATCTCGGGATGTAAGCAACGTTGTCAGTCGCCACAAGAGACCACAACGATAATCATCGAGAGAGGCCGATTAATGATAACCAGCATGGTGGTATTTGAGCAGATCATGAACGGCTTGGTCCTGGGGTGTATGTACGCCTCGGTTGCAAGCGGCCTGACCCTGATATGGGGCACCATGAAGATGTTGAATTTCGCGCACGGCGAATTTTACATGCTTGGAGGGTACGTCCTCTATTTTGCATTGACCGTCTTCGGTGTCCCCCCTTTGATCGCATTGGTCCTCGCTGTGGGTATCGTCCTCTTTTTGGGGATGTTCACCGAAAAGCTGGTGATCCATCCTTTGCTCGACCGCCCTGGTTGGGAATTGAGCCCCCTGATGGTGACAATAGGCATCTCCATCTTCCTGCAGAATCTGGCCCTGAGACTGTGGGGAGAGCGTTTCAAAAACGTCCCATACTTCCTGGACGGGACCTTTGATCTATTTGGAATCCGTATGGCCTATCAACGATTGATCATCTTTGTGGTAACCGCCTCGGTCATGTTGGGGTTCTGGGCCGTGCTCAAGAAAACCAAGTTTGGAATCGGCCTCAGGGCAACGGCACAAGATCGTGATGCGGCCACGCTCATGGGGGTAAACGCCAAGAAGATCTACACCATAACGTTCGGGATAAGCTGTGCCATGGCAGCCCTTGCCGCAGCCCTTCTGGCGCCCATCTTCTCGGTCAACCCATGGATGGGCCATGCTGCTCTGATAAAGGGCTTCATTACAGTAGTCTTGGGAGGATTGGGAAGCTTTGAAGGGGCCATCTTGGGCGGTTTTATCTTGGGCACCACGGAAAGCATATCGGTGATTCTNCTTTCATCCGAATGGAAGGATGTGGTTGCCTTCGCGATCTTCATCCTGGTGTTGATAGTAAGGCCTTCGGGGCTATTCGGGACAAAGGAATGGTGAAGATGGACTACAGAATAGTGCACCGAATCGGCATAGCGAGGATATCCAAGCTGAGGAGCGAACGGTCCTTTTATGTGGGAACGTTGCTTTTGGCCATTATCCCCCTGTTCATTCGGGATCCCTACCTCCTCAATGTCCTCATCATCTCGTTGAGCTTTGGGGTCCTGGCAGCGAGCTGGAACCTGATCTGTGGATACACGGGCATCTTCACATTCGGCCATCAGGCCTTTTTCGGAGTCGGAGGATATGTCTCGGCCCTTATGGCAATGAAGGCCGGGATCTCCCCGTGGTTCGGTTTGTTTATTGGTGGGACAGTGGCAGCTTTTCTTAGTTTCCTTATTGGATTGCCGTGCCTTCGGCTGCGAGCCGCTCCATATGTCGCCATCATGACTTTGGCCTTCTCGGAAATCGCGCGGATCACCTGCATGAACTTGGTAGGCCTCACCAGAGGCGAAATGGGGCTCTGGGGGATTCCAAACTTCCCCGACATCCATATTCCCCTCATAGGGGTCGTCAGCTTCGCGGGCGGCGTAAGAGTCCCCTATTACTACCTAATCCTCATCATTTTTACCATCACCATGGTCATCATCCACTTAATCCTCAGATCCCACATCGGGCTAGCGTTCAGATCCATCAGGGACTCACAGGATGCCGCAGAAAGCCTAGGGGTAAATATAACGTACTATAAACTGCTGGCGTTCGTTGTCAGTGCTTTCTTCGCAGGAGTGGTGGGCAGTTTCTATGCACACTACATCCTCATTCTGACACCCAGTTCAGTCTTCCCCGTGGGCCTGATGATAGAGATCTTGGCCATCACCCTAATAGGTGGGATAGGCACCTTCTTGGGACCCGTTATAGGGGCGCTGTTGCTTACCATTGGGTTGGAGTACTTACGGTTCTTGGGTGACTACCGCTTCATAACATATGGGATCCTGTTGGTCATGGTCGTGCTCTTCATGCCACAGGGCTTGGGACAAAAGCTCTTCAGGGAAAAGGAGATAACGGAATAACGACACTGGAGAGATCTCATGAAAATTAGAGTGGCAGGAATTCAGATAGGAGCGACCGAGTCGAAGAAAAGCAATATCGACAAGCTCAAAAAATTCTTGGATGACCCTTCATTGAAACAGTTCAAGCCGCACTTCATCTGCCTTCCGGAGATGTTCTCCTATCTCCCGCTTCCCGACGACACCATGGATACCATTGAGGCCGTATCAGAAACAATCGGCGGGACCACCGCCAAGATGCTAGCCCAAACCGCTGAAAAGCTGAAAGCCTATATNGTATCGGGCAGCTACATTCTGAGAGAGGGCGGAAGGTACTTCAACAGCAGCCTCCTGTTCGACCCGAATGGAAACCTGATAGCTCATTACAACAAAATACACCTCTTCGACACCCCTGATTTCAAAGAATCGTGGTTCGTGGCCCCCGGAGACCGGCTGGTAGTGGCTGACACCGAATACTGCCGAATCGGATTGATAATCTGCTATGACATCCGGTTTCCGGAGCTGCTGAGGAGCCTGGTTCTGAAGGGCGCGGACCTCATCTTTTGTCCCGCAGCGTTTCCAGTGGCCGGAGCCTCCCCGGGAGAGGACCACTGGCAGATACTCACCAGGGCAGCAGCCCTACACAATATGGTCTACGTTGTGGCCGTCAACCAAATCGGCATCAGGAAGCCCTTCATATACTTCGGGCGCAGTGTGGTCGTAGACCCATGGGGTGTTGAAATAGCCAGGGCCCCCAACCAGGAGTGCATAATAAAAGCGGAGCTGGATCTGGACTACCTGCGCGAGATGAGAAAGGAGCGCTCGGTGCTGGAACATCGGCGTCCAGATCTATATGAACTTTGAGATCCAATAGACCCGCTCGAGTCGAGGTATCGGTCATGGTCGATGTGGCCAAACAGAAAACGGAAGTCATTGAATGGATAGACAAGCACTGTGCTGCATTCTTCCCGGTATCGGATGCGATCTGGTCCTTTGCTGAGCTGGGCTGCGAAGAACGGCTCTCAGCAGGCTTGCTGGTTCGGCTCCTGGAGAAGCTCGGTTTCAACGTCGAGAGCGGCGTAGCCGGGTTGCCCACCGCATTTATAGCAAGCTGGGGGACGAATGATGGACCGGTCATGGCCTTCAATTGCGAATACGACGCCTTGCCCGGCCTTTCCCAGCATCCCACCGTGACGAGGAAAGACCCTCTTGTGGAAGGAGCTCCTGGACACGGATGCGGCCACAACCTCCTTGGAGTGGGCTCTATTCTCGGGGCCACGGCAGTCAAGCAGTGGCTCACCAGGAACAACCACCCTGGAAAGGTAGTCATACTTGGAGCTCCTGCTGAAGAACTCTGCATTGGGAAACCCTATATGGCCAAAGCGGGGCTCTTTGAAGGAATCGATATCATCTTGGACTGGCATCCTTGGGTATACAACGGCGCCAATTACGACACTTGCAATGCCTACTTCAACATCAAATACCACTTTATGGGTCGTACTGCCCATGGAAACGCCCCATGGGAGGGACGAAGCGCCTTCGACGCTGCACTACTAATGGGACACGCCATCGAACTGCTGAGGGAACACATCACCCCGGGTCATCCGGATGCAGCAAATACCATCAACTACACTTTCTCGGATGTCGGACCCGAATATCCGAACGTAGTGCCCGATCGTTCCACTGTGTGGGTGGTGGGCAGAATCACCACTTCAAAGGAGATGGAGAAGATAATCCATCGACTTCACCGATGTGCTGAGGCAGCCAGCATTGCCACAGAGACTTCATGGAGGATGGAGTTCATCACAGCCACTCACGAGAAGATCCCCAACCGGACACTGGCCGCTGTCCTGCATAAAAACCTACTGGAAGTGGGTCCTCCAAAATTCGATGAAGATGAACATGAGATGGCCAGAAGGGTCCAGAGGGACTTGGGAGTGGAAGAGATCGGCCTATCCGAGGAGATAATGGATTTCGGTGGAGGAGCTTCGGCTGTCAGCGACAACTCGGAGTACAGCTGGTTCGCTCCTTTTGCAATGACATGGGTGGCAGTGGGACCAGTTGGAATCGGTTGGCATAATTGGCAAATCGCTGCCTTTGCGAGGAGCTCNATAGGTAAAAAAGCAATGGTAGTGGCGGCCAAAGTGCTGGCGATATCTGCATTGGAACTGTTAACGCAGATACATATCATAGATAAGGCGAAAAAAGAATTGGCAGAAAGGCTGTCTGGGGCCAGGTACAGCTCTCTCATACCTGATGATGTTGAGCCGCCCACCTACCTTAACCACGATACCATGGAGAAATATCGCCCATTAATGGAAAAATATTATGAGCGTATAACTTTAGAAAACTTTGTAAACTTATGAGATGTAGACAAACCTTACATGCAATTATATGGATAAGAGTTAAAAGTTTAGAAAAAGGAGCGGGAGCACATGAAAAGTAAAACAGCAATGCTTAGCGAGCTACGCACACGGGTCATCACCCATGGGCACGCTAGTTTGGCTTCGGTTTACGTGGATTCGGCATGTGGAGCGGTTATTCGAGATGTTGAAGGGAGAGAATATATAGACTTCGCTGGCGGCATAGGCGTCATGAACGTTGGACATAGTCACCCACGAGTGGTGGCCGCCATCAAAGAACAGGCAGAGAAATTCACTCATACGTGTTTCATGGTCCTGCCCTACGAATCCGCAGTAAAGCTCGCTGATAAACTTTGTGCAATCGCGCCAGGGAGCTTTCCAAAATCGACCTTCTTCGTTAACTCAGGAGCTGAAGCGGTGGAAAATGCGGTCAAAATTGCACGTTATTATACTAAAAAACCTGCAATTATAGCCCTAGAACACTCATTTCACGGAAGGACTTTGCTTACATTAAGTCTTACCAGCAAGATAAAGCCTTACAAATTTGGTTTTGGTCCATTTATGCCTGAAATTTATCATATACCATCGGCTTATTGTTATAGATGTCATTTCGGCCTTAAATACCCCGAATGCGAAGTAGCATGTGCTGATTATTTGAATGAATTCTTTATTAATCATGTTTCTCCTGAATCGACTGCTGCATTCATTGCTGAGCCGATCCAAGGGGAAGGCGGCTTTATCACCCCTCCGAGGGAGTATTTCACCAAAGTTCACAAGATCTGCCGAGACCACGGGATCCTCTTCATAGCTGACGAGATCCAATCCGGAACTGGGCGAACAGGAAAGATGTTTGCCATCGAACACTATGGTGTTGCTCCCGAGCTCATAACCATGGCCAAGAGCTTTGCAGCGGGAATGCCGCTGAGCGCTGTGGTGGGCAAGAAGGAGATCATGGACTCTGTCCACCCCCAAGGACTTGGAGGGACGTATGGCCCTAATCCGGTGGCATGTCAGGCCGCTCTGGCGGTGATGGAGATATTCGAGAAAGAGAGGCTGCTCCATAAGGCCAAGGCCATTGGAGAGAAGATCCGTGAGTGTTTGGAGTCTTGGCAGAATGAGTTCGAAATCATCGGAGAGATCAGGGGATTAGGCCCTATGCTGGCCATGGAGTTGGTCAAAGACCGCCAGAGCAAGGAGCCCGCATCTGACGAAGCCAAGGCTGTGGTCAGGTTTTGTCTGGATCGAGGACTGGTAGTGTTGACTTGCGGCACTTTCAGCAATGTCATACGTCTGCTGCCCCCTCTAGTCATAACCGACGAGCAGCTGGAAAGAGGGCTCTCNATTATGGAGGAAGNATTGACCGCCATCGGAAAGTAACATTCGATGCAAAGACTGCCCTCTCAAACTGTCTAATGATTTGGATCAGATCCTCTGCCTCGGCCACGGTCTCCGTTGGGGACAAATGGCCGTCGCTCATGCCTGGTTTGTTCGTCCTCCTATGGGGGTCGGGCTTCATTGGGGCCAAATACGGTCTCCCGTACTGCGAGCCCTTCACATTCCTCCTGGTTCGTTTTCTGATTGTTACGGTCATGCTCCTGATGGTCGTCTTGATCACCAAGGCGCCTTGGCCGAGGGGCTGGAGACAGATACTCCACATCGCAATCGCCGGTCTGCTTATTCATGCCACCTATTTGGGCGGGGTTTTCAATTCTCTGTACTGGGGTGTCCCAGCCGGCGTCAGCGCATTGATCGTCAGTATCCAACCCCTGTTGACAGCGGTTTTGGCGGGTCCTTTTCTTGGCGAAAAATTGACCTTACGACAATGGGCTGGCTTTCTACTCGGCATCGGTGGCGTAGCTCTGGTAGTTTACCGTAAGCTCGATTTCCATGGAGGCGATTTGACAGGCCTCATCTACTCAATCATCGCCTTGCTAGGAATTACCGGAGGAACGCTCTTCCAAAAGAAATACTGCAGCGGTATGGACCTCCGTACCGGGACTACTATCCAATATGGGGCAACTGCATTGGCAATGTTGGTCATTGCCCCCCTTACTGAGCAGATGGTCATCCATTGGACCGGTGAATTCGTATTTGCTCTGACTTGGCTGACTCTCGTCTTGTCCCTCGGTGCTGTCTTTTTACTTTTCCTGCTCATCCGGCGTGGAGAAGCTGCTCGCGTGGTCAGTCTTTTCTATCTTGTGCCACCCGTTACCGCCCTTATGGCATATCTCTTTTTTCGGGAGAGGCTCGGGCCTCTTGCCCTGGTGGGAATGGGTGTAGCTGCAGCCGGTGTTGCTCTGGTGCACAAATAGCATGGTCAACCCATAGCCACACTGAGAGGGCTGACCATTTTATACGTGGACAAAAAATACCCAGAGAGACAGACGAGACTATCGATGCTACGGGAAAGGTAGTCTGTCCTGGATTCATCAGTACACACGCCACCTCTTCGAGTCCCCCATGGATCGATCATTTGTGGAAGACCAAGGGCAATCTGCAATTCTATTTTTCGGGACTCTACGAGTATCTTCCCGTACGCGAGCAGGCCATGGACCGAGGGAAGCGATAAACGGTCTGTTCACGGCAACTCTTTGTCCGGCTTGGATGTAAAAAGGACCTTTAAAAGGTGAGGTAGATCCGAGAGGCTCCCGATCACCGCGTCCGCCCCAGCGGCCCTCAACTCATCGGGGGCGTTATCGCCGGTGCTCACCCCAACCACGGGCACTCCGGCCGACTTGGCCATCTGAACATCGAGGACCGAGTCCCCCACATAGCAACACTCGTCACTTTCAACCCCCATCCGTCTCATGACCCTCCTGAGGGGCTCAGGCGATGGTTTGGGCTCCTCCACCTCATCAGCGAATAGCGTAACCTGGAAGAACCGGGCCAGCTCCGGAGGAAAGATCCGCTCGAAGCAGGGCCGGGTGGTGTTGGAGACAATGGCCAGACGGTACCTACCGGCAAGCTCGGGTACGATGTCTCGGACCTCAGGGGAGAGGATATCCGCCCCTTCGACAAGTCTGAAATAATGCGCCTCCTTGCGCCGCAGGATCTCGCTCCACATGGTATCCGAGATCTCTCCGAAATAGAGGCGCCGTTTCTTCACCGGAGCAAGAGAAATATAACGATGTACCACCTCGGGACTCAGGCTCAGCCCCATCTCCTGGGCAGCCAACAGATAGGCCTCCTCGTGCAGGTGGAGGTCCTTGACCATCACCCCGTTGAAGTCGAATATGACCGCCTTAAGCATCTTTCCCATCTGGAGTCGAGGTCCCGCCCCCAAAGGAGGACTTGGGGACCGAATCAGATATCCTCCCTCAAGTGTCGCCACCGCTCGGTCTTCAGGACTTGGGGGTTGGCCACGTTCCTCGGCCTGCGTCCCTGAAAAAGGTCCACCACGCACTGAGCAGCCTCCACGGCCATGCGGACCACGCACTCGCGGGTCAGGGCCGCGCAGTGGGGGGTGACGATGACGTTCTCCAGACCCAGGAGGGGACTGTCCGGAGAGAGGGGCTCCTCCTCGAACACATCGAGACCAGCCCCAGCGATCCTTCCCTCACGCAGAGCATCCACCAGAGCCTCTTCGTCCAGGACCGCCCCGCGCGCCGTATTGATTAAGATGGCATCCCTCTTCATCCAGCCCAACTCCTCGCGCCCCACGCAATGTCGGGTCTGCTCGCTCAAGGGTACGTGGATGGACACCACATCGGATTGTTGGAAGAGGGTCTTTCGGTCCACAAAGGTGACCCAAGAAGCATAGCACTCCCGAAGATGCGAGGGAAGAAGGGGATCGTGGGCCAGGATCTTCATCCCAAACGACCCATGACACACCTCGGCTAGGGCAGACCCGATCCTCCCGAAACCCATAAGCCCGAGCGTCTTCCCGCGCAGATCCCGGGGGAGATTTTGATATCGCACGGAGAAGTCCCCCCCACGGACGGATCGGTCCATGAGAAAGAGATGTTTGGCCAGGGCGAGCATCAGGGCCAGGGCATGCTCGACCACCGAGCCGGTATTTACCCCCACGTTGGAGGTGACAACAATGTCCTGTTCCGTGGCAGCCTTCACGTCCACGTTATCCAGGCCTCCCCCTGTCCGGGCGATGATGCAGAGCTTGCCGGCATGTTCGATCAGCTCCCGGGTGAGCTTCAACCCAGTGCGAAGGATCACGGCCTCTACATCTCCAAGCAGGGGCCGAACCGCCTCCACCGAGGGGTCGGGAGCCTCAACGGGCAGGCATCCGGCCCCTTGGAGAAGCTTCAGGGCCTCGCCCTCGATGGGCTGTGGAAGAAGGACTCTCCATCCACACATGCGCTTTGCACCTCCACTGCCGGAGCTCCAGAATTCGAACCCCCTCCCATGGCCACACCTCACATTAGGGGATTTCCCGGGCATTGTCCATCCAATGGACCACCCCTCTCGGAGGCATCCCGTCTTCCCCTTGAGCCTTGGTTGGAGTATAGTTNGAGTTTTAGGGTCCGCCATCCAGGTATCAAGCCCGTCTGGAGGGATTAAGGAGAACTCCCATGGAAGTAACCCTCCATAGCCTCATCGAAGGAGTCCACTGCGCCCGGGGTCTCGTGGTGGTGGTGGACGTGTATCGAGCCTTCACGTGCACTCCACTCCTCTATGCGATGGGGATCGTGGAAGACATCTTGGTCTCTACCCCGGAGGAGGCCTTCCGGCTTAGAGACCAGGACCCCGATCTGCTCCTCGTCGGAGAGGTGGAGGGAAAACCTATCCAGGGATTCGACCTGGGCAACTCTCCCAGCCAGATCCTCCGGTTGGGGTCCTCCTTCTTTGAGGGGAAAAGGGTAGTCCAGAGGACCTCGTCGGGAGTCCAGGGCGCCCTCGCCGCCTTGGAGGTGGCCGATGAAGTCCTAGTGGGCAGTTACACCCTGGCGAGGGCCACCGCCCGCTACATTCTCTCGCGAAGGCCCCCTCGGGTCTCCATCGTGGCCATGGGTTGGAGCCTTCGGATCATCGCCCCCGAGGACGAGTGGTGCGCGCGCTATATCGCCCACCTTCTGGGAGCTTCGCCATACGACCATCACCAGGCCCTTAGGGAGATCCTCTTCCACGGGACCACGCAGAAATTCCTGCGCGGGCAGAGATCCTACTTCCCCCCAGAGGATCCCGTCCTCTGCCTGCAAAGGGACATCTTCGACTTCGCCCTGGGAGTCCGGCGGGAAGAGAATCGGGTAAAGGTCTTCAAAGTCTCTTGAGCCGCCCTTTAAAAAGCTTCCATAAGCAGAGACTCCACCGCATCTGAGGCCCTATCCCTTGGCCCGCACTTTGCGGGGAGCGGCCAGCCAGATAAAAAGACAGGAGAGTGCGGCGGTCAGCATTCCGATGGCAAAGGCTCCGAGGTAGGTCCGGGTCTGATCGAAGAGATAACCAGCGACCCATGCCCCCAAGGCCCCTCCGACCCCTATGACCCCTTCGAGGATACCGTAGATCAGACCGAAGGCCCTTCCCTGGAACAGATCCGCTGCCGTTGACATAAACATGGGGGCGGTGGCTCCCCATCCCACCCCGAAGAGGGCCACGAATGGGTAAAGGAGGCGCTGCTCCTTCCACACCCCCAACAGGATCAAGGAACCTATTCCGGCGCACATGGCGGCCACGCCTAGGGTGTAGGTCATCTCCCTGCCCAAGCGGTCCGAAAGCCACCCCCAGAGGATCCGGAAGACGGACGAGATGATCCCCACCGAGGCCAGGACATAGGCCGCTATCATGGGATCGACCCCGGCATCCACCAGGTACCGAAAGTGATGGACGAGGACGATATAGACCGCGGTGACCACCAGGAACGGAAAGGCCATAAGCGCCCAGAACCTCCCCTCTTTGGCAGCCCTCCGGAGGGTCCAATCCGTCCCGGCCCAGATAGGATCGGGGACGAGGCTCTCATTTCCTTCCTTGTGTCGGCCCCTTCGTTGTGGGGACACCCCGTCAGGCAACAGGCCCATTTGCTGGGGCTTATGCCGCAGCAGCCATGCATTTAGCGGAAGGAGCAAGGCCAGAACCAGCCCGCCCAGCACCAAGAAGGCCGGCCTCCATCCCCACCTGGCGATGATCCCCTGAGACAAAAGTACGAAGACAAACGTCCCCAGGCCCATTCCGGACACTGCAATACCGTTAGCCGTCCCCCTCCTCCGTTCGAACCAGTGCGCCAAGACTGCCGTGTAGGATACGATACCCACGGAGGTAACCCCAGCGGCCACCAAGAGCCCATAGTAGAGGTAAAACTGGAAGAGGTCCTGGACACTGGAGCAGAGGATCAGTCCCCCGCCCAACAAGAGGATCCCGGGGACCACTACCCGGCGGGGGCCATATCTATCGATGAGCCCACCCACCAGGGGAGCCAGGATGGTATAGACGATGAGGGCCAATGACTGCACCCCCGCTGCCTCGGCCCGTCCCCAGGGGAACTCATCGAGCAGCGCCGTATAGAAGACCGAAAAGGAGCTTCGAACCCCGAACCAGTATGCCATGGAGACCAGAGAGACGCCGACAATGACCCAGCCATAGTAGAGGCTCAAGAGATCCCCCCTTGAAAAAATCTCCCCTCCCATGGAGGCAATGCGTCGGTTCAGCATAGGACAATTAAAGGCCGAGCGAAACCCCTTCTTCATTTCCGAGTCTGGAGCCCCGCTTGTGTCTATTACTCGTTTGACCCGCTTTGGTGCCTTGGGATAGGATGGAAGGGAATGGGGTTGCCGACAAACTTAGGTAGGAGGAGGGGAAATGGTCCCCTCTCTCCCATCTCATATTCAACCCTTTGGATAAGGAGGTCCCACATGAAGACCTTGGTCCTGATATCCATGGTTATGGTTTTGATGGTCCTTCTGGCCACCCAGAAGAGTGCCGCAGCCGGCTCGGGTCGAATCGGTGTCATTGTGGTGGACGTCCAGGGGGATTTCACCACAAGAAACAAAGGTTCTCTGGCCGTTCCGGGCACGGATGAGGTCTTTGTGCGTAAAGTCGATGAGACCACGAAGGCCCTAAAGAGGGAAGGATGCCTCATCTTCGCCACACAGGACTGGCACCCTGCGGATCACGTCTCCTTCTACACCAACCACCCAGGCAAAAAGCCTTTCGAGGCCATCCAGATTCAAGGCAGGAACCAGGTTCTCTGGCCCCCTCACTGCGTCCAGGGGACTGAAAACGCGCGGATACTTGTGGATAACAACCTCTTTCTGGCCGTGGTCAAAAAGGGACAGGACCCCCGTTTCGACAGCTATTCGGGCTTTCAGGACGACGGGGGGAACAAAACCGAGATGGATCAGATCCTCAAAAGGAACGGGGTCTCCAAGGTGATCATCTACGGCATCGCTACGGATTATTGTGTTAAGGCCACTGCCATTGACGCCGCTGAGGCGGGCTATAAGGTGATCGTGGTGGAAGATCTCTGCCGCGGGGTCTCTCCGGAGACCACCAAGCAGGCCCTCCAGGAGATGAAGGCAAAGGGGATCCATGTGATCGAGACCCTTGATCTGGACGAGGTCAAGGGGATCTGACGGCTAGGACCCATCTGTGGAGGAAGGTCTCCTCGAAGGACTCGGCCCTTCGCCACGCCTTCAGGACACGCCCAGAAGGGAGCCACTCCTTGGGGGTTTCTCCCAATTCAGCGAGGGAAATGGTGGACGAGTCCATTCTGGTTGAACTATCGGAGACACAACTTCGTCAGTATCTGGAGTTCCTCCTCTGGCACTACCGGGTTGTGGATGCCTTCTGGTTCCTCCTCTTGGAAGAGGAGTTCGGCCGCACCAAGGCAGAGGAGATCAACGAGAAGGTCTGGGAGCGGGCAGCTGGCATGGCAGCGCGCGATCTCAAGCAGAGATTCCACATACAGGAGAAGGGGCTTGAGGGATTTCTCAAGGCACTTCGGCTCTTTCCCTGGACCATTCTGGTGGGCTACCGGTTTCGCCAAAACGACGAGGCCTTGGAGATTATCGTTCCCCGTTGCCCTCCTCAGGAGGCCCGCCTGCGAAGGGGTATGGGGGAATATCACTGCAAGGAGATGCACCGAAGGGAGTTTCAGGGTTTCGCCAGGGAGATCGACCCTCGCATCCGCGTGGAATGCCTCTTCGCCCCCCCGGATCCCCACCCGGCCGATTGTTATTGTCACTGGAGGTTTTGGCTTGAGCCGGAGAAGGATAGGATCTCCACCTCCTGAGAGGTAAACACTGCCCTGGGCGGACAATAATGAAGACCCTTTATCGCCCCGGAGCGGGGTCCGGATGCAGAGCCTTTCCTCCATGAGGGGAGTTCAATGGGTCGGCGGCCGGCGGAAGATGTCCTCCAACGCTTTCATGGTGCTGTCTCGGAGTGGTTCAGATCGGTCTTCGACGGCCCCACCCGGGTGCAGGAGCTGGGTTGGCCCGAGATCCTCGAGGGCCGTTCTACACTCCTCCTCGCACCTACCGGATCAGGAAAGACCCTGGCCGCCTTTCTCGCCGCTATCCAATGGCTCATGTTCACCCCCCCTCCTCCTCGGCATGCCCGCTGCCGGGTCCTCTATGTCTCACCGCTTCGGGCGCTGGCCGTGGACGTTCAGCGCAACCTCCGGGCCCCGTTGGCCGGTATCGCCGAGCAGGCACGCCGTCGCGGGGATACGTTCCATCTTCCCACCTTGGCCGTGCGCTCCGGGGATACGCCCCACGGGGATAGGGCCCGTATGGCCCGAAGACCTCCAGACATCCTGATCACCACCCCGGAATCCCTGTTCCTGATCCTATCCTCACGGGCCCGCTCTATCCTCGCCTCGGTGGAGGTGGTAATCCTGGATGAGATCCATGCACTGGTGGGGACCAAACGCGGAGCCCACTTGGCCCTTTCAGTGGAACGCGTGGCCGAGATGGCGGGACGCGACATCCAGAGAATAGGCCTCTCCGCCACTCAACGTCCCCTGGAAGTGGTAGCCCGCTTTTTGGGGGGCGGCCTTCCCGGGCCCCGGTGGAATCCACGGCCCGTCACTATCGTGGATGCAGGCTGGCGGAAGACCTTCGACCTGAGGGTGGAGACCCCTGTGGAGGACATGTCCCGATTGGGAGAGGCCATGGAGCCGGAATCCGGCGATATCCCGGAGGGTCCAGCGAGTCTCCTTCAGCGGCGATCCATCTGGCCCTGGCTCCATGAGAGGCTCCTGGAGTTGATCCGATCCCATCGTTCCACACTCCTCTTCGTCAACTCCAGACGCCTGGCCGAACGTCTCGCGGCCGCGTTGAACGAAAAGGCGGGCGAGGAGTTGGTCCGCGCCCATCACGGCTCCATCGCCCGGGAGGAGCGCCTTCTCATCGAGGATGACCTCAAGTCCGGGAGGCTTCCCGCCCTTGTGGCCACCTCCACCCTGGAGCTGGGCATCGACATGGGTGCCGTGGATCTCGTCGTTCAGATCGAGGCCCCGTCCTCGGTTGCCTCTGGTGTGCAGCGCATCGGACGATCCTGCCATCGGGTCGACGCCGTCCCGCGCGGCCTCCTCTTCCCCAAGCATCGGGGAGACCTCCTGGCCATGGCCGCCATCACACAAGCCATGCAGGAAGGGGAGGTGGAACCTATCCGGATGCCCGAGAATCCCCTGGATGTGCTGGCCCAGCACCTCGTCTCCATGGTCCTGGACGAGGAGCGGAACCTGGACGAACTCTACTCGCTGGTTAGACGGGCCGCGCCTTATGCCGGGCTTCCCAGAGGGCAGTTCGAGGGGATCTTGGAGATGCTCTCCGGCCGTTATCCATGGGAGGCCTTCTCGGGACTTCGTCCGCGGGTGGTATGGGATAGACTGCGGGGCACCGTCCGGGCCCGGGAAGGGGCACGAACAGTGGTCGTGACCAATGCTGGGACCATCCCCGATCGAGGCCTGTACGGGGTCTTCCTGGCGGAGCCGGAGGATTCCGGCAGCCGGAAGCGTGGCGGGCGCCGGGTAGGGGAATTGGATGAAGAAATGGTCTTCGAGTGCCGGGCAGGAGAAGTCTTCATCCTGGGAGCCAGCAGTTGGAGGATCCTGGAGATCACGCGCGATCGCGTCCTGGTGGTCCCCGCCCCCGGAGAGCCGGGCAAGATGCCTTTCTGGAGGGCCGACAGACCTCCCCGGCCCGTGGAGCTGGGCCTGGCCATCGGCCGTCTCATCCGACGGCTGACATCCCTCCCTANGACAGAGGCCATCCGGACACTCATTCAACGTCACGCCTTTGACGAGCGAGCCGCCCGCAATCTGTTGGATTATCTCGAGGAACAGAGGCGAGCCACGGGGGTCCTCCCCGACGATCGCACCTTGGTACTCGAGCGCTTCCGCGACGAGATGGGCGACTGGAGGCTGTGTTTCCTCTCTCCCCTTGGAGGCAGGGTCCTCGCCCCTCTGACCCTCGCTATCCGTGCCCGCCTTCGGAGGGCTGGAGAGTCCGAGATCGACGCCCTGTGGAGCGACGAGGGGATGGTGTTCCGCCTCCCGGAGCGGGATCGGCCGCCCGAGGCCCAGGAGATGATCCCCCAACCCGAGGAGTTGGAACAACTATTGACCGGCGAGCTTGGGGGATCGGCCCTCTTTGCAGCCACCTTCCGCGAGGCGGCGGCACGCGCCCTTCTCCTTCCCCGTCGAAGACCCGGCCGCCGGACCCCGCTCTGGCTTCAGCGAAAGCGCTCGGCCGATCTCCTCTCGGTGGCATCCAAGTTCCCTTCATTCCCCATCGTGCTGGAGACCTTCCGCGAATGTCTCAAAGATATCTTCGACCTCCCAGCCGTGTTGGACCTGCTGGAGAGGTTTCAGAGGAGAGAGATTCGAGTGGTCACTGTAGACACTACCGGCCCGTCTCCCTTCGCGTCTTCTCTCATGTTCGGGTACATGGCCTACTACATCTACGACGGAGACGCCCCCCCAGCCGAGAGACGGGCCCACGCCCTGGCCGTGGATCAGAGGCAACTTCGAGAACTGCTCGGCGAGGCGGAGTTTCGAGAACTTCTGGATCCGGAAGTCCTGGAGAGCCTCGAGCGGACCCTCCAAGGGCTGGATCCGGACCGAGCGGCCCATACCCCGGATCGTCTTCACGATCTGCTCTTAAGGCTCGGCGACCTGACGCTGGAGGAGATCGCATCCCGGGTCGCTCCTAAGTCGGTCGAGAACCCTTCATTGGGGGAACGAAGTGCCTTGGCTCAACGCCTGGTGGAGCAGCTGGAGAGGGAACGGAGGGTCATACGCATCAGGGTCGCGGGCCAGGAACGGTTCATCGCGGCCGAGGATGCTGGCCGTTACCGGGACGCCATAGGGGTCCAACCTCCGCCGGGTCTGCCCACGGCCTTTCTGGAGCCGGTCCCCGACGCCCTGCCCTCCCTGGTGAGGCGATACGCCCGAACCCATGGGCCGTTCCGAGCCGTGGAGGTAGCCCGTCGATACGGGCTCGGAGAATCCTCGGTGGCGGCGGTCTTACAGCGCTTGGCCGCCTCGGGGCGCATCCTCGAGGGGGAGTTTCGGCCTGGAGGTCGAGGAAGGGAGTGGTGCGACCCCGACGTCCTGGCCTCCCTCCGCCGCAGGTCCCTGGCCCGACTACGCAGGCAGGTGGAGCCGGCCGAGCCCGAAGCCCTGGCCCGACTATTTCTTCACTGGCAGGGTGTGATCCCGGAGGGGACCTCCCCATCGGCACCGTCAGGCGGACCGGACGCCCTTCTGGATGTGGTGGAACGCCTTCAAGGGACCGAGATACCCGCCTCAGCACTGGAGTCGGACATCCTTCCGGCCCGACTGCCCGGATACCGGCCCGAGGATCTGGATATCCTCACCGCAGCGGGAGAGGTGGTCTGGGTGGGACTCTCTCCCCTGGGAGAGCGGGACGGAAAGGTGGCCCTCTTTCTGGCCGATGACCTCCATCTCCTGAGACCTCCGCCTGGAGAAAGGCCCTCTGGAAGGATCCACGAGGCCATCCGCCAGGTCCTCGGAGAGCGCGGGGCCCTCTTCTTTCCAGAGCTTTATGAAGCCGTGGGAGGCGGGCTTCAGCGGGCTGTTATCGACGCTTTATGGGAGTTAGTCTGGGCCGGAGAGGTGACCAACGACTCCCTTGCCCCACTTCGGGCCTATCTCGGCCGCCCTTCCGGCCGCCGCAGGGAGCGTCGAAGGCTCGCCCCGTTCCGTCCGCGAAGGCCCGTTCCCCCCGTGGCCGTGGGCCGATGGAGTCTGATCCCCAGGACAGATGAACCCTCGGCTGCGGAGAGGCTCACGGCCCTGGCCGAGCAACTCCTCTCACGATACGGGATCGTGACCCGCGACGTGGTGACCTCGGAGGGGATTCCCGGTGGATTCGCCGCCCTCTATCCCGTCCTAGCCGCCTTGGAGGAAAAGGGAAGGATACGGAGGGGCTACTTTGTGGTAGGCTTGGGGGGGTCCCAGTTCGCCGAGCCCGCGGCCCTGGACCGTCTTCGGGCCCTCCGGAGGGCCGAGGCGGTGGAGGATCAACGGCCGGAGGCCGTGGTCCTGGCCGCGGTAGATCCGGCCAATCCCTACGGGACGATCCTTCCCTGGCCCTCCATGGAGGGGATCCGCCTGGCACGGGTTCCCGGGTCCCATGTGGTCCTCGTAAACGGATCCCTGGCCGCGTACCTCTCGCGCGAAGAAAAGGACCTCCACTGTTTCCTCCCTGAGGAGGAGCCCTTTAGATCCGCCGTAGGGCGGGCTACGGCCTGCGCCCTGCTCTCCTGGATGCAGCGAACGGGCCGCTCCGGATTAGGCTGGAGCTTGAACGCCCATCCGCCCGCCAACAAGGGACCCCTGGCCTCCTATCTCCTTGAGGTGGGCCTTCAGCCCACGGGGCCGGGCTTCCGGATCCGCAAGGAGAGGGCCGAGGAGCCTTCCTCGCGCCGAAGCGCAAGGCCCCGCCTCGGTCATATCTGAGGGCACTCTCTTTTGAGAGGACCTGCCTCGGAGAGATCATACCATGCCCGAGGGAGACACCGCCTGGCGCACGGCCCGCACCCTGAACGGTGTGCTTTCCGGCAGGAGGATCACGGGGTTCTTCTCCTCCATCCTCGAGGTTGGCCGAGCCGCCGAACGGCTAAGGCTGGTGGGACAGAAGGTGGAGCAGGTCTCCGCCCGAGGCAAACATCTCCTCATCCGGTTCTCATCGGGTTCGGTCCTGCACACCCACCTTCGAATGACCGGGAGCTGGCATATCTACCGACGAGGGAGCCCATGGAGGAAATCCCCGCATTCGGCCCGAGTGGTAATCGAGACCGCCCAAGTCGCAGCCGTCCTCTTCGGGGCGCCTTTGATAGAGCTCCTTCCTCCTGGAAGCACAGGGACCCACCCAACCCTCCGGGACCTCGGGCCAGACCTCCTCTCCCCGGACTTCGACCCCATGGAGGCCCTGGCACGCCTGCAGATGCGGGAGGAGATGGAGATAGGAGAGGTCCTCTTGGACCAAAAGGTCATGGCAGGGATCGGAAACGTCTACAAATCCGAGGTCCTCTTCCTGTGCGGGATCCATCCCTTCGACCGGGTCAAGGATATGGATGACAAAAGGCTCCTTAGGATCATATGCACCGCCCGCAACGCCCTTTCCTGCAACCTGGGTTTCGGGATGCGGAGGACTCGGCCTACGTCCTCCCCTCACAGGTTTTGGGTCTACGGTCGCGCGGGAAGACCCTGCTTTCGCTGCGGGACCCGGGTAAAGCATAGAAGGCAGGGAGATCAGGCCCGCTCCACATACTGGTGTCCGGTCTGCCAGCCAGCCGGGTCCAGAGGAGACCCGCCCTCCAGGGTAAAACCTTCCTGACCCCAATGATGAATCCGTCGGGCTGGGGTTTCTCTCATGGGCATACGGCCCATCGATGGACCCGATGGGAAAGGACCGCAGAGTGCTGCTGGAGGAGGAAAAGGGCTCCTACTCCAGAAAAGCGTCCGCATAGGCGTACAGGGCGGGGACCCCTCCTGTGTGGACGAACAGGACGTTCTCCTTCGTCTGGAAAAAGCCCTTTCGAGCCAGATCCATAAGTCCCGCCATGGCCTTCCCTGTGTAGACCGGATCGAGGAGGATACCTTCCCTGCTGGCTAGGAACTTGACCGCCTCCACCATCTCCGGGGTGGGAAGGGAATATCCCTTCCCCACATAGTCACCGAAACACAGGACGCGATCCCTGGGAAGAGGTTCCTCCACGCCCAAGAGCTTAAGAGTCCGAGATGCCAAATCGTAGACGATCTCCTCTTGGGCCTCTTTGGGGCGGCTCACATTGATCCCCACCACCTGGATTCCGCTGCGCAAGGCAAAAAAGCCCGCCACCAACCCGGCCTGGGTGCCCGCGCTTCCGCTTGCGCAGACCACACGGTCGATCTTCAGTCCCTCCTCAAAACCCTGCACCAGGATCTCCTGGGCACAGGCCGCATATCCCAATGCCCCCAGGGGGTTGGAGGCCCCGCCCGGGATGATATAGGGCCGCCTTCCCTGCTCGTGAAGCTCCTCCGCCACCCGCTCCATGGCCTCCATCATGTCAGTCCCACCAGGGACCACCTCGATCCTCTCGGCCCCCAAGAGGTGATAGAGGAGGTTATTTCCGCTGGCGCCGCGGCGATAGCTCCCTGGCACGCGCTCCTCCAGGACGAGGCAGCATCCGAGACCCTCCCGCACCGCCGCGGCCAACGTCAAGCGGNAGTGGTTGGACTGGACAGCACCGCAGGTGATGAGGGTATCGGCCTCTTGATTCAGGGCATCAGCCACCACGAACTCCAGCTTGCGCGTCTTGTTCCCTCCGGCAGCCAGCCCCAACTGGTCGTCCCTTTTCATATAGATGTTGGGACCGCCGAGGACCTCCGTAAGCCGATCCAGTCTCTGGATGGGGGTCCTCCCCTCCGTGTATTGTCTCCGAGCAAACCGCGAAAGGTCCATCTCCTCCTCCATCTAACGCCATGCCCCGTCCCGCCAAGGCGGAGCGGGGCATGGCGGTCACGATCGTTAATATCGTTTAGGGCGTTAGGAGTCTATTTCATCTTCTTTCCGCCGTTGGCGGTCTCTTTGCTCCATGCTCTCTTTTCCGTGTTCCAGGCTCTTCGCTCCAATGGGTAGGTCTGGCAGAGGCTCCTTCCCGGCCCTGCGTACGGCGGCCTTCGCCAAGACGGAGAGGACATCGAAGTAGGGAACTGCCAAGTCCTTGGGCCCCAGAGCCAAGGGAATCTCCGTGCATCCAGCCACGATCCCCTGAGCCCCGGCTTCGATAAGGTCCTCTGCTGCTGCCAGGAGATCGGCCCGGATGGCCTTATGCGGACGGCCGGGGGGGCTCTTCTTCAGGTCGTAGATGGCCTCCATGACTCGGCATTGGTGATCCTGCCGGCAGACCAAAGTCTCGATCCCCTCCTCCCGCAGACGCCTCTGGAAGATCCCTCCTTCGATGGTCCCTGTGGTGGCCAGAAGCCCCAATGTCCGGATCTCGGGATGCTCCGCCACTACGGCCTCGGCCACGGCGTCAAAGATGGAAAGAACCGGGATGTCGATCCTCTGAACGAGCTCCTCGAGGAAGAAGTGGGCCGAGACACAAGGAATGATCAGAAAATCGGCTCCTGCCCGCTTCAGGGCCTCGGCCCCTTCCACCAGTGCAGGCACGGGTGTAGGACCCTCCCCCATGATAGCGGCGGTCCGGTCGGGCACCTTGGGGTTGGAGTCGATGATCACNCGGAGGTGGTCCTGGTCCTTCGACGCCGGCGTATACCGGAGGATCTTCCGGAAGCAGTCCAGNGTCGCCTCAGGACCCATTCCCCCCAGGATACCGATGACCTTCTCTTCCATACTCTCCCCAACGCTCCGAATCAAACCAGGATCTGGCTCAGGAAGGCCTTGGTGCGTTCGCTCTTGGGGTTGGTGAAGAACTCTTCGTCCGTACCCCGCTCCACGATCCTCCCCTCATCGATGAAGATGATCTCGTCGGCGACCTCCCGGGCGAAGCCCATCTCATGTGTGACCACGATCATGGTCATCCCCTCCCTGGCCAAATCGATCATGACCTCAAGGACCTCATTGATCATCTCGGGGTCGAGCGCCGAGGTNGGCTCGTCGAAGAGCATGTAATCCGGCTCCATGGCGAGTGCCCGGGCAATGGCCACACGCTGCTGCTGGCCCCCGGAGAGGTTGGCCGGATAGGCATGGGCCTTCTCCGGGAGGCCCACCCGCTCCAGTAGCTCCATGGCCTTCCTTTCGGCCTCTTTGCGGCTCTTCTTCAAGACCTTCATGGGGGCCAACGTGATGTTCTGCANAGCCGTCATATGTGGATAGAGCTCGAAGCGTTGAAAGACCATCCCGATCTTCTGCCGCAGCTTGTAGAGGTTCGTCTTGGGGTCGTTCAAGGAGATCCCGTCCACCACGATCTCCCCTTTTTGATAGGGCTCCAGGCCGTTGATGCAGCGAAGCAGGGTGCTCTTTCCAGAGCCGCTGGGCCCGCAGATCACCACGGTCTGTCCCCGATCGATGACCTCGTTGATGTCATAGAGGACCTGGGTGTCCCCGTACCATTTGCTGACATTCTTGATCTCTATCATATCACTCCCGTCCTTCTCCCCTTTTCCTCGAAGTGGCGGGCAACTCTCGACCCCAGGAAACAGAAGATGAAGAAGACCAATGCCACGAACCCGAAAAGCTGGATGGAACGAACCTCCAGGTTGTCCACGATGGAGGTGCGCCGCACGAACTCCTGAAGGCCGATCACAAAGGCCAGGCTGGTGTCCTGGAAGGTGACGATGGACTGGGTGATCAGACTCGGCAACATCCGGCGGAAGGCGATGGGCACCAGAATATAGCGTGCGGTCTGGGAATAGGTCAATCCGGTGGCGAAGGCCGCATGGATGAGATCTCGGCTGATGGACTGGTAGCCCGCTCGAAAGATCTCCCCGAAATAGGTGGCCTCGAAGATGATAAAGGAGATCACCGCTGAGATGAACGGAGGCATGGCACGCCCGGCGAGGATGGGCATCACGAAGTAGAACCAGAAGATCACGAGGATGAGGGGAATGTTTCGGATGAAGTTGACATAGAGCGTCACCGGGTAATAGATCCACTTTTTCCGGGAGATGCGACCCAGCCCCACCAGGACCCCGAGGGCGATGCCGCCGGCCAGGGCGCAGAAAGTCAACTGGAGGGTGACCAGGAATCCCCCCATGAGGAACGGGAGGTTTCGGAACACTGCGTCAAACATGGCTTACCGTCCGATCATCCCGGGGATCTTGAACCGGGCCTCAATGAACCCCATCAGTCGAACCACAGTAAGGCCCAGCAGCAGATAGATGAACATGGCGCCCGTTGTGGCCTCCAGACCGTGGAAGGTCTCGGAGTCGATGCGGTAGCTCATAAAGGTAAGCTCAGCCACCCCGATGGTCATGGCTATGGAGGAGTTCTTGAAGATAGTCAGGAATTCAGTGGTCAAGGGAGGGATTATGATGCGAAGGGCATAAGGGATGATAACGTAACGATACATCTGAACATGAGTCAGGCCTGTAGAGAGGGCCGCCTGGTATTGATCCCGGTGGATGGAGGCGAATCCGGCGCGCATATGCTCGGCCACGCGCGAGGCAGTATAGAGCCCCAAGGCGAAGATGGAGACATAGTAGTTGAGACCCACGATCTGGTTGATCTGCCGTCCCAAATGCTCTCCGAAGAGCATGGGACCTGCGTAGTACCAGAAGAAGAGCTGGACGAGGAATGGAATGTTTCGGAAGACCTCTGTGTAGGCGGTGGCCACGAGTCGAGGCCATCGCCACGGTGCAACCCGGAGAGTTCCGATGAAGATCCCCATGAAGAGGGCGATGATCCAGCCCAGAAACCCGATCTTGAGGGTCAACCAGATCCCCTGCAGGAGCCACGTCCCATAAGGCTGCCTCCAGAGGACGCCCCAGTCGAAATCGTACGCAAAACCCATTCACTGCTCCCCTTGGTGGAGCCGCAGGCCGGAGTGCCCTCCGGCCTGCGCCGACTTTGCGCCCTTCAGGCTACTTCTTCCACCACCCATCCTCGATGGGGTAGACCATCATCTCCAGGTACTTGCGGTACTCGGGGGACATGGGAATCGGGACCACCCCATTGGGACCCATCCATTTGTCGTAAAGCTCGAAGAACTTGCCCGTCTTGATGGCCCAGATGATGGTGTTGTTGACGAAGTCTCGGAAGTCCGAATTCCCCTCGCGGAGGATGTAGGCATAAGGCTCGTATGCAATGGCGAAGGGAACGGTCATCCATTTGTCAGGATTCTGGTCCTTCATACGCAGGCCCTCGAGCAGGCTCCGGTCCGTGGAGTAGGCGTCGATCTTGCCGCTTTTGAGGGCCAGCATCCCCTGCGGATGGGTCTCTGTGACCACGATGGCCTTGGGCTTGAATTTGCCCTCCTTGGCCAGTTTCTCCACAGCCCTCAGGTTGGTGGTCCCCCTGGCCGCACCAACCCGCTTTCCGTTTAGGTCCTCCAGCTTTCTGATCCCGCTGTCCTTGGCCACGAGGAAGGTCGTCTCCGAGAAGAAGAAGATCATACTGAAGTCAGCCTGTTCCTCACGCTTCTGCGTGTAGGTGGTGGAGCCCATCTCCACGTCGATGGTCCCGTTGACCACCATGGGGATCCGGGTCTTGGGCGTCACAGTGAAGGGGACGATCTCGATCTTCTTGCCGAAGCGCTTGCTCAGGTTTTCGGCCAACAGGTAGGCCATGTCCACGGAGAACCCCACATGTTTGCCCACCTTGGGGTCGACGTAGGCGAAGGGGATGGACCCCTCCCGGAACCCTATCTTGATCTTCCCGGTTTTCTCGATCTTGTCCATAGTGGGATCGGCCAATGCGGATCCCACCAAGCACCCCATCACCCATATGACACAAAGCAGTATGAAAAAGATCCTCTTCATGACGCTCCTCCTTCCTCTCTTCTATGGGTTTCACATCGGATAGGGGCTTGCCCTTGGCTAAGTCCCCATCCTCTCCCCCCTCCCCCGACCGGGCTTCCCTCCGCTCCTTCGGCTGCGGCTGTGCGGCTGAATGGACGGGTTTTCTCCAGCTCCCAACAATCCCAAGGCAACCATCCTTACTTACTGGACCTTCCCACGGGCCGCGATGGTGAACTCCTCCACCACCTCCTCCCCCATCAGTCCATAGGCTCGGTCCATCAGGTTCATTACCGTGCAGGCATGATTGGGGAGGATCCGAACCCTATCCCCGATCCGAAGGTCATCCCCGGGGGATAGTCTCAAGATGCCGTGCTCCTCGGAGAGCCTCTCCAAGATGGCGTTGCCTCCCAAGAGCCGGCCGAAGCCCTTGAGAAGCCCTTTCCCGTGGGCTCCACGGTCCAGCCCCAAGACCTTGCTCCCCGCATCGATGACGGCTCTATGGGGCCCCGGACAGCTGATCACCGTGGCCATCACGGTCAGGGCGCAGTCCTCCACGCCAGCGACCCCTAAGGCGACCTGGGTTGCATCGTTGAAGATGTAGTTTCCGGGACGAATCTCCGTGATCCCTTCACCAAAGCCCTCCCAGACCCACATGGTAGGTGTGGAACCCACGGATACCACACCGGGAGTCGCGTCCAGATCAGCGAAGAGCCGCGCGGTCTCGGTCATCACTCGGCTCTCTTGGCGGGAGACCTCTCTCACCTCTTCCAGGGACAGGGCCCCATACACCTGCCCCGCATGGGTAAAGATACCACGGAACCTGATCCCAGGGAGTCTGTGGATCTCACGAAAGAGGGCTAATGCCGGCTCCCCCGGGGGGACTCCGCAGCGGTTGAGGCCGGTGTCGATCTCGATGAGGTAATCGATGGTGCGCCCGNCCGAGGAGAAGGCCTCAGAGAGAAGCCGTGCGCCCTCTGTACTGTCCACCCCCACGGACAGTCGAACCCTTCCCGCCAGCTCGACCAGACGGCCCACCTTTTGGGGAGAGACGATCTGGTTGGCGATGAAGATCTCTCGGATGCCGGCATCCGCCATGACCTGAGCCTCCGAGATCTTAGAGGCGGTGATCCCCACGGCTCCCTTCTCCAGCTGTCTCTTGGCCAGCTCGGGGATCTTGTGGGTCTTGATGTGGGGACGAAGCACCACACCAAAGCGCTCGGCCTTCCGCTGCATCCGGGTCAGGTTCCTCTCCATCCGATCCAGGTCGATGAGGACCACAGGGGTATCCAGATCCGAGATCTTCATGTCCACCTATGATCTTTGTCCTCCGGGGCCCCGGAACCTTTAAGAGATAAACCCCAAGGCACGAGGTAAGGCCAGGACCACCCAGGGAACATAGGTCGTAATGGCCAAAGCGGCCAATTCCGCCATCAAGAAGGGCACCACGGCCCGGATGACGCTGTCGTAAGAGCAATTGGCGATTCTTGCCGAGGTCAAAAGCGTCATCCCGTATGGAGGAGTGATCATCCCGATGTTCAGATTTACCAGCATGACCAAGGCGAAGTGCAGTGGGTCGATCCCCATCCGCACCACCGCAGGGGCCAACACCGGTGCGAGGATCAGGACCGCGGGCAAGATGTCCATGACCATTCCCACCAGGAGGAGGAAGACATTGACCATGGCCAGGATCACCAGAGGATTGTGAGTGAGGTCCACGATCAAGGCGCTCACCTTGGCGGGGACACCGAGTCGGGTGATGTACCATCCGAAGATGTGGGCTGTGGCCAGTAGCAGGAAGATAACCCCGCTCAGCTTGGCCGTATAGAGGGCAGCGGGGAGAAGATCTCGGAAACGGAGTGTCCGGAAGACGAAGCGCCCCACCACGAAGGCGTACCCCACGGCCACGGCCGCAGACTCCGTAACAGTGGCCATGCCCGTCAAGATGGACCCCAAAATGATGACCGGGATGATAAGGGCGAGGAAGGCATCCTTGGCCGCCTTGAGGATCTCCCCCATGGATGCCCGCTTCTCTCTTCGAGGATACCCCCTCCGCACGGAGAGGATGGCGCTCACCACCAGGAGCAGAACACCCATGATCAAGCCTGGCAGGAATCCCCCGGAAAAGAGAGCCCCAACCGAAAGGCCTGTGATATAGGCGTAGACGATCATGGTGATGGATGGGGGGATGATGGGCCCTACTATGGAGGAGGCCGCGGTCACTGCTGCGGAAAAGTCCGCAGAATACCCCTCACGTTTCATGGCCGGGATCAGGATGTTGCCGATAGCCACGGTGTCCGTCACCGCCGCGCCGGTCATCCCCGCAAAGAGGATGGAGGCTCCGATGTTGACGTGGGAGAGCCCTCCGGGATAATGGCCGATCAGCAAGTTGACGAAACGGATCAACCGGTCGGTCAACCCCGATCGGTTCATGAGCACAGCAGCCAAGATGAAAAAGGGGATCGCTATCAGGAGAAAACTCTCCACCCCCGAGTGGAATCGAGTGGCGATAATCCGGAGGTAAGACCACCCTCCCATCTCCCAAAGACCGGCAAGAGAGACAATCCCCAACAGATAGCCTAAAGGGACACCTAGGATCAGAATCGCCAAAAGAAAAAGAAGAATCCAGAGGTTCATCCGTCTTTATCCCCTATGGCGAGCACCTGGATCTCCTAGAGATAATCTCACTAACTCCCCATGCCCCGCTACGGCGGGGTACCCTCCATGCGATGGATGAAAATGCCTGTTAAATAAAGGCCTTTTCCTTTGCAAGAGAAGGGCGACTTCACCCACCTCCCTTTGGAGGCTAAAGCCTCCCCTACCCAATCAAGACCAAATTGACCAGAGAGACGAAACCAACGAAACAGACGAGATAGGCCAAATAACCTCCCCTCCTCAACGAGCGAGGAGCTATTCTCAACTAACCCACCTAGCCAGACACCCTCGCCCGGAATAGAGCCACCAACTCCTCCAGGATTTGAGCCAGGAGATGGACCAGTTGGACGGCAGCGGTCACGGGCACGGCCAAATGGGACCACGTCCATTTGATTTGAAGGGCTGGGAGAAAGGTCCCCCAAGCGGCCTGGGAGATCTTCACTCCCCATATTAAGAGCACAACCAAAAAAGGGGCGATGAGGAGATGAATGAGAAGACTGCACCAGGCCCTAGCTCGCCCCCTCAGCCGGCCGCTGAGCACTTCCAGCCCTATGTGCTCCCCTTCCTTGAGGGCGATGCCGATACCCAGAAGACCAGACCAGACCATCAAAAGTCGGGCCAATTCCTCGCCCCACTTCAAAGGGGCGTCCAGGACGTAGCGGAAGAAGACCGCAACGATAACTTCGGCCGTCATCACCAGAATCAGGAGGATGCACACCCATTGGGTGCCCCGATCCACCCAATCGCTCAAGGCTCTCCATCGCTGCTGGAGTATCGCAAGGAAATCCATGGGGATCTCAGCGTGAAGCACTCGGTAGAGCAAGCCGGCAGGCAGGAGACATCAGGGCCTCCGCCAGCCAGGCTTATCCTCATTAACTACTTACCATATCGTTGGGTGAGGGTCTCACCCAGTTCGCGATGAATCCTCGACACCTCGTTCTGGACGGCATCGATGAGCTCGGCCTTGAGACCGAAGTCCTCCACGGCCCACTTACGATACCCTGCCTGAGCCAGTTTCTTGAACTTAGCCAGATTCTCCGGGGTGATGTAGTTAAACTTCATGCCGTGTTTCTTGGACTCCTCCACGGCCAGCTCGGAGAGATGGGCCGCCAGCCCTCGGGAGTAGATGATGGCTTCGCGCGCTGCTTCGATGATGGCCCGCTGATGTTCGGGCTTCTGGGCCTTGAACCACTTCTCGCTGACCACCCAGGTGTTCGTGTTGTAGATGTGATTGAGAAAAGTGACATATTTCTGGGTCTCCCAGAGCTTGGCCCAAGTAATGATGGAAGGGGCGTTGAACTGTGCGTGGGCGGCCTTGGTGGCCAAGGCAGTGGCCACCTGCCCCCAGGCCATGGGAACAGCCGATGCGCCCATGGCGTTCATGATGGCCATATGGGCTGGATTTTCCTCGGTCCGGACCCGCATCCCCTTGAAATCATCCGGGGTGTATACGGGACGGAGGCTGTTGGTCAAAACCACGAACCCCCCCC